>NZ_JBWJOZ010000004.1:0-392386 GCF_056393115.1 Stenotrophomonas sp. Steno-Z10-BAI | reverse complement strand
GAGCGACTTCACCATCACTCCATTTCTAAAAGACAAGCAATACAGCCACCTCCTGCCGACGGACGTCTTTGATGGCACCGGATCACTGGTTGAATTCAATGAATTCAAGAGCGGCGATTGCTACACGCAGGAGATTGATAGAAATATACTGATCGCACTGGAGCGATTGAAATTCAGCTACTTCCTTCAAAACCCTAACCATGCCACGAGCGTGGATGGGTATGTCTCAAGCGAAACATTTGAGTGCTTTAGATGCATCGAGCCAAATGAAGACCCCGCCTTTGAACACAAGGTTCACTTTTCAAATGGAATGTACAACTTTTCAAAGTCACTTAAAGCCTACTACAGTTCTCGCATATCATTGAAATTGCAGCCGATTAGACTAAGGGCTTCGGATTTTGACTATGTAGACTACTTGAGCGATGGAACTTCTGAAGAGAGCCACCTCGCCGCCATGAGACTATACAACAGGTGCTGGAGTACTTATTCACTTCACAACAGCATAGACAAGCCAGTTCTGGCAAGGGCCAGCATTGAGGTATTGGCAAAAATTAAATTTCGCAAGAATCCGCTGATAAAATTCATACCTGAATTTTTTGAAATGGCCTTTCTAAGGCTCAATCAGCTGGCAGAGGCGGACGCCACAGTGCGCCGTCTCACAACACTCATCATCCCGAGTCGCGAAGTGCTACAGGACACGGTGACGAAGCAAATTGAATCCATTAGAGAAGCACGTCACAGTTTCGCGCACGAGGGGGTTGAGAGCGAGTCGCTTACCAACATTCCTTTCTACCTTGTATGGTTCCCGCTTTATTGGATGGTGCTATTGAGATTTGAAAAAATGACCGCAAAGGATGGCATCAGGCTTGCCCTGTTCTTTTGTCTTTTGAAGGTTAAACCAGAGTACTGGCAGCACATTGAGCGCTGTACGCCTACGACTCAAATCAAGAGTCATCATTTGGACACCTATGCGCACTACTCCCGCATTCTGCAAAAATGGGCAGAAGAACGACCAGAAGAAGCAAACTTGGTTTTATGTGCCATCCCAAAATGGTTTGGCATCGACGCCCCCCCATCCTGAGTAGTGGACTGGCTTAGAGTTCGGTGCTGATGCTATCTCTCTTGCTGGTCAGCTGCGCGGCGCACTGGGCGGGCGTCGGCCCGAGTTCCATCCGCTGGGTGGCGTCGCCACTGAGATCTTCCGCTATGGCGCGGAGTGGCTTGAGCGCGTGCTGGGGTCAGGTTCCTCCGGCCCCTGCTGAGCATCGCAAGTCCGAAGTCTGAGCGGCATTGGAAGGCCCGGCCGCCATTGAGTGGCCGGGCCTGACACCGTTTGGCCAACGTCCGCTTCCGGCCAGAAGCAGACATCCAAGACGTCGTCCGACTATCAACAACCACCTTGGCGTTTGACTGCTGCGATCAATTAGTAGACTCCTGCTGTCGGGTCTATGATCAGTTGCGCCTTGTTGGTTACGCACCACTGTGCAAGCTCACCTCTAAGCTCCGGCCAAAGGTGCTCGGCCCATGAGGGCGCCGCTCTCTTGAACGCATCTTCAGTTGGGAGGTAGGCAGTAAGAGTTCCCATTGGCAACTCAAGCACGAACGTGCCGCCCGGCCCCGTGCAGACCAATTCTTCCTTCCACCTTGCCCTGAACTCGAAGACGGACATTGGCACCTAGCCACTCAATATTTGAACGCGCGGGACAGATTATCCCATGAATACCCGGCATCCTCTGAGTCGATAGCACTGGTCGAGTTTCTCAGGGGGTCCTCATGTCAGCTATCGGCCAGAAGCGTACGCTCATGCTCGCTCCTCGATGATTAAGAAACCAATGCCCTCCAGCTCTTCGCGGACGAGAGCAGCACCTCGAATAGATGCCTCTCGGGACCGTCCGACCTCATCGGCTGACCAGCGGTCGTCGGAGTCGCCCGGTGATGACCAGTCTATCGACGTGTCAAACCAGGCAATGAGGTAGCTGAGCCATCGCCTGGTGTTCTCGGACAGCGGAAGTGTCCAGTGTTCAACCGGATAGCCAAATCGCTCACGAGCCTCATCATTGTGCGCCCAAAGGCAAATCCCACTACCCGGGTCAAAGAAGTATCTAAGCTCTAAAGCCATGCAATAGGTTCCTTTGCGCGTCACCTAGGCCCGTTTGGGTCGAAAGCGGACTCTAGCATCCTTGGTCGCGTCGTCTGTCGCAAGCACGTCCGCTTTCGGCCAAATGCGGACGCTGAGAAGTTTTAGCGACGGTCTACCTCAGACTGGTTTCTGCTCCTCGCCAAAAAAATGCTACGCGGCGACTTCCCATTGCGCGATTCCGAGGAATCGGTGGATTGTGCAAACTGCGCCCAGGGCACGACCGCTCAATACTGAGTCTAGGCCATTGCCGTGTCGACGGGGAACGCGTGAGCACGCACGGCAAACAACAAGGGCGCCTCTCGGCGCCCTCGTTCGTTCAACTCATTCCCACTCAATAGTCGCCGGCGGCTTCCCCGAGATGTCATAAACCACCCGCGACACCCCCCGCAACTCATTGATGATCCGGTTGCTCACCGTCCCCAGGAAGTCATACGGCAGGTGCGCCCAATGCGCCGTCATGAAATCGATGGTCTCCACCGCACGCAGCGCGATCACCCACTCATACGCACGCGCATCACCGACCACGCCCACCGACTTCACCGGCAGGAACACCGCAAACGCCTGGCTGGTCTTGTCGTACAGATCGGCCTTGCGCAGTTCGTCGATGAAGATCGCATCGGCCTTGGCCAGCAGTTCGGCGTACTCACGCTTCACTTCGCCCAGGATACGCACGCCCAAGCCCGGGCCCGGGAACGGGTGGCGGTAGACCATGCTGCGCGGCAGGCCGAGTTCGACGCCGAGGCGACGCACTTCGTCCTTGAACAGCTCACGCAGCGGCTCCACCAGGCCCAGCTTCATGTGCTCCGGCAGGCCGCCCACGTTGTGGTGGCTCTTGATCACATGCGCCTTGCCGGTCTTGCTGCCGGCCGACTCGATCACGTCCGGGTAGATGGTGCCCTGCGCCAGCCACTTGGCGTTTTTCAGTTTGGTGGATTCTTCATCGAAGATATCCACGAACAGGTTGCCGATGATCTTGCGCTTGGCTTCCGGATCGCTCACGCCTTCCAGCTTGGCGAAGTAGCGGTCGGCCGCGTTGACGCGGATCACCTTGACGCCCATGTGCTCGGCGAACATCGCCATCACCTGGTCGCCTTCCTGCCAGCGCAGCAGGCCGGTATCGACGAACACGCAGGTCAGCTTGTCGCCGATCGCCTTGTGCAGCAGCGCGGCCACGACGGACGAATCGACACCGCCGGACAGGCCCAGGATCACTTCGTCATCGCCGACCTGCTCGCGCACGCGGGCGATCTGGTCGTCGATGATGTTGGCGGCGGTCCACAGGGTTTCGCAGCCGCACACATCCACCACGAAGCGGCGCAACAGCGCCTGGCCCTGCAGGGTGTGGGTCACTTCCGGGTGGAACTGCACGCCGTACCAGCGCTTCTCTTCGTTGGCCATCGCGGCCACCGGGATGCGATCGGTCACGGCGGTGACGGTGAAGCCCGGGGGCGCGACAGAGACGTGGTCGCCGTGGCTCATCCAGACGTTCAACTTCGGCTCGCCACCGTGGTCGCTCAGGCCCTTGAACAGCGCATCCGGGTGCACGACGTTGACTTCGGCATGGCCGAATTCACGCTGGTCGGCCGCTTCGGTGGCACCACCGAGCTGGGCGGCCAGGGTCTGCATGCCGTAGCAGATGCCGAAGATCGGCAGGCCGCTGTCGAACACTTCCTGCGGTGCGGCAGGCGCGCCCGGCAGCGTGGTCGATTCCGGGCCACCGGACAGGATGATGCCCTTGGCGCCGAACGCGGCGATATCGGCCGGGTTGTGGTCCCATGCCCAGATCTCGCAGTACACGCCGAGCTCGCGGATGCGGCGCGCGATCAGCTGGGTGTACTGGGCGCCGAAATCGAGGATGAGGATCTTGTCGTTATGGATGTTGGTCATGGTGCCCGGGCAATGCAGAAGGGGAATACACCGCATCAGGCGCGGTAGTTCGGCGGCTCTTTGGTGATCTGCACGTCGTGGACGTGGCTCTCACGTTGGCCGGCGCCGCTGATCTTGACGAACTTCGGCTTGGTGCGCATGTCATCGACGGTGCCGCAGCCCACGTAGCCCATGGTGGCGCGCAGGCCGCCCATCAGCTGGTGGATGATGCCGCCAACCGGGCCGCGATACGGCACGCGGCCTTCGATGCCTTCTGGCACCAGCTTGTCGGCGCTGGAGGCGTCCTGGAAGTAGCGGTCCTTGGACCCCTTCTCCATCGCGGCCAGCGAGCCCATGCCGCGGTAGCTCTTGTAGGAGCGGCCCTGGAACAGCTCGGTCTCGCCGGGCGATTCCTCGGTACCGGCCAGCAGGCCACCGATCATGATGGTGGAGGCACCAGCGGCGAGCGCCTTGCCGATGTCGCCCGAGTAGCGGATGCCACCGTCGGCGATCAGCGGGATGCGGTCCTGCAGCGCTTCGGCGACCAGGTCGATCGCGGTGATCTGCGGCACGCCGACACCGGCGACGACGCGCGTGGTGCAGATCGAGCCCGGGCCGATGCCGACCTTGACCGCGTCCGCGCCGCTGTCCAGCAGTGCCAGTGCGGCTTCACCGGTGCAGATGTTGCCACCGACGACCTGCACCTGCGGGAAGTGCTTCTTGACCCAGCTGACGCGGTCCAGCACGCCCTGCGAGTGGCCGTGCGCGGTGTCGACCACCAGCACGTCCACCCCGGCGGCGACCAGCGCCTCGACCCGGCGGTCGGTATCGCCACCGACGCCGACGGCCGCGCCGACCAGCAGGCGGGTGGCGGTGTCCTTGGCGGCGTTCGGGTAATCGGTGTTCTTCTGGATGTCCTTGACGGTGATCAGGCCGCGCAGGGCGAACTCATCGTTGACGACCAGGATCTTCTCGATGCGGTTGCGGTGCAGCAGCTGCAGCACTTCATCCGAGGCCGCGCCTTCCTTGACCGTGATCAGTCGATCCTTCTTGGTCATGATGTGGCGGACCGGATCGTCCAGCTCGGTCTCAAAGCGCATGTCACGGTGGGTGACGATGCCGACCAGCTGGCCGCCGCCGTCCACTACCGGCACGCCGGAGATGTTGCGCGCCTGGGTCAGGGCCAGCACGTCGCGGATGGTGGTTTCCGGGCCGACGGTGATCGGGTCGCGGATGACGCCGGCCTCGAACTTCTTGACCTTGGCGACTTCGGCAGCCTGCTGCTCGACGCTCAGATTCTTGTGGATGATGCCCATGCCGCCGAGCTGGGCCATGGCGATGGCCAGGCGGGCTTCGGTGACGGTATCCATGGCAGCCGAGAGGATCGGAAGCTTCAGCCGCAGGTCGCGCGTCAGGCGCGTTTCCAGACTGACATCCTTGGGCAGGATGATGGAATGAGCGGGGACGAGGGAGACGTCGTCGTAGGTGAGAGCTTCAGCCTGGATGCGCAGCATCGGCATACCCGAGATGTGGGGAAGCGCGACATTTTACCCTGATTCGGGCGTCATTGGCAGGGGGCAGGTGCGACGCTGTGTCGCGCCGGCAAACGTCGGTTCAGGACGGTGGAAGGCGACCGATGAATCCGCCAAAGCAACCAGCGGTAGTGCCGGCCGCTGGCCGGCTCCCATGTAGCCCCGCCGTACCCCATGAGGTTGCCGGCCAGCGGCCGGCACTACCGGGAAGCTTTACGGGCTGCCGACCAGCGGCCGGCACTACCTGGGTCAGAAGGCTTCAGCTGCCTCGATCGTATTCTGCATCAGGGTCGCCACGGTCATCGGCCCTACCCCGCCCGGGACCGGGGTGATCCAGCTGGCGCGCTGGGCGGCCGCCTCGAAGCCGACGTCACCCACCAGGCGGCCGTCATCCAGGCGGTTGATGCCCACGTCGATCACCACCGCGCCCGGCTTGACCCATTCACCCGGGACGATGCCCGGGCGGCCCACGGCGACCACCAGGATGTCGGCGTTGCGCACCGACTGCTCCAGCACGTCCTTGGGGGTGAACTTGTGGCAGCTGGTCACGGTGCAGCCGGCGATCAGCAGCTCCAGGCCCATCGGGCGGCCGACGTGGTTGCTGACGCCGACAATGGTGGCGTTGCGGCCGCGCACCGGCTGATCGGTGTGGCCCAGCAGGGTCACGATGCCGCGTGGGGTGCACGGGCGCAGGCCGAACTCGCGCAGGGCCAGATGGCCGACGTTTTCCGGGTGGAAGCCGTCCACGTCCTTGCGCGGGTCGATCCGGTGGATCAGGCGATTGGCGTCCGGGATGCCCGGCAGCGGCAGCTGCACCAGGATGCCGTGGATCTTGGGATCGGCGTTGAGCTGATCGATCAACGTCAGCAGCTCGGCCTCGGTGGTGCCGGCCGGCAGGTCGTAATCGAAGGCTTCGATGCCCACTTTCTCAGCCGCGCGGCGCTTGTTGCGTACGTACACGGTCGAGGCAGGGTCGCCACCCACCAGCACCACGGCCAGGCCCGGACGGCTGCCACCGGCAGCCAGGCGGGCATCGACCCGGACCTTGAGGCTGTCCAGCAGGTCTTCGGCGATGCGGCGGCCGTCGAGAATGCGGGCGGAAGAAGCGGTGTCGGAAGTCGGTGAGCTCATCGAGGGCGGCAGGCGTGGGGGCGACGGTCGTCTATTGTCCCCGATTCGGCCCG
This sequence comes from Stenotrophomonas sp. Steno-Z10-BAI, assembly GCF_056393115.1. Taxonomy (NCBI): domain Bacteria; kingdom Pseudomonadati; phylum Pseudomonadota; class Gammaproteobacteria; order Lysobacterales; family Lysobacteraceae; genus Stenotrophomonas; species Stenotrophomonas sp. Steno-Z10-BAI. Next base: position 385,664 of record NZ_JBWJOZ010000004.1, on the reverse strand, counting down.
CCCCGCCCACCAGTAGTGCCGGCCGCTGGCCGGCAGCCACGATCGCCCGGGCAGCGCCACCGGGTTGCCGGCCAGCGGCCGGCACGACCGGATCCTCATTCTTCTTCGGGCAACTCATCCGCGTTGAGCGTGCGCGCCTTGCGCTTGGGCGCGGTGAACGGCGTGGGCGTCGGCACGCCCGGCAGGGAACTGCCGTAGACCATGTGCGCGCCGGCGATCAGCCCACCACCGGCCATTTCCAGCTCGAAACGCTCGGCATCGCGGCGGCGGATCTCGCGCGCGATGGTCGCGGCATCTTCTTCGTCCAGGCCGAGCTCGATCAGCGCAGCCTCACCGAAGGCCACCGCGGATTCAAAGGTTTCGCGGATCTGGAAATCGACACCGGCGTGTATCAGGCGCAGTGAGTGTTCGCGATCGAACGAGCGCACCAGCAGCTTGGCCTGCGGGAATTCGTGCGCGACCAGTTCGACGATGCGATCGGCCTGCGCACTGTCGTTGACGCACACCGCGATCGCCCGCGCGACACCCGCGCCGGAAGCATGCAGCACATCCAGACGCGTGCCATCGCCGTAGTAGATCTTGAAGCCGAACTTCTCGGCGCTCTGGATCATCTCGATGTCGTTGTCGATGATGGTCACATCCACATCGCGCGCCAGCAGCGACTGACTCGCCACCTGGCCGAAGCGACCAAAGCCGATCAGCAGCACGCTGCCGGACAGGCCGTCGGCTTCTTCGACGCCATCGAGTGAGACTTCACGGTCCGGCATCAGCTTGTCGTGCAGCAGCACGAACAGCGGTGTCAGTGCCATCGAAAGCACCACGATCGCGGTGAGGTTGGCGTTGACCTGCACGTCGATCACACCCGCCACCGCCGCGGCGGAGAACAGCACGAAGGCGAACTCGCCGCCCTGCGCCATTACCACGCCACGGTCCAGCGCCTGGCGATGATCACTGCCGAGGATGCGCGCGACCACGTAGATGCAGATTGCCTTGGCAAACATCAGCGCGAATACGCCGGAGACGATCAGCGGCCAGTTGTTGGCGACCACGGTGAGGTCCAGCGCCATACCGACGCTGAGGAAGAACAGGCCGAGCAGGATGCCGCGGAACGGCTCGATGTCCGCTTCAATCTGGTGGCGGAAGGTGGATTCGCTGAGCAGCACGCCCGCGAGGAACGCACCCATCGCCATCGACAAGCCACCCAGCTGCATCAGCAGCGCGGCGCCGAGCACGACCAGCAGGGCAGCGGCCGTCATCACCTCGCGCGCTTTGGCGGCGGCAAGGATGCGGAACAGCGGATTGAGCAGGAAGCGGCCGACCAGCACCAGGCCGACGATCGCACCGGCGGCGATACCGACGGTGACCCAGCGCGAGCTCTCGCCCGCGTCGCTGTGCACCGGCGCCATGAACGCGACCACCGCCAACAGCGGCACGATCAGCAGATCTTCGAACAGCAGGATCGAGACGATCTTCTGGCCGGTCGGCAGCGCGATGTCGCCACGTTCGGCGAGCAGTTGCATCACCACTGCGGTGGAGGTCAACACGAACCCGGCGGCGCCGATGAAGGCCACCGGCAACGGGAAGCCGAGCAGCATGCACACGCCGGTCAGCACCGCGCCGCAGACCACGATCTGCAGCGTGCCCAGGCCGAAGATCTCGTTGCGCAGACTCCACAGGTGCGAGGGCCGCATCTCCAGGCCGATCACGAACAGGAACATCACCACGCCCAGCTCGGCGGTATGCAGGATGGCCTGCGGATCGGAGAACCAGCCGAACCCGAACGGGCCGATGGCCAGGCCCGCGGCGAAATAGCCCAGCACCGAGCCCAGCCCGAGCCGGCGGAACAGCGGCACCATGACCACAGCCGCACCCAGCAGGGCGACCACTTTCACCAGTTCACTGGCACCTGCTTCCACCGCCATGCGGTTGTTTCCCCGGACTGCACAAGATGGGTCAACGATAGGGCAAAGCGCTGAAGGGCAGTAGCGCGGATGCTGCGTTTTATCGTACTGAATTCAGAACGATGTTGAATCTGGATGCCAGATCATCCCGAAATCGCGACCGAACCCAGCTGTAGAGCCACGCCACGCGTAGCTGCGCTCACCCGGCGGCCTCGCCAACGACCTCCACGCATGGCGTGGATCTACGCGGCCCCTCAGCCGCTGCAGAACGCCGCGTAATCGATGTAGCCCGGAAATGCGCGCCCGGGCGCGCACAGCGGGCAATCCGGGTCGGGCCTGAGCCGCGTCTCGCGGAAGCGCATGCCCAGCGCGTCGAAGGTCAGCAGGCGGCCGATCAACGGCTCGCCAATGCCAAGCAGCAGCTTGAGCACTTCGGTCGCCTGCAGCAGACCGACCATCCCCGGCAGCACGCCGAGAACCCCCGCCTCCGAGCAGTTGGGCGCGAACTCGGGCGGCGGCGGCTCGGGGAACAGGCAGCGGTAGCACGGCGCGGCGCCGCGCTGGCGGCCGGCATCGAACACGCTGACCTGCCCGGTGAAGCGCTCCACAGCGCCATACACCAGCGGAATGCCGTGCTGGAGGCAGGCATCGTTGAGCAGATAACGCAGCGGGAAGTTGTCCGAGCCATCCAGGACCACGTCGACCCCGTCGAGCAGCGCATCGATGTTGTCCGAGGTAACCCGTGCCTGCACGGCCTCCACGTCCAGCGAAGGATTGAGTGCGAGCAGGCGTGCGCGGGCCGAGAGCACCTTGGGCTCGCCGACGCTGGCGTCGGTATGGATGATCTGCCGGTGCAGGTTGCTGCGGTCCACCACATCGTCGTCGGCGATGCGCAGGTGCCCTACCCCGGCCGCGGCCAGGTAGAAGCTGGCCGGTGCACCCAGACCGCCCGCGCCCAGCACCAGCACGCGCGAGGCCAGCAGCGTCTTCTGGCCCTCGACACCCACCTGCGGCAGCAGCAGATGGCGCGAGTAACGTTCGTTGAAGTCGCGCTCGGCATCACTCTGCATCGGCTGCACCAGCGGCAAGCCATCGGCGCGCCACGCGGTGGTGCCACCGTGCACGGAGGCGATGCGGGTGTAGCCGAGGCCGGCCAGGAAGGCCGCGGCCTGCATCGAGCGCTTGCCGCTCTGACAGATCAGGACGACCTCGCGGTCGATCGCCGGCAGGTGCGTGCTGGCTTCGGCCTGGAGATCGCCCTTGGCGATGCCGAGCGCACCTTCGGCCATGCCGATGGCACGTTCGTGTGCCTCACGAATGTCGATCAGCAGCGCGCCGTGGGCGAGCCGTTCGCGGGCCTGCACCGGGGTGAGTTCGGGGATGCTCATGCGGAGGATTATCGCGCACGTGCGCGCCGGCGGTCGGTTTGTCCGGGTTGCCGGCCAGCGGCCGGCACTACGGCTGCGTGCGGCCACTGGCCGGCCGCGCCAATGAAAAGAGCCGGCTTGCGCCGGCTCTTCTTTGCATCACTTGCCCTTGACGTGCTTGATCAAGCGCCGCTTGCGCTTGAGCTGACGTTCGGTGAGCACGTTCTTTTTGCCTTCGTACGGGTTCACACCCTCGCGGAAGATGAACTGCACGGGCGTGCCGACCAGCTTGAAGCGCTTGCGGAAGAAGTTCTCCAGATAGCGCTTGTACGACTCCGGCAGGTCTTTCAGACGGGTGCCGTGGACGATGAAGGTCGGCGGGTTGGAACCGCCCGGATGCACGTAGCGCAGCTTGGACACGTGACCACGGATCGCCGGCGGCGGGTTGGTCTCGTAGGCCGTTTCCAGCGCCTTGTTGACTTCGCTGGTGCTGAATTCGTGCGTGGCCGAGGCATGCGCGGCGTGGATGCAGCGGAACAGCTCACGCAGGCCCGAGCCGTGCTTGGCCGAGATGCGCACCACTTCCGCCCACGGCACGAAGCCGAGCTTGCGCGACACCAGGGCTTCGGCCTGCTCGCGCTGGTAGTCGGTCAGGCCATCCCACTTGTTGATCGCCACCACCAGCGCACGGCCGGCATCGAGCACCGCACCGAGCACGCTGGCATCCTGATCGGTCACGCCTTCGGAGGCATCGAGCATCAGCACCGCAACCTGGCACTGCTCGATCGCCTGCAGGGTCTTGATGACGCTGAACTTCTCGACCACTTCCTCGACACGCGCCTTGCGACGCAGGCCGGCGGTATCGATCAGGCGGTACTCACGCCCGTCGCGCTCCATGTCCACCGCGATCGAATCACGGGTGGTACCGGGCACTTCGGAGGCGATCATGCGCTCTTCGCCGAGCAGACGATTGACCAGCGTCGACTTGCCCACGTTAGGGCGGCCGACGAAGGCGATGCGAATGCGGTTCGGATCGGTGTCCAGGGTCTCGGTGGTGCCCTCTTCCGGCAACCGTTCCACGACCTCGTCCAGCAGATCATCCAGGCCCTGGCGGTGCGCGGCCGAGACGGTCAGCATTTCGCTGAAGCCGTAACGGGCAAATTCCGAACGCACGGTGTCTTCGTTCATGCCATCGATCTTGTTGATCAACAGCAGGGTCGGACGAGCCAGTCTGCGCAGCCAGGACAGGATCTCGTCGTCCATCGGGCCCTCACGGGCATCGACCACGAACAGGATCAGGTCCGCCTCGGCGGCGGCGGCGCGGGCCTGGCGGGCGGTAGCACCGGCCAGACCTTCTTCTTCACCGGCGATACCGCCGGTATCGACCACCAGGAACGGGTGGTCTTCATCAAGACGACAAACACCGTAATTACGGTCCCGGGTCACGCCGGGCTGGTCATGGACCAGCGCGTCGCGCGTACGGGTAAACGCATTGAACAGCGTGGACTTGCCGACATTCGGCCGTCCAACCAGGGCGACCAAGGGCAGCATCGCGGTAACTCCTTATTGTGCCAACCGGAACGCGGTCAGCTTTCCATCAACGTTCTGCACCAGCAGAATCCCATCGGCAGCTACCGGCTGTGCCAGGAGGGCGTCGCCGCCACTCTTGGCGCGCGCCGCGAACTCACCGTTATCGGTCCGCAACCAGTGCAGATACCCCTTGTAATCACCGACCACAACGTAATCGCCGTGGATGACCGGACCGGTCAGCGAACGACGGGCCAGGCCCGTCTGCGACCACATGGCCGAACCGCTGGCCTTGTCCAGGCCGAACACGCCGCCCTTGTTGTCGGTGACGAACACATTGCTCGAGGTCAGGGCCACGCCACCGGCGCCGCCATGATCACGTGCCCACAGCGGACGGCCGGTCGGGCCTTCGATCGCCATGGTCTGGTTCTTGAAACTGCTGACGAACAGCGTATTGCCTTCCAGCACCGGGGCGCCGTCGATATCGGCCATGCGGTCCAGCTCGGTACGGCCTTCGCCGTTGCCGACCATCTGGTCCCACAGCGTGCGGCCGTCCTGCATGGCCAGCGCGGCGATGGAGCCGTCGTCGTTGCCGATGAACAGCACGCCCGGGCCGGTGACGACCGGCGCGTTGCCACGCACGGTCAGTGCCGGCAGCTCGCGCGGGTTGAACCAGCGCTGGGTGCCATTCTCGGCATCCAGACCGGTCACGCGACCGTCGTTGCTGCGCACGAACACCATGCCCTGGCCCACGGCCGGCGCGGAGATCACTTCACCCGGCACCTTGGCACGCCACTTCTCAGTGCCGTCGGCCGCGTTCAACGCGATGACTTCGCCATCCAGCGTGCCGATGACGACCAGGCCGTCACCCACGCCCGGGCCACCGGACAGACGCAGCTTGGGCTGCTTCTTCACCTTGGCAGGTTCGTAGGTCCAGATCTTCTTGCCGGTCTGCAGGTCGATGGCATGCACGCCACCGTAGATGGCGGCCGCGTACACGCGACCATCGGCGACCACCGGGCCCTGACGGACACCGATGCGCTTTTCACCCTTGCCGACGTTGGCCGTCCAGATCTTGTCGACCTTGGCGGTGGCATCGAACTTGACCAGCTCGGCCGGTTCCAGTGCCTTCTTGGCCGCGGCATCTTTGCCGGCGAACCAGCCCTTCATCGTGCTGCAGCCGGTCAGGGCCATGCCCAACAGGGCAACCGTGGCAACGCGCTTGATCATGACCATCTGATTCATTACACCGACTCCGCAGGATCGGTGACGGTGCCACCGGCATCCGTCAACTTGGTTTCCAGCAGGCGCCGCTGGGGCGCTGCCACGTCCAGCGTCTTGAGCGCCTTCTCATACTGCTCGCGGGCGGCATCACGCTTGCCCTGCGCCATCAGTGCGTCGCCATGGATTTCCAGGCTGGCGCTGTCGGTTGCGGTGCCGAGCTGCTTGATCGCATCCTCGGTCTTGCCGGTGGCCACCAGCAGGCGCGCAACGCGCTGCTCGATCACCGGCTTGAATTCGGGGTCGGCCTTGATCGCGCGCAGGGTCGCCAGCGCATCTTCGTTCTTGCCGGCATCGACCTGGGCCCTGGCCAGCTGCAACGCGGCCAGATCGGCATAGATGTTGGCCTTGCCGCTTTCCAGGTCCTTCACACCCTTGGCGGCCTGCTCCAGATCCTTTTCTTCCAGGCTCTTGAGGACGATCTGGTATTGGACGTTGGCGCCGGCCAGGCTGTTGCTGTGCCGGGTCTGCCATTCTTTCCAGCCCCAGATGCCACCGATCGCGATGGCTACGCCAGCAAGGATGCTGACACCATTCTTCCGCAGCCAGCCGCGGACGCGTTCACTTTGTTCGTGCTCGTCGAGCAGGTCGTCGATCGCCATGCGTACTCTCGCCCCGCCCATGAGGAGGAGCTATTTGAATTGGATTGGGGAAACGCGGTTCAGTGCGAAACTGGGACCACGGAGCCGTCAGAGGATACCGTAAAGCGTGCCACGTTGGCTCGCTGGTACGGCGAAAGGTCGACGATAGTGCCGGCCTGCTGAACCTCAACCGCCGATGCATTGCCCAGCACCATGCGGGCCACCTGGCCTGGCGCGAAGCTGCGGGTCTCGCCCGACTTGATCAGGGCCTTTTCGACGGTGGTGCCGTCGGGCCCGGAAATATCCACCCAGCTGTCGCCTTTGAACTGCAGGCTCAGCGCGCCGGCCTGTGGTGCCGGCGCAGCGGCCGGACGCGGAACCGGGGTCAGCGATGCCAGATACGGCGCCGCCGGTGCCGAGGGCTTGGCCGCTTCGACCGCCGCCGGTGCGGCCGGGTCCGGGGTGTCGCCACCGGCCACTGGTACCGCCGCCGGGATCACATCCAGCGAGGCGGTGTTCGGGGTGGTCGCCGTGCCATCGAAATGGCCACGGGTGGCAAACCAGACCGGCACGGCCAGAACCGCGGTGATGCCGACATACAGGACACGACGCCCCAGGCTCTCGGCAATGCGCCGGGCCCGCGGGGTATGGGTGTGGCTGACCAGTTGCGGTGGCACGATCGGCCCGATATGCGCCTGCTCGAGGATCTCGCCGATGTCCACCTTCAGCAGACGGGCATAACTGCGCAGCTGGCCGCGCACGAAGACCGGCGCGCCGAGGCGCTGCCACTGTTCTTCTTCGAGGGACTTGAGTACCTGAACGGGCATGTGCAGCTGCTGCCCCACCGCCTCCAGGGTCAGTCCGGCCGCTTCCCGGGCCTGGCGAAGACGAGCTCCGCAACCGGCCGCAGTATCAAAAGCGTTCACAGTCTGGTCATCAATCACAATGCTTCAACCCCGGGGATTAGGTGCCGCATCCTGCGGAAATTCCTCATGAATTCGCTGCAGATAGCGACCGGATGCCACGCTGTCGCCAAGCCGCGCCTCGATTTGAGAGGCAAGTTGTAACACGGAACGTGTGGCCGGTGCAGCCGTCAAACGCCGTTGCGAAAAGGCCCGGGCCTCGAAATAGCGCCCTTGGGCGTACTCGTTGCGGGCCATCGACTCGAGCGCATAGGCATTGACGGGATCTATCTCAAGTGCCCGTCGCAGGTCCGGCACGGCCCGTTCGGGCTGGCCGGCGTCCAGTGCACAGCCACCGGCATTGGCCAGGGCGGACGCCGGGGTGGTGTAGCCCGGCGCCTGCAGCGCCCGGTCGAACCAGACCAGCGACTCGGCCGGCCGGCCATGAGCACATAGCCACGCGCCATAATTGTTGAGGACGTCGCCGCGCTCCGGGCCCAGCTCGGCGGCCTTGGCGTACAGCTGACCCGCTTCGGCCTGGTTGCCGCGCTGGGCGGCGATGGCTGCCAGCAGCATGTAGGCCTCGGGACGCCGCGCATCGATCTTCATGGCCGCCCGCACCCGCTTCTCGGCGGCATCCGGGGCACCCGCGCGCAGCGACTCGCCGGCCAGGACCATCTGGTCCTGGTAGTTCACGCGTTTGCGGATCTCGGGGTTGTCCCGGGCCTCATAGGTCGGCGCGACCTCGAGGGGACCGGACGGCGGTTTGATGCCTTGCTTGCCACAGCCGACCACTGCCAGCGCGAGGAAAACAACGGCTGGCAATCGGCAATCAGGCAGCGGCATCCCGGCCTTTCCCGTCCTGCAGCGTTTTATTGAACTCGGCCTGGCGGCGCGTGCGATCCATGACCTGGCCCTTGAGCTGGCCACAGGCGGCGTCGATGTCGTCGCCACGGGTGCGTCGCACCATCGTCAGCACCTTCGCATCGAGCAGGATCTTCTGGAAGGCGCGGATGTCGGTTTCGCCGGAGCGCTCATAGCGCGTGCCCGGGAATGGATTGAACGGAATCAGGTTGACCTTGCCCGCGTTCGAGGCCTGCACGGCGTTGTCGAACTGGCGCATCAGCCGCGCCAGCTGGCGGGCGTGCTCGGGCTGGTCATTGATGCCCTTCATCAGGGTGTATTCGAAGGTGACCGATTCGCGGCGCTTGTTGGCGCGCAGGTAGCGTGCGCACGAGGCCATCAGCTCGACGATCGGGTACTTCTTGTTGAGCGGGACCAGGGTCTCGCGCAGTGCATCGTTGGGCGCATGCAGCGACACCGCCAGCGACACGTCGCTCTCGGTGGAGAGGCGGTCGATCTGCGGCACCAGGCCGGAGGTGGACAGCGTCACGCGCTTGTTGGCCAGGCCGTAGCCCAGATCGTCGCGCATCACGCTCATGGCGCGCACGACGTTGTCGAAATTCATCAACGGCTCGCCCATGCCCATCATCACCACGTTGGTGAGACGACGCTGCTTGTGTGGGATGTTGCCCAGATGGCGCGCCGCGACCCACACCTGGCCGATGATCTCGGCGGTGGACAGGTTGCGGTTGAAGCCCTGGGTGGCGGTCGAGCAGAAGGTGCAGTTCAGCGCGCAGCCGACCTGCGAGGACACGCACAGCGTGCCGCGGTTCTTGTCCGGGATGTAGACCGCTTCGATCGCATTCTTGCCGTCGGTGCCCATGGCCAGCAGCCACTTGTGGGTGCCATCGGCGGAGGGCTTGTCGAACACGATGTTCGGGACCAGCACCTCGGCATGCTGCTTGAGCTTGGCGCGCAACGCCTTGCCGAGGTCGGTCATGTCATCGAAATCGGTGACGTAGTGATGGTGGATCCACTTCATCACCTGGTGGGCACGGTAGCGCGCTTCGCCGAGTGTCTCGGCGAAGAAGCGCTCCAGACCCTCGCGATCGAGGTCGAGCAGGTTCTGCTTGGCCACAGCCGGGCTCGAGACGAGCACGGATGGGATGGCGGTTGGCTGTACGACCTCGTTCACGGCATCACTCTCAGCGCGAGACGACTTCAGTCGCGGCGAAGAAGTAGGCGATTTCGATCGCGGCATTCTCAACCGAGTCCGAGCCGTGGGCGGCATTGGCATCGATGGATTCAGCGAAGTCGGCGCGGATGGTGCCTGCGGCGGCTTCCTTCGGGTTGGTGGCGCCCAGCAGGTCGCGGTGGGCCAGCACGGCGTTCTCGCCTTCCAGCGCCTGGATCATCACCGGGCCGGAGATCATGAACTCGACCAGCGCGTTGAAGAACGGACGCTCGCGGTGCACGGCGTAGAAGCCTTCGGCTTCACGGCGCGACAGCTGCTTGTACTTGGCGGCGACGACCTTCAGGCCGGCCTTTTCAAAGCGGGCGTAGATTTCGCCGATGACGTTCTTGGCGACGGCGTCCGGCTTGATGATGGAAAGGGTGCGCTCCAGCGCCATGGGAATACTCCGTTGGGCGGGCCACTTGATCGGCCCGAGGTTAGCATGAAAAAAACCCGCGTCAAAACGCGGGCTTAGCCTGATATACGTGCGCCAATTCTAACGTGTAACCCCGCCGTACGGTAGTGCCGGCCGCTGGCCGGCAACGCCCTGTGCGCCTCGGGTGATCGGCCTGTTCAGGCAACGGCGTGGTTGCCGGCCAGCGGCCGGCACTGTCGGGAGCGCGGATGAACGAACCCCCGTTTCTGCTGCGCCGCACAATGCGGTGACGCAACCGCAGGTCTAGTATCAAACAATCGTTTGATTGAACTGCCCTGCCCCATGGCCAAACCTGCCCACTTCTCCACCAAGGACCGCATCCTCGGCGCTGCCGAGGAACTGTTCGCCCTGCACGGGTTCGCGGGCACCTCGCTGCGCCAGGTCACCAGCCAGGCCGATGTGAACATCGCCGCGGTCAATTATCACTTCGGCTCCAAGGAGAACCTGGTCAACGAGGTCTTCCGCCGCCGCATGGATGAAATGACCTCGGCCCGCCTGGGCCAGCTGGAGGCTGCGCGCCGTGAGCACCCCGGTGAGCTGCGCCCGGTGCTGGCCGCCTTCGTCGAGCCGGCCCTGGCGATGGCCCAGGACCGCCAGACCGGCGGCGCGTTCGTGCGGGTCATCGCCCGCGCCTACGCCGAAAAGAACGACAACCTGCGCAAGTTCCTTTCCGACCATTACGGCCACGTCCTGCGCGACTTCGGCAAGGCGATCTCCGCGTGCGTGCCGGGGCTGAGCAAGGAAGAGCTGTACTGGCGCCTGGATTTCCTCGCCGGCTCGCTGACCTATGCCATGGCCGACTTCGGCCTGATCAAGCGACCCGCCGGTGTCACCGAAGCGGCGCATCGTGCCCATGCCGCCCAGGAACTGATTCATTTCGCCGAAGCCGGATTCCGCGCCAGCGCGGCCTCGAGCGCTTCGACGACCTCCCTTTCCACCCCGTAGAGCCGGGCGCTGACCGGCTTCCAGACAACAAAGGCTTATCGACATGTCCAATTCCCTGCTAGTCCGCCGTGCCGCCGTGCTGGGTGCCGGCGTCATGGGTGCCCAGATCGCCGCCCACCTGACCAACGCCGGCGTCGACACGGTGCTGTTCGACCTGCCCGCCAAGGAAGGTCCGGCCGATGGCATCGTGCTCAAGGCCATCGCCAACCTGGGCAAGCTCAGCCCTGCCCCGCTCGCCAGCAAGTCCTACGCCGAGGCGATCACGCCGGCCAACTATGAAACGGGCCTGGAGCAGTTGCGCGACTGCGACCTGATCATCGAAGCCATCGCCGAACGGATGGACTGGAAGCAGGACCTGTACAAGAAGATCGCCCCGTTCGTGGCCGATCACGCCGTGCTGGCCTCCAACACCTCCGGCCTGGGCATCAACAAGCTCGCCGACGTGCTGCCCGAGCAGCTGCGCCACCGCTTCTGCGGCGTGCACTTCTTCAATCCGCCGCGCTACATGCACCTGGCCGAGCTGATCCCGGCGACCACCACCGATGCCGCCGTGCTGGAAGGCCTGGAAGCGTTCCTGGTCACCACCCTGGGCAAGGGCGTGGTGTATGCCAAGGACACCCCGAACTTCATCGGCAACCGCATCGGCGTGTTCTCGATCCTGTCCACCATCCACCACACGCAGGCCTTCGGGCTGGGCTTCGATGAAGTGGACGGCCTGACCGGCCCGCTGGTTGGCCGCCCGAAGTCGGCAACCTACCGCACCTCCGACGTGGTCGGCCTGGACACCATGGCGCACGTGATCAAGACCATGGGCGACACCCTGCCCAACGATCCGTGGCATGAATTCTTCACCTCGCCGACGTGGCTGGACGCGCTCATTTCCAAGGGCGCGCTGGGCCAGAAGACCGGTGCCGGCATCTTCCGCAAGGTCGGCAAGGACATCATGGTGCTGGACCTGGACAAGCAGGACTACCGCCCGGCCGACCGCACCGCCGCGCCGGAAGTGGTCGAGATCCTCAAGATCAAGAACCCGGCCGAGAAGTTCGCCAAGCTGCGCGAGAGCCAGCACCCGCAGGCGCAGTTCCTGTGGGCGACCTTCCGTGACCTGTTCCACTACAGCGCCTACCACCTGGCCGATATCGCCGAGACCGCGCGCGACGTGGACCTGGCCATCCGCTGGGGGTACGGCTGGTCGCTGGGCCCGTTCGAAACCTGGCAGGCTGCCGGCTGGAAGCAGGTCGCCCAGTGGATCGCCGATGACATCGTCGCCGGCAAGAGCATGAGCAATGCCCCGCTGCCGGATTGGGTGTTCGATGGCCGCGACGGTGTGCACGCCGCCGAAGGCAGCTACAGCCCGTCGCGCAATGCCAAGCTGCCGCGTTCGGCCCTGCCGGTGTACCAGCGCCAGCGCTTCCCGGATCCGCTGCTGGGCGAGACCTTCAGCCCGGGCGAAACCGTGTTCGAGAACGACGGCGTGCGCATGTGGCACGACGGGGACGGCATCGCGGTGGTCAGCTTCAAGACCAAGATGAACACCGTGTCCGACCACGTGCTCAACGGCCTGCAGGAAGCGATCAAGCGCGCCGAGCAGGGCTATAAGGGCCTGGTGATCTGGCAGCAGAAGGAACCCTTCTCCGCCGGTGCCGATCTGTCCGGTGCGCTCGGCCTGCTGCAGGCCGGCAAGGTGGACCAGTTCGAAGAGATGGTGCACAACTTCCAGCGCACCAGCCAGGCGATCAAGTATTCGCTGGTGCCGGTGGTGACCGCCGTGCGCGGCTTGGCCCTGGGGGGCGGCTGTGAGTTCCAGATGCACAGCGCCAAGAGCGTGGCCGCGCTGGAAAGCTACATCGGCCTGGTTGAAGCAGGCGTAGGCCTGCTGCCGGCCGGCGGTGGCCTGAAGGAACTGGCCGTGCGCGCCTCGCAGGCCGCAGGTCCCGGCGGCGACGTGTTCGCCGAGCTCAAGAAGACCTTCGAAACCGTCGCGATGGCCAAGGTCTCCAACTCGGCGGTCAACGCCAAGGAACTGGGCCTGATGCGCGCGACCGACAAGGTGGTGTTCAACAGCTTCGAGACGCTGCACATCGCCAAGGCCGAAGTGCTGGCGCTGGCCGAAGGTGGCTACCGTCCGCCGATGCCGGCCCGCCGCATCCAGGTCGCCGGTGACGTCGGCATCGCCACGTTCAAGATGATGCTGGTCAACATGCTGGAAGGCCGCTTCATCAGCCCGTACGACTACGAGATCGCCGTGCGCATCGCCACCGTGCTGTGCGGTGGCGAAGTGGATCGCGGCACGCTTGTGGACGAAGAGTGGCTGCTGACGCTGGAGCGCAAGCACTTCGTCGAACTGGCCCAGCAGGAAAAGACCCAGGCCCGCATCGCGCACATGCTCAAGACCGGCAAGCCGCTGCGGAACTGACGGAAGAGAACGGTAGTGCCGGCCGCTGGCCGGCAACTTCTTCCAGACCCCATTCAAGAGATCACTGCAATGACCAAGCAAATCCAGGACGCCTACATCGTCGCCGCCACCCGCACCCCGGTGGGCAAGGCGCCCAAGGGCGTGTTCCGCAATACCCGCCCCGACGACATGCTGGCCCATGTGCTCCGCTCCGTGGTCGCACAGGCGCCGAGCATCGACCTCAACCGCATCGATGATGCGATCATCGGCTGCGCGATGCCGGAAGCCGAGCAGGGCATGAACGTGGCGCGCATCGGCGTGCTGCTGGCCGGCCTGCCGGACACCATTGCCGCGCAGACCGTCAACCGTTTCTGCTCCTCCGGCCTGCAGGCCGTGGCCATGGCCGCCGACCAGATCCGCCTGGGCAATTCGGACCTGATGCTGGCCGGTGGTACCGAGTCGATGTCGATGGTGCCGATGATGGGCAACAAGATCGCGATGGCGCCGAGCGTGTTCGACAACGACCACGTCGCCATTGCCTACGGCATGGGCATCACCGCCGAGAAGGTCGCCGAGGAATGGAAGGTCTCGCGTGAGGAGCAGGACGCCTTCGCCCTCGCCTCGCACCAGAAGGCCATCGCCGCGATCCAGAACGGCGAGTTCAAGGACGAGATCAGCCCGTACGACGTGCGCACCCGCCAGCCGGACCTGGCCGACGGCCGCCGCATCATCACCCGCGACAAGATCGTGGATACCGACGAAGGCCCGCGCCTGGATTCGTCCGCTGAAGGCCTGGCCAAGCTGCGCCCGGTGTTCCGCAACGGCCAGTTCGGTGGCACGGTCACCGCGGGCAACTCCTCGCAGATGAGCGATGGCGCCGGTGCGGTGCTGCTGGCCTCCGAGCAGGCGATCAAGGATTACGGCCTGACCCCGCTGGCCCGCTTCGTCAGCTTCTCCGTCGCCGGTGTGCGCCCGGAAGTGATGGGCATCGGCCCGATCGCTGCGATCCCGAAGGCACTCAAGCAGGCTGGCCTGACCCAGGACCAGCTGGACTGGATCGAGCTCAACGAGGCCTTTGCGGCGCAGTCGCTCGCGGTCATCCGTGATTGCGGCCTGGACCCGTCCAAGGTCAATCCGCTGGGCGGCGCGATCGCCCTGGGCCACCCGCTGGGTGCGACCGGCGCGATCCGCACCGCCACCCTGCTGCACGGCCTGCGCCGTCGTCAGCAGAAGTACGGCATGGTGACCATGTGCATCGGCACCGGCATGGGCGCGGCGGGCATCTTCGAGTCGCTGTAAGGCATTGATCGGTGCCGGCCGACGGGTCGGCACCGGTGCAGTGGGTGTCACCGGTGCAACCCGGTGGCGCCAATGCAACGGGTAGACACCGACCGCTGGTCGGTGCGCAGTCGGAAACGAAAAGGGCAGCCTCGCGGCTGCCCTTTTCTGTTCTGTCGGGAGCCGGCCAGCGGCCGGCACTACCCTCGCTGCTTGATGAGCCGGCCAGCGGCCGGCACTACCACCGCTGCATCGCGCGGCGGCAGCCCGTCCTCAGCCTTCGGCCAGCATCTTCTGCAGCACTTCGCGCGCCGGGCCGGCCAGCTTCTCGTTGTCGAGCGCGAAGCGGATCGTGGCTTCGACCAGGCCCAGATGGGTGCCGCAGTCGAAACGGCGGCCCTCAAAGCGGAACGCGTCGACACGCTCACTCTTGAGCAGCTCGGCGATCGCATCGGTCAGCTGGATCTCGCCGCCTGCACCGGTCCCGGTCGCTTCAAGCAGCTCGAAGATCTTCGGGCTGAGCACGTAACGGCCGACCACGGCCAGGTCGCTGGGGGCGTCTTCGGGCTTGGGCTTTTCGACGATCGCGTTGATCTTGCCCTGGCGGCCATCGAAGGCCTCGGTGGCCACGATGCCGTAGCTGCCGGTCTTGTCATGCGGCACGTCTTCAACCGCGATGATGCTGGCGCCGGTGGCTTCATTGGCATCGGCCATCTGCTTGAGGGCACCGTTGCCGCGGTTCCAGATCAGATCGTCCGGCAGCAGCACGGCGAACGGCTCGTCACCGACAATCGCCTTGGCGCACAGCACCGCATGGCCCAGGCCCAGCGCTTCCGCCTGCGTCACGAACACCGCGCGAACGCCGTTGGGCAGCACGTGACGGACCAGTTCGAGCTGTTCCTTCTTGCCGGCGCGCTCGAGCTTCTGCTCCAGCTCGTAGGCTTTGTCGAAGTAATCCGCGACCGCATGCTTGTAGCGGTTGGTGATGAAGATCAAGGTGTCACAGCCGGCCTCGATCGCCTCATCAACGGCGTACTGGATCAACGGCCGATCAATGATCGGCAGCATTTCCTTCGGAACGGTCTTGGTG
Organism: Stenotrophomonas sp. Steno-Z10-BAI; assembly: GCF_056393115.1. Classification (NCBI taxonomy): domain Bacteria; kingdom Pseudomonadati; phylum Pseudomonadota; class Gammaproteobacteria; order Lysobacterales; family Lysobacteraceae; genus Stenotrophomonas; species Stenotrophomonas sp. Steno-Z10-BAI. The sequence continues at coordinate 369,884 of NZ_JBWJOZ010000004.1, read as the reverse complement.
GCCGGAAGGAATCGCGTTCCCAACCCTGCGACAGGAAATACCGCCTTGCGAATACGCTTGCTCATCAGAACCTGTTGGCCTCACGCGCGGGAAAGGCGAGAACTTTAGCAGAGCTGACGTGATCATCCTGTTGCAGCGGCGAGAACTCCGGCATGGTCGAGAACAGAATGCTGTTGATCGCATCAGTGTCGTAGGTGGCGATCGCCTCGCGCAGTTTCGGCACGTTGGCCAATACCTGTTCGCGCGCGAACGTGCGTACGCCGGCTTCGAGAATCTTCGGGTGTGCGGTAGGACGATAATCTTCGTCCGAATAGAAGAGCGTCTCGTGCAGTTTCTCGCCCGGGCGCAGGCCCGTATAGACGATGGCGATGTCCTTGTACGGCTGTTTGCCGGCCAGGCGGATCATCTGCTCGGCAAGCACCCGGATCGGCACCGGCTCGCCCATGTCCAGCGTGTAGATCGCCCCATGCGAGGCCGACGCGGCCGCCTGCAGGATCAGCTGGCAGGCCTCGGGAATCGTCATGAAGTAGCGGGTGACTTCCGGGTCGGTCACGGTGACCGGGCCGCCTTTGAGGATCTGCTCGCGGAACACCGGCACCACGCTGCCCGCCGAGGCCAGCACGTTGCCGAAGCGCACGGTCACGAAACGGGTGTGGCTGGTCTTCTGGTCCAGGCTCTGGCAGATCATCTCCGCGTAGCGCTTGCTGGCGCCCAGCGCGTTGACCGGATCGACCGCCTTGTCGGTGGAGATGAAAACGAAATGCTCGATCCGCGCTTCGACGCAGGCGCGGGCCACCGTTTCGGTGGACAGAATGTTGTTGCGCACCGCTTCGCGCAGCTGGCGCTCCAGTACCGGCACCTGCTTGTAGGCGGCGGCGTGGAACACCGAGTCCACCCGCGACAGCGACAGCGCATGGCGGATCACCGCGGGGTCCCCGCAGTCACCCAGCACCGCCTCCACGACCAGATCCGGGAAGCTGCGCTGCAGCTCGGCCTCGATGGTCAGCAGCAGCAGCTCGCTCATCTCGACCAGGACAATCCGCCCTGCCCCATGGCGGGCACACTGGCGGCACAGTTCAGAGCCGATCGAACCACCTGCGCCCGTGACCAGCACGGTGCGGCCACCCAGCCAGCCGCGGATCAGCGCCCAATCCGGCAGGATGGGCTTGCGGCCGAGCAGATCCTCGATCGCCACTTCCTTGAGCTCACCCGGCAACGAGTGACCCAACAGAATATCGTTGAGCTTGGGCACCATGCGGAACGGAATGCCGGTGCTCTCGCAGATGGCCACCACCCGCTGCATGCCGACGGCATCCAGCGACGGGATGGCGATCACCAGCAGCTTGGCGGCGGTCTCGCGGACCACGGCGGGCGCGTCTTCCAGCGTGCCGAGGATCGGCAGGCCCTGCAGCTTGGCGCCCTGCAGATGCGGGGCATCGTCAAGCAGGCCGACCGGCTCGAAATCGCCGGAGCGGCGCAGGTCACGCACCAGGGCTTCCGCTGCCTGGCCGGCACCGAGGATCAGCACACGGCGGGCGGTGACGTCCGACTGCAGCGCCTGGTAGTCCTTCCACGCGCGATACAGCAGACGCGGGGCGCCCAGCAGCGCCGACAGTGCGAAGGGATAGATGACCAGCACCGACATCGGCACGCCTTCGAAGCGCTTGTACGCCAAGGCCACCACGATGGCGAGCAGGCCGATGAAGCTGGCTTTGAAGATGTTGAGCAGATCGGCGACGCTGGCAAAGCGCCAGAGGCCGCGATACAGGCCGACCCGCCAGAACACCACGGCCTGGATGACCAGCACCAGCGAGGTATCGATGTTCCAGAGCGGCAACGCCGGCGCATCGGCCAGCATCGAGTAGCGTCCCGCATGCAGCAGCTGCCAGCACGCCCAGACCATGAAGAGATCGTGGGCGACGATGGCGGCACGGGGCACCAAGCCGGTAAATCGGTCCTGCCAAGGCGTCATAAACAACGTAGTCCTTCTAGTTGCGCATTCCCTTGCGCAGGAGCAGCCAAAGGCCGGTCGCGAGGATCAACCACGCGATGGCCACGGCAGCCTCCCACCTCGGCTGCAGATTCGTGCATGCATTAAACACTGCCGCACTGAATATTCCAAAAACAAGATACATCCCGGTGACGAAAGTGTGGCTTGCACCACTTTTCACCGCGCGCTGATAGAGATGCTGCGTGTGGGGTTCCATCCAGCGCTGTCCGGACAGGATGCGCGAAAGCAATGTGAAGCCTGCGTCCACAAGAAAGGCCGAAAGCGGCACCAGCAACAGCAACCAGTGGATATCGGTACGCACGCTGACCAAGCAGACCAGGGCCGCGATCGCATAGCCCAGCGCCCCGCTGCCGACGTCCCCCATGAAGATGCGCGCCTTCGGGTAGTTGAACGGCAGGAAGCCCAGACAGGCCAGCCCCAACACCACGCCGGCCAGCCCGTAAGGCGGCGGCAGGACCAGGGCGAAGGCGAGACCGGCCAGGATGGCCTGCGTGGTCGCGATGCCGTTGATCCCATCCATGAAGTTCCAGATGTTGATCAATGAGGTGGCAAACAACAGCGCCAGCAGCGCCTGCCAAGGGTTGCCACTGGCATGCCAGACCAACCCCGCCAGAAGCGCGGCGGCGATGGCATGGACCAACAGGCGACGAACCGCCGGCAGGGGCCGGTGGTCGTCCCACCAACCAATCCCCGCGACCAGCACCAGCCCCAGTGCGAATACTGCCAGGGTGAGGCCGGCCTTGGGCCAGATCACCACAGCGACCGCGCAGGCCAGCAGCAGGGTCAGCACGATCGCGATGCCGCCGCCGCGTGGCGTCGCCACCCCGTGGCTGCGGCGCTCGCCGGGCTCATCCAATAGATTGCGGCGCAGCGCATAGGCGCGTGCGCCCCAGGTCAGGCCCGCCGATACCGCCAGCACCGCCAGCAGCCCCGCCATCCAGGCGACCATCATGGTTCAGAGCACCGCGTAGTTGAGCAGCGGCTTGACGGTGCCCCATTCCTTGCAGCTCGGGCACTGCCAGTGATGCGTGCGCGCGCCGAAGCCACAGCGGGTGCAGCGGTACGCCGGATTGCGCACCAGCAACTGGTCGGTGATGTGCTTGAGGTCGTGCAGCGTCGCGGTGGAATCGGCGCCCTCGGCCAGGGTCAGGTCGATCAGGGCCGACTCGCCACGCACGGAAGGACGATCCTTGAGCTGGCGGCCGAGGTAGGCGCGCGCCGGAGCCACACCCTCCTGCTCCTCCATCAGCTGGGTCAGCGCCAGCACCGGGGCGATGCCGCGGTAATGTTCGGTCATCTCAGAGAGAAACGCGCGCGCGCCACCGAGGTCGCCGACCTTGCGGTAGTTCTGCATCAGCGCCTGCAGCACTTCCGGCAGGTACTCCGGATCATTGCGGGCGGCACGTTCGAAGGCACGCACGGCGGCTTCGGCATTGCCGGCGTCGTTCTCCAGGCGCCCTTCAATGATGCCGGCACGCACCGACATCGCATCGGCCTGGTAGGCGCGCGCGATGGCCGCGCGGGCCTCTTCGATCTTCCCGGCGCCACGGTAACGCTCGGCCAGCTCGCATTCGAACTGCCCGATCAGCTTGCCCATCGGCTCGCCGGTGACCTCTTCGAAGCGGCTGGCGTTGTCGATCGCCTTTTCCCAGTCGCGCTCGGCCTGGTAGATGCCGATCAGGTGCTTGAGCGCCTGCGGTGCGCGCTGGTCGATCTGGGCCAGCTCGGTGAACACGGTTTCGGCGCGATCAAGCAGGCCGGACTTCATGTAGTCCTCGCCCAGCGCCAGCAGCGCCTGGACACGCTGCTGATCGCTCAGGTCCGCGCGGTTGACCAGGCCCTGGTGCAGGCGGATCGCACGATCAACCTCACCGCGGCGGCGGAACAGATGGCCCAGCGCGACCTGGGTCTCGAAGGTTTCCTTGTCCAGCTCGGCGATGTGCAGGAACAGCTCGATCGCCTTGTCCGGCTGCTCGTTGAGCAGATAGTTCAGGCCGCGGAAGTACGTGCTGGACAGATGGCTGACCTGGTTGTCGCCATGGCGTTGACCGCCGCGACGCCCGATCACCCAGCCCGACAACGCGGCCAGGGGCAGGAACAGGAAGAACCAGAACCACTCGGAGACAAATTCCATCGGCGCTCAGCGTCCGTCGAATGTAGAAGAAGAAGGGGGTGCCACGACCACGGCAGGCGCGGCTTTCTGCGCGCGGCGCAGTTTGGCGTACAACGGGATCACCACGCTGGCGAGCACCAGGCCGCCGCCGATGAGCGCACCGGACAACAAGGCGATGATGATCGCCACGCCGGTGGTGGAATTGATCTGGGTAAAGCCCAGGCTGATGATGATCGGCTGCGAGTTGAGGGCGCCGATGATGAGACCCACGACCAGAACCGCCAGCAGGATCAGCAGACGTACGATGTTCATGCAGCAGCTCCAGTTCCGTAGGGCTCAAGAGTAGCGGACTAACACTCCGCTCTACCAGCCGACTCCGTGGAAATCACGCATCCGCCCCTTGGCGGATGACACTCAGGCAGGATCGCTTTCCAGCGGTACCACGGCGCTGACGCGCTCGCGCAGTTCCTTGCCCGGCTTGAAGTGCGGGACATGCTTGCCCGGCAACGCGACCGATTCCCCGGTCTTGGGATTGCGCCCCAGCCGTGCCGGCCGGTAGTGCAACGAAAAACTGCCGAACCCGCGGATCTCGATGCGATCCCCGCCGGCCAGCGCCCCACCCATCATTTCCAGCAACGACTTCACGGCCAGATCGACATCGTCCGACTTCAAATGCGCCTGTCGGCGCGCCAGGATTTCGATCAGCTCGGATTTGGTCATTACGGGCTCTTGGGGAGGAACTCAGACCCTGAAACGGCCCGGACTGATGTCCGGGCCGCCCAGGAAACTACGACAGCGACAGACCGATTACTCGGACTTGTTGCCGTTCAGCTGTGCACGCAGCAGCGCGCCGAGCTGGGTGGTGCCGCTCGAGGCCGAAGAGGACTGGTATTCCTCCAGCACTTCGCGCATTTCCGCGTCGTCCTTGGCCTTGATCGACAGCTGCAGGGTACGACCCTTGCGATCCATGCCCACGAACTTGGCTTCCACCTTGTCGCCGACCTTCAGGAACTGGGTCGCGTCGTCCACGCGCTCGTTCGCAACGTCGCGAGCGGCCACGTAGCCTTCGATGCCGTCAGCCAGTTCGATGGTAGCGCCCTTGGCGTCCACTTCCTTGACCACGCCTTCGACCTTGGAACCCTTCGGGTTGGCCGCCATGTACTGACCGAACGGATCCTGCTCCAGCTGCTTGACGCCCAGGCTGATGCGCTCGCGCTCCGGATCGACGGCCAGGACGACTGCGTCCAGGTTGTCGCCCTTCTTGTAGTTGCGGACCACGTCTTCGCCGGTGGTGTTCCAGCTGATGTCGGACAGGTGCACCAGGCCATCGATACCGCCGTCCAGGCCGATGAAGATGCCGAAGTCGGTGATCGACTTGATCTGGCCCGACACCTTGTCGCCCTTCTTGTGGATGGCAGCGAAGGTTTCCCACGGATTGGCGGCAACCTGCTTCATGCCCAGCGAGATGCGGCGACGCTCCTCGTCGACGTCCAGGACCATGACTTCAACTTCGTCACCGACCTGCACAACCTTGGACGGGTTGACGTTCTTGTTGGTCCAATCCATTTCCGACACGTGCACCAGACCTTCGACGCCCGGCTCGATCTCGACAAATGCGCCGTAATCGGTGACGTTGGAGACCTTGCCGAAGACGCGGCTGTTGGCCGGGTAACGACGGGCGATGTTGTCCCACGGATCTTCACCCAGCTGCTTCAGACCCAGCGAAACGCGGTTGCGCTCGCGGTCGAACTTCAGCACGCGCACGTCCAGCTCGTCGCCGACGTTCACGACTTCGGACGGATGGCGCACGCGCTTCCAGGCCATGTCGGTGATGTGCAGCAGGCCGTCGATACCGCCCAGGTCCACGAATGCGCCGTAATCGGTCAGGTTCTTGACGACACCCTTCAGGATCGCGCCTTCCTGCAGCTTGTCCATCAGCTGCTCGCGCTCTTCCGAATGCTCGCTTTCGACGACTGCACGACGGGACACAACGACGTTGTTACGCTTGCGGTCCAGCTTGATGAGCTTGAATTCCAGCTCCTTGCCTTCCAGGTAGGCCGGGTCGCGCACGGGGCGCACATCCACCAGCGAACCGGGCAGGAACGCGCGGACATCCTTGATGTCCACGGTGAAACCACCCTTGACCTTGCCGCTGATGCGGCCGGTGATGGTTTCGTTCTTTTCCAACGCTTCTTCCAGCTCGTCCCACACCATCGCGCGCTTGGCTTTCTCACGCGACAGAACGGTTTCACCGAAGCCGTTCTCGATGGAATCGAGGGCAACCTTGACGACGTCGCCTTCAGCGACATCGATCTCGCCAGCGTCGTTACGGAACTGTTCGATCGGCACGATGCCTTCGGACTTCAGGCCGGCGTTGATCACCACGACATCGCCGCGGACTTCAACAACGACACCGCTGACGATCGAGCCCGGCTTCAGCTTGGCCAGATTGGCCTGACTGGCTTCGAACAGCTCTGCAAATGATTCGGTCATTAGATTTACTCTGTTGGACACATGGGCATTGGCCCCCGAAGGGAACCGCTTACTGCCCGCCTGTTGGTCGACCCCGGTAACGCAGGTCGTGTGTTAAGTAGGAAAACCGCCACGCATCATTGCGGGACGGAGCTTTTGTTGCCTTGCGATGGTGCGACACCGTCGATGGATTGACGGCCCTCCTTTACAACGGATCAGGCACCCGAAACCGGAAGCAGATCCAATACCTTGGCAACGACAGCGTCGATGCCAATACCACTGGTGTCGATGACGACGGCATCGTCTGCCGGCTTCAGGGGCGCCACTGTGCGCTGTGCATCACGGGCGTCGCGGGCCATGATCTCGCGCAGGAGGTCGTCAAAGTTAACCGAAACACCCTTGTCTTTCAACTGCTTATGCCGCCGCTCGGCCCGTTCCTCGGCGCTGGCGGTCAAAAACACCTTGAATGGGGCGTCCGGGAAGATGACCGTGCCCATGTCCCGTCCGTCGGCGACCAGGCCCGGCTCCATCCTGAATGCGCGTTGGCGCTCTTTCAGCGCCGCCCGGACCTCCGGGATGGCGGCAATGGCCGAGGCCAGCGCCCCGGTGGTCTCCAGGCGCAGCTCGTCGGTGGCATCGGTCTCATTGACCAGCACCCGCAGCCCGCCATCGGCCGATTCCACGAAGCGCACGTGGGTGTCGAAGGTGCAGCGCACCAGCGCCGAGGCGTCTGAGGTATCGATATCAGCCCAACTGGCGGCCACGCCCACCGCCCGGTACAGGGCGCCCGAATCCAGGTAATGCCAGCCCAGGCGGCGTGCGACAATGCGGCTGACAGTGCCTTTGCCGGCCCCGGAAGGACCGTCGATGGTGAGCACGGATGGAAGCTGATTCATGGGTTTCCCGGTAGATGTGACCGCCCATTCTAGCCCCTGCCCGGGGCGGCTTGAGACTTTTTTGGCCCAACCACTTGAAAGGATGGGAAAAAGCCCGGTAGAATGGCGGGCTTGAACGGGCGTCACCTGCCGATTGTCATCTGCATATCGCGGCCGCGCTCCAACCGAATCCAACGTTTACGCCGAGGTATGCAATGAAAGTCCTGTCTTCCCTGAAGTCGGCCAAGACCCGTCACCGCGACTGCAAGGTCGTCCGTCGCCGCGGCAAGATCTTCGTGATCTGCAAGTCGAACCCGCGCTTCAAGGCTCGCCAGCGCTGAGCCGGCTGGCCTCACGGCCGCCATCGGTCCCTCGCCGGACCGGGTGATGAACAAAAAGCCGCCTCCGGGCGGCTTTTTGCTGCCATTTTTGGTGTAATCGCCGGGTAGCTCACGACCGTTGGCCGTAGGACCTTCCGCATTCTTGACCACTGGGGAGTAGATCGAGATGAAGCGTTACCTGACCACTTTGCCGTTGCTGGCCGTGCTGGCCGTTTCCGATGCCCACGCCGACACCCTGCTGATCGACCGCAGCCGTGAAAAGCCCGCCGTCGCCCTGCCCGTCCGCGGCCAGAGCATGCAGCAGGTCCAGGCCCAGTTCGGCGAGCCGGGCGAGCGCCTGGATCCGCGCGGCGGGCAGAAGCGCCAGTGGCCCACCATCAACCGCTGGGTCTACCCGCAGTTCACCGTGTACTTCGAAAAGCAGAAGGTGATCGACGTGGTCGCCAACCGCGCCGACGCCAACGAGATCGGGCCGAAACCGCCGATCCGCTGACCCCTTTCCCTTTGCCCGCCAGCCGGCGGGCCATCGCACTGAGATCATGAACGACACGCTCCGCTTTCCGGCCGAATGGGAATCCCAGTCCGCCATCCTGATCGCCTGGCCCCACGCCGACACCGACTGGGCCGACCGCCTGGGTGACGTCGAGGACACCTACATCGCGCTCGTCGCGGCCATCACCCGCTTCCAGCCGGTGGTGATCATCGTCGCCGACGACGACCTGGAGGCGTACGCCGATGCGCGCCTGCGTTCGAACCGGATCGACACGGATCGCGTGCGGTTCGTGACCGCCCAGTACGATGACACCTGGCTGCGCGACTCCGGCCCGATCACGCTCAAGCGTGCCGATGGCGGCTTCCGCCTGCTGGACTTCCGCTTCACCGGCTGGGGCGGCAAGTTCGACGCCAGCCTGGATGACCAGCTGGTGGGTGTGCTGCACGCGGCCGGCACCTTCGCAAACGCCGAACTGCAGAGCATTCCGTTCGCGCTGGAAGGCGGCGGCATCGAGACCGACGGCGCCGGCACCCTGCTGACCACCTGGCAGTGCCTGCACGAGCGTCATCCGGACCGCAGCCGCGAATCGCTCAGCGCCGACCTGGCCACCTGGCTGGCCCAGGACCGTGTGCTGTGGCTGGACCATGGCTATCTGGAAGGCGACGACACCGACGCCCACATCGATACCCTGGCCCGCTTCGCCTCGACCGACAGCATCGTCTACCAGGCCTGCGATGACGCCGGCGATTCGCACTACGCCGAACTGCAGGCGATGGGTGCCGAGCTGGCGGCGCTGCGTACGACCGACGGCCAGCCGTACCGCCTGTTCCCGCTGCCGTGGGCGCAGCCGGTAATCGACGAAGGCCGCCGCCTGGCGGCTTCCTACGCGAATTACCTGATCCTCAACGGCGCGGTGCTGATGCCGGCCTACGGCGATGCGGCCGACGAAGCGGCGCGTGCGGTGTTGGCCCAGGCTTATCCGGACCGCGAGATCGTGCCGGTGCCGTGCCGTTCGCTGATCTGGCAGAACGGCAGCCTGCACTGCATCACGATGCAGCTGCCGGCGGGGTTGCTGGCCTGACAGCAAAGCACGCGGCCTGAAGGCTGCGGAGGCTGGGCTGGCGGGGGCGGAGGTGCGGGACGCGCCGTAAACCCATCCCTGGGGGCTCGTGGGCGCCATCCATGGCGCCCTGACGGTCCCGCACCTCCGCCCCCGCCATCCCTTCGACAGTGCACGGGCGGCCAACGGAAGAGCGACAGGTCACGCCGATGCGCCTGGCCAGTGAACTGTTGCCCGGAACATTCTGCGGAGCCGGCCAGCGGCCGGCACTACCGACGCGCGGGTGTTGACCATTTAGCAGCCAGCACGCTGCGTGCACCCATCCGCGATAAACTGCGTTTTTCCCCTTGCAGGACCGTCTCCGGATGAGCTCACGCCACACCCTTTCCGTCGCCCTGATCCAGGAGCGCAACCACGGCGATGCCGAGGCCAATCTGGCCGTCATCGAAGCGCGCGTAGCTGAAGCGGCCGCGCAGGGTGCCAAGCTGATCCTGCTGCAGGAATTGCACAACGGTGCGTACTTCTGCCAGCACGAGTCGGTGGATGAATTCGATCTGGCCGAGCCGATCCCGGGCCCGAGCACGGAGCGCCTGGGCGCGCTGGCCAAGAAGCACGGCGTGGTGATCGTCGGCTCGCTGTTCGAGCGTCGCGCTGCCGGGCTGTACCACAACACCGCGGTCGTCTTCGAGAAAGACGGCACCCTGCTCGGCAAGTACCGCAAGATGCACATCCCGGATGATCCGGGCTTCTATGAGAAGTTCTACTTCACCCCGGGCGATCTGGGCTTCACCCCGATCGACACCTCGGTGGGTCGCCTCGGCGTGCTCGTGTGCTGGGACCAGTGGTATCCGGAAGCGGCGCGCCTGATGGCGCTGGCCGGCGCGGAGCTGCTGCTCTACCCCACCGCGATCGGCTGGGATCCGGACGACCAGCGCGACGAACAGGGCCGCCAGCGCGATGCGTGGGTGCTCAGTCACCGCGGCCATGCCGTGGCCAACGGCGTGCCGGTGTTGAGCTGCAACCGCGTCGGCCATGAAGCCTCGCCGATGGGTGCCTCGGGCATCCAGTTCTGGGGCAACAGCCACGTGCTGGGCCCGCAGGGCGAGTTCATCGCCGAAGCCGGTGGCGAGCCGACTGTGCTGGTCTGCGATGTGGACCTGCAGCGCAGCGAACACGTCCGCCGGATCTGGCCGTTCCTGCGTGATCGCCGCATCGATGCATACGGCGATCTGCTCAAGCGCTACATCGACTGACCGACCAGGACACCCCACCGTGACCGTGCACCTGCGCGACGCCACCGATGCCGATATCGCGGCCATCACCGCGATCTATGCGGTGGAAGTGACCGACTTCGTCAACACCTACGAGTACGAGATCCCGGAGGCGGCGGAAATGCGCCGCCGCATGCAGGACATCGTCGGCCGCGGCTTTCCATACATCGTGGCCGAAGTCGATGGCCAGGTGGCCGGCTATGCCTACGCCAATACCTACCGCGGCCGGATCGCCTATCAGTGGACCGTGGAGAACTCGGTCTATGTGGATGCGGCGTTCCAGGGCCGTGGTGTCGGCACCGCACTGATGCAGGGGCTGATCGATGCCTGCGTCGCGCGCGGTTACCGGCAGATGGTGGCCGTCATCGGCGAGCCCACCAACACCGCCTCCATCAAACTGCACGAGCGTTTCGGTTTCCATACCGTCGGCGTTTTCCGCGGCCTCGGCCGCAAGCATGGCCGCTGGCTGGATACCGTCCAGATGCAGCGCGCGCTCGGCGATGGTGCCGACAGCGCCCCTTCGAATGAATGATGCAATGACCGATACCCTGATTGACGCCGGCGACACGTTGTTCGCCGGCCAGCCCGTCCGCATCGTCGAACGCGATGGCGTGCGCTACACCCTGCTGGGCACCGCGCACGTCTCGCAGGCCAGCGTGGAAGCGGTGGAACGTGCGATCGAAAGTGGCCGCTTCGATGCGGTCGCGGTCGAACTGGACGCGCAGCGCCTGCAGGCACTGACCGACCCGGATGCGCTGGCCAAGCTCGACCTGGTCGAGGTGATCCGCAAGGGCCGCGTCGCCCTGTTCGCGGCCAACCTGGCCTTGGCCGCCTACCAGCGCCGCCTGGCCGAACAGCTCGAGATCGAGCCGGGTGCCGAGCTCAAGCGCGCGGTCACCCTGGCCAACGAGCGCAACCTGCCCGTGCATCTGATCGACCGCGAGGTCGGGCTGACCTTCCGGCGTGCCTCGCAGCGCCTGGGCTTCTTCGGCAAGATCAAGCTGGTGATGGGCCTGGGCGCTGGCCTGTTCGCGTCCGAGGAAGTCGGCGAAGACGAGATCGAGAAGCTCAAGCAGGGCGACATGCTCGAAGCCAGCTTCGGCGAGTTCGCCAGCGAGAGCCCTGCCCTGTACGAAACCATCATCGGCGAGCGCGACCGCTACATGGCCACGCGCCTGCGCGAAGTGCATGATCCGGCCCAGCGCGAAGTGCTGGCCGTGGTCGGTGCCGGTCATCTGGCCGGTCTGGCCAAGTACCTGGAAACCGACACCGACGCGCCGGGCCCGCTGCGCGAGTCGCTGGAAGACGTGCCGAAGAAGCGCAACATTCCGTGGATCACGCTGGCGATCCTGGCCATCGTGCTGACCGGTATCGGCGTGGGCTTCTATCGCGGTGGCCTGGGTGTCGGCAGTGAACTTCTGGCGGTCTGGGCGATGTACACCGGCGGCTTGGCCGGCCTGGGCTGCCTGCTGGCCGGCAGCCACCCGCTGAGCATCCTGACCGCGATCGTGGTCGCGCCGTTCAAGCCGTTCCGGCTGAGCATCCCGACCGGTGCGTTCTCGGCCCTGGTGGAAGCGCGCCTGCGCAAGCCGGCCTACGAGGACTTCCTGAAGCTGCGCGACGATGCGCAGAGCGTCAAGGGTTGGTACCGCAACCGGGTGACCCGCGTGGTGCTGACCTTCATGCTGACCAACCTGGGCAGCATGCTCGGGTTGTGGCTGACCGGGTTCCAGGTGTGGGGCAAGGTCGCGGGGTGATTCCCGCGCCGGCTGTGAATCGAAAGGCCACGCAATGCGTGGCCTTTTTTGTGCGCGAATGTGGGAGTCGCGGGTAATGCACGCGTGGGTGCGGTCCGCGAAAAAAAGGAGGCCCGCCCAACGGGCCTCCATGCACCCTCAAACCGATTCTGCGCCCGGTTCTACCACCGGAGCATCCACGCCGCGGCCACGCGCGCGCAGGATGATCCGCGACACCGCGGTGCTCATGTCATCAAGCATCGCGTAGATGGTCGGCAGGAACAGCAGGCTCACCACCGTGGAGAACGCCAGGCCGCCGGCGATGGCGCGGGCCATCGGGTAGTACGGCGGGCCATTGCCGAGCAGCTGGGTGTCGGTCATGGAGATCGGGATCATCGCCAGGATCGCGGTGCCCATCGTCATCATGATAGGGCGCAGGCGCTCGCGCGAGCCTTCCACCAGCGCCTGGGTCCGGCCCATGCCACGGCGGCGCAGGTTGTTGATGTGCTCGATCATCACGATGCCGTTATTCACCACCACGCCCATCAACACCAGGATGCCGATGAAGGACATGATCCCGAACGAGGTGCCGGTGATCCAGAACAGCCAGAACACGCCGAAGATCGAGAACAGCACGCCGCTCATGATCGCGGCCGGGAACAGCAGCGACTCGAACACGGCGGCCATCACCACGTAGATCATCACCAGCGCGATCACCAGATTGAACATCATCTGCGACATCGCCTGGTCGTCGTCGCCGTAATCCCCGCCGTCGAAGCTGAAGGTGTAGCCGGCCGGGAAACTCATCGGCTTGAGCGTTTCTTCCATCGCCTTGCGGCCGTCCGGCACCGTCACCTTCTCGGCCAGGTTGGCCTTGATGGTCAGCGTGGTCTGACGGTTGGTGCGGCCGATCTGGGTGGCCGACGGCTTGATTGCCACATCGACCAGGCTCAGCAAGGGCACCGAGCGGCCGTCGCCAGTGCGTACCGTGTAGCTGGCCAGGTCCTCCGGGCTGCTCTGCTCGGCACCGGCGAAGCGCACCCATACCGGCACTTCGCTGTCACCGCGGCGGAACTCGCGCAGCGGCGCGCCACGCAGGGCCAGGCCGACGAAACTGGCGACCTGCTCGGCGTTGAAGCCGAAGGCTGCCGCGCGCTCCCGGTCCACATGGATGGACAACTCGGTGCCCTTTTCGCCGTTGTCGATGCGAACGTCGCGCAGCTCCTTGCGCTGGGCCAGCAGCGGCACCACTTCCTCGCCGATCTCCTGCAGCATCTTGGTCGAGTCGCCGACCAGTTGCACGTGCACCTGGTTGTTGCCGCTTCCGCCATTGCCCTCGCCCGAATTACCGACCACGTAATCGGCACGCGCCGAGCGAGGCAGCCCCTTTCGCAGTGCTTCCTGCACGGCCGGCATGTTCTTGGCGTGCGCGGTGTCGAACGTCACGATCGTGCTGCTGCCTTCCTGCTCGCTGTACCAGGAATACACCTGGGTGATGTGCAGCGCCTGCCGGTTGTCGTCCAGGTAGCGTTCGACGCGCGCCACTTCCTCGGACATCTGCCCGAAGGTATAGGCGCCCTTCCAGTTGTACCCGATGAACACCTCATGGCCCCCCTCGCCACCGAACATGTCGATCTTGGTCAGCTTCATCGGCACCAGACTGATCAGGATCACCATCGCGATGCCGAACACGCTCCAACCGCGGTGCTCCAGGGTCCACTGCAGCAGTGTGGCGTAGCGGCGCTGCAGGCGTGCGATCACGCCGCTGTCCGAATGCACCAGTTTGGGCGTCTGCATGCGCGCGGACAGCATCGGGATCAGACTCACCGCGACCAGCCAGGAGGCCAGCAGCGAGACCGAGATCGTGATGGCGATCTGCGACATGAAGATGCTGATGTTGTTGGTCTCGCCGAACAGGTTCGGCACGAATACGATGCAGTGGCACAGGGTGCCGGCGCTCAGCGCGATGGCCACGTTGCGGGTGCCGATGATCGAGGCCAGCCGCGGCTGGTCGGGCATGCGCTCGCGTTCCTGGTAGATGCTTTCCACCACCACCACGGCATTGTCCACCAGCATGCCGACCGCCAGCAGCAGGCCCATCATGGTCAGGATGTTGAGGGTGACGCCGGCGAAATACATGAAGCCCAGCGTGATCACGAAACAGATCGGGATCGCCAGGGTCACCATCAGCGTGGACGGCCAATGGCGCAGGAAGAAGAACAGCACAGTGATCGACAGCAGCAGGCCGACCGCACCCGCCTCGGCCAGTTCCAGCAGCGAAGACGTCACCATCTTGCCCTGGTTGTCGATCACCTTGATCTGCACATCGCGCATCGAGGGCTGCGTGCGGATCGCCTCCACTTCGGCCAGCGCGGCACGCGACACCTCCACCAGGTTGGCGCTGCGCTCCTTGTAGATATCCAGGCCGACGGCCGGGTTGCCATCCAGGCGCCGCCCGTAGTTCATGCGGGTGGGCTTGAGCCGGATCTCGGCGATGTCGCCCAGGCGCAGGCCCTTGTTGTCGATCACCAGATCGCGCAGTTCCTGCAGGTCGGTGATCTCGCCTACTGGCTGGATGCGTACGCGCTGGCCGTTGTCGTCGATCTGCCCGGCCGAGATCGAGAAGTTCAGCGTGCGCAGGCGATCGCTGAGCTCGTTGATGCTCAGGTTGTGCGCGGTCAACCGGTCCGGGCTGATCGCGATCTCGACCTCGTTCGGCGGGGCACCGGAGATGTTGACCCGCGCCACGCCCGGGATGCGCTCGATCCGCCGCTTGAACTCGCGGTCGAGCATGTCGTAGGCGCCGGTCAGGTCGGTGGCACTGGCCAGGCGCACCTTCAGCACCGGGTCGTCGCTGCTGGACCACTTGAACACGTTGTAGCGCTGCAGGTCGTCGGGCAGATCGCTGCGGATCGCATCGATGCGCTCGCGGGCGTCCGAAGCCGCGATGGCGATGTCGCGGTCCCAGTCGGTGAACTCGATGAAGATGCTGGCGCCTTCGGAGGTGGCCGAGGAGCGCATGCGCTTGATCCCGGTCATCGTTGCCAGCGCTTCTTCGGTCGGCCGGATGATGTTGCGCTCGACCTCCTCCGGGGTGGACCCGGTATACGGCACCTGCACGAACAGGAACGGCGCGGAGATGTCCGGCAGCGCTTCCAGCGGCAGCCGGAACGAGGCGATCAGGCCCACCACCGCCAACGACACAAAACACATGATCGTGGTGATGGGCCGGCGGATGGAGAACTCGGCAATGCTCATGCCGGCTCCCGTGCGGTGTCATGGCCGGCATCGGCCAGCGGCGTCTTGAGGTGGCGGCCACGCTCGCGGTAGTAGGCGTCGCCACGACGATCCAGCAGGTCGTACACCACCGGGATCACCACCAGGGTCAGCAGGGTGGAGACCAGCAGGCCACCGATCACGGTGATCGCCATCGGCGCACGCACTTCCGCGCCCTCGCCCATCGCCACCGCCAGCGGCAGGAAGCCGAACAGCGTGCACAACGTGGTCATGATGATCGGCCGCAGGCGGGAACGCGCGCCCTCCACCAGTGCCTCGCGCTTGGGCACACCGGCCTCGCGCAGCTGGTTGACCTTGTCGATCAGGATGATCGCGTTCTTGGTTACCAGGCCCACCAGCAGGATCAAGCCGATGAACACCACCACCGAGATCGGCTTGCCGGTCAGCATCAGCGCCAGGATCGCGCCGACCAGCGCCAGCGGGATGGTGAACAGGATGACGAACGGGTGCAGCAGCGACTCGAACTGCGAGGCCATCACCAGATACACCAGGAAGATCGCCAGGCCGAAGGCGAAGATCAACGAGCGTGCCGAGTCGGCCAGCTCCTCACCCTGGCCGCCGATGTGCATGCCCACACCCGCACCCAGCGGCTGCTTGGCGACCATGTCCTGCACTTCGCGCACGGCGCCGCCCAGGTCGATGTCGCGCAGGTTGGCAGAGACCACCGCCACGCGGGTCTGGTCGGCGCGATGGATCTCGCTGGGGCCGTTGGTGGCGACCACCTCGGCCACCGAATCCAGCGTCACCGGCCGGTTGCTGCCCGGATTGACGATCAGCCGGCGGATGCTGTCCACGCTGGCCCGGTCACCTTCCTGGGCACGCACCAGCACGTCGATCTTGCGGTCGCGGAAGCTGTAGCGCGTGGCCACGTCACCGCGCACCTTCTTGACCACCACATCGGCAATCTGCCGCGTGGTCAGGCCCAAGGCACCGGCGCGCTCCTGGTCGAAGCGGATCTGGATCTCCGGGAAGCCCTCTTCCACCGTGGATTTGACGTCAGCATAGTGCGGGTTGTTGCGCAGCATCGCGGCCAGCGCCTTGCCGGCCGTCTCCAGCGTGGCCATGTCCTGGCCACGCAGTTCCACTTCCAGCGGGGTGGAGAAGCTGAAGAGCGCCGGGCGGGCGAAATCGACCTGCACGCCAGGGTGCTGCTGCATCGATTCACGCAGACGCTCGGTGATCGCCGCTTCGGTGCGCGCGTTGCCGCCGCCGGCCATGACCACCGTCAACTTGCCGATGTTCTCGCCACTCTCGGTCGGGCTGGCATCCAGGCGGGTGCCGCTCCCACTGACCCCATACAGCGAGGCGATGCTGTCATCCTTGGCATGGGCCAGCTGCATCTCGCGGACCAGCGCATCGGTCTGCTTCAGCGGTGTACCGGCCGGCAGCTTGGCGGTCATTTCGAAGCGGTCCTGGGCCAGCTGCGGGATCAGATCCGCACCCAGCATCGGCACCAGCGCCATCGTGCCGACGAAGGCCAGCGCGGCCAGACCGAGCACCTTGCCCGGGTGATGCAGCGCGCCCGGCAGCAGCTTCAAGTAACCGCGCTCGGCACCGGCGTACGGCTTCATCGCCACATCGCTGGCCTTGCGCATCACCGGGCCGACCACGGCCACCAGGCCGCGCCAGACGCGGATCACCGACCAGGCCATCCCGAAGCAGATCCAGCGCACCAGCGTGCCCACGCCACGACGGCTGCCGGCGACCGGCTTCAGCCAGCGGCTGTCCGGCTGCCACGGTTGATGCGTGGGTTCTTCCGGGAAGGCCAGCGGTGGGCGGCCCTTGAGCGAGCTCAGCATCGGGATCAGGGTCATCGAGACCAGCAGCGAGATCGCGATCGCGATCGCCACGGTCAGCGCCTGGTCGCGGAACAGCTGGCCGGCGATACCGTCCACGAACACCAGCGGCAGGAACACCGCAATGGTCGTCAGGGTCGAGGCGACCACGGCCATGCTCACTTCGCGGGTGCCGACGATGGCGGCCTGCAGGATGCTCAGGCCACGCTCGCGCGCCTTGGCGATGCTCTCCAGCACCACGATCGAGTCATCCACCACCAGGCCGGTGGCCAGCGCCAGACCGCCCAGCGACATCACGTTCAAGCTCAGGCCGAGCTGGCCCATGAAGAAGAACGTGGTGATGATCGAGACCGGCAGGGACAGGCTGATCACGAACGTGCTCCAGCCATCGCGCAGGAACAGGAAGATGATCAGGATGGCGAGGATGCCGCCGATCACGGCGTCTTTCTTGACGTCGCTGATGGCGTGTTCGATGAAGCGCGACTGGTCTTCGATCGTGGTCAGCTCGGCATCGCCGGGTACCTGGCCCTTGATCTGCTCCAGACGCGCACGCAGCGCCTCGGCGGTCGAGACCGTGTTGGCATCGCCCTCCTTGTAGATCGCCAGCTCGACCGCTTCCTTGCCGCCCAGGCGGATGATCGCTTCGCGTTCCTTGTAACCCTGGCGCACGGTGGCGACATCCTTGAGCCGCACCGGCACGCCGTTGGCGATGTTGGTGGAACTGCTGCTGGACGCGCTCTGCGCGGCCGAGGCGGCGGCCACGGCGGCATCCGAGCCGGTCGAGGCGGCGATGGCGAACATCTGCTGCATCGCTGCATCGGCCGCGCTGCCGTTGCTGCTCTGGGTGGTCACCAGCAGGTTGCGGATATCCTCCAGATCGGCGAACTGGTTGACGGTACGCACCAGGTAACGCTGCGAGCCTTCCTCCAGGCGACCGCCGGAGATGTTGATGTTCTCTTCCTTGAGCCGCTTGATGACGGTGTCGATCGGCAGGTTGAGCTGGGCCAGCTTCTGCTGGTCGATGTCGACCTGGATCTCATCCTCCAGACCGCCGCCGACCTTCACCGCCGCCACGCCGGTAACCGGCTCCAGCTTCTTCTTGAGGTCTTCATCGGCGTAGCGGCGCAGCTCGGTGAGCTGGCGCACGGCCTCGGCATCGCTGGATGGATCGGTCTTCGCCGAGATCACCAGACGCATGATCGGCTCGGTGGACGGATTGAAGCGCAGCAGCACCGGGGACTTCGCCTCCAGCGGCAGGTTCAGCGCTTCCATCTTGTCGCGCACCTCCAGGCTGGCCTGGTCCATGTTGGTGCCCCAGGCGAACTCGAGCACCACATCGCTCTGCCCGGTGCGCGAGATCGATTTGAGCTTGCGCAGGTTCTTGACCACGCCGACGGCTTCTTCGACCGGCTCGGTGATCAGCGTTTCGATTTCCGCCGGCGCTGCACCGGTGTATTCCGTGCGCACAGTCAGGGTCGGGTAGCTCAGGTCGGGCAGCAGGTTGACCTTGAGATTGCCCAGCGCGATGAAGCCGAACAGCATCAGCGTGACGGTGAACATCGCGATGGTGACGCGGCGGCGGGTGGCAAACTCCACCAGGCCGCCGCCGTGGGCACCGGGGCGATCGCCCTGGTGCGGATCGTTGCCGTGGTCGTTGCCGGCCGCTGTCATTGACGGCTCTCCGCCTTGGTCGGTGCCGGCTTGGCAGCGGCGGTGGCGGCCGGCTTGGCGCCGATCACCTGCACCGCGGTGCCGTCACGCAGCGCCACCTTGCCGGCGGTGACCACCTGATCACCGGCGGCCAGGCCTTCGCGGATTTCCACCCACGGGCCTTCGGCGTAGCCGAGCTTGACCGGCACACGCGCCGCCTTGCCCTCGCGCACGCGGAATACCGCCGGTTCACCGTCGTCCAGCAGCGCCAGGCGCGGCACCACCAACGCATCGGCGCGCTGATCGTAGTCGATGCGGATGCGGCCGAACATGCCCGGCTGCAGGCCTTCAGCATCTTCGCCGAAGCCGCTGACCACGCGGAAGGTGCCGCTGCCGGCATCGACCACCGGCGAGATGCGATCCACCGTGCCCGGGAAGGTCTTGCCCGGCAGCGCATCGGCAATCAGCGTGACCGGCTGGCCCGGGCGCAGCGTGGCCAGCTCGCGCTCGGGCACGTTGAGCGTGGCTTCCAGGCGCGAGGTGTCGACGATGCGGAAGATTGGCGTGTTGATCTGCACGAAATTGCCGGTCTTGATGGAGCGCGAGGCGATCACGCCCGAGATCGGCGCGATCACCGTGGTGTAGGAAAGCTCCAGCGTGGCCAGCCGGTACTGCGCGCGGGCGTTCTCCAGGTCGTACTTGATCTGGTCGACGTCCGAGGCACTGACCATCTGCTGGCCAATCAGCTTCTGGGCGCGCTGGTAATTGTTCTCCAGCTTGCGCATCTGCGCTTCGCTCTGGGCAACGGCCAGGCGCGCACGGTCCGGATCCAGCCGCACCAGCGGCTGCCCCGCACGCACCTGCTGGCCCTCTTCGACCAGCACCGCCAGCGCGACGCCGGAGGTCTTGGCGACCACCTGCGACTCCCCCCGCGGCTCCAGTGCGGCCGTGCCGGTGTAGCTGGCGGCGACGGCGCGATGGCTGGCGGCAACGGCTTCGACCGGTACCGCATCGACCTTCTTTTCGGCCTTGCCGTCCTTTTCAGCGGCATTGGCTTCGGCGGGACCGGCGCCACCGCAGCCGCTCAGCAGCAGGGTGGAAGTGATCAGCAACGCGGCGGCACAGCGTCCGGTGTGGCCGAGCAGGAAAGAATGTCGCGACATCGTCGTGTCCCTAAGGATGCGTGGGCAGGTGTGGTAGCAAAGTAATGCACCACGTCACGACCACACCATATCCCAAAGGTCATGGTGACCTGCGGCGATGGCTTCCCCGGCCCGGTTTCAGCTAGATGAAATGGCAGGCTATACTCGGCCCAGTTCCGTACCCCACGCCGGAACGACCAGACCCGTTTATCGGAAAAGGACATCATGCGCCCGCAGCCGCTCGCCGCTTGTCTCGTTCTGGCCGTCCTCCTGCCCCTCGGGGCCGCCGCACAGGCCGCAACACCCGCTCCTGCTGTACCTTCCACCCCCGCTCCGGCCGCCACCGCGCCGGCGCCTGCCGCCGTCACCGGCCGGTTCGACAATGGCCGGGTCCTGGCCTATACGTGCCAGGGGTGCCACGGCATCACCGGGTACAAGAACGCCTACCCCAGCTACAAAGTGCCCAAGATCGGCGGGCAGACCCGTGAGTACCTCAGCCAAGCGCTGACCGAGTACCGCCACGGCAAGCGCAAGCATCCCACGATGCAGGCGCAGTCGATGAGTTTCAGCGAACAGGAGATCGCCGATCTCGCTGTTTACCTGTCCACCGTCAAATAAGCGCGCTCATGTCGAAAGCCACGCCACTCCAGCGTTATGCCATCGCCCTGTCCGTTGCCCTGCTGATGACTGCGTGTTCGCAGTCACAGGTGGAGAACAGCGCAGATTCCGCCGCCGATCCGGGCCACGCCAGTGGTGAACACGGGTCCGGCTCCTCCGCCGGCCTGCCGGCCGGCCGCATCGCCGCCGGTGAGGCGCGTGCCCAGGTCAAGGGCAAAGCCACCGGCCAGAGCTGCATCGACTGCCACGGGGCGGACGGCAACAAGCCGATCGACCCGACCTACCCGAAACTGGGTGGGCAGTACGGGGATTACCTGGCGCACAGCCTGCAGGCCTACCGCGCGGGGGATCGCCAGCACGCGCTGATGACCCCGCAGGCGACCGACCTGAGCGATCAGGACATCGCCGATCTGGCTGCATATTTCGGCTCACGACCGACCCAGCTGCGGGATCTGCACGGCTTGAAGTGACGCCGGTGGAGCCGACCAACGGTCGGCTCTACATCGATCGCTGGATCAGGCGTCCAGTTCTTCCCAGCGCGCGTACGCGGCATCCAGCTCGGCCTGCACCTTGGCGAGCTTCGCATTGTGCGCGGCCATGTCGGGCGCGCTGCGCTGATAGAACGCCGGGTCGTTCATCGCGGCGGTGAGGCCTTCGACGTCCTTCTCCAGCGTTTCGATCTTCAGCGGCAGCTGTTCCAGTTCGCGCGCGTCCTTGTAGCTCAGCTTGCGCTTGGGCTCGGCCGGCGCGGCAGCGGCAGCAGCCGCAGCAACCGGCTTGGCCGCTACCACGGGTGCGGACGCAGCCGCGGCGGCCACGCGTGCGGCGTGGCGCTGCCAATCGGTATAGCCGCCAACGTACTCGCCGACCACGCCGTCGCCCTCCATCACCATCGTGGAGGTCACCACGTTGTCCAGGAAGTCACGGTCATGGCTGACCAGCAGCAACGTGCCGGTGTAGTCGCTCAGCAGCTCTTCGAGCAGCTCGAGGGTTTCCACGTCCAGATCGTTGGTCGGTTCATCCATCACCAGCAGGTTGGACGGCTGCGCGAACAGCTTGGCCAGCAGCAGGCGGTTGCGCTCACCACCGGACAACCGGGTGATCGGCGCGCGGGCGCGCTCGGGCGAGAACAGGAAGTCCTGCAGGTAGGCATGAACGTGCTTGCGCTTGCCGTTGAACTCGATGAAATCGCGGCCCTCGGCCACGTTCTCGATCGCGGTCCAGTCTTCGCGCAGGACCGCACGGTACTGGTCGAAATACGCGATCTGCAGGTTGGTACCGGCGCGCACTTCGCCGCTCTGCGGCTGCAGGTCGCCCAGCAGCAGCTTGAGCAGCGTGGTCTTGCCGCTGCCGTTCGGCCCGATCAGGCCGATGCGGTCGCCGCGAAGGATGACGGTACTGAAATCCTTGACCATCACGCGCTCGCCGAAGGCGAACGAGATGTCCTTGACGTCGATGACCTTCTTGCCGGAGTTCTCCGCCTGCGCCGCTTCCATGCGCACGTTGCCGCCGAGTTCGCGGCGCTGCGAGCGATCGTTGCGCATCGCCTTGAGGCGGCGCACACGGCCTTCGTCGCGGGTGCGGCGGGCCTTGATGCCCTGGCGGATCCAGATTTCTTCCTGCGCGAGCAGTTTGTCGAAGCGCGCGTTTTCCTGCGCCTGCGCGTTCATGCGCTCTTCGCGGCGACGTTCGTAGTTGGCCCAGTCGCCCGGCCAGCTGGTGACCTGGCCGCGGTCGATCTCGACGATGCGGGTGGCCAGTGCACGCAGGAAGCGACGGTCATGGGTGACGAACACCACGCTGCCGTTCCAGTTCTTGAGGAACATTTCGAGCCAGTCGATGGCTTCGATGTCCAGGTGGTTGGTCGGTTCGTCGAGCAGCAGCAGATCCGGCGAGGACACCAGCGCGCGGCCGAGCAGCACACGGCGCTTCATGCCGCCGGACAGGCGCGCGAATTCGGCATCGCCGTCCAGGTCGAGCTTGGTCAGGGTCTCGCTGACGCGCTGATCCAGGCCCCAGCCGTTGGCGGCATCGATCTTGGCCTGCACGGCCGAGAGCGCATCGCCGTCGAAATCGTCGGCCATGCTCAGGTGGTGGAACTCGGCCAGCCACTGGCCCAGTTCGCCCAGACCATCGGCGACCACGTCGAACACGCTGCCGGCGGCACCGTGCGGAACCTCCTGTTCCAGGCGGGTGATGCGCACCCCCTGCTGCACGCGGACTTCGCCGTCATCAGGCTTGTGATCGCCGGACAGCAGTTTGAGCAGGGTCGATTTGCCGGCGCCGTTGCGCCCGATCAGGGCGATACGCTCGCCCGGCTCGATCGACAATTCGGCTTTTTCCAGCAACAGGGGGCCGCCGACGCTGAAGTCGACGTTTTGCAGAGTAATCAGAGGCATCCGACCATTGTACGGTCTGGCGGCAACCGCGTCGCTTACTGCTGACCGAACGCCTCCGCGGGCAGCCCCAGCAGCGCCCGCAGCGCCGCGGGCACCCGCTTGCCCGGATGGCGTACCACCCACAGCTGGCGCGACATCGGCGGCACCGGCGTTTCCACGACGCTCAAGCTGCCCAGCGCGAGCAGATCGGCCACCGCATGCCGCGACAGGCACGCCAGGCCAAGCCCGGCCGCAGCGGCCTGCTTGATCGCCTCGGTGCTGCCCAGCTGCATGGCGCGGGCAAAGTGGTGCAGGTGCGGCAGCAGCGCCTGCTCGACCGCCTCGCGGGTGCCCGAACCCGGCTCGCGCAGCAGCCAGCGGGCCTGCGCCAGCGCCGCGACATCCATGCAGGTGGGCGTCGTGCCCGGCGCGGCCACGATGACCAGATCATCGCGCTGCCACGGCAGCACCTGCAGGCCGCTTTCATGGCACGGGCCTTCAATCAGGCCCAGATCGACCTCAAGGCGCTGTACGGCCGCGACCACATCTGCGCTGTTGCCGATCCGCAGGTCCACCTGCGCCTGCGGGTTATCGGCCAGCAGCGCGGCGACGCGGGGTGGCAGCAGGTAGTTGCCGATCGTGGTGCTGGCCCCGAGCCGCAGCAGCAGAGGCAAGACGCCGGCATTGGACTGCCCTGCGCCGGCCAGCCGCTCCAGATCGGCGGCGGCGACCAGCAGCGCGCGGGCCGGATCCAGCAGCGCCCGTCCCTGCGGGTTGAGCACCAGCCGGCGCCCGATCCGGTCGAACAGTGGGCTGGCCAGCTGGCTCTCCAGTTCATTGAGCGCGGCGCTGGTGGCCGACTGCGATAACGCCAGCTGCGCGCCCGCCGCAGCCGTGGTGCCGGCGTCGGCAATGGAGACGAAAACCTGCCATTGACGGAGGGTGAGGTGCATGACGCCAATTAACGCACTAAACAGGTCGAAATTACAGGAACAATGCGTTTTACAGGTTCATCAGCAACGCGCAGGCTATGCCGGTGCTTTGACTGGAGACCCTTGTGAACACCTCTGCCGCCGCCCTGCCTTCACCCACCACCGCGCAACGCTGGCGCAGCCGCCTGCCCGGGCTGCTGCTGACCGGCGCCGTTGCGGCTGCGGCCATGGGCCTGGCGCCGCTGCCGTGGCTGCAGGCGCACGGCATCAGCGCGCTGACCCTGGCCATCGTGCTCGGCATCGCCGTGGGCAACACTGCCTACCCGCGGCTGGCGGCCCATGCCGGCGCCGGGGTCGGCTTTTCCAAGCATTGGCTGCTGCGGGCAGGCATCGTGCTGTACGGCCTGCGCCTGACCTTCCAGGATATCGGCCAGGTCGGTATCAGCGGGGTGCTGATCGATGCGCTGGTGCTGACCAGCACGTTCGCGCTGGCCTGGTGGGCCGGCACGCGCTGGTTCGGGCTCGAGAAGGAAAGTGCCCTGCTGATCGGCGCCGGCAGCTCGATCTGCGGGGCGGCGGCGGTGATGGCGGCCGAGCCGGTGGTGCGCGGGCGCGCCGAACAGGTGACCGTGGCCGTGTCCACCGTGGTGGTGTTCGGCACGCTCGCGATGTTCCTGTACCCGCTGCTGTACCAGCTCAACCTCGCGCACGGGTGGATCCCGATGACCGCGCAGGCCTACGGCGTGTTCACCGGCTCGACCGTGCACGAAGTTGCGCAGGTGGTCGCCGCCGGCCGCGCCGTGAGCACAGCTGCGGCCGACACCGCCGTGATCGCCAAGATGGTGCGGGTGATGATGCTGGCACCGTTCCTGATCGGGCTGTCGATGCTGTTGGCACGCGGTGGTGCGCCGGGGGCGCCGGGCCAGCGCGCCAGCATCGTGGTGCCCTGGTTCGCGTTCGGCTTCGTCGCGGTGGCCGGGTTCAATTCGCTGCAGGTGCTGCCGGCGGCCATCGTCAGCGCGGCGATCGAACTGGACACCGTGTTGCTGGCGATGGCGATGGCCGCGCTCGGTCTGACCACGCATGCCTCGGCGCTGCGCAATGCCGGGATGAAGCCGCTGCTGCTGGCGCTGCTGCTGTTCGGTTGGCTGCTGGCGGGCGGACTGGGGATCAACCTGGGCGTCCACGCGCTGCTGGGCTGAGGCACGCCGGGCGGACTTCTGCGACACTACCGCATGTCTGAATTCTCCTCCCTGCCGCTGAAACCAGCGCTGCTGCCCGGCATCGATGCCATGGGCTATACCTCGCTCACCCCCGTGCAGGCCCAGAGCCTGCCGGCCATCCTTGAGCGCCGCGATGTCATCGCACAGGCCCCGACCGGCAGCGGCAAGACCGCCGCCTTCGGCCTGGGCCTGCTGCAGGCGCTGGACCCATCGGTGACCCGCGCCCAGGCGCTGGTGCTGTGCCCGACCCGTGAGCTGGCCGACCAGGTCGGCAAGCAGATCCGCAAGCTGGCCACCGGCATTCCCAATCTGAAGCTGCTGGTGCTGACCGGCGGCATGCCGCTGGGCCCGCAGCTGGCCTCGCTGGAAGCACACGACCCGCAGGTCGTGGTCGGCACTCCCGGGCGCATCCAGGAACTGGGCCGCAAGCGCGTGCTGCATCTGGGCGGCGTGACCACGCTGGTGCTGGATGAAGCCGACCGCATGCTCGACATGGGCTTTGAAGAGCCGATCCGCGAGATCGCCGGGCGCACCAGCAAGGACCGCCAGACGCTGCTGTTCTCGGCGACCTTCCCGGATGAGATCCGCGAGATCGCCCGCGTGCTGCTGCGCGACCCGGTGGAAGTGACCGTGGAAGGCGCCGATCACGCGCCGGCGATCCGCCACCTGTTCTGCGAGACCGAGCTGGCACTGAAGCAGAAGGCGCTGGCCGGCCTGCTGCTCAAGTACACGCCGGAATCGGCCGTGGTGTTCTGCAACACCCGCCGCGATGTCGACGATGTCGCCATTTCGCTGCAGCAGTTCGGGTTCTCTGCGCTGCCGCTGCACGGCGAGATGGAACAGCGCGACCGCGACGAAGTGCTGGTGCGCTTCGCCAACCGCAGCTGCAACGTGCTGGTTGCCAGCGACGTCGCCGCGCGTGGCCTGGATGTGCAGGATCTGGCCGCGGTGATCAATTACGAGCTGCCGACCGATATCGAAACCTATGAGCATCGCGTTGGCCGCACCGGCCGCGCCGGTGCAACGGGCCTGGCGATCAGCCTGGTGACGCACCGCGAACGCAACCGCGCCGATGCGCTGGAAATGGCACAGGGCAAGCCGCTGGACTGGCAGAAGACGCCGCTGGCCACCGCACGCCCGCCAGTGCTGCCGCAGGCCGCGATGACCACGCTGCGCATCGATGGCGGCAAGACCGACAAGCTGCGCCCGGGCGACATCCTCGGCGCACTGACCGGCGATGCCGGGCTCGCGGCCAAGTACATCGGCAAGATCGACATCTACGCCACGCGCTCGTACGTGGCCATTGCGCGCGAACATGCCGGCCGGGCGATCGCCCAGCTGGAGGCCGGCAAGATCAAGGGCCGCCGGTTCCGCGTCCGCAAGATGGATGTCTGAGCGGTAGAGCCGACCGTTGGTCGGCTGCACGTTCCTCGAGGCGTTCGAGGTGCCGGCCAGCGGCCGGCACTACCGGTGCCGTCACGCCCGCGCGGCTTCCCGGATCAATAGACCAGGTTGGCCAGCAGCGGGACGTCACTCGTCCAGCGGTCGCGGCCACCGAGGCCGGCCAGTTCCACCAGCACGGCCGCACCGACCACCTCGACCTGCAGCTGGCGGGCCAGCGACAACGCCGCCAGCAGGGTACCGCCCGTGGCGAGCACATCATCGATCACCAGCACGCGTGCGCCGGCCGGCAAGGCATCGGCGTGCACTTCGATGCTGTCGGTGCGGTATTCCAGGGTGTAATCCTGGCGCAGCACCTTGCCCGGCAGCTTGCCCGGCTTGCGCACCGGCACGAAGCCCACGCCCAGCACCCGCGCCATGGCCGCGCCGAGGATGAAGCCGCGCGACTCGATCCCCATCACTGCCTGCAGGTTGGCATCGCGCCAGGGCGCAACCATCGCATCGATGGCGGCCGCGAAATCCGGGCCGTCGGCGAGCAGCGGCATGATGTCCTTGAACAGGATGCCCGGCTTGGGGAAATCGGCGATGTCGCGCAGGCGGCCGGCCCAGGCGGGCGTGGCGGAAGACTCGGTCATGGGTCTGGGAACGAACGGGGTGGCATAGGGTAACCGAGGCGCTTACGAGCTGCAGGACAGCATCGAGCAGCCGGCCTTCACGCGCGCCCACTCGGGCCGCTTGGCCGCGAAGTGTTCGCGCCCCGGCTGCGTTTCATACGGCCGCCGCAGCACCTCCAGCAGCGTATGCACGCCGCTGAGGTCGCCCTGCTCCGCCTGCTCGATCGCCTCCTGGGCCAGCCAGTTGCGCAGCACGTAGCGCGGGTTGGCGCGGCCCATCTGCTGCTGACGCGCCTGTGCACTCAGGCCATCGCCGCGCAGGCGCGCCGCGTACTGCTGCAGCCATGCCTGCAGCGACGGCAGCACCGCGTCGCGACGGGCCGGGCTGTAGAACGCCTCCTCCAGCACCACCACGGAAGGCGATGCAGGATCGAGCGCCATCAGCCCACGGAAGGCCAGGGTCATGTCCATCTCGCCCTCGTGCAGGATCTCCAGCCAGGCGGCCATCAACGCCACATCCTCATCGCGGCAGCTATCCAGGCCCAGCTTCGCGGCGATGTCGGCGCGCTCGCAGTCCGCATGCACCTGCTGGAAACGCGCCAGCCCGTCATGCAGCGGGGTGACATCCTCGAACAGCGGTGCCAACGCCTGCGCCAGCCGGGTGAGATTCCAGTACGCCACCTGCGGCTGCGTGCCGAAACGATAGCGTCGGCCCTGCGCGTCGGTGGTGTTGGGGGTCCACTCGGGATCGTAATCCTCGACCCAGCCATACGGGCCGTAATCGATGGTGAGCCCGAGGATGGAGAGGTTGTCGGTGTTCATCACGCCGTGCACGAAACCCACGCGCATCCAATGCGCGACAAGCACCGCGGTGCGCTCGCAGATGTCGGCAAACCAGCGCGCATGGCGCGCCTCGCCCGCCTCTGCCAGCGCAGGAAAATCGCGCGCAATGCAGACATCGGCCAACTGCCGCAGCAACGTCGTGTCGCCGCGCGAGGCCGGCAGTTCGAAGCTGCCGAAGCGGATGAACGACGGCGCGACGCGACACACGATCGCGCCGGGTTCGGCTTCAGGGTGACCGTCGTAGAACATGTCGCGCACGACGGCATCGCCGGTGCCGACCAGACTCAGCGCGCGCGTGGTCGGCACGCCGAGGTGATGCATCGCTTCACTGCACAGGAACTCGCGGATGGACGAGCGCAGCACCGCACGCCCGTCGGCGCCCCGCGAGTACGGTGTGCGCCCGGCGCCCTTCAACTGCAGCTCCCAGTGCGCACCGTCCGGGGTGAGCAGCTCGCCCAGCGAGATCGCACGGCCATCGCCGAGCTGCCCCGCCCAATGGCCGAACTGATGGCCACCATAGTTGGCCGCCCACGGTGCCATCCCGGCATACAGCGCATTGCCGCCGAACACCCGTGCGAAATCCTCGCTCTCGATCAGTTCCTCGCCCATGCCCAGCAGCGTGGCCACCTCCGGCGAGTACGCCAGCAGCTGTGGCGCGGCGACCGGCGTCGGCATGACCGACGACCACACAGCCTCGCGCACCTCGCGCACGCGCGGGCCGGTTTCCGGGTCGCCGGGCAGGTCACGGATGAAACGGTTGTCGAAACGCAGGGGCTGGGTGCTCATCGGTATGAAATGGGGGCAGACCGGCTGCCCCGCAAGTTCAGCGCGAACCGCCGCCGAGGTTCAACGGACCGCCGCGCTCCACCGCACGTTGGTAGGCCGGGCGCTGCTCGATCCGGGCCAGGTATGCCTGCAGCCGTGGGTAGGCGGCCATGTCGCCACCGCGCGCGGCGGCGGCCTGGATCGGGAAGCTCATCTGGATATCGGCGGCGGTGAAGCGCTCACCGGCGAACCACGGCGACTGGCCGAGCTCGCGTTCCATCCAGTCCATGTGCAGCTTCACCTGCGGACGCACGAAGCCGTTGAGCGCCTTGTCGGCGATGGAGCGCGCGATCGGCTTGGCGAAGAACGGCATCGGCGCATTGCGCAGCCGCGAAAACACCAGCGTCATCACCAGCGGCGGCATCGCCGAGCCTTCGGCGTAGTGCATCCAGTAGCGGTAACGCACGCGTTCGGGGGCCTGGGCCGGCATCGGCTCGGGGGAGAGCTGGCGGCCGCTGTCGTAGCGGTCGGCGAGGTATTCCAGGATCGCGCCGGATTCGGCCAGCACCAGCGCGTCGTCCTGCAGCACCGGCGACTTCCCCAGCGGGTGCACGTCGCGCAGCGCCTGCGGCGCGAGCCAGGTCTTGGGATCGCGCTGGTAGTTGACGACCTGGTACGGCAGGCCCAGCTCTTCGAGCATCCACAGCACGCGCAGCGAGCGCGAATGGTCCAGATGGTGCACCTTGATCATCGAGGGTTCCGCAGGGTCAAAGCGGCATCGTAACCGGGCGACGGGAACGATGACGTCTTCAACGGGATCTGCGTCGACGATGGCCGAATGCCGCCCAATAAAAAACGCCGGAAGCTTTCGCTTCCGGCGTTTTAGGCGACCTTACGGTTGCGGGGGGTCGATTAGACCGCCTGCACCTGGTCAGCCTGCATACCCTTCTGGCCCTGCACGGCGACGAAAGTCACCTTCTGGCCTTCCTGCAGCGACTTGAAGCCGGTGCCCTGGATCGCGCGGAAATGCACGAAGAGGTCCGGGCCGCTTTCCGGGGTGATGAAGCCGAAGCCCTTGGCGTCGTTGAACCACTTCACGGTGCCCTGCTGACGATCAGACATGTACTAACTCCTGAAACAATAGTTGAAATAATCGCGGCCGCCGCGTATCGGAGCCGAGACTGAGTTGCAGGCGTTGGTAAAGCGGATCGATGAGCAGATCGTGAGATCAACTGCACCAGGCCACGATTCACGGTGACCCTAGCAAACACAGTGTGGGTGACGATACTCGTGTTTTACCGAAAAAGCGATAGCTGGTTGATTCAGCCATCCTCCCCCTCCCGCCTGACAGGACAAGGGGTCGGGCGATCCTACACGAAATCGCACCCCCTATTCAGATTTTTCCTACCTTAAGATCAGCCAAATGACTGATGCCCCGACCCCTAAAGTTCACATCTGGGTGGACGCCGACGCTTGTCCGGCCGTCATCAAGGAGATCCTGTTCCGGGCCGCAGAGCGTGCCGGGATCGAGATGACCCTGGTCGCCAACCACTGGCTGCGGACCCCTCCGTCCCGTTTCATCCGCTCCATCCAGGTTCCGCCGGGCCTGGATGTGGCCGACAGCGTGATCGTGGAACGGGTCCAGCCGGGCGATCTGGTCGTCACGCAGGACATCCCGCTGGCGGCCCTGGTGTTGGACAAAAAGGCCGTCGCATTGAACCCGCGCGGCGACCTGTACACCCCCAACAACATGGCCGAGCGGCTCTCGATGCGCAATTTCATGGAGGAACTGCGCGGCTCGGGCGTTCAGACAGGGGGCCCTCCGCCGCTGCATGCGCGCGACAAGCAGGCCTTTGCCGCGCAACTGGACCGTTGGCTGGCCAAACGTTAAGGCTGATGAACCGTCAGCACCCTGATGAACCGCTGGCCAGCTGAGGGTTCGGTGTGGAAAGGGTCCGGCATGGCTGAGGGGCCGGTGTTGGTAGAGCCGGCCGCTGGCCGGCTCCTCCGTCGCATCTGGTGACCACCACAGATCCCGGCAGCCGGCCAGCGGCCGGCCCTACAGGTGAAGCGACAACCCGCTGGCGAACGTGCGCCGCTCCCCGGTCAACGGGTCATCGAACGCCAATTCCTTGGCCAGCAGCTGCAGCGGCGCGTCCGCCGGCGCATCCGCGTGCAGCTCCGGGTACAGGTCGTCCCCCAAGATCGGGGCGCCCAGCGCGGCCATGTGCACGCGCAGCTGGTGCTTGCGGCCGGTCACCGGGTGCAGTCGGTAGCGCCAGACCGGTCCGGTGCCGTCGATCACCTCGATGCGGGTCCGCGCATTGGGCTCGCCGGGCTCCTCGGCCATGCGGAAGAACGGCTCTCCCGGGACCAAGCGGGTCTGCCGCTCCAATGGGAACGGCAGTTCGGGCAGTCCCGGCGCCAGCGCTTCGTACACCTTCTCGATGCGCCGCTCGCGGAACAGGCGCTGGTAGGCATCGCGGCTGTCTGGCCGGGTGGAGAACAGCACCAGCCCGGCGGTCAGGCGGTCCAGGCGGTGCAGCGGCACCAGATCCCGGTTGCCGGTGCGCGCCACCAGCCGGGCCAGCAGCGTCTCGCGCACGTAGCCGCCGGCAGGGGTGACCGGAAGGAAGTGCGGCTTGTCGGCCACCAGCAGGTGCGCGTCCTGGTGGACGACGGCCTCGGCGAAAGGAATCGCCGGCTCATCAGCCACCTCGCGGAAATACACGATCTCCAGCCCCACCTGCCAGGCCTGATCCGGCGCGAGCGCCCTGCCCTGCGCGTCCTGCACCCGCCCCCGGGCGAAGCGGTCTGCCCACTGCGCGCGGTCGATGCGCGGAAAGCGCGCGCACAGCCCGTCCAGCAGGCTCGGCCAGTCGCCGGGGGGCAACTGCAGGCGGCTGGGTGCGGGGGCAACGAGGATCGGATCGGACGGGCTCATGGCGAACCATTATCATGGCGCTCTTTGTTTCAGGTATCCCCATGGCCCTCACCGCCACCATCCGCAAGGCCGAACTGCAGATCAGCGACATGGATCGCGGCTATTACGCCAGCCATACGCTGACGCTGGCCCAGCACCCGTCCGAGACCGATGACCGCCTGATGGTGCGCCTGCTCACCTTCGCGCTGAACGCCGATGACCGGCTGGAGTTCGGCCGCGGCCTGAGCGTGGACGACGAGCCGGACCTGTGGCGCCGCGATTACACCGGCGACATCGAGCTGTGGATCGAACTGGGCCAGCCCGACGATTCGCGCCTGCGCAAGGCCGCCGGCCGCGCGCGTGCGGTGCAGCTGGTCACTTACGGCGGCCGCGCCGCCGACATCTGGTGGGACCGCAACGCCTCCGCGCTGAAGAAGCTGTCCACGCTGGAGGTCATGGACCTGCCGGGCGAGTTCGTCACCGAATGGGGCGCGCAGATCGAACGCACGATGCAGTGGGACGTGCAGATCCAGGACGGCGAAGTGCAGTTGACGTCCGACAAGGCGCAGCTCAGCGTCATCCCCACCTGGCGCAAGCAGAAGCCGCAGGCGTGAGTGTGATCCGCTGTGATGTGCTGGTCATCGGGGCCGGCGCGGCCGGGCTGATGTGTGCGATGACCGCAGGCAAACGCGGGCGCCTGGTGCAGGTGATCGACCATGCCAACAAGGTTGGCAAGAAGATCCTGATGTCCGGCGGCGGGCGCTGCAACTTCACCAACACCGGCACCACGGCGGCCAATTTCCTGTCGGCCAATCCGCACTTCTGCAAATCCGCGCTGGCCCGCTACACGCCATACCATTTCATCGAGATGGTGGAGCGGCACGGCATCGCGTATCACGAAAAAGAGCTGGGCCAGCTGTTCTGCGATATCTCCTCCAAGCAGATCGTGAAGATGCTGGTGGACGAATGCCTGGCCGCCGGCGTGCAGATCCGCACCGACTGCGGCGTGCAGAAGGTGGAGCGCGGCGCGGACGGCTTCCATGTGCACACCACACAGGGTCACTTCCATGCCGCCTCGCTGGTGGTGGCCACCGGTGGCTTGTCGATCCCGAGCATGGGCGCGACCGGCGTCGGCTATGAGCTGGCCCGCCAGTTCGGCCACGAGGTGCTGCCGACCCGCGCCGGGCTGGTGCCGCTGACCCTGAGTGGCAAGCATCAGGAGCGTTTCAACGACCTCAGCGGCGTGGCCCTGCCGATCGAAGCGCGCTGCAACGGCACCGAGTTCCGCAACTCCATGCTGATCACCCACCGCGGCATCAGCGGCCCGGCGATCCTGCAGATCTCCTCGTACTGGCAGCCGGGCGACGAGCTGCGGCTGGACCTGCTGCCGGGCCAGGACGCGCTGGAGTGGCTGCGCCGGATGAAGGCCGAACGCGGTGCCGCCGAACTGCGCACGGTGCTCTCGGAGGTGTTGCCGCGCCGGCTGGCACTGCGCCTGTGCGAGCACTGGCTGCCGGACCGGCTGGTGCGCCAGATCGACGAGCCACAGCTGCGCGAGGCGGCCGAGCTGCTGCAGAATTTCCCGCTGGTGGCCAGTGGCACCGAGGGGTACCGTACCGCCGAAGTGACGCTGGGCGGGGTCGACACCCGCAAGGTGTCCTCCAGTACGTTTGAATCGCACGTGGTTCCCGGCCTGCACTTCATTGGGGAGGTGCTGGACGTGACCGGCTGGCTGGGGGGCTACAACTTCCAGTGGGCCTGGGCCTGTGGCCATGCCGCGGGCAGCGTGGCCTGAGCCGGAACCAGCGTGCCATGATCGGCTACCGTTTGCCGCATGGACGTAGTCACACGCATCGTGTATCAAGTTTGCAGTCCGGGGAGTAGTGAATGCAGAACGCGAATGACATGACGGTCCGCCTGCTGATCGTGGACGACAGCGGCGAGAACGCCGAGACCATCGTCAGCACGCTGCGCAACAGCGGCATCGCGGTGCGCCCGACGCGCCCGCAGCACAGTGAGGAACTGGCCCAGGCACTGGGTACCCAGCCGATCGACCTGGTGCTGGTCGCCGCAGCGCAGAGCATCCCGCTGCTGCAGGTGACCCAGCAGATCGCGGCCAGCGGCAAGGACATCCCGATGATCCTGCTGGCCGAATCGATCAACGAAACCGAGTGGGTCGAGGCCGGGGCCAATGGCATCCGCGCCATCGCCCTGCGCCACCGCCCCGAGCACCTGCTGGCGGTAGTGCGCAACGAATGGACCGATCTGCATGCGCGCCGCGGGCTGCGCCGGATCGAGGCGCAGATGCGCGAGACCGAGCGCCGCTGCGACGCGCTGATCTCGTCTTCGCGCGACCCGATCGCCTACATCCATGAAGGCATGCACATCCGGGCCAACGAGGCCTATCTGGAGATGTTCGGCTACGAAACCTTCGACGATGTGGAAGGCATCTCGCTGCTGGACATGGTCGCCCCGCAGCACGTGGACGGCTTCAAGCAGCTGCTCAAATCCATGAGCAAGGGCGATGCGCCACCGCCGCAGTACCAGGTGGATGCGCGCAACCAGGACGGCGCGGTGTTCCCGGCCACGATGGAGTTCACCCAGGCCAGTTATGAGGGCGAATCCTGCCTGCAGGTGGTGTTCCGCCGGCGCATGGAGTTCGATCCGGAGCTGGCGCGCGAGGTGGAGGACCTGCGCCAGCGCGACCAGGTTACCGGCCTGCTCAACCGCCCGACCTTCATGTTGCACGTCGAGCATGCGGTGGCCCAGGCCGGTCGCAGCGAGGGCCGGTTCGGCCTGCTGCTGATCGAACCGGACCATTACGCGCGCCTGCTGCCGGAGATCGGCCTGGACTCGGCCGACACGCTGATTGGCGCCCTCGCCCGTGTGCTGGCCCAATCGGTTGGCGACACCGCCCAGGTGGCCCGCTTCGGCGAGCACAGCTTTGCCGTGCTGACCGAAGCCCCCTACGCGCAGACCGTCGCCCTGGCCGACCAGATCCGCGAGGCCTTCGCCTCGCAGGTGTTCAGCATCGGCGAGCGCTCGGCCACGGTCACGGTCAGCGTAGGCGGTGTGCAGGTCGGCGAGAAGATCGCCAGCATTGGCCAGGTGCTTGCGCGCGCCACCGAGTGCACCCAGGCGGCACTGGAGCTGGGCAACACCACCCGCGTGTTCGATCCGGCCGCGGTGGATCGCGTGGAAGAAGAGCGCATCCAGCACTGGGTGGCACGCATCCGCCAGGCCTTGGCCGGCGATGGCTTCCAGCTGCATTACCAGCCGGTGCTCAGCCTGCAGGGCGAGGCACTGGAGTTGTACGAGGCCTACCTGCGCCTGGACCACAACGGCGAGCTGCTCAGCCCGAACGCGTTCCTGGGCATCGCCGAGGACCATGGCCTGCTGGCCGACATCAACCGCTGGGTGGTCACCCACGCGATCGGCATGCTCGCGGCGCGCAAGCGCGAGGGCCATGTGACCCACCTGATGGTGAAGATCACCCCGGAGTCGTTCAACGACCCGCAGATGATCGCCACGCTCCGGCGCGAACTGGAGGCGCAAGGCGTGCCGGGCGAACAACTGTGGCTGCACGCGCCAGAGGCCAAGGTGTTCACCCACCTGCGCAATGCCCAGCAGTTCCTGGCCGCGGTCGCCCCGTTGGGCTGCCGGATCGGCCTGGAGCAGTTCGGCTCAGGACTGGATTCGTTCCAGCTGCTGGCGCACTTCCAGCCGCAGTTCCTCAAGCTGGACCGCGACTTCACCTCCGACTTCGCCCGTACGCGCGAGCACAGCGAGAAGATCAGCGAGATCACCGCGCGTGCGCAGGCCGCCAACATCCGGACCATCGCCGAATTCGTCGCCGATGCAAACTCAATGAGCCTGCTCTTCAGTGCCGGGGTGGACTACGTGCAGGGTGAGTTCGTCGGCCCGGCCGGCCCGGTGATGAATTTCGATTTCAGTTGACGGGATGCGTCACGACCCACGGTCGTGACCTGCCGTCTCCCGCGCATCAGGGGGCGCACCGCCCGGGCATCAACGGACGCGCCGCGCGGCCATCCGGGCACGCACCGCACCGGTGGATGCCGACCGTTGGTCGGCATCCCTCCTTCCGATCAGGCCATCTCGACCAGGTTCGGAATCTTCACATCGGTGGCGACATCGGCGTCGTAATCCACGCCCTCCACGCCGAACCCGAACAGACGCAGGAAGTCGGCCTTGTAGCCGGCCAGATCGCTGATCTCGTACAGGTTCTCGTTGGTCACCTGCGGCCACAGCGCGACCACCTCGCCCTGCACCTCCGGTGCCATTTCCTTGTAATCCGCGCGCAGGCGGCCGGCGTCATCGATCAGCGCGACCTTGCGCCCGCCATCGGTGACCAGATCGTGGCGCAGGCGCTCGGATGCGGTGCCCGCGTCCTTGCCGCCGTAGAGGATGTCGTACAGGGTATCGAGCTGCTCGATGCAGCCTTCGTGCGTGCCCTTGGCCTTCATCACCTTGAACAGCAGCGACAGGTACAGCGGCATGGTCGGGATCGCCGAGCTGGCCTGGGTGACCACCGCCTTGAGCACCGACACGCGCGCATCGCCACCGATCGGGGCCAGCTTCTGGCGCAGGCCGACGACCTTCTCGTCCAGATCCTTCTTCGCCGCACCGATGGAGCCGTTCCAGTAGATCGCCTGGGTGATCTCCTCACCGACGTAGGTGAAGGCCGTGGTGGTCGCGCCCTCGGCCAGCACACCGGCCTCGAGCAGCGCATCAATCCACATCTGCCAGTCTTCGCCGCCCATGACGGCGACGGTGCCGGCGATCTCTTCCGGCGTGGCCGGCTCGATCGTGGTCTCGGTGATCACTTCCTTGTCCGTATCCAGGCCACGCAGCGTGATCGGCGCACCGATCGGCTTGAGCGTGGAGCTGATCACTTCACCGGTCTTGGGATGCTTGCGGCGCGGCGCGGCCAGGCTGTACACCACCTGGTCGACCTGGCCGAGGTCCTGCTTGATCAGCTCGATGACCTTGGCCTTGACCTCATCGGAGAACGCATCGCCATTGACGCTCTTGGCGTACAGACCGGCCTGATCGGCGTACTTATGGAACGCGGCGGTGTTGTACCAGCCAGCGGTGCCGGGCTTGGTCTCGGTACCCGGGCGCTCGAAGAACACACCCAGCGTGGCGGCATCGCTGCCGAAGGCAGCGGTGATGCGCGCAGCCAGCCCGTAGCCGGTGGAGGCGCCAAGCACCAGCACCTTCTTCGGGCCGTTGGTGATCTTCGGCTTGGACTGGATGTAATCGATCTGCTGCTTGACGGCCGCATCGCAGCCGACGGGATGGGTGGTGACGCAGATGAAGCCGCGCACACGCGGTTTGATGACCATGTAAACCTCGAGGGGGACTGGCGCAGGGCGGACCGGCGCGATGAAAAGGGAGGTCGCGCGCCACCGGAGCGGCTGCGCGGAACGCAAGGGATCGTAGTGCGCAGCGCTGCGGAGTACAACCGACGGGGGTGTATGTTCCTTGTGGCCTGGGACCGGTGAGGGCAGGTCGGGACGCGCCGTGAATCCGTCCCTGGAGGCTCGACACCCGCATCCATGCGGGTGACGGTCCCGCCCTGCCCTCACCGGCCCCTGCCTGACACACGGCCGCTGCGGACGGGAGAGCCGCCACGCATGGCGTGGCTCTACGCACCACACCTGATGGGGCGTCAAGTGCCTTGCACGCCAGCGCGGGTGCCGTTGCTTTGCTGTGCCTTGCGTTGCCTTGCTCCGCTCTGCCCTACCAACCGCCCTCCAGCCCCCTGTCTGGAGGGTGACGGGTAGCGATGTGCAGGACCGTTGGAGCGCCATGGATGGCGCTCACGAGCCCCCAGGGATGGGTTTACGGCGGGTCCAGCACAGCGCTACCCGTCACCCTCCAACAGTGAG
Source organism: Stenotrophomonas sp. Steno-Z10-BAI (assembly GCF_056393115.1). Lineage (NCBI taxonomy): Bacteria > Pseudomonadati > Pseudomonadota > Gammaproteobacteria > Lysobacterales > Lysobacteraceae > Stenotrophomonas > Stenotrophomonas sp. Steno-Z10-BAI. The sequence continues at coordinate 332,018 of NZ_JBWJOZ010000004.1, read as the reverse complement.
CATCCAAGGCGCCGCTCTGGCTCTGGCTCTGGCTCTGGCTCCGGCTCCGGCTCCGGATCTAACTCTGGCGCGGGCCCTGAACAAAAAGAAAGGCCGCGCAGTGCGCGGCCTTTCAGATGTTTCAAACCACCAGAAACCTTACGGACGACGCTCCAACGCTTCCACGTCCTTGGCCTTCGGCAGCAGATCCTGCTTGGTCACCGCCAGCGCGCCCATGGTCAGCAGCGGGCAGGCAATGAAGATCGACGACAGCGTACCGATCACCGCACCGATCATCTGGCTCAGCGCCAGCCCTTCCAGCGAACCACCGCCGTACAGATACAGCGCCAGCACCGACAGGAAGAACACCAGCGAAGTGATGATCGTGCGCGACAGCGTCTGGTTGATCGACCGGTTCATCACTTCCAGCGGCTCCACACGCAGGCTGCGGAAGTTCTCACGCACACGGTCGAACACCACGATGGTGTCGTTGATCGAGAAGCCCATCACCGACAGCAGGCCGGCCAGCACGGTCAGATCGAACTCACGGCCACTCAGCGAGAAGTAACCCGCCACCACCAGCACGTCGAACAGCGTGGTGATGATCGCCACCATCGCGAACTTCCACTCGAAGCGGAAACCGATGTAGATCAGGAAGCCGATCAGCACGAACAGCGCCGCATACAGGCCGTTCAGCGCCAGCTCCTTACCGACCTGCGGGCCGACGAACTCGGCACCCACGATGGCGGCCTGGTTGCCCTCCATCGAGATCGCCTTCTGCACGGCTTCGGCGGTGCGGTTGTTGGCCTCACCGGCGTTCTCGCCTTCGGCCATCTCCTGCGGCTGCAGACGGATCAGCAGGTTGCTGCCGCTGCCGAAGCTCTGCACCTGGGCACCGGCATAACCGGCGCCTTCCAGGTGCTCGCGTACGGCATCGACGTCAGCGGGCTTGTCGAAGCGGACTTCGACCACGGTGCCGCCGGTGAAATCCAGCGCGTAGTTGAAGCCCTTGAAGGCAATGCAGCCGATGGCGGCAATGAACACCAGCGCCGCCAGAGCGATGGCCACCCAGCGGGTGCGCATGAAGTCGAACTTGGTGTCGTTCGGGATCAGATGCAACGGGAAAAGTTTCATGGTTTCTATTCGCTTCCCGTCAGATGGCCAGGGTCTTGAGCTTCTTGCGGCGGCTGTAGACCAGCACGGCAAGGGCACGCGAGACGGTAATTGCAGTGAACATGGAGGCCAGGATGCCGACGATCATGGTCACGGCGAAGCCCTTCAACGGACCGGTACCGAACGCATACAACGCCACACCCGCCAGGATGCCGGTGAGGTTGGCGTCCAAGATGGTCCCGGAAGCCTTCTCGTAACCGGCCACGATGGCCGTCTTGGGCGGCATGCCGGCCCGCAGCTCTTCACGGATACGTTCGTTGATCAGCACGTTGGCGTCGACCGACAGGCCGATCGACAGCGCCAGACCGGCGAAGCCGGGCAGCGTCATCGTCGCGCCGAACAGCGACATCACCGCCACCACGATCAGCAGGTTGAACAGCATGGCCACCGAGGTGATCACGCCGAACATGCGGTAGTACACGGTGAAGAAGATCAGGGTGAACAGGAACGCGAAGCCGACCGCGGTCACGCCGCGCTCGACGTTCTCCGCACCCAGGCTCGGGCCGACGATGCGTTCTTCAACGAAGTCCATCGGCGCGGCCAGCGAACCGGATTTCAGCAGCTTGGCCAGGTTTTCCGCCTCGGTCTTCTCAAGGCCGGTGGTCTGGAAGTTCTTGCCGAACACGCCGTTGATGTTGGCGACCGAGATCACTTCTTCCTTGACGCGGAAGCTGCGCACTTCCTTGCCATCGACCACGTTCACGGTCGGGATGCGTTCGGTGTAGACCACCGCCATCGGCTTGTTGACGTTGGCGCTGGTGAAATCGAACATGCGCTGGCCGCCGACGTTGTTCAGCGTCACGCTCACAGCGGCGGCGCCATTCTGGTCGGTGGTAGCCTGGGCGGCGACCATCTGGTCACCGGTCACGATCACGCGCTTGTTGAGCAGGATCGGGCCACGGTTGTCACGCTGCTGGTAGACCTTGGCCTCCGGCGGGATACGGCCGCTGGTGATCGCGTCCTGGGCATTGCCCTCGACCACGGCGCGGTATTCCAGCGTCGCGGTGGCACCGATCATGCGCTTGGCTTCGGCGGTGTCCTGCACGCCCGGCAGCTGCACGACCACGCGGTCGGCACCCTGGCGCTGGATGATCGGCTCGGCCACGCCAAGCTGGTTGACGCGGTTGCGCAGCGTGTTGACGTTCTGCTCGATGGCGCCGTTGGCGATCGCGGTCAGTTCGGCCTCCGGCATGCTCACGGTGATGCGGTTGCCCGCCACCTCGTAGCCCAGCGTCGGCTGCGCCTTGACCATCACTTCGCGGGCACGCGCGGCGGCATCGGCACCGGCGGACGGGCTGATGGTGGCCACGATGGTGTTGTCGCCACGGCGCTCGACCGACTGGTAGGCGATGCGGGCATCGCGCAGACTGGTCCGCACGTCTTCGGCGTAGGCATCCAGACGCTTGTCCAGTGCGGCCTTCTGGTCGACCTGCAGCACGAAGTGCACGCCGCCCTGCAGATCCAGGCCCAGCACCATCGGCTTGGCGCCGAGGTCGCTCAGCCACTCCGGCACGGTGGAGGCAAGGTTCAGGGCAACCACGTAGTCCTCGCCCATCTCGTCGCGCAGGGCGTCGTTGGCGGCGGTCTGCGCCTGCAGCGTCGGCAGGCGCACGATCAGGCTGTCGCCTTCCTTGGCCACCGACAACGGCTCCACGCCGGCCTGCTTGAGGTCACCCAGCACGCGGTCGCGCAGGGCGTCGTCGATCTGCCCGCCACGATTGGCGGTGATCTGCACGGCAGGGTCCTTCTGGTAGATGTTGGGCAGTGCGTACAACGCACTGACCGCCAGCACGATCAGGATGAGGAAATACTTCCAGCGTGGAAATTCGAGCATTGCTTGGGTCCCGCGCGGTGCCCGTCCCGGCACCGCGGTTGAACGGAAAGGAGGTGGATCAGTTGGCCGACTTCAGCGTGCCGGTCGGCAGCACATTGCCCACGGCGCCCTTCTGCACGCGGATGCGCACGTTCTCGGCCACTTCGATGGTGATGAAGTTGTCGCCGATGTCGGTGACCACGCCGGCGATGCCGCCGTTGGTCAGCACTTCATCACCGCGCTTGACCTTCTCCAGCATGGCCTTGTGTTCCTTCTGGCGCTTCATCTGCGGGCGGATCATCAGGAAGTACATGATCGCGATCAGGATGATCGGGAACAGCAGGGTGGTCAGGCCCATGCCCTGCGACTGGCCACCGGCGGCCTGGGCGTTGGCGGTGGGAATGAGGAAGGCGAGCAGGTTCATAGTGTGTCCTTGGGTTGGGAGGCGCCCTGCCCCTTGAAGGGTCAGGGAGTCGCCGCGAAACGGGGGTCAGCCTCGAAGTATGCCATGGCCCCGGGAGTTCGTCCTTGGGCCGTTTGGCAGGGTCGGCGCGCCGGATCGGCCGGCGGGGGTCACTTTACAGCGCAGGCGTGACCGCACCACGAGCCGCGTAGAAAGACTCGCGGAAGGCGGTAAAGGTTCCCGCCGCGATCGCGGCACGCATGTCGGCCATCAACGTCTCGTAGTAATAGAGGTTGTGGATGGTGCCCAGCATCGGCGCCAGCATCTCGTTGCAGCGGTCCAGGTGGCGCAGATACGAGCGGGTATAGCCGCTGGTGCAGGCATGGCAGCCGCAGCCCGGCTCGATGGTGTCCATGTCGCGCTCGTAGCGGGCGTTGCGGATGCGCACCGTGCCGAACGAGGTGAAATAGTGGCCATTGCGGGCATTGCGGGTCGGCATCACGCAATCGAACATGTCCACGCCGCGGGCGACGCCTTCGACCAGGTCCTCCGGGCGGCCGACGCCCATCAGGTAGCGCGGCCGGTCGGCCGGCAGGATCGGGTGCATATGGTCGAGCATGGCGTTGCGTTCGTGCTCGGGCTCGCCCACGGCCAGGCCGCCGATGGCGTAGCCATCGAAGCCGATCTGCTGCAGGCCCTCGGCCGAGCGGCTGCGCAGGTCGTGATGGACGCCGCCCTGGACGATGCCGAACAGCGCTGCGTCATTGCCCAGTTCATCGTGCGCGTTGCGGCTGCGCTGCGCCCAGCGCAGGCTCAGTTCCATCGAGGTGCGCGCGACCGGCTCGGTGGCCGGGTACGGGGTGCACTCGTCGAAGATCATCACCACGTCCGAATCGAGCACCTTCTGGATGCGCATGCTCTCTTCCGGGCCCAGGAACACGCGGGCGCCGTCGGTCGGCGAGGAAAAGGTCACGCCCTGCTCGGTGATCTTGCGGCGGTGGGCCAGCGAGAACACCTGGAAGCCGCCGGAGTCGGTCAGGATCGGGCCGTTCCAGCGCGCGAAGCCATGCAGGCCGCCGTGGTCGGCGATCACGTCCAGGCCCGGGCGCAGGTAGAGATGGAAGGTGTTGCCCAGGATGATTTCCGCACCCAGCGCGCGGATCTGCTCCGGCAGGATGCCCTTCACCGAGCCATAGGTGCCCACCGGCATGAAGGCCGGGGTTTCCACGGTCCCGCGCGGGAAGGTCAGGCGGCCGCGGCGGGCGCGACCGTCGGTGGTCTGGAGCTGGAACTGGAGTCGGGACATGGAGCGGTCATTCGGGCAGATAGTCTGCCATTGTCGCCGAAAACGGCCGCGCCTGCCCTGCGGCCGTCAGTCCCCCTGCGGGAACAGCAGCATCGCATCGCCATAGCTGAAGAAGCGGTACTTCTCCGCGATCGCGGCCTGGTAGGCCTCGAACACCCGGGCCTGGCCGGCAAACGCCGAGATCATCATCAGCAGCGTGCTTTCCGGCAGATGGAAGTTGGTCACCATCGCGTCCACGCTGCGGATCCGGTAGCCCGGGGTGATGAAGATCTGGGTTTCCCCGGCGTAGGGCAGCAATTCGCCCTCGCGCATGGCGCTTTCCAGCGCACGCACCACGGTGGTCCCGACGCCGATCACCCGGCCGCCCGCGGCCCGGGTGCGGCGCACCTGCTGGACCAGCTCGGCGCCGACGTTCAGCCACTCACGGTGCATCACGTGCTCTTTCAGATCGTCCACGCGGACCGGCTGGAAGGTGCCCGCGCCCACGTGCAGGGTCACGTGGCCGAACGCCACGCCCTTGTCCTTCAACGTGGCCAGCAGGGCTTCATCGAAGTGCAGGCCGGCGGTCGGGGCGGCCACCGCGCCGATCTCGCGGGCAAAGACCGTCTGGTAACGCTCGCGGTCGTCCACGCCCGGCTCGCGCTGGATGTAGGGCGGCAACGGCAGCCGGCCGGCGTGCAGCAGCCACTGTTCCAGCGCCTCGGGCACATGGAACTGCAGCACGTAAAACTCGCCGTCGCGGCCCAGCACCTCGGCCTCGCCACCAGCATCCAGTGCGATCCGGCTGCCCGGCTTGGGCGACTTGCTGGCGCCAACCTGCGCGCGTGCCTGCTGGCCACCGAGCAGGCGCTCGATCAGGATCTCGACACGGCCGCCGCTGGCCTTCTGGCCGAACAGACGCGCCGGGATCACCCGGGTGTCGTTGAAGACCAGCAGGTCGCCGGGCTGCAGCAGGTCGGGCAGGTCGCGCACCTGGCGGTGCTCGAAGGCGGCCGGGGCCGGCGGCACCACCATCAGGCGGCTGGCCGAGCGTTCGGCAAGGGGCGCCTGGGCAATCAGTTCAGGCGGCAGGTCGTAGTTGAAATCGGACTTCTTCAAGGGAGCGCACGGCAACGTGTAGGCAATGTCGGCCATTGTACGACTGGCCCTCGGTGGCAACGAAGGATTCGCCAAACGTCGCGCAAAATGCTGCTTTGCAACAGTTTTTGACGGGGTTATCGCGCGAAAAACCGCGTGCTAGCATCGAGCCGGAAGTCTGATGCACGAGCAGGAATGCCCGAAGCGCGCGCGAATAGACGCGCGTTTTGCTTTTCCGCCGTGCCGCCATCGTTTCAGGAGATCTGCAATGAGCTTCATCGAACGTCTCGCCCCGCTCCGCGCCCAGCCCGGCACCCGCCTCACCTCCGGCCTGGATGACGCCACCCTCGAACGCCTGGCCGCCGGCCACCCCGCCCTGGTCGCCGCCATCGACGCCGCCGCCGTTGAATTCGAGCGCGTGCGCGCCGATCTTGGCGGCCTGCTGGCACTGGACGAGCGCGCCCAGATCGATGCGATGCAGGAGGGCTTCGTCAATTTCTATGCCGATGATGCGGTCACCCCGTACGTTGCCCTCGCCGCCCGTGGCGCATGGGTGGTCACCCTGAAGGGCGCGGTGCTGTACGACGCCGGCGGCTACGGCATGCTCGGCTTCGGCCATACCCCCGAGGCGGTGATGGAGGCCATGGCGGCCCCGCAGGTCATGGCCAATGTGATGACGCCCAGCCTGTCCCAGCAGCGCTTCATCCAGGCCCTGCGCAAGGAGATCGGCCACCGCCGCGGCGGCTGCCCGTACAGCCACTTCATGTGCCTGAATTCGGGCTCCGAAGCGGTCGGGCTGGCTGCCCGCATCGCCGATGTCAACGCCAAGCTGCAGACCGATCCGGGAGCCCGCCACGCCGGTGCGAAAATCAAGCGCGTGGTGGTCAAGGGCAGTTTCCACGGCCGCACCGACCGCCCGGGCCTGTATTCCGACTCCAGTCGCAAGACCTACATGCAGCACCTGGCCAGCTACCGCGGCGAGGACACGGTCATCGCGATCGCGCCCTATGATGAAGTGGCGCTCAAGCGCGTGTTCGCCGAGGCCGAACAGAACCACTGGTTCATCGAAGCGGTGTTCCTGGAGCCGGTGATGGGCGAAGGCGACCCCGGCCGCTCGGTGCCGCCCGCGTTCTATGCGCTGGCCCGCGAACTGACCCGCCAGCACGGCAGCCTGCTGCTGCTGGACTCGATCCAGGCCGGCCTGCGCGCGCACGGCGTGCTGTCGATCGTGGATTACCCGGGCTTTGAAGGCCTGGACGTGCCGGACATGGAAACCTACTCCAAGGCGCTCAATGCGGCGCAGTTCCCGCTCTCCGTGCTGGCCGTGACCGAGCACGCCGCGCAGCTGTATCGCAAGGGCATCTACGGCAACACCATGACCTCCAACCCGCGGGCGCTGGACGTGGCCTGCGCCACACTGTCGCTGCTGACCCCGCAGGTGCGCGAGAACATCCGCGTGCGCGGTGAGGAAGCCGTGCGCAAGCTGGAACAGCTCAAGACCGAGCTGGGCGGGCTGATCACCAAGGTCCAGGGCACCGGCCTGCTGTTCTCCTGCGAGCTGGCCCCGCAGTTCAAGTGCTACGGCACCGGCTCCACCGAAGAGTGGTTGCGCAACCATGGCATCAATGTGATCCATGGCGGTGAGAACTCGCTGCGCTTCACCCCGCACTTCGGCATGGACGGCGAGGAGCTGGACCTGCTGGTCGGCCTGGTCGGCCGCGCGTTGAAAGAAGGTCCGCGCCGGGAGCAGTCGCAGGCGGCCTGAGGCCGGCTTCCTTGCGGGTGTGAACCCGCAGGGGGTCGCCGACCGACGGTACGAGAAACGGCAGGCGACCAACGGCCGGCTCTGCCCCGGTGCGCCATCCCGGTGGAGCCGACCGTTGCTCGGCCGTCGTCACCGATGGCCGATTGGCCCCCGCGCCCGAAACGCGCGATAATCCGCCACCGCACCTGCGGAACGACACCCCGTCACGAGACCAGCGCACCGGTCATCGGCGGGGCTTTTTCGTTTCCGGTCGCTACAGATTCGGACAACAGGAAGATCCAATGAAGTCGATTTGCGTTTACTGTGGTTCCAACCCCGGCAGCAAGCCGGTCTACACCGAGCGCGCCATCGCGCTGGGTGACCGCATCGCCCGCGACGGCCTGCGCCTGGTCTACGGCGGCGGCAACGTCGGCCTGATGGGCACCGTGGCCAACGCCGTGCTCGCCGGCGGCGGTGAAGTCACCGGCGTGATCCCGCAGCAGCTGGCCGATTGGGAAGTGGCCCACCGCGGCCTGACCGAGCTGGAAATCGTCGGTTCGATGCACGAGCGCAAGTCGCGCATGTTCGACCTCTCCGATGCGTTCGTCGCCCTGCCCGGCGGTTTCGGCACCATGGAAGAAATCTTCGAGATGCTGACCTGGCGCCAGCTGGGCATCGGCAACAAGCCCTGTGCGTTCCTGGATGTGGACGGCTTCTATGCCCCTCTGATCGGCATGATCGATCGCATGGTCGAAGAGCGCTTCCTGCACCCGGCCCAGCGCGCGGATCTGTGGTATGGCTCGGACATCGATGAAATGCTGGCCTGGATGCGTGCCTACGAGCCGGCGCAGGCCTCCAAGTGGATCGACGAAAAGCGGGCCAACGCGCTGCGTTGATCCCTGCGGCGCCGCGACGGTTCAGGCCGTCGCGGTGGTTGCCATCGGGGCCGGCCTGCCGAGCAGATAGCCCTGGCCGTAATCGCAGCCGAGCTGCAGCAACGTGTCGTGCTGGGCCTGGGTTTCGATGCCCTCACCCACCGTTTCGATGCCCAGCGTGCGCGCCAGTGACAGCACGCCCTGCACCAGCGCATGCGTGCTCTGCATGTCCTGCCCGTGCAGGCCGGCGATGAAGGACTGGTCGATCTTCAGCGTCGAGATCGGGAACCGGTGCAGGTAGGACAGCGCCGAAAAGCCGGTGCCGAAATCATCCAGCTGCACCAGCACCCCACGCTCACGCAGGGTCTGCAGGATGCGCAGTGTCCGCGGGCCGTCATCGAGCAGCGCCACCTCGGTGATCTCCAGCCGCAACCGGTGCGGATCGGCACCGGCCGCTTCGATGAGGCCGAACAGGCGCGTGCTGAAATCGGCCGAGCGGAAGTGGCGCGGCGATACGTTCACCGAGAGATAGCCACGGCCACCGCGCGCGAGCTGGGTGATCACCTGTTCGTACAGCAGCCAGTCCACCTGTTCGATCAGGCCGCTCTCTTCGCCCAGATCCAAGAACGCACTCGGCAGCAGCAGCCCGCGGCGCTCATGCTGCCAGCGCAGCAGCGCCTCGTGGCCGACCAGTTCGCCGTCGCTGAGCCGCACGATCGGCTGATAGAACGGCATGAAATCCCGGTTGATGATGGCCCGCCGCAGGTCCGCCTCCAGATCCAGGCTGCGCAGGGCCTGCTCGCGCATCGCCTCATCGAATACGGCGCAGCGATCATTGCCCTGCGCCTTGGCGCGGTACATCGCCGCATCCGCATCGCGCACCAGTTCCTCGCCGTTGCGGTAGCGCGGGTTCCACATGGCGATACCCAGGCTGCCCGAGGGGAACAGCTCGCGCCCCTTCACCCACATCGACTCTTCCAGCGCCACCAGCATCCGCTGGGAAAACTCCAGCGCCGAGGCCAGGCCATCACCGCACTGGAGCAGGATCGCGAACTCATCGCCGCCCAGCCGCGCGACCACGTCCTGCGCGGAGATCATCGAGACGATGCGCTTGGCCACCTCCACCAGCATCTGGTCACCGGCAGCATGGCCGATGCTGTCGTTGACCAGCTTGAAGCGATCCAGGTCCAGAAACAGCACGGCAAAGCCCTGGCTCTCGTTGGTGCGCGCACGCACGATCGCGTCTTCCAGCCGATCCAGCAGATGCAGGCGGTTGGGCAGCCCGGTCAGCGCGTCGTGCATGGCCTGGTGGGTGAGGCGCTGTTCGGCACGCAGGCGCTCGCCGATCTGGCCCAGCAGTCTGTCGTTGACGTCGGCCAGCTCGCGGGTGCGCTCGTCCACGCGCTGTTCCAGATCGGCATGCGCATTGCGCAGCCGCTCCTGGTCACGCTGGCGGGACAGTCCGTTGCCGATGTTCTGTGCCACGAAGGTGAGCAGCCGCTGGTCGTGCACGGTGAACACCACCTCCGGCGAATAACTCTGCACCACGATCACGCCGACCACATCGTCATCGCTCAACAACGGCACACCCAGCCAGCAGTTCGAGCGCGCGCCGAACTCGCGCACCACGCCACTGTCGCGCAGCGCATCGATGCGCTCGCGCGTGGCCAGCAGCGGTTGCCGGTTGCGCACGATGAACTCGGTCAGGCCTTCACTGAAGGGGCGCGGTGCGCGCGAGGGGTTGTACTCATCCACCGAGTACACGAACTCCAGCCCATCCCCCCTTTCATTGACCAGCGCGATATAGAAGTTGCGCGCATCCAGCAGCGTGCCCACGACCCCATGCACCTGGCCGTAGTACTGCGACAGCGATTCAGCGCTCATCGCCAGCTCGGCGATGTTGAACAGCGCCAGCTGCAGTTTTTCGGCACGGCGGCGCTCGACCACCTCCTCCTGCAGGTTGCGGTTGGCGCGCTGCAGTTCGACCGTGCGGCGCTCGACCTGGCGCTCCAGCTGCACCTGCGCCTGGCGCCGGTCCATCGCGGTCAGGATGTGCTGGGCGACATAACCCAGCAGGGTGCGGTCGGCCTCGCCATAACGCGCCCGGTGCTCGTAGCTCTGCACCACGATGGCACCACAGACCCGCCCATCGCGCAGCATCGGCACGCCCAGCCAGTCCAGGCTTTCCGGCCCACGCTCGGGGTCGTGCTCGTCATCAAGGACGGCCAGCAGCTCCCGCGAGGGCCCGCTCAATGGCTCGCCATGCCGCAGCAGCGCGAAGGTGAGGCTGCGCGGCATTTCGTGTTCTTCGTAGCTGCGATCCGGGTCTGCAACGAAATCATCTTTCTGGTCGGCGAAATACAGGAAGCGGACCCTGTGGCGGATGTCGTCGTACTCGACGATGAAACAGTTCTGCGCGTACATCAGCGAATTGAGCACGCGATGGAAGTGGCGAAGCATCTCGGCCATTTCCAGATCCGCACCGGCCAGATCGGCGATTTCATAGAGCGCCTGCTGCAGGCGTTTGGACTCCTCCAGGGAGGCGATCTCGCGGCGCTGCCTCGCCAGCAGCAGGGTGCTCTGGAACAGGGAGCGCGCCAACGCCCACCACGTGTCCGGCGGTGTCGTCCCGGCGGCCAGGGTCACCTCCAGCGTCAGGTCGGCGCCGCTGTGGCTCCAGCGCTGCTGAAACGCCGTGCCGGCCGAGGCCGCCTGACGCCGCGCGGGAACAGCGTCCGCCGGCGGGGTGCGGCCCTGAGGGTGGTCCAGAGCGCCCTCGCCCAGCACCGGATCCGACCAGGCCAGCGTGATCGCCGCCCCGGCCGGCAACAGGGCGCACAACGCCGTGGCGACCGCGGCAGGGATCACCGCATCACCGTCCCGTTGCACTGAAGAGGTCACCATCTGGCTTGACACGTCGCTCGTCTCTCGGGCGCCGGCTGCCCGGCACCTCCCCTGTCCTGCGAGCATAACGCGCAGACCGGGGGGCAATGGAAGCGCTTCAACTCCATCCGGCGCTGCTGGACGTTGTTACTGCCGTGCCCCAGGTCATCGCCATGCCATCCCGCTCCGCCGCCGCGCGCGCCGTCGACTATGCGAACACCCCCGCAGCGCTTACTCTGTGCGGCGTGGACGCCCTTGCCCTGCCGACCGATGAAGCGCTGATGCTGGCCTGGGCCGGCGGCGACCTGCGTGCGTTCGAGGCGCTGTATGGCCGTCATCGCAGCCGTCTGTACAGCTTCCTGCTGCGCCAGCTGCGCGATGGCGCGCTGGCCGATGAGATGTTCCAGGATGTCTGGCAGCGCGTGATCGCCGCGCGCGCCGGCTGGCAGCCGGACGCCGCCTTCACCACCTGGCTGTTCCGGATCGCCCACAACCGCCTCAACGACCACTGGCGTGCGGCCAGGCACCGGCCTGCGGCCCCGATCGACGCCGATGAGCGGGTCGCGGCGATCGCCGATGCGCGCACCCCGGAAACGCAGCTTTCAGAGTTCGAACAACGCCGCCAGCTGCAGCTGGCAATGGAGCAGCTGCCGCCGGAGCAGCGCGAGGTCCTGCAACTGCGTCTGGAACAGGAATTGAGCCTGGAAGAGATCGCCGAGATTACCGGCGTCGGCCGTGAGACAGTCAAATCGCGACTGCGTTATGCCATGGACAAACTACGCGCGGGGTTGAGCGGATGAACCGCCCGGATTCGCTGACCCCGGAAGAACGCGAACTGGCCCGGCTGCTGGGTCGGCCGAGCGCGACCGGTCCCGCACCGGCGATCGACGAGGCCGTACTCGCGGCCGCGCGTACCGCCGTGGAAGCACCGGCTGCGGACGCTGCTACCTGGAAGCTGCCGCCGGCTGCGCCGGTGCGGGCAACGCGCCCGCGTTCGCGCCTGCCGGCGGTGTTCGGCCTCGCCGCCTCGGTGATCTTCGCGGTCGGCATCGCCTGGCAGCTCAAGCCTGAAGAACCACCCGCGCCACCGCTGGCCGAACCGGTTGCCGCACCCGTACCGGGCGCCGCCGCATCGAGCACGGCAAGGACGGAGGCTGCGCCGGCGCTGGACGCCGCACCGCCACCGGCCCCGGTCGCTGCACCGCCCGTGGTCCAGCAAGCGCGCATGGCGAAAGACACAGCGGCCGCCACCGCGCCAACCGCGGCGCCTGCGCCCGAGCATGCGCGGACGGCCGCCCCGCCCCGCCCGGAAGTGATCACGGCACCCGCGCCGCCTGTTTCCGCACCAGCGCCGGCCCCGGCCCCGGCGCCAATGATGCCGGCACCGGCACCGGAGGCGGCATCGGCGTATGCCATGGACACAAGCGAACCGGCGCTGGACAGCGTCGTGGTGACCGGCTCCACGATGGACCGCGAAGCACCACGTGCGGCGCTAAAAAGCGCAGCGCCAGCCAAACCCGCGCCCAGCGCTCCCGGCGTGATGCGCCGCGCCGCCGGGCCGATGGCGGCGCCCGCCTCGGCAGACGAGGCGGTACGTGCCCTTCACCAGGCCGTCGCTGCCGATGCCGGACTGCCGCGCAAGCAATGGCTCAAGCGCATCCGCGAGCGACGCGATGCCGGCGATGTGGATACCGCACGTGCCAGCCTGGAGCGTTATCTGCAGCAGTACCCGGAAGTGCGCATCCCGCGCGATCTCCGCCAGCTGCTCGAGAACTGACGCGGCGCGTACGGTGATCAGGCATCCCCACTAGAATGATGGGAATGCCCGATACGCTCGCCACCCCCGTCAGCCACAGCCTGGAGATCAAGCACAGCCGCTTCATCGCCCATGCCGCGCCGATCCAGAATGCGGCGGCCGCGCTGGAGTTCCTGCAGCAGGTCGCCGTCGCCGATGCCACCCACAACTGCTGGGCCTACCGCTACGGCAACGACTACCGCTCCAGCGACGATGGCGAGCCATCCGGCACCGCCGGCCGCCCGATCCTGGCCGCCATCGATGGCCAGGGCTTCGATCAGGTGATGGTGGTGGTGACACGCTGGTACGGGGGCATCAAGCTCGGTGCCGGCGGCCTGGTCCGCGCGTATGGCGGTACCGCCGCCGAGTGCCTGCGGCTGGCACCACGGCTGCCCCTGATCGCCATGGCCGAGCTTGACGTGCAAGCCGGCTTCGAGGATCTGGGCCCGCTGCATGCCGCCCTGGGCGCCCATCTGGCCGAGAAAGTGGACGAAGCGTTCACCGCCGACGGCGTGAACCTGCACCTGCGCTTGCCGGCCGATCAGGTCGAACCGTTGAAAAACCGCCTCCGCGACGCCACTCGTGATCGTGTCCGTATTGAATCCCGCATCGAACCAGGCCCATCGAATGACTGACGCACCCGTTCCGAACGACACGCCGATGCGCCGATTGGGCAGCTTGAACACCTTGTGGCCGTTCGTCCGCCGGCACGTCGGGCTGTTCAGTGCCTGGCTGGTGGCCTTGGCGGTGTCCTCGGTGGCCACCCTGAGCCTGCCGGTCGCGGTGCGCCAGATGATCGACCACGGCTTCACCAGTGGCGGCCAGATCAACAAGGCCTTCGCCCTGCTGTTCCTGGTCGCGGTGGTGCTGGCGCTGGCCACCGCCGCGCGCTTCTTCTTCGTCTCGCTGCTGGGCGAAAAGGTGGTCGCCGATCTGCGCAGCCGCCTCTACGCCCATCTGATCACGCTGGGTGCCGGCTTCCACGACCGCAGCCGCAGCGGCGAGCTGGTCTCGCGGCTGACCGCCGACAGCGAACTGCTGCGCAGCGTGATCGGCTCGACCATGTCGGTGGCCCTGCGCAGCAGCGTGACCGTGGTCGGCAGCCTGGTGATGCTGTTCGTGACCAGCCCGCATCTGGCGGCGTGGTCGCTGGTCGGCATTCCGCTGGCGGTATTGCCGATCATCATCGGCGCCCGCCGCCTGCGCAATATCGCGCGCGCCAGCCAGGACCGCATCGCCGATGCCAACAGCCTGGCCTCTGAAACCCTGGGGGCGGTACGCACCGTACAGGCGCACGCGCGTGAGCCGTATGAGCGCGGCCGTTTCAATGCCGCGCTGGGCGATGCGATCGGTGCCGCCCGCCGCCGCATCCGCGCCCAGTCGATCGTCACCGCCAGCGCCATCGTGCTGGTGTTCGGTGCCATCGTCGGCGTGCTGTGGCTGGGCGCGCACGAGGTGATCGACGGCAACATGAGCGCCGGTACGCTGGGTCAGTTCGTGCTGTATGCGCTGATCGGCGGCGGTTCGGTCGGTGCGCTGGCCGAGGTCTGGAACGAGCTGCAGCGTGCGTCGGGCGGCATGGGCCGCATTGCCGAGCTGCTGCAGGAAGACGTGGAGATCACCGCCCCGGCCCATCCCACCCCGTTGCCGCAGCCACTGCGCGGCGAGATCCGTTTCGAGGATGTGGTGTTCCACTACCCGCAGCGCCCGGATACCGCTGCGCTGGACCATGTGGATCTGCACGTGCGCCCGGGTGAAACGGTCGCGCTGGTCGGCCCGTCCGGCGCCGGCAAGAGCACCATCCTGTCGATGCTGCTGCGCTTCCACGATCCCGCGGCCGGTCGCATCCTGGTCGATGGCGTGGACCTGCGCGAGGTCGATCCGGCGCAGCTGCGCGAACAGCTGGCGCTGGTGCCGCAGCAGCCCACCCTGTTTGCCAGCAGTGCGTTCGAGAACATCCGCTACGGGCGCCTGGAGGCGACCGATGAGGAGGTGCAGCGCGCGGCCGAAGCCGCCGAGGCCGATGAGTTCCTGCAGGCACTGCCCGAAGGCTATGCCAGCGAGCTGGGCGAGCGCGGTGCGCGCCTCTCCGGTGGCCAGCAGCAGCGCATCGCGATCGCCCGCGCCCTGCTCAAGGACGCCCCGATCCTGCTGCTCGACGAAGCCACCAGCGCCTTGGATGCACAGAGCGAGCGCGCCGTACAGCAGGCGCTGGAGCGGTTGATGGCCGGCCGCACCACGCTGGTGATCGCGCACCGCCTGGCCACCGTGCTCAAGGCCGACCGCATCGTGGTCATGGACCACGGCCGCATCGTCGCCCAGGGCACGCATGCCGAGCTGCTGGCCGAGGGCGGTCTCTACGCCGAACTGGCGCGCCTGCAATTCATCGATTGATGACGGGCCGGTAACACCGGCCATCGCATCCTGCAGCCCTCACTGGATGCGCTGCAGGAGGTGTTTCATGTCGTTCCGACAGTTCCCCGCCACGGATGCCAACGGCGACGATTACGTCATCATCGAGTTCAAGGATGAGCAGGCCGATGCCGCTGCAGGCAGCGGCCAGAGTGCGCGTTACGAGCTGGCCGATGGCCGCCATCTGATCCGCGACGGCCGCGAGTTCCGCACGGCCGGCGGCGAGCTCACGCTAGTCACCTGAGGCGTTGAAAAAAAGTTACGCGGATGTTGGTCAATTTTTGACCAAGTATCTTGACAGCCTTTTGTCGCAAGGCGCGCCCACACTTATCCACACGTTTGTGCGCAGATCATCCACACCCCCTGTGGATGAATGCTGCAGCGCATCGTGTCAACGCACCAGCACGCGGCCGATACCGGAGGCATCGATCTCGATGGCCGCCGCCTGCAGTGCGAGGGCATCGCTGCCTGCCACGAAGCCCACCCGGAAGTGCACCTCACCGGCCGGCGTACGCGATGAATGGATCGAAGCCAGGCTGACCCGGTGCCGCTCGAACACGTGCAGCAACTCGCGCAACGAGCCGGGCCGGTCTTCGGGCAGGTGCACACTGATCGCGTTGCGTTCGGTGAGATCGGCCAGCAGGTAGCCGACCCGCTCAAAGGTGTAATTGCCATCGGCCAGCACCTCCGCGCCCAGGCTGTCGCGGTTGTCCAGCAGCAACTGCTGGCGGAACGCCGCGCGTGCCGCGTCATCGCCCTTCTCCAGCTGCGATCGCAGCTGCTGCAACTGGGCCAGCAACCGGTCCAGCATCGGCGCCACATGCGGGTTGCCGAACTGGATGTCTTCGTAGATCGCCGGATTGAGCGAAAGGATGCGCGCGATGATCGCGGTATCCAGCTCGAACGAGGCCGAGCGATACGGCATCAACGCCGGCAAGGCACCCAGGAGCGGCGCGTACTCACGCAGCACACCGGCCTGGGCCAGATGCGTGGCATGCACCATCGCCTGCACCAGCGCCATGACCTGGTCGTGGTGCTCGGGCGTGGCACGCACGCACTCCGCTTCCAGTGCCTCGCACAGCTGCTGCACGAACGGCTGCCACCGCGACAGGCGCGCCTCGCAGACCACCATCACCCTGCCCTTCAGCGTCGGCGCCTTGGGCGGGGCCGTCATCGGATGCAGGCCCACCACCTCGGCCTGCGAGGCGAGCATCGCCTCCACCGGGGCCGATTTCACCGAGGTGACATCCAGCCACAGGCGACCGGCTTCACGACCGGCCGAGCGGGCCACGTAGTCGGCGATCAGCGCGGGCGTGTGCCGGATCGGTGCCGAGAAGATCAATACCTCGGCGCGATCAAGCAGCGTTTCCGGATTGTCCGACGATGCGTCGGCCGGGTCATGGCCGATCACGTCCAGCCCGAGGCGCTGCTCCAGGAACCGGCGCAGCCAGCGCCCGTAGGCACCGTCGCTGCCGACGATGCCCACCACCGGCGTCAGACTCACGCCAGGCGCTCGGGAACGAAGCGATCCGGCAGTGCCAGCGCCGCCGGCGCCGCGGCCAGAACATCGAACTCTTCGTGGCCGTTGGCCAGCGTGGTCTCCAGCGCGACATGCACGCCGGCGATGGCGCGCGAGATCGCCTGTTCGAAGGTTTCTCCCCGCAGCAGGAACGCCACCAACAGCGACATCAGCACGTCGCCGGTACCCGCCACGTCCACCGGTAGATGCGGGGAGGACCAGCGCCAGATCGCGTCGCGGCTCACCGCGAGCGTGACCAGCTGGCCCGGATCGCCGCCGACGCTGTGCGCCAGCACCCACTCCGGGCCACGCGCCAGCAGCGCCTGCGACGCGGCGATCGCATCGTCCTGGGCCAGGCTTGGCATGCCGGTCAGTCGGCCGAGTTCAAAGGCATTCGGCGTGACCAGCCAGGCATGCGGCAGCAGACGTTCGGCGAAGACGTTTTCCAGGCCCGGCTCAACGTAAGGGCCGGTGTGGGTGTCGCCGATCACCGGGTCCAGGCAGTAGCGCAGCTGCGGCGAGGACGGCAGCACCGCATCGAGCCAGTCGGCGAAGGCCGCGCCGTTGCCGACGCTGCCGAAGTAGCCGGACACCAGCATCCGCGCCCGCTGTGGCAGGCCGCGCTCACCGGCGCCGAGCAGCAGATCGGCAAACCAGTCCGAGGGCAGCACGCGGCCGCGCGTGGTCTCGTAGAACGGCGCGTTGCTGAGCAGCGTGGTGGGGATTTCGGCCACGCGCACGCCCAGCGCACGCAGCGGCGGGACGGCCGCGCTGTTGCCGGCATAGCCGTACACCAGCTGGGACTGCACCGAAATGACGTCGACCGGCGACGGACCGTCCGGGCGCTGGCGGCGGCCGTGGACCAGGTGGCTTTCGAGGGATTCGTTCATGCCGACATTTTACGCCTGCGAGTCTCTCCAGGCGCGACGGAAGGTGGGTCGAGCGGTGGACCGTGTCGAGAGCACCGGCGGCCCAGAGAGACACGCTTTTCCGCGCGCGGACCACACACGTACCGCCGCGCACAAAAAAGGCCCCCTGTCGCCAGGGGGCCTTCGGTAGTTCACGGCAACACGTGACGCTTACGACGTCATGCGATCCCAGAAGCCCTTCACGCCATCGATGAACGTCGCCGACTTCGGCGAATGCTTGCGCGCTTCCTCACCGGTGAAGGTGGTTTCGAACTGTTCCAGCAGCTTGCGCTGCTCCGGGGTGAGATTGACCGGGGTCTCCACCACCACGCGGCAGTACAGATCGCCTTCGCTGCGGCTGCGTACCGAGCGCACGCCCTTGCCGCGCATGCGGAACAGCTTGCCGGTCTGGGTCTCGGCCGGGATGCGGATTTCGGCGTAACCGCCCAGCGTGGCCACGCGTACGGTATCGCCCAGCGCGGCCTGCGAGATGCGGATCGGCACTTCGCAGTGCAGGTCATCGCCGTCGCGCTGGAAGATCGCGTGCTCGCGCACCCGCACTTCCACGTACAGATCGCCCGCCGGGGTGCCAGCCGGACCGGCCTCGCCTTCACCAGACAGACGGATGCGGTCGCCGGTGTCGACGCCCGCGGGCACCTTGACCGACAACACCTTGTCTTCCTCGACACGGCCATTGCCGTGACAGGTCTTGCAGGGGTTCTGGATGATCTGGCCACGGCCGTTGCAGTGGTGGCAGGCCTGCTGCATCGCGAAGATGCCGCGCTGGATGCGCACCTGGCCCTGGCCACGGCAGACCGAGCAGGTCTCGACCTTGCCGTCTTCCGAACCGCTGGCGTTGCAGTCATCACACTCGACCAGACTCGGAATCTCGATGCGGCGCTCCACGCCCATCACCGCCTCTTCCAGGTCCAGCTCCATCACGTAACCGATGTCGGCACCGCGACGGGCCTGGCGCGGACCACCACCGCCGGCGCCACCGCCGAAGATGTTGCCGAAGATGTCACCGAAGATATCGCCCATGTCCGGGCCACCCGGGCCGCCACCGCCGCCCATGCCGTGCTCGAACGCAGCGTGGCCGTGGGCGTCGTACATGCGGCGCTTGTTGCCGTCGGACAGGGTTTCGTAGGCTTCCTTGCATTCCTTGAAGGATGCCTCGGCCTCGCTGTCACCCGGATTGCGGTCCGGATGGTATTTCATCGCGCAACGGCGATAGGCCTTCTTCAGTTCTTCATCGCTGGCGGTGCGGGACACGCTCAGCACTTCGTAGTAATCGCGCTTGCTCATAACTTGAATCGGGTTCCGGAAGTCGGGATTCGTCAAAGCGGAAGAGCGGCACCAGGTCCGCTCTTTCGCCGGGCGCCCCGACAGGCCGGGATACGGCTGTCAGGACCAGAAGGGGGATATGACAACGGGACGCTGCCTGCGCAACGTCCCGTGTCGAGTCCGGATCAGGACTTCTTGTCGTCCTTGACTTCGGTGAACTCGGCGTCGACCACATCGTCGTGCGCGCCGTTGTTGGCACCGGCATCCGGGCCCGGCGCCGCACCGCCCTGCTCTGCCGCCGCGGAGGCCGCGAACAGGGCCTGGCCGGCTTCTTCCAGCACCTTCGACTTGGCTTCGATCTGTGCCTTGTCATCGCTCTTCATCGCGATTTCCAGATCGGCCAGGGCCGACTCCACCTTGCCGATCACATCGCCACCGACCTTGCTGCCGTGTTCGGTGATCGCGGTACGGGTACCGTGGATCAGCGCGTCAGCCTGGTTGCGGGCCTGGACCAGCTCATGGAACTTCTTGTCTTCTTCGCGGTTGGCTTCCGCGTCGGCGACCATGCGTGCGATCTCGTCCTCGGACAGACCCGAACCGGCCTTGATCTCGACCTTCTGTTCCTTGTTGGTCTTCTTGTCCTTGGCCGACACGTGCAGGATGCCGTTGGCGTCGATGTCGAAGGACACTTCCACCTGCGGCAGGCCGCGCGGCGATGGCTCGATGCCGGAGAGGTCGAACTTGGCCAGCGACTTGTTGAAGCGGGCCTGCTCGCGCTCACCCTGCAGCACGTGCACGGTCACGGCCGACTGGTTGTCCTCGGCGGTGGAGAACACCTGCGAGGCCTTGGTCGGGATGGTGGTGTTCTTCTCGATGATCTTGGTGAACACGCCACCCAGGGTCTCGATGCCCAGCGACAGCGGGGTCACGTCCAGCAGCAGCACGTCCTTGACGTCGCCGCCCAGCACGCCGCCCTGGATCGCAGCACCCAGTGCCACGGCTTCGTCCGGGTTGACGTCCTTGCGCGGTTCCTTGCCGAAGAACTCGGTCACGGCCTGCTGCACCTTCGGCATGCGGGTCTGGCCGCCGACCAGGATCACTTCACCGATGTCGCTCGAACGCAGGCCGGCATCGTTCAGCGCGATGCGGCACGGCTCGATCGACTTCTTGATCAGGTCTTCCACCAGCGCTTCCAGCTTGGCGCGGGTCAGCTTGATGTTCAGGTGCTTCGGGCCCGACGCGTCAGCGGTGACGTACGGCAGGTTCACTTCGGTCTGCTGGCTGGTGGACAGCTCGATCTTGGCGCGCTCGGCGGCGTCCTTCAGGCGCTGCAGGGCGAGCGGATCCTTGCGCAGGTCGATGCCCTGGTCCTTGTTGAACTCGTCGACGAGGTATTCGATGACGCGGTTGTCGAAATCTTCGCCGCCCAGGAAGGTGTCACCGTTGGTGGCCAGCACTTCGAACTGCTTCTCACCGTCGACGTTGGCGATCTCGATGATCGACACGTCGAAGGTGCCGCCGCCCAGATCGTACACAACGATCTTGCGGTCACGGCCGTCACCCTTGTCCAGGCCATAGGCCAAGGCAGCAGCGGTCGGCTCGTTGATGATGCGCTTGACTTCCAGACCGGCGATGCGGCCGGCGTCCTTGGTGGCCTGGCGCTGGCTGTCGTTGAAGTAGGCCGGCACAGTGATCACGGCCTCGGTGACGGTCTCACCCAGGAACGCTTCGGCGGTCTTCTTCATCTTCTCCAGCACGCGGGCGGAGATTTCCTGCGGGGCCATCTTCTTGCCGTCGCTGGTCTGGACCCAGGCGTCGCCGTTGTCATGGGCCAGGATGCCGTAGGGCACGTGCGCGATGTCCTTCTGGACTTCAGCGTCGGTGAACTTGCGGCCGATCAGGCGCTTGACAGCGTAGAAGGTGTTCTTCGGGTTGGTCACCGCCTGGCGCTTGGCCGAGGCGCCGACCAGGACTTCGCCGTCCTTGGTGTAGGCAACGATGGAGGGCGTGGTGCGATCGCCTTCCGAATTTTCGATGACGCGGGCCTTGCCGCCGTCCATGATCGCCACACACGAGTTGGTGGTGCCGAGGTCGATACCAATGATCTTGCCCATGAGGGAGACTCCTGAAAGTTCTGGGTACATCCGGCAGCTGCCGGGTTATGAATGGGATGTGTGGGACGCTGCGGACACTTTCAAGCCGTCCATCAAACACAGTGTCCGATGGCGACCCAACGCGTTCAGCGTCCGGTCGAACCGCCGGGCCTGGCCCGGCGGACCGACCCGTGGGTCAGTCGCGGGCCACCACGACCAGCGCCGGCCGCAGCAGGCGGTCGTTGAGCAGGTAGCCCTTCTGGAACACCTGCACCACGCTGCCCGGTGCCGCGCCGGGCGCGTCGACCTGGCTGATGGCCTGGTGGTGGTCCGGGTTGAAGGTCTGGCCGGTCGGGTCGAGCAGGGTCAGGCCATTGTCGGCGGCGACCTTGAGCAGCTGCTTGTAGGTCAGTTCGAGACCTTCGCGCAGCGGGCTCGGCTCGCTGCCGGCGGCATTGAGGCCGGCATCGAGGCTGTCGAACACCGGCAGCAGCTCGCCAAGCAGCTTTTCGTTGGCGAAGCGGCGCGCCTGTTCCACGTCGCGGGCAACGCGCTTGCGTTGGTTGTCCAGGTCGGCGCGTTCGCGCAGCGACTCCGAACGCAGCAGGGCCAGCTCGTTGTGCAGGCTGTCCAGCTGCTGCTGCAGGGACGGCTCAGCGCCGGGCTCGCCGGCGGGATTCTGGGATGCGATATCTGACTGATCTTGGTTCATTTCCGGATCCTTGGCGGTGACTCTCCGCCTCCACCCACCCCTATGTGGGCGCGGCTACGGGATTCAAGAGTCCAGGGCCGCTTTATGCGCGATCGCGGGACAATCCGCCGCCAGCGGGCGAGCCCAGCGCGGCCCCCAGTACCTGGGCGGTGGCTTCCACCAGCGGGATCATGCGGTCGTAGGCCATCCGTTTCGGGCCGATGACCCCCAGCACCCCGAGCACCTGGCCATCGGCCGAGTACGGGGCGGTGACCAGCGAGACGCTTTCCAGCGGCATCACCCCGGTCTCTTCGCCGATGAAGATGCGCACGCCCGGGGCCTGGATGGTGCGCTCGAGCAGCTGCAGGATCTCGCGCTTGCTGGCGAACACATCGAACAGCTCGCGCAGGCGCTCCAGATCGGACAGGTCCTGCACGCCCATCAGGCGGGTCTGCCCGGACAGCACCATGTCATCGGCCGGCGGCACCATCGCCTGCTCGGCCAGCTCGATGCTGTGCGCCAGCAACTGCTCCATTTCCGACTGCGCATCGCGCAGCTCCAGCAGCAGGCGGGCCCGGATCTCGGCCAGCGGCCGCCCGGCGCAGTTGGCATTGAGGTAGTTGGCGACCTGCTCCAGCTCCCCGGGATTGAAGCCGCGGCGCGGCTCGATCACCCGGTTCTGCACCTCGTTGTCGGCGAACACCAGGATCGCCAGCACCCGGCGCGCGTCCAGCGCCACGAAATCGATATGCCGGAACGCGAACTGCTCCCGGCGCGGGGCGCTGACCACCCCGACGAAATGGCTCATCGCCGAGAGCAGCTCCGAGGCACTGCCGAGCAGGGCCTGGGTGCCGGTGCCGGTGGCCAGCTCGGTGCGCAGGCGGCTGAGCTCGCCCTCGCCCGGCGGCTGCATCTTGACCAGGCTGTCCACGAACACCCGGTAGCCGTGCGCGGTCGGCACCCGGCCGGCCGAGGTGTGCGGCGAGCTGAGCAGGCCGAGGTCTTCCAGGTCGCCCAGGATGTTGCGGATCGTGGCCGGGCTGACATCCAGGCCGGCATGCCGGGCAAGGGTCTGCGAGCCGACCGGCTCCCCATCCTGGATGTGGCGCGCGATCAGCGTCCGCAGCAGATGGCGGGCGCGCGGGGCGAGATGGGACGCGGAAGGATGCATGGAATCAGCCTGTGAGACGCCCACTTAGATAATGGCTGCACGGCGCGTTGGCAAGTCATTGGAGACGCCCTCGGCCCATGCTAGCGTGCGCGGCTTGGAGACACCCCTCGTGTACAACGTAGACCATGCTTAGACATCTATCGATCAAGGATTTCGCGGTCGTCCGCGCCACCGAGCTGGAATTCGGCGCCGGCATGACCGTGGTCTCAGGTGAAACCGGCGCGGGCAAGTCGCTGATGGTGGACGCGCTGGGCTTTTTGTCCGGGCTGCGCGCCGACAGCGGCGTGGTCCGCCACGGTGCCGCGCGCGCCGAGCTCTCGGCCGAATTCGCGCCGCTGGCCGACGCGCCGGCCCGCCAGTGGCTGCGCGACAACGAGCTGGACGACGAAGAACAGTGCCAGTTGCGACGGGTTATCCGCGCCGACGGTGGCTCGCGCGCTTTCATCAACGGCCGCCCGGTGACGCTGACCCAGCTGAGCGAGCTGGCCAGCATGCTGGTCGAAATCCACGGCCAGCACGAACAGCAGGCCCTGCTCTCGCGCCCCTCGCAGCTCTCGCTGCTGGATGCCTTCGCCCGCAACGACGCCGAGCGCGCCCAGGTCCGCCAGACCGCGGCACGCTGGCAGACGCTGGTCGATGAAGCCGAGGCGCTCTCGCGCCAGGGCGACGTGAGCGACCGGATCGGCTACCTGGAGCACCAGCTCAGCGAGCTCAAGCGTGAGGATCTGGACCCGGCCTCGATCGCCACCCTGGGCAGCAGCCACCGCCGCCAGGCCCATGCCAGCGCGCTGATCGGCGCCTGCGACGTGGCCGTCAGCCGCCTCAATGGGGATGACGAGGTCTCGGTCCTGCAGCTGCTGCAGCAGACCCGCCATGACCTGGCCCGCGTGGCCGAACACGACAGCCGACTCGGCGAGGTCGATGCCCTGCTCGACAGCGCCGCCATCCAGCTGGACGAAGCGCTGTCCCTGCTCGATCGCGTGCATGACGACCTGGATGCCGACCCGGAGCAGTTCGAGGATATCGAGCGCCGTCTCGGCCGCCTGCACGACCTCGCCCGCAAGCACCGCGTACCGATGGAAGCGCTCGGCGAGCACCGCGACGCCATGGAAGCCGAAGTCGAGCAGCTGCGCGGTGCCGACGAGCGCCTGCAGACACTGGCCGGCGAGATCGACCGTGCCGCCGGCCAGTGGAAGACCGTGGCCGAGGTGCTCAGCGCCAGCCGCCGGAAAGCCGCCAAGGCCCTGTCGGACACCACCACCACCCTGATCGGCGAGCTGGGCATGGGCGGCGGTCAGTTCCTGATCGATATCGAGCCGCAGACCGTGGCCAAGCCGGACCCGAACGGCGCCGAGCGGGTCGAGTTCCTGGTCGCCGCCAACGCCGGCCAGCCACCGCGCGCCCTGCGCAAGGTCGCCTCGGGTGGTGAGCTGTCCCGTATCTCGCTGGCGATCGAAGTCGCCGCGCTGGGCCTGGACGCGGTGCCGACCATGGTCTTCGACGAGGTCGATTCGGGCATCGGCGGCGCCGTGGCCGACATCGTCGGGCAGAAGCTGCGCGCTTTGGGCGAGAAGCGTCAGGTGCTGTGCGTCACCCATCTGCCCCAGGTCGCCTCCAAGGGCCACGCCCACTACCGGGTCAGCAAGGCGCCGGTGGACGGCATGACCCAGAGCGCGGTCGAAAAGCTCGATACCAAGGCCCGCGAAGAAGAGCTGGCCCGGATGCTGGGCGGCGTGGAAGTCAGCAAGGAAGCCCGGGCGGCGGCGCGCAAGCTGCTGCAGGCCTGAGGCCCCCGTGATCGGCTAGTGCCGGCCGCTGGCCGGCGCCCCGCCGGAACCGGCGCCTCCCCCTGAAAACGAAAACCCCGGGCATGCCCGGGGTTTTTTGATCGCATCCGGGCGGCCTGCAGGCCGTTACCGACGCTTCTTGCGGACGTAGAGCACCAGCGAGTGCTCTTCCAGCTCGTAGCCATGGTCGGCCGCGATCTTGCGCTGCAGCTCCTCGATCTCATGGCTTTCGAACTCGATGATCTTGCCACTGTCGACATCGACCATGTGGTCGTGGTGGCCACCGCGGTCCAGCTCGTAGACGGCCTGGCCACCTTCGAAATTGTGCTTCAGCACCAGGCCGGCGGCCTCGAACTGGGTCAGCACCCGGTACACCGTGGCCAGGCCGATCTCATCCCCGTGCTCCAGGAGCTGGCGGTAGATGTCTTCGGCGGTCATGTGGTGACTGGCATTGCGCTGCTCGAGCAGCGCCAGGATCCGCATACGCGGATGGGTCACCTTCAGGCCGACTTTGCGCAGGTCGTGGGTTTCCATACTTCTCCGTTCATTGGCGATTTAGCGCCAGCTGCCTCGGATTGGGTCGCGGCGACACGTCAGGAGTGTATCATCGACTCGATTTCCCCAAACGCCATTCCCCGATGCGCAATCTCCTGCTGGTCGCCGCCGTTGCCCTGTCCACCACGGGCTGCGGCATCATTTACAAGCAACCCATCTATCAGGGCAACCTGATCCGGGAGCAGGCCGTCGGTCAGCTGCAGGTGGGCCAGAGCAAGCAGCAGGTCAGTGCCCTGCTCGGCACGCCCTCCGTCGCGGACCCGTTCCACGCCCAGCGCTGGGACTACACCGCCAGCCAGCGCGTGAACCGCGTGGGCAAGACGGACGTGAAGAACTTCACCGTCTACTTCGAGAACGACGCGGTCACCCGCTGGGACGGCGAGTACTTCGCCAGCGATGATGCCCAGCTGGCCCGCAGCACGGTGCGCCAGTTCGGCCGCAACCTGCCCAAGGACAAGAAGAAGCGCGGCCGCTGAGGCCTGACTTCTTCACTCAGCCGCCGGCGCGTGCGCGCCGGCGGCGGTTGTCTTTCGGGTCGGCCAGCAGCGGACGCAGCAGCTCGACCCGGTCGCCCTCGCGCAGCACCTGATCCGGCTTGGCCAGCAGGCCGTGCACGGCCACTGCCGGGCATTGCGCGCTGCCGTCAATGGCGGCCACGGCGATGGCCTGGGCGATCGTAGTGCCTTCGGGCAGCGACAGCACCCGCGACGCGGCCCGATCGGGCCAGGCCAGCACCACCTCGACGGTGATCATGGCTCAGTCCTGGGCGTCGGCGACGCGGACGAAATCATTCACCATGCGGTCGGCCAGGCCCTGGAAGCCCAGCGCCAGGGCCGGACCGAGCAGGCGTGAGGTCGGCTCGAACTCCAGCGTCAGCGTGACCTTGCAGGCGTCCTCGGCCAGCGCATGGAATTCCCAGCGCCCGTGCAGGCGCTTGAACGGCCCGTCCTTGAGCTGCATATCGATGCTGTGCGGGCGCTGCAGCGTGTTCTCGGTCATGAACCAGGTCGAGAACGACCCAAAGCCCAGATCCAGGCGCGCAACCAGGCGGTCCGGGCCGGACTCCAGGATCTGCGAGGCCGAACACCAGCGGAAGCGGCGCGGATAGGCGTCAATATCATTGACCAGGTCGAACATGCGGGCAGCCGAATGTTCGACCAGGGCACTACGTCGGATAGTTGGCATGCGATACAGATGTCTGATGAATCGACCGGGCGTGCCCGAATCGGAGACAATAGGGAAATGAGCAAGAACAGCGGCAAGGATAAAGCAAAGGACGCGACGGCCAACAAAACCATCGCGCTCAACAAGCGTGCCCGTCACGAGTACCACATCGAAGATCGCTTCGAAGCCGGCCTGGCCCTGCAGGGCTGGGAGGTGAAGTCGATCCGCGCCGGGCGCGGCAACATCATCGATGCCTACGCCTATGTGCGTGATGGCGAGATCTACCTGATCGGTGCGCAGATCACCCCGTTGATCCAGGCCTCTTCACACATGGTGGCCAACGACCGTCGCGAGCGGAAGCTGCTTCTGCATCGCAGCGAGATCGACAAGCTGATCGGCAAGGTGCAGCGCGATGGCTACACGATCGTGCCCACCGCGATGTACTGGAGCAAGAACAAGATCAAGCTCGAGATCGCGCTGGCCAAGGGCAAGCAGACCCACGACAAGCGCGATGCCGAGAAGGACCGCGACTGGGCGCGCGAGAAGTCGCGCACGATGCGCCGGCACAACCGCGACGCGTGATGACGCGCACGGTGCCCGCAGCGGGCATCCAGCCGGCCAGCGCCGAGGACACCCGCGCGGTGTTCGCTGGTCTGCTGGCCTTCAACCAGGCCGCCAGTGGCGACGCCCTGGACGACCAGCCGGTCAACCGCGTGATCCACGACGCCGCCGGCCAGGTGGTGGCCGGGATCGCCGCCGATGTCTGCGGGGGCTGGCTGATGGTGCATGCGCTGTGGGTCGACGACACCCGTCGCGGCGAAGGCCTGGGCCAGGCGCTGCTGGCCGATGCCGAACAACAGGCGCGCACGCTCGGCGCACACGCCGTGACGCTGGATACCTTCTCCTGGCAGGCCGAGGGCTTCTATCTCAAGCAGGGCTATGAGGTGTTCGGCCGGCTGCAGGCGTTTCCGCCCGGGCATCAGCGCCTGTACCTGCGCAAGCCGCTCTGACTCTCCGGGTCAGACCGTCTCGGCATCCCCGTCCGGGCAATAGGCGTCATGCAGCGCCGCCAGCACACCCAGTGCCGGGGAGTCGGCCAACGCATAGAAAATCGTCTGCGCCTCGCGCCGCGTGGTCACCAACGCCATCCCACGCAGGACGGCCAGGTGCTGGGACAGCGCCGACAGGCCCAGTCCACTGAGCGGCTGCAGCTCCCCTACAGACGCCTCGCCTTCTACCAACCGACACAGCACCCGCAGCCGCGCGGGGTGCGCCAGCGCCTTGAGCAGCGCGGCGGCTTGGCCAGCTTGGGCGGCCATCTCCGCAGCGCGGGAGGCTGAAGGCGGGTGTCTGGTCGGATTTGAGTCACGCATGGCTTGCACTTTACCTGAGACATCCCTAATTTAGATTTATCTAAATTAAAGGACAGGCCCATGCCATATCAGTACCGTCCTGCCACCGCGGGCTATCAGCCATGACACCTTACTGGGTGACCCCTTTGGCTGGCGGGGTGTTGATCGGCCTTGCCGCCACCGCACTGCTCTGGCTCAACGGCCGCATCGCTGGCATCAGCGGCATCACCGCGGGCGCCTTGTTCCCGAAACGTGGCGAGACGGCGTGGCGCTATGCATTTCTGCTGGGGTTGATCGCGGCGGGTGCACTTGCGCTGCACTGGCTGCCCTCCGCCGCGCCCTCACGCACGGGCTTTGCGCCGGTACTGCTGATCGCAGGCGGCCTGCTGGTGGGCTTTGGCACCCGGCTGGGCGGCGGCTGCACCAGCGGCCATGGCGTCTGCGGCTTGGGTCGCCTGTCCTTGCGTTCGCTGGTCGCCGTAGGGGTGTTCATGGTCACCGCGATACTGACCACCTTCATCGTGCGCCATCTCGCGGGGATCGCATGAGCCGACAGATCCTCGTCGCGCTCGGTGCGGGCGCTCTGTTCGGTCTCGGCCTGGCCGTCTCGGGCATGACCGATCCGCTGCGCATCCTCGGTTTCCTGGATATCACCGGCGCGTTCGACCCGTCGCTGCTGTTCGTGCTCGGCGGCGCCGTCGCCACCACCGCGCTGCTGTTCCGGTTCGTGCTGCGCGCGCCGCGGCCGCGCCTGGCCGATCAGTTCCATCTCAGCGAAAGCCAACGGATCGACACCCGCCTGCTCGGCGGCGCAGCGTTGTTCGGCATCGGCTGGGGCTTGGCGGGCTATTGCCCCGGGCCGGCGCTGGTCGGTCTCGGCTACGGGGCCCACGAAGCCCTTTGGTTCGTGCCGGCGATGCTCGTTGGCATGGCAGTGCACAGGGGTGGGAACGTCAGACTCAGCGCGCGTCGTCCACCTGATACGGTCGCATCTCCACCGGCGGCGGGTCCACGCCGTGCTTCTGGCGGTACAACGCATTGAGATGCAGATTCAGATGCAGCGCCTCGGCCTCGGCCAGCAGGCGCTGCTCGCCGCTCAGCCGCGCCCCCAGCATCATCTCCCGGTGCAGCGCCGTGGTGAGATCGCCACGCATCTCGGCCACGCGGGATATCGCGTAGGCCTCGGGAATCCCTGCCGCATGGGTACCCGCCTTCCAGGACGACAGCAGGCTCAGCGCGAACAGATCGCCTTCCGCGCCGGCGGCCAGCAGACGACTTTCGGCCTTCGGGTCCACGCCCAACCGCCGCGCATCGCGCATCGTTGCCGCCACCGTGTCGCCTGCCAGTGCCGCTTGGTCGAGCTCGGCATCGGAGGCCTGCTGATAGCGGGTCCACTGCGCGCCATTGGGAAAGCCGTGCTGGTCGAGCCAGCGCCGCTCCTCCGGGTGACCGCTGCTGAAGGGATCGTGGTCGATATCCAGGCCGTCCCGCGAGCGGGGGAGATCGGGGAAAGGATGGGGCGGTCTGGTCGAGGCGGTCGGCGCCGCTTCAACCGAAGGCGTGGCCGCCTGTCCGCTCGGTTTCGCCGCCTGCTCTGCCCCGGCCGGCGCCTGCGCACCCGACGTCGACCGCCAAACGCTGGCTGCCCCGAGCATTGCCGCCGCCAGCATCGCCATTGCGATCCATACCTGCCTCTTCAACGCGCCATCCTTGTCTGTAACCACTCTTCCGGGGCCGGATTGTAGTCCGCCGGTGCGCCAGGGCGCCCGCCCCGCCTGACCCGCGGACGCCAGCGGGATAACGATCTTTCCCCGCCAACCCCGCACAACTGTCAGAATCCCCGCATTGATACGGAAAGGATCCGCGCGTGACTCTTGAAACTACCCCGGCACCCGCACAGGCGGCGGACGAACTGACCACCCTGCGCGCCGACGTGGCGGCGCTGGAGTTCATCTTTGACGAACTCGCCCGCGCCATGGACCCGGCCGCGCTGCTCAAGGTGCTGACCTACCTGATCCGCAACGCCAAGCGCGTCGCCTCGGAAACCCAGAGCTACGACAGCCTGGAGCACCGCCGCCTGGTCGCCCAGGTGGAATCGCTGATGGCCCGGGTTGAGCCGCAGGCCAAGAAGCAGGCGATGACCGTGCGCAACGAGCACAATCGCCTGAAAAAGGAAAAGGCCCGCCACAAGGCTGACAGCCGCCGCCAGCTGCAGAAGTAAGGCGCAGAGGGCCAAGGTGACTGTTCAGCTGGATTGGAGTAGCATCCACTCCGTCAAGTAGAGTTCCGGTGCTTTTTTCCGGATGAAGTGCGGTTCTTGAAGAAACCGGGGGTGCATTGGTTTCGACGGGGGTTGTGAAGTTACTTGGTGCATGCCGAGGGGGCAGCTTTCCTCGTTAATCCAGCAGCAAACTTTTAGTTGCCAACGACGACAACTACGGTTCGAACGACTTCGCAATCGCTGCCTAAAAACAGCTTTAGCGTTTAGTTCTACAGCCGCCTTAGGCGAACCCCCGAACCTACTTGTGCCCGTGCTCGTAGATGTAGGGTCATTATCACGGAACCGGTTGTGATGGCTGCCTGTCAGTCACGACTTAACTAAAGCAGGCTGGTCCTGGGGTGCGCTTTGCACACCGTGCTGCCACAGGATGAGATTCAACGGTGAGCTAAGCATGTAGTACCGGGGATGGAGTGCCTTCGGACGGCGGTTCAATTCCGCCCACCTCCACCATTAGACGGTCCCACAAGGACCACAGAAAGCCGGAACCTCCCGTCAAACAAGGGGTTCCGGCTTTTTTGTTGTCCGGGGTTGTCCGGCCTGTTCCGTTGCAGCCTATGACCGACGCTGCCCTTCGTCGCACCAAGCCTGCCGACAAGCCACAGAAGCTTGCTGATGGCGGCGGCCTGCTCCTCCTGATCACTGTTGCAGGCGCCAAGAGCTGGCGCTGGAAGTAACGCGTCGCCGGCAAGGTGAAGCTGCTGACGCTCGGCCCCTACCCCGACGCCAGCCTGGCGAAAGCCAGAGAGGCACGAGAGGACGCGCGGCAACTGCTGGTCAGTGGCGTGGACCCTAGCGAGCACCGCAAGGCCGCGACTGCCACCCGTGCCGTGGCTGACGGCGAGAGGTTCGAGGTCATCACCCGGGAGTGGCTCGCTGGCCGACCGTGGGTGCCGGCCACGGCAAGAAAGTGATTGCCTGGTCCGAGAAGGACGTGTCCCCTTGCGTCGGCGCTCGGCGCGCCGGGGACCTGAAGGCTTCAGATGTCCTGCAGATGGCCCGGCGGATGGAGGCCCTGGCTGCTTTCGAATTAGCTCACCGAGTGATGCAGAACTGCGGGGAGATCATGCGATACGCCGTGGCCACTGACAGGGCCGCCCGGAATCCGTCAGCTCATCTGCCACCTCCACCGCCGGATCGCCGGCATGATGCCCTTGCCTATCAGCGAGACCAGAGTGTTGTAGATGTCATAGTTGACGATGTTGGTGTTGATACCACGCTCGCCGATGCTGCAGACCTTCTTGACGGGCACGTAGGTCAGTGCCCTGAACTCGGTTTTAGGTGAGGTTCTTGTTCTGCGGAAGGACGCAGATGGAAAGCTGGGAACCAGCGTTGGCTTGTGCCTCGGGCATTGCCGTATCTCCTCGCGATGGGCGAACAAAAGCCCGCCACGGGGCGGGGTTCAGGAAAAAACAAAAGGCCCGCAGAAAGCGGACCTTTTGAGGACAAATGGAAGCACTGGGATGGTCGCGAGTGCTTACTTCATGGGCTTGACCTGCTTGATCTCATATTCAAAGGACAAGTCCTTTGTTGTGTGGTCCAGCACAACACGCTCGCCTTCGATCAATTCCTTCGGGCCGCGAACAAAATAAGAACCAAAGTCCTTGTCTCCGGATAGCACAAGCTTGCCGTCGTCGGCGCGGCTGATACTCACCGATGACTCCGCTTGGGAGTAGCCATCGAAATAGCGGCCCGAAAAGCCAACCCAAGACTCAAGCGTGGACGGAGTACTGACGAGGTCTGCAGTGAGGGAGATGATGGCGTCGCTGTGCGGATCATTGCCGCCGAGGAAACGCAAGGTCAGTAGGTAGTTCATGTGATCCCCTGATTGGTCGAGCAAAATTGCCCTGTAACCACTTGGGGATGGAATCGGACTTTCACAAGCTCTTTACTACTTCGCGGGACTAAGCTTCGCCGCCACCAGCTGCATCGCTTGCGGTCGGGTGAACCCAGCTTCCACGTACGCCAGGAAATCTGAGCGGACGAAAGGCGCCTGCCCGCGGTTGAAGGCTTCCAACAAACGCCGATTGCGGCGCATCCGATCAACGGCATCGCGCAACGCCTGCAACTCGCCCTCGGTGGGCGGCGCGGCGCTCCGCACTAGATGGAGCGAGGGTCGGTTGGTCACGTCTAAATTCCAAACATCTTTTCCGCCTGCGTTGGTTCACGGCAGATGTCGTCGACAAGTCTTTTATGGATACCCAGCAATTCATCCAGCAAATTTTTCAGTCGCACACGCGCTTCTGAAATTTGCTTATCCATGCTCTTGAGCTTGTCTGCTTCCCGCTTCTCTTCAGCCAGCGCCTTCCTCTGCGCCTCAAGCAAATCGAGTTGACCGGTGTACCTAATGAGTTCAATCGCCTTTTCAAGGGCAGACCAAGCACGATCAACATAATCTTGCAATGGCCTACTGAATTTACGCAATCTTTGCAAATCACTTCAAACCGCATTTAGCAATCCCTGCCCTTCCGAAGCGCAGGCCGCAGGTAACTCAATCTGGCTCAACTCATTAAACTTAGCTCTAACGTCGGCGAGGGAAACCATTACGAACTCAATTTCGGTGTATTCCACGGTGATCCTAGCAATCAAATCCTCGCCATGGAACGGTTACAGGCTGCATGACCCGCTGCGGACCCTGGATAATGCTCGACGTTCAGGGCCTCCGTTCCACCCACATGCCAGCGGAGATCGTGTCCTCGGCGAAGGCGGCGATGATCTGATCGGTGATGCGCGTGCCCACCATGATCCCTTGCTCTCTCGGCGCCGCGCACGCGCCAGCGCGCCCGCGTCTGGAATCGGGCTGGCTCCCGGCGCGGCAGCTAGCCCGCGCGGTCATCGGAATAAGTCGCCCGGCCCGCGGTCCAGCTCCTCCTGATCTGAGGTCGGTCTGGCGAGGAGCCGGGCAAAGGTGGTGGGATGACGTGGAGTCGAAACACGCGAGTCGTAGACGCCGGATTTACAATCCGGCCCAGAGCCCATCTGGCAATTCACCCCGCATTTAGAGCCGATCACCACCGCTGAATAGGCAGATTGGCCCGGGGTCATGGACGCAGCCCAGTTTCCGCCTGAGAATGGATGTGCCGACCCCTGTCGCCTCACGGCGAGGATGGTGGGCCTGGTCGCACGGCGGTCGATCGGTGTAGGGGTCCCGGAAACGCAGAAGCCCCAGCGCAGGGCCGGGGCTTGATGGTCAATTCCTGACAATCGCGCATTTATTGCATCTATCTGTGCAAATTTTCAAGAACAATAATCGTTGATGTAGACGTGGGGATCGCCACCACCCAAGTTCACATCGATGCCGGTCGCTCGATATCCCTTCGGATGCTCGTCTGCCCAAGCGTTAAACAATGGCCGCCAGTTCGCATCCCGAGGCAGACCCGAACGCTTAAGAAAATCAGGGAGGATCAGCTTCAACGTCTTGCGGTCGTCGTGCTGTTGCCACTCACCTTCCGGTACGTCATCGATCCATCCGAAATTCACCATGCGCTCCACTGTGTCATGCGGCGATCCTGCCGCCCATGAAGTCTACCCCGCGCTGCAGCTCGCGGCGGTACTGCCAGATGGACAGCTCCCCGCCTTACTGCTCGGCCACCATTCGGGCCTTCACCGCCTGGTTGACACCGTGAACTCGGTCCGCAGGATCAGTGCCCGCAGCGGGTACTGCCGGTGCATCGACGCCACGGCGCGATTGACCCAGCGAAGTTCGTCGGGCGTGCCGGTGTCCACCGCAATCTCCGGGTTGTCGTGGGGGTGATCAGCGCCGTTGGCGGAACGGATGGGGCTGACGGCCCACATCGGCAGCATGCTCATCCCCTCGACACCTGAGCGTGCAGCCATGAAACGCCTCCGCCCCGCCACATCCCTGCCCACCAGCTCCCGCGTCAGCGGTGCATGGTCCCGAACCTTGTCCAGGACGTGCACGCTCCGGTCGGCGCGGCTCAGCGCGAAACGGTTCACCTGGGCGTGGCCCCAGCGGCGTAGTCGTTCGGTCAGCGGATCGTCATTGCGCATCGCGCAAGCCCTCGAGTACAGCAGCGTCGAATCGGAACACGGGCAAGCGCCCGTCGGTGTCGCAGCTGCCTTGCCGCGCGGTGAAGGCCTTGCAGTGGTAGCCGTCGGTGCCCTGCTGACGGAACTGGCAGGCCCAGCACCGGCCATGCCGGCGCAGTTGAAGCCGGTACCGCTTGCGCAGCCGCAGGTTGCCGTCGCGCTTGTACCGCTCTGCCTCGGGAGTCACATAATCATCGCGGTCGAGAACGTGGCACCCTTCCGCTTGATCACGCGGGTCGCCCAGTAGCGGTTTGCGCTGATGGGATATAGCAGTGTGAGGTGAATCATCGGGCGGCCTCCTTCAGCTGCAGCCGGGACAGAGCTACGTCGAGTGCGGCCAGCTCGTCCATCTTTATGGATGCGCCACATGAACTTCTCGCCATGCCAGCCATTGTTGCTACCCTGATGGCAGTCCTTGCAAAGCGCCACGGTGAAGTGCCGGCCCTGCTTTATGTGATGGGCATCGCTAGGGGCTGGACCATCGCAGACACTGCAGGCCAGCAGCTTCACCGCTCCGGACATGGCGTTCCTCCGCTGCGGTGAGCGCCTTGGACTTTTTGGTCCTCATCGGCGCCACCCGAGCGGTAGAATCCGCAAAACCACAGGAGGTAACGAATGACACAAGGACGCACAGACCGCGACTGGATTATCGTTGCTGTCATGACGTTTGGAGCCGGGGCGTTGCTTTCGTGGGCGCTCACAACGAACGACGGGGCTTGGCCCGAACTCACCGTCGAGCAAGGCGCGGCGTGGGTCCAGGCAATCGGCAGCATCATTGCAATTTTTGTCGCTATCGCAATCCCGGCAATGCAGCGGTGGTCGGACAAGAAAGCTCGTGAGAAGGAAAAAAGGTCTCAGCAGGTCATTACCGCAGGCGCGATCCAGCCTACGATCGACGCGCTTCGTCGCAGGGCGAGTTTTCTCAAGGAATCCGTAGAGGAAGGAAGAACGGTTGATTGGCTCAAAGGTTCGATCCCCGAGAACGCGTTCGATGCTCCAAGCACCTTGGATAAGTTCCACTCTTCCTTCCACTTGCTCGACGGAACTGGCGAGCTTGCGAACCGTTTCGTTGCGAGCCTGTACTGGCTTCAACAAGGCATGCATGCAATCCACAAACGATCTTTCGGCCCGGAGCTTCGCCGGCAGATCAGAAGGGATTGCGATAACACTATCGAGCTCGCGCAGAACCTTGCCGAAGAGCTGGCGGCTACCTGCGGTCGTCCTGACCGTCGCATCCGTAAGGACAAGCATTGAATTCACGCTGCCCTCCGGTTCTGCACGGCCATGTCCCAGAACTCTGCGCGCACGCAATCGAGCATGATGTCGCCGCGCTCGGCGATGGCGTCCATTCGCTGCCGCTGGGCGATGGTCGGGTTTCCAGTTGAGCGTCTGCGCTTCATGCCACGCGCCCTGA
This sequence comes from Stenotrophomonas sp. Steno-Z10-BAI, assembly GCF_056393115.1. Lineage (NCBI taxonomy): Bacteria > Pseudomonadati > Pseudomonadota > Gammaproteobacteria > Lysobacterales > Lysobacteraceae > Stenotrophomonas > Stenotrophomonas sp. Steno-Z10-BAI. Next base: position 296,292 of record NZ_JBWJOZ010000004.1, on the reverse strand, counting down.
CGTTAGAATCGGCGACATAGGAAGGGAGCACTTATGAAGCAAGGACGTAACGACAGAGATTCGACCGTTGTAGCCATCATGGCATTCGCCGCAGGCGCGTTTCTTGTGTGGGCATTGTTGAGCGGCCATCCACCGAGCAAGATCAAGCCCACCGGCGATTTGCCGGCTTGGGTCCAGGCGATCGGTAGCATCTTAGCAATTGTCGTCGCCATAGTTGTTCCGTGGCGGCTTGCTGTCCAAGCGCGAGCTGACCTCCGTGAGCGAGATTTGCGCGACAGGACGGAGCGGATGGAGGATCGAGCAGCGAGAGCACAGAGCTATGCTTTCGTTATGCTGCCGCAGGTCGATCAGATCCGAGGGCAAATCCTTGCTGCGCAGCGGCGCTGGATGCGAAATCCTTTCGGCGAAGAGGACATCATTGAACTCCTCACGATCCCTGATGGCATTACCGAGATGCTCCTGCAGATGCACGAGGTATCCCGTGCCGGCAATGAGATTCGATCTGTGATTGTTGCTGTGAATGACCTGAGAAGAGAGGTCTCGTACTTCAGTGACTATTACCGAAACGGCGGCGAGTACCGAGACCATGAGAATGTACTCCAGGAAGAAATGAAGGAACCCGACGATGTCTCGAAGAGCTTTGGGCATGCATTGGCTAAAGTTGCAAAAGCCCGGATAGCACTTACAGCAATTCTCAGCAGCCGTTGAATGCAGAAGCGCCATTAATGACCTGCCGTCTTTCGAATGATGGATTCCACAGCTTCACGTCTCTCTGCGGGCATGCAGCCGTCGCCGTTACGGCCGTCCCACAGTTAGTTCCAGCGGCCCTCGTCCATGTCGACTAAGTTCAGCGACTCGGTCTCGGTGCGGGCCAGCCTCCCGATGCCAGGCAGGTCACACTCGACGGCCTCGCAGCCGATGCCGGACTCCTCCTGCAGCTTCTTCAGGGCATCTTGCTGGGACAGGCCCGTGAACATCTCGACGTTGTCTGCCAGCCAGCCGGAGAGGACGTGCGCTTTGCGGTAGAGCATCGGATTACGGTCTTGGCGCAGCGTCGCGCGCAGCAGCAGGCCGGTGCCGAACTTGCGCTCGCGCAGCGACAGCTGGTCCACCGGGTGCGCCGGCACTAGGGCACCGATCAGCTCGCAAGTTTCCGGATCCACCAACTGCCGCACCTCAATGTTCATATCCCTGTTGCGCAGCTTCCTCTTTGCCTTGGCCAGCGCGGTCGTGTTCATTCATCGTCTCCGGCTGCTCGATCGCGGCTGCTACGGCAGCGGCAGATCGAACTCGTCCTCTCCCCCGGCGGCGGCCGCGATCGCCTTGGCCGTGTAGTTGGGTGGCGTCCCGGTGTAGTCGTGGAAGGAGCTGCACTGCAGTCGGTGCTGTAGGTGGCAGGTGGCTGTCTCGCCCTAGCGGTTCTTCGCCACGATCAGTTCGGAGATCCCCGGGGCGCCGCAGGCATCCTTGGTGTAGTAGTCGTCCCGGTAAAGGGAGGCGACCACGTCGGCGTCCTGCTCGATGGCGCCCGACTCGCGCAGATTGGCCATGCCGGGGCGCTTGTCGGTCTTCGTCTCCAACCCACGATTGAGGTGGGACAGCGCCATCACCGGGCAGTTTAGATCCTTGGCCAGCCGCTTCAGCTGCCGCGAGATGTATACACGTCCGCCGTGCGGCTCTCGGACTTGGCCTTGCCAGTGAGCGGCTGCAGATAGTCCACAACCAGGCTGCCCGCCACCTTGGCGTGCATGCGCGACCCACGGGGAGCCAGCGCGTCCACGGACAGCAAGCCGCAATCGTCGATCACCAGCGGCAGCGCTTGTAGATATGCGCGGGCCACCGATGTAACGCGGCGGCTGAAGATCGACGCGCACGCAGCGTTCGACCCGATGTGGGAATCGAGGTCCATGAAGCAAAAGCAGGCGCACGCCTGGCCCGGAAAGCGGTTGGGCCTGCCCCACCGTGACTGCCACATCGGCTGGATGAGCGATGAGGACCTGCGCTGGGTTGTCGAAATCTGAGAAGGAGCAGCAGCCTGACCAGCATCCACGCACAGACCGTGTTAGACGCCCCCACCGCGCGGCAGAAGGACGCCGAGGCAGAGCAGCTGGCCGCCTAAGTCGCTGTCTTCCGAAAGACCGGCGGCAAGGTCCAGGTAGTCGGTAACACCGGCATCAACGAGAAGGGCATCAGCCGCCGGCAGGTGGTCGAGGGTGGCGCGGAGCGGCGGAAGTCCGCGAAGGCAGGCAAGCCGTGAGCCGCCGCCCCGTTGTCCGCCGCTCGCCGACGAAGAACACCGGCTTCTCCTGGGGCAGGTTCCGCATGGGCCCGCCCGGCATCGTCGTGTACCGCCTGTTCCGCCGCGACCACGCCGGCGCCCTGCACTTCATCGGCCTGAACTTCTACCGCCGCGACACCCCTCGGGACATGGCGATCGCGCTGCGCGCCTCCTGCCACCGCCTGCGCGACCAGGTGGATTGGATCGATTTGGTGGCATTGGGGCTGGGGGCGTAATCAAACCCGCCTTCAGATCATCTGAGGTTCGAGGCGCCTTCTGCCGCCGTGCCTAGAACCTCTACCCGGAACTCCGAAATGAAGCCGGGTGCAAGTTCTGCTGTGAATTGGAGCAGCTCTTGAAGGGATTTAAGGGCGTGGGGTCGACCGCTATAGCTGAACGTCGTTGCAAACCCAGACGCGATGGGCGGGGCCGTATGAACACTTTCGACAATATGGGTGGCCAGCTGGTTAATGTCCCGGCTGAGACTGATAACTGTGGCGGCGTCGGCACCCAAGCTATCTCGGAGATTGTGCAGATGCTCCTGCATGCTTTCCGCGCTTGGGAGAAGAGAATCCATTAGTGGAGTAATCGCTGTCGCTACACGGCGCCAGTTGGTCGTCTTCTCGCCGGAGTCGTCGATCACACTTTTGAGCGTCTGCGCGTAATAAGTCACTCGTGCTTCAAGTGCCGTGACCTCGTGAAGCAGAAGACGACCGATGATCCGAGCGTGAGCCTCTCGGGCCTGTACCGCCTCGCCATGTTGCTGCTCCGCGATCCGTTTCGCTTCTTCTGCGATTCCGGCTGCTCGTTCAGAGGTCTTGTAAGCCATGACTGCAACCACTGTCGTCGCCAGCGTGGCGAGTCCGCCCACGGCGACGGCCATCCAATCGGCCAAGTTTCCCACTTCGTCCGCAAGCGGACAGAACTCGATTCCCATAACCCCTCCCTGTTGGAGCGTATTCTGCCGTGACTGCATCCATCCCAACGACCGTGCCTATGCGCTGGAGCGCGCCTTTTGCCGCCGCAGTCGCCCAAGGGCTGCGACGCAGCCTGGTTGCGCGAGCATCCCCACGGCCCGCGCATCCGAGCCCCCCCCCACGCCGACCACGAGGCCAGAGCCCTGAAAGTCGGCAGCGTGACCGTCTACTCGATCCTGCGGGACTGAGTGAAAGGCCAGCTCACCGCGATTGAGATCGGCATACTGACCTTCGAGGCGGCGTTCCTGTCGCACAACCTGCTTCCTAGCGGCGAGACCGTGATTGAAAACGTGCAGCAGCAGAAGCTGTTGCCGCGGGAGGTGGACCGTGGCTAAACCGAATTCGCTAACCGACGGGGGACGCCTTTTTTTGGGCGTCCACCCAAGCTTGTCGGTCCTGACCCGCAGTCAAACGAAGTATCTCGGCAAGCCTTATGCCGCCTTTCGATTCATCTTCCACCTTAAGGTTCAGCCATTTGCAGAGTTCTTTGCGCAGTCCAAGCAAGCTCTCGCATACCTCTTCGTACCAAGCAACATCGCCAGCAAGGTTGTATATAACGCCCGCCTCAGGAACCAGAAGAAAGCCTCGCCGTTGCTCCGCAGCTGCGACACTGGACACAGCCTGAGCAATCGCAGTCCGGACCTTTGGCGGAACAAATTCACTGAATGCAATCAATTCCACCGCGGATCGTGGATTGAGCATCTGAACGCACTTATTGACCTGCTCGTATTCCCAAGAGGTAACAACTTTGTTCGCCGTGGTCGGCACTCGAACAGCTGCCCGGAGATGAAGCTCCTGCACGAGGAGGTCATCGACGGCAACCATACCCAGCAATTTGGCTTGCCCTCTCCGCGAATGGTAGTTCAACGCCACAGGAAGAATGCCCACCAACAACGCGACCACGACAGCGATGAAGGTCGCGACCGCGGAGAGTGCTGCCCAGTCAAGGCGACAGGTCGGTGCCCAGGAAATGCAAGGAACCATCACTTCTGCAGCGATCATCGGACCATCTCCATATGGGTGCGGCGGCATTGTGCCATGGAGGTTACCAATGGCTGACGGTCCTAAGATCACCTTCGGCGATGCGCTCAGGCGAGCCGCCCTTGAGCTTGCCGGTATGTCCGGCGTGGATCTGGCCAAAGCAGGGCCTAAGACCGTTCGCCTATGGCAGGCGCGGGGCTTGGCCCTGCACCACCTCGCCGCCGGCGACATGGATGAAGCCGTGAAGGTGATGGCCAACCTAATCCGCGGTGCTTTATGAGCCTGGGTGGAGTCTGCCTAGAACTCGATCTCGAAGTCAGGACCGACTGCTTTGACCTCTCTCAGGCGTTCGTCGGCGTAATTGGCGGCTGCGATCGGGTCGTCAGACGCAGCTTCATCAAGGGCATGAACGTATGCCTCCCCCGCCCGGTTCGTCACCGTGATTGTTCCGACCCACTTGGCGGCAACCCCCATCTTTTCGGAACCAGACCACAGTTTGTAGCCGTCGAGCTCTCGGTCCATGTTCGTGACGTCCATTCTCTGGAGGATGGCCGATGGTAGACAAACTGCACTGCAAAGCAAATCAGCCACACATTAATGCGAAGGAGATCAGATGACCAGCAACGTGCAACCGTTCACCCCGCGCCGCCTGCTCCGCAGAAGCGAGGTCCAGGACCGGGTCGGCCTGTCGAAATCGACCCTCTATTCGCGCATTTCGGTCGGATCGTTCCCGAAACCGGTCACCTTGGGGAGCTCGGTTCGGTGGGTGGAATCCGAGGTCGAGGCGTGGATTTCAGAGCGCGTTTCGGAGCGCGATCATGCAAACGAAACTAGGGGTACGGCTGGGGGTACAGACCCCGCTTCCGGCGCTCCGCCCCTTGCCGCATAAAGCTCGACGGTGGAAGGCAGAGCCCACCTCCACCAATTAGCCGTTTCGACGGTGCATCAAAGGCTGGAACCCTAGAGAAATCGAAGGTCCCGGCCTTTTTTGTGCCCGTCTTCCGCATCCGACGCAGACGCTCACCCCCTCACGGCAACGTAAACTTCCGCGCCATCCGCAGCGGCCACACCGAGGTGAACTGCGCACCGCCCACCAGCCGGTACGCCGCGGACACGCTGTGCAGCACGCCCATCGCCTCCAGCACATCCTTGGTCTTCCGGAACGTCGGGCGCGGATCCGCGGTGAACATGAAAAGGTTGATCTCTTTCGCGCTGACGTCGTAACCGTCCAGCGTGGCGGCCTTGCCGAGCGCGTTGGTCAGCTCGGCCTCCAGCGTGGCCAGAAAGGCCTCGTCGTCCAGCGACTTTCGCCAGAACTTGATCACAAGCTGGTAATCCATCAGGCGTTCCCGTCGTTCAAGAAGTGAACCGCCAAGGGTACCCGCATGGCAGGCATCACGCTGTCTTTGAGGCGGCCGCAATCATCTGCGCCAGCCGGTCGGCGATGGCCTGCCGCACCTTCGGCGCCAGCCGCGAGCGCGACAGCGCTTCGAACACCCACATGCCGTCGGCGGCGAGCTTGGCGATGAACAGGTCCAGCGCAGCCGGGTCGCTCAGGTCCTGCGGCGTGGGCGGCGACCAGCGTTCGACCACATCGGTCCACGGCTGCATGTTCTCGTCGGTGGCGGCCGCGTCGAACATCAGCTGCAGTTCGGCCCGGGTGGCCGTCTGCGCGCAGGTGAGCGCGTAGGCCTGGTAGCGCTCAGTGGTCTCCGCCTCGTCGGCAGGTTTGCCCGCGGCATCGATCATGCTCGCCTCCCACACGCCGGCCAAGTGCTGGTGGATGCCCTGCAGCAACGCATCACGCGAGGGGAAGTGATACAGCAACCCGCCCCGGGCGATGCCGGATTCGGCAGCGACGGCTTCGAAAGTGAGCGCTGTGATGCCGTCGCGTTCGATCACGCGGACGGCGGCATCGAGGATGTTGGTTCGGTTACTCGGGCGCATGGGTCAGTGGGCGTGGGAGACGGTGGTGGCCGTGCCGGGGCCATGGCGGCGCAACAGCACGCCGGTGGTGACGGTGCCAACCAGCAGCACGGCGGCGATCACATACAGTATCCAGACATAGCTGGCATCGTAGGCGCTGGCGGCAGCACGTAGCCAGCCTGCATCGGCACCGGGCTGCGCGGCCAGTGCGAACGCCTGCTGGATGCTCTCGCCCGCCGCAGCGTCCACACCGTCCGGCAGCGTCACGGTGGCCGAGTACAGCGCAGCGATCAGGCTGCCCAGCAGGGAGACCGCGAACAGGCTGCCGAATTCATAGGACACCTCCTCCACCGAGGAGGCCATGCCGGCGCGGTGCGGGGGCACGTTGCCGATGATCGCAGTGGAGGCCACGGAGATGGTGGCGCCCATGCCCAGCCCGGTGAGCAGCAGCCCGGCGATGGTCCAGCCGAGGTCGCTGCCGAACGTCATCGCCACCAGCAGCACGCCCGCGGTGCCTGCGCCCAGCCCACCGGTGATCAGCGGCAGCAGCCCGACGCGGTGAAGGAACATGCCACCGAAAATGGCGCTGGGCAGGCACCCGATCGCCACCACGGACACCAGCAGGCCCGCCTGCAAGGGGGTGTAGTCGGCGACCAGCTGAAAGCGCTGGGTGGTCAGCAACTGCAGGCCGGCGATCGCGAACATCGCAAACGCCGCAGAGAGCACACCGGCCAGGAACGGCGCATTGCGGAAGATGGCCACGTCGAGCATCGGATACGGCAGGCGGCGCTGGCGGCGCAGGAACAGCACCAGCCCCACCACGAATACCAGCGCCGCACCGGCTGCGAGCAGCCCGTTCGGCGGCGCATGCGCGACCTCCTTGATCGCCACCACAAGGCCGGACAAGGCGATCAAACTGAGCAGCGAGGAGATCAGGTCCCATGGCTTGCTTGCATCAGGCCGCCCGTGCGGCGCGAACAGCACGGCCCCGACCATGGCCAGCAGCACGATCGGCACATTGATCAGAAACACCGCGCCCCACCAGAAGTGCGCCAGCAGCACGCCACCGACGATCGGGCCGAGGGCCGCGCCGACGATGGAAATGCAGCCCCACACGGCGATGGCCAGGTTGCGCTCGCGCTCGTCTTCAAAGGTCAGGCTGATCAGCGCCAGCGTGGCGGGCATCATCGCCGCCGCGCCCACGGCCAACAGCGCGCGCGCGGCGATCAGCAGATTGGCGTCCGGCGCGAACGCGGCCAGCAGCGAGGCGATGCCGAAGATCGCCAAGCCGATCAGGAACATGCGGCGGTGCCCCAGGCGATCGCCGAGGGTACCGGCACCCAGCAGCAGGCCAGCCATCACCAGGGGATAGGCGTTGATGATCCACAGGCCCTGCAGCGGGGTCGCACCCAGTTCCTTGGTCAGCGTGGGCAAGGCGGTGTAGAGCACCGAGTTGTCGAGCGTGATCAGCAACAGGCCGGCGGCAACGGTGAGCAGCAGGCTCCAGCGCTGGGTCTTGGTCGGGGTCATGGGGCGTCAGGAGGGGCAACGGAATCGTAACTATACAGGACGTCCTGTTTTGTTTGGCCCGTGTACCGCCGACGCGTTCAGCCTGCGGCGACGCACCGTGTGCGCACTGCGCGCTGGCCGCTGCGCCGCCCCAACTGCGTTTACCTCATTGCAGGGGGCTCACCCGGGCAGGCGGGCGCCTGTCCGGTATGGACTGTGTTCGGGGAACGCTATGGACGGACAGAAAGAGGCTTTTCGGCTGGCGCAGGCCGAGTTGGCGCAGTGCTGGACAGGCGGGATGTCAGCCGCTGAGCGCTGGGCGGTGTATGACGCGATCCACGATCGACTGATCGCGCAATGGCCTGCCGAGGCCCATCGCATCGTCGGCATGATGGTGATGTGGGTGACCGAGATCCGCGGCTCCTGCCCGGCTCCGTATCGCACGGCAGATGCGGGCATGAGTGACAGCGCGCTGCTGCGCGCGTGCCGTATCGATTCGTGAGGGGCTACGGCGCCGTCGGCTGGAACGGATCGGTGTGACCGGCCACTTCCATGTTGATGGCATTGATCAGGGCCGACACGGCAGTCGCCAGGCGGCGGCTGTCCGCGATGGAGCCGAAGAACAGAATCGAGGTGCCGTCCAGTTCGACCCCAGCCAGGCCGAGTTCGCCCTTGAGCGCGGCCACGCGTTCGTCGAACAGCGCCAGCCAGTGGGCATCGGGCACAACATCAAGCATGGCCACAATGGCCTCATCCGCGCCGTGATCGACAATGGTCTGCAATGTCGGGACGTCGAAACCCAGCAGGCGCGGCACGCTGCTGTCCGGTACGGGGATGCTCATGCGGGCATGGTAGTCGGTCAGCCGGGCGGGTGCCCGAAGACGTTCAGGAACACGCGATGCTTTCTCGCTGGCCGCAACACAAACGGCCCGGCCCACCCGGCCGGGCCACGGTGCGTACGGACCCGTTTTATTCTTCCTGATCGCTCTGCTGGCCCGAGCGCTGACCCTGCTGATTCTGGTCCTGCTGTTGCTGCTGCTTCTGGGCATCGCGATCGCGCTGATCCTGCTGCTCCTGCTGACCCTGCTGCGGGGCGTTGCGCTGCGGATCATTCTGACCCTGCTGCGGGTTCGGGGTGTTGGCCATTGCCGTATCTCCGGTGTTCGGCATCGAAGCGGTGCCGGTGAATCCACGCTAGGCCTGCCGGCGTTACCCATGTGTGCGTGATGGGCGCTTGTGCATGCACGCGCCGGGCACCTGCGTAAACAATTCAGAACGCACTGGAAAGCGACACCGATAGAGCACATTGCGTTCATCACCCGTCGGCGGTGAACCACAGCGCCTCGACAATCCCTTGATCGGGTCGCGCTCATGCTCGAGACGAAACACCCATGTCGGGGCCACCAAGGACATGCCATGACGCCGCTCCGCTCGCTGCTGTTGACCACCCTGCTCGCCCTGACGCCGATGCTGGCCACCGCGGCGGACAAGGTCACCACCCCCCCCGTGCACTTCACCAAGGGCGCCAGCAGCGCCACCGTGCGCGGCACGTTGTCCGGCTATGACACCGTCCGCTACACGATCGCCGCGCGCGCCGGCCAGACCATGGCGGTGACCATCGACGGTAGCCCGAATGCCAACTTCAATGTGTTTGCGCCCGGCGTGACGCCCGGCCAGGGGGAGGCACTGGGCAGCAACAACGAGAAGCGCCGCTGGAGCGGCACCCTGCCGACCACCGGCACCTATGTCGTACAGGTCTACCAGATGCGTGCCCAGGCGCGTCGCAATGAAAAAGCACCGCACAGCCTGACGGTCGCGATCCGCTGAGCCCTGCCCCGGGTATCCTCGGCGTTGTCGGCTTCTTCCTCGCAAGGACCCCGGGATGGACTTCCTCAAACTGCTGCGGTCGCTGGAAGAGTTTCTCTACGAGCTGTGCACCTGGTTCCTGTTTTTTCCGCGCACGCTGTACCGCGTGATCGTGCATCCGCGGCGGATGGCCCAGTACGTGGATACCGAGCTGAAGGAAAAACTGGAGCGCCAGTTCGACGATGCGATCAGCCCGCCCATGTTCCTGATGCTGGCGGTGCTGGTCGCGCACGGGGTGGAGCTGATGCTGCACCAGCAGGTGGTCGGCACCGGGGCGTTGTCGCGCTCGATCTTCGGCAATGAAGAGAGCCTGCTGCTGTACCGCTCGATCACGTTCGCGATCTGGCCGCTGGTGACCACCACGCACCTGCTGCGTCGCAAGCACGTGCCGATGACCCGCGAGTCGCTGCGACGCCCGTTCTTCATGCAGTGCTACCTGACCGCGCCGTTCGCGGTGGCGCTGTCCACCAGCATGGTGTTCGTGCGGCTTCCGGGCCAGTTGTCGACCACGCTGGGCATCGCGGTCGGCGTGCTCGCCGCGCTGTGGTATGCGGTGGTCCAGGCCGGGTGGCTGAAGGTCGCGCTGCAGCGCTCGTGGCTCAACACGATCCTCTCGACCCTGTGGGTACTGGTACTCGGCGCTGCGATCAACATGACGATCGGCGTGATCCTGCTGTCGAATTGAGTGCGTCGGTGGGCGCCTCCGGAAGACGCGAATAGAGGTCGAAATCGCGCGACACGCCCGCGACCAGACGGTACCGGCGAAGCCGCCCCTCATGCTCGAAGCCACAGCGGCGAAGTACACCCGCCGAGGCGACATTGGTATCCAGTACCGAAGCCTGGATCCGATGCCAGCCGAACTGCCTCCACGCCCACGCTACCACTTCGTTGCACACGGCACTGGCGATACCGCGTCGCCAGTACTGCGGCGCAAGCTCGTAAGCTATCTCGGCCGTTCCATGCTGAGCATTGATACTGTGGAAACCGATGCTGCCTGCCAGCACACCCTGGGCGTCAAGGATGCCCAAGCGGACCTGAGATGCGGATGCATCGTCGCCGCAGGCCTCCAGGATCGGCATCAGATCCTCGGCCGAGGACAGCGACCAGCTGGTCTGGGCGGTCACCTCAGGCAAGCGCAACACCGCATACCACGCATGGGCGTCTTCGGGCCGTAACCAGCGCAGGGAGACGCCGGGCAGACCAATGGAGGGCAAGGCAACAGGCGACGGGGTCACAGCGTTCTCCAGCGAGGCATGGCACCATTCAAGCGAACAGCAGCGCCGTGTACAAGCGTACAGGCGCACACTTCATGACGCCGGACCCGGCCTGTTCCCCCGACCAACCGCCATGTCCCGCATATCCTTCCCCCGCCCTTCCATGCGACCCTTTGGGAACGTTTTCATGGAATGGAGGGATTCCACATGCTGTCTCGTTTCCATCGGCCCGCGCTGCTGGCCCTGATGATGCTCGCCGCCCCGCTGGGCAGCGCCTGGGCGCAGGCACCGGATGCGTTGAAGGTGATGTCGTTCAACGTACGCACACCGGCCGACACCGATCCGGGCAAGCGCTGGGAAGACCGCCGCGATGCGATGGTCACGCTGATCCGCGAGCAGAAGCCCGAGGTCATCGGCACCCAGGAACTGGTCAAAAAACAGGGCGACTATCTGGTCTCGCACCTGCCCGGCTATACCCTGTTCGGCAGGGACCGGCGCGGCGGCAGTGGCGATGAACACATGGGCGTGCTGTACGACAACACGCGCCTGAAGGTGATCGAGTCAGGCGACTTCTGGCTCTCCGATACACCGGACGTGCCGGGCAGCATCACCTGGGGCAACCTGTTCCCGCGCATGGTGACCTGGGCGCTGTTCCAGCGTCAGGCCGACGGCCAGCGTTTCTATCTGTTCAACACCCACCTGCCCTACCGCGATGAGGATGAGCCACGCCGCGTGCTCGGTGCCAAGCTGATCGTCTCCCGTCTGGCTGCACTGCCCAAGGACATCCCGGTGGTCGTCACCGGCGATTTCAATAGCGAGCCGGGCAGCGACACCTACACAGCCTTTACCGCCGCGCTGGGCGATGCTCGCAAACTCGCTGCCAAGGTCGATGGTCCGCGCCTGACCTTCCATGATTTCACCGGCAAGCCCACGGTGGAGCTGGACTGGATCCTGGTGCGCGGCTTCAGCGTGGACAGCTTCAGCACGCTGGACCAGAAGCCCGGTGGCGTATTGCCGTCGGATCATTACCCGGTGCAGGCGGAACTCCGGTTCCCCGCGGGCACGACGACGGGCAAGTAAGGAAACGCGCGATGGGCGGTCACAGCACCGTCCATCGGCTTCAGCATGGCCGCCCGGCGGCCATGCGCGTCCATCACCGCATCATGTCTGCCGCTCATCGATCTGCTGCAGCAGCCGGTACAGCGCTTGGTGCTGCTCACGTGCCTGGCAGATCCGCGCGCCGATGGCGATGAACACACCGGTGGCGATCAGGCCGATCTCGAATAGACCTTCGGTCAGGCAACAGAATCCCGTGACCACCGCAAGGATCGCCACCACCAACAGCGCGATCACGCCACGGGAAAGTCCCGCGCCGGATGCAGGTCCCGGGTCGTGCAGATGCAGGCGGACAGGACGCCACGGATTGGGTTGCATGCGGGCCACTCCAGAAAACGACCCACGCTTTTAGCACCGTGCGCAGAAACCGTGCAGAGGCAAAGCCGTCAACCGCGACGCACTGCGCAGCGGATGTGACGGCTGTTGCCTTTCGTGCTGTCGGGACGGCGCCCTCGCCGCCCCCTGACCCACGCGCCGGTCAGCGTTGCGTGACCGCCACCGGGGTGTTGGCCGCATCCTGCTGCTGGCCCCAACCACCCAAGGCCTTGTACACACCGACCACGCTGACGTTGACCGTGGATTCGGCCTCGGCGAGCGCATCATTTGCGGCCAGTTGCGTGCGCTGTGCATCCAACAGGGTCAGGAAGTCTTCCGAGCCCTCGCGGAAGCGGATCTGCGCCAACTCCTCGGCGCGGCCTGCCGCCTGGGCCTGCTCGGCGACAATCGCCAGGCGGGCCTGCTGCTTGGCGTAACGCGTCAGCGCGTTCTCGGTGTCTTCCAGTGCCAGCAGCACGGCCTTTTCGTACTCGGCCGCAGCGCCGTCAGCCTGCGCCTTGCTCGCGCGCAGACGTGCCTTCACCGTGCCGAAATCGAACGCGGCCCAGCTGATCGACGGGGTCACCGACCAGGCTTTGTTGCTGCCGTTGACCAGCCCGCTGGCATCGCCGGAGAGGAAGCCGACAAAGCCGCTCAGGCTGATCCGCGGGAACAGGTCAGCCGTGGCCACGCCAACGCGCGCGGTCGCCGCAGCCAGCCGACGCTCGGCCACGCGCACATCGGCGCGCTGACGCAGCAGATCGGTGGTGTCACCGAGCGGCAACGCCTTGGCGTACGGCCGCGTCTCGCGCGGCTGCAGCAGGCTGTCCAGTGCATCCGGGCGCTGGCCCAGCAGCACCGCCAAGCGATGACGCGACTGCACTTCGGCCACTTCCAGCAGCGGGATGTCGGCCTCGATCGCCTTCAGACGCGCGCGGCTGCTCTGCACATCCAGTTCGCTGCCGGCGCCCAGTTCCCACCGGGTTTCGGTGAGTTTCTGAGTGTCGCGCAGGTTGACCAGCGTGCGTTTTGCCACCGCGATGCGCTTCTGGGTACCGCGCAGTTCGAAGTAGTTGCGGGCCACTTCGGCGGCGACGGTGACCTGTGCATCGGCGAGGTTGTCCTGCTCGGCGCCCAGGTCCGCGCGCGCTGCTTCGGCGGCACGGCGCTGGCGGCCGAACAGATCCAGTTCCCAGCCGGCATCGAAGCCGAGCTGATAACTTTCGCTGAAGACACGCTCGCCACCCACCGTTGCATCGGGCTGCTTGCGACGGTCGTAGCTTCCGCCGCTGGTCACGTGGGGCAACTGGTCCAGGCGCTGCTCGACAAACACCGCGCGGGCCTCGCGCACGCGCGACATCGCGATGCGCAGGTCCAGGTTGGTGCCCAGTGCTTCATGTACCAGCTGCTCCAGCACCGGGTCGTCGAACTGGGCCCACCAGCTCGCCACCGGCGAGGTGGTGGTGAACACCGGCGCGGCGGCGCCCTGCAGGGTCACCGGCTCGGCCGGCGGCGCCTGGTAGTTGGGGCCGACGCTGACGCAGCCGGCCAGCAGCGCGCTGGTCACGGCCACGGTCAACAGGCGGATCACCATGGCAGCACCTCGCCGAGGTAGGTGAAGCTGCCGTTCGGGCCATCGGCATCGATCAGTGCCATACCGACGCTGGAACGCGCGCCGTCGCTGATCTCGATCTCACCCTCGCCACCGTTCATGTCGGTTTTGACGTAGCCCGGATGCACGGTGTTGACCTTGGTGGTGCTCTCGCGCAGCTCATAGGCCAGCTGCACGGTCCAGGCATTCACAGCGCTCTTGGAGGCGTTGTAGGCCGGCACCGCGAAGCCGTAGATCGGCGAGCCCGGCTGGCTGTGCAGGGTCAGCGAGCCCAGGATGCTGGACACGTTGACGATGCGGCCGGCCGACGAGGCGTTGAGCAGCGGCAGGAACGCCTGGGTGACAGCGATCACGGCGAACACGTTGGTGTCGAAGGTGTCGCGCCAGGTCTGCAGGGTCTGCGCCGAGGGGGCCAGTTTGATGTCGTCGAGCAGGATGCCGGCGTTGTTGACCAGGATGTCCAGGCGGCCGTGACGCTCGGTCACGGTCTGCACGGCGGCGGCGATGCTGGCGGCATCACCGACGTCGAGCTGGATCGCTTCCACCGGCAGGCCCTCGGCCTGCAGCTTCAGCGCCTCGGCCACGGCGACGTCGCGCTTGCGCCCGGCCAGCAGCGTATGCACGCCGGCCTGGGCCAGCTGACGGACGGTTTCCAGGCCGATGCCGCGGGTGGCACCGGTGACCAGGGCGATCTTTTGGGTAGCGGTATTCATAGGAAAAACCTCGCGGGGGAAGGAATCAGTGGTGGATGGTCGGTTCGCCGTGGGTCACCAGCTGCCCGCCGCCATTACGGCTGACGAACTTGCGCAGGGCCACGTAGAACACCGGGGTCAGGAACAGGCCGAACAGGGTGACGCCCAACATGCCGGCGAACACCGTGATACCGGTTACTGAGCGGACTTCCGCACCGGCGCCATGCGAGATCACCAGCGGAATGGTGCCGGCGATGAACGCGATGGAGGTCATCACGATCGGGCGCAGACGCAGGCGGCACGCTTCCAGTGCAGCCTCCACGATGCCCTTGCCGCCCATTTCAAGTTCTCGGGCGAACTCGACGATCAGGATGGCGTTCTTGCATGCCAGGCCCATCAGCACCACCAGGCCGACCTGCACGAACACGTTGTTGTCACCGCCCGTCATCCATACGCCGAACAACGCAGACAGCAGGGTCATGGGGACAATCAGGATCACCGCCAGCGGCAGCGACCAGCTTTCATACAGCGCGGCCAGCACCAGGAACGCCAGCAGGATCGCCACCGGGAACACGATGAAGGCGGCCTTGCCCTGGGTGGCCTGCTGGTAGCTCAGGTCGGTCCACTCGGTCTGCATGCCCACCGGCAGCACCTTGCCGGCGATTTCGGTCAGCTTGGTCATGGCCTCGGCCGAGGACAGCATCCGCGGGTCGGCTTCGCCGGCCAGATCGGCCGCCGGGTAACCGTTGAAGCGCAGCACCGGGTCCGGGCCGTAGGTCTGCTTCACGGTGACCATGGAGCCGATCGGCACCATCTCGCCGCGGTTGTTGCGGGTGCGCAGGCGACCGATGTCTTCCACGCTGTCACGGAACTGGCCGTCGGCCTGGGCGATCACCTGCCAGGTGCGACCGAACTGGTTGAAGTCGTTCACGTACGCCGAGCCCAGGTAGGTCTGCAGCGTGTCGAACAACTCGGTCAACTCCACGCCCTGGGCCTTGGCCTTGACGCGGTCCACTTCGGCATCCAGCTGCGGCACGTTGGCCTGGTAGCTGGTGATCGGGAACGCCATGCCCGGGGTCTGCGCGACGGCGCCCTGCATCGTGCTCACTGCAGTCTGCAGTGCGCCGTAGCCGAGGTTGCCGCGGTCCTGGATGAACATCTGGTAGCCGTTGCCGTTACCCAGGCCGAGGATCGGCGGCGGCATCATGGAGAACGCGAAGCCCTCCTGCAGCCCGGCGATCTTGGCGTTGATCTCGGCATTGATCTGCGCGGCGGTGCGTCCCTTGCGCTCACTGAACGGCTTGAGCGGAACGAACGCTACACCGGTGTTGGGCGTGTTGGTGAACTGCAGCGCGTTCAGACCCGGGAACTGGATCGTGTGCGCCACGCCATCGGTGTTGCGCGCGATCTCGGCGACCTTGGCCAGCATGGCGTCGGTACGTGCGATCGAGGAGCCTTCCGGCAGCTTCACACCGGCGATCAGGTACAGCTTGTCCTGGGTCGGAATGAAGCCGGCCGGCACCGCCTTGAACATCAGGCCGGTGGCCAGCAGCAGGCCGGCATACACCACGAACACCAGGCCACGGCGGCCCAGCAGGCGGCCGACCGAACCGTGGTACTTCTCCGAGCTGGTCTTGAAGAAGCGGTTGAACGGACGGAAGATCCAGCCGAACAGACGATCGATCAGACGGGTCAGGCCATCCTTCGGTGCACCGTGCGGCTTGAGCAGACGTGCGGCCAGGGCCGGCGACAGGGTCAGCGAGTTGATCGCCGAGATCACGGTCGAGATGGCGATGGTGACGGCGAACTGCTTGTAGAACGCACCGGTCACGCCCGACAGGAACGCCATCGGCACGAATACGGCACACAGCACCAGCGCGATCGCCACGATCGGCCCGGAGACTTCACGCATCGCCTGGTGTGCCGCGGCCAGCGGGGTCAGGCCTTCTTCGATGTTACGCTCGACGTTCTCCACCACCACGATCGCGTCATCGACCACGATGCCGATCGCCAGCACCAGCCCGAACAGGGTCAAGGTGTTGATCGAGAAGCCCAGCACGTACAGCGCCGCAAACGTACCCACGATGGACACCGGCACGGCGATCAGCGGAATGATCGAGGCGCGCCAGGTCTGCAGGAACAGGATCACCACCAGCACCACCAGCGCGATCGCTTCCAGCAGCGTGGAGACCACGGCCTTGACCGAATCGCGCACGAAGATCGTGGTGTCATACACCGCTTCGTATTTCACACCCGGCGGGAACTGCTTGGTCAGCTCATCCATGGTGTGGATGACCGAGTCACGGATCTCCAGCGCGTTGGCGCCCGGGGCCTGGAAGATACCGATACCGACTGCGTTCTTGCCGTCCAGCTGCGAGCGCAGCGTGTAGTCACCGGCACCCAGTTCCAGGCGGGCGACATCGGACAGGCGCACCACTTCACCGTCGTCACCGGCCTTGAGCACGATTTCGCGGAATTCCTGTTCGGTACGCAGGCGGCCCTGGGCGTTGATCAGGGTCAGGAAGTCGCTGCTCGGCATCGGCTCGGCACCGAGCTGGCCGGCCGAGACTTGGACGTTCTGCTCGCGCATCGCACGCACCACGTCGCTGGCGGTCAGGCCGCGCGCGGCGATCTTGTCCGGGTCCAGCCACGCACGCATGGCGTAGTCGCCGCCGCCGAACATCTGCGCATCACCGACGCCCTGCAGGCGTGCCAGGGCATCCTTGACGTGCAGGCGGGCGTAGTTGCGCAGGTACAGCGAGTCGTACTTGCCGTCCGGCGAGGTCAGGTGGACCACCATCAGGAAGGTCGGCGACTGCTTCTGGGTGGAGACACCCTGGCGGCGCACGTCTTCCGGCAGGCGCGCCTGCGCCTGGGCGACGCGGTTCTGCACCTTGACCGCCGCCTCGTCCGGGTCGGTACCCGGGCGGAAGGTCACGGTCATCTGCAGTACGCCGTCAGAGCCGGCGACGGACTTGATGTACATCATGTCCTCGACGCCGTTGATCGCTTCTTCCAGTGGCGTGGCCACGGTTTCAGCGATCACCTTGGGGTTGGCGCCCGGGTACACCGTGCGCACCACCACCGATGGCGGCACCACTTCGGGGTACTCGCTGATCGGCAGCATGGGGATCGCGATCAGGCCTGCGGCGAAGATCACGATCGACAGCACCGCCGCGAAGATCGGCCTGTCAATGAAAAAACGGGAAAAGTCCATGGGTGGATTCCTGGGGTTTCACCAGCGCCGGCGTGCACGACCCCGGCCGCTGTCGCAGGCGACAGCGGTGGCGGGTTCCCCTGCACGGGGCGATGGCAGTCACGGTAGAGCCGACCGTTGGTCGGCTGCTATGTAGAACCGACGGTCAGTCGGCTGCCCTTCAATTCTTTGCAACAGCCGGCGCGGCTACCGGTGCGGCAACCGGCTGCATCGCAACGGCCTTGGCCTGAACCGGCATGCCGGGCATGAAGACTTTCTGCACGCCGTCGATGATCACGCGGTCACCGGCCTTCAGGCCCTGCTCGACGATCCGCAGGCCGTCGGCGTTGCGGCCGAGCTGGATATCACGGCGCTGTGCCTTGTTGTCCTTGTCGACCACGTAGACGAACTTGCGGTCCTGGTCGGTCAGCACGGCCTTGTCATCGATCAGCATGGCCTGGAACTGGCCGCTGCCCAGCAACTGCACGCGGGCGAACAGCCCCGGGGTGAAGGCGCGGTCGGCGTTGTCCAGCAGCGCGCGGACCCGGATGGTGCCGGTGCTGCGGGTGACCTGGTTGTCCAGGAAATCGACCTTGCCTTCATGCGGGTAGCCGTCCTCACCGGACAGGCCGACCTTCACCGGCAGTTCGCTGTCGCGCTCGCTCGGGCGTTCCCCCTTGCGGGCCATCTGGGCGTAGCGCAGGAAGGTGCCTTCATCGGCATCGAAGTACACATGCACCTTGTCCAGCGAGACCAGCGTGGTCAGCACGCTGGCGCTGTCGCCGGCGGTGACCAGGTTGCCGGCGGTCACCATCGCGCGGCCGGCACGGCCGTTGATCGGGGCGCGCACCTGGGTGAATTCCATGTTCAAGCGCGCTGCATCAACCGCCGCCTGCGCGGCCTGCACCTGCGCCAGGGCCTGCTCGGACACGGCACGGCGCTGTTCCCAGGTCTCCGTGGAAATCGCCTGCTGGTCGGACAGGCGGCGGGCACGGTCGGCTTCGCTGCGGCTCACCTGGGCCTGGGTGCGCGCGCGGTTGAGCTCGGCGGTGGCGCGGTCCAGCTCGGCGCGGTAGCTGCGTGCGTCGATGGTGAACAGCACATCGCCCTTCTTGACCTCCTGGCCTTCGACATAGTTGACCTTGTCGATGTAGCCGGAGACGCGCGGGCGCAGTTCAACGCTTTCGACCGCTTCGACGCGGCCGCTGAAGTCGTCCCACTGGCTGACCTGCTTGACCAGCACCGGGGCGGCACTGACCGAGGGCGGCGGCGGCATGCCGGCTTCCTCAGCGTGGCTGCCACTGCAGGCGGTCAGCACCGCGGCGGCAAGGATGGAAACGCCGGCCATGGCCAGCCGTCGGGTGAAACGATGCGGGGAGGAGTTGGAAGTCATGTCATGCATCCGTACGTAGGGGTGGTGATACAGAATCGAAAACGTGGGCGACGTGGGGGGCGTAGCCTGGGACCTGAACCTTGGTAGAGGTCAAGCAGTGCCGGCCGTGTTGCGCGACATCGGCGGAGGGCGGTCCAGATGCAGCAGCCCGCGCGGCAGTTCGGCATCGCGTGCATCGCAGCGCACGATGGCGCGGTTGTCGGTGCAGTTGTCGAGCAGCGAGACCACACGCCGGCCAACCAGCAGCGCGCTCGGCCATTCGATGCAGGCCTTGGCGGCATTGGCCGGGGTGCACACCGGATCGCACACTTCCAGCATCTGCGCGCGCACGCCCAGTGCCTGGGCTTCCTGGTGCAGCACCTGCGCGTACATGCGGGTGGCGGACATGGTGATGGAGGACTCACCGTGCCCGGCCCACGGTTTGAAGCCGGCCGGCCCGCCAACCAGCACGTAGCGCCGTACCTGGGCGCCACCGCGCACCAGCGGCAGCAGATGGCGGCCGGCATGCACGTGCGGCATCACGTCGGCCTGCAGCGCCTGCAACAGCGCATCGCCGCTGCGGTCGGTCACCCGCCCACGGTTGTACGGCCCGCCCATCGCATCCACCACCGCGGCGAGCGCGCGGGCACGTCCGCCGACGCGCTCGGCCACGGTCCGCGCCGAGCCGTCGTCGCCCAGCGAACCGAGCAGGACCTCCAGCCCCGGCTCATCGGCGAACTGCTCCTGCAGCGCGGCCAGCCGGCCGGGGTCGCGGCCGACCACCAACACGGGGCTGCCGGCCTCCAGCAAGGCCGCCACGATCCCCTGGCCCACGCTGCCGGTGCCACCGAGCACCAGCACCTCGGGGGCCAATGTCCCATTCATGGGACTTTCACTCCCGTCGCCGGGATAATCCCAATTCGGCCCAGTCGGTCGCCGTTGCGGGCGCCCAGCCGGAAGCTGCCGCCGCGCTGCATGTTGGCAGGCGGGGTGAACTCCCGAAAAGCCTTACGGGACAAGGAACCCGGACGGACTTCCACGGTCATCGCGAGGTCCAGCGGGGCGTTGGGGCCGCTACGCAGGCGGCCAAGAATGTTCCGCAACCACATGGTTGTCGTCCTTCATATCTGGAATGGCGCCAGATTAGTCCTCAAACTCCCCCTTGATTAGTCCGGATTTAGGGGAATAATCATCCCGTGCCCGGCACAATCATTTGCGGCACTCTCTCCCTCCCCGACTTTGGATCCCGTCATGGCCCACGATCTCAACGACACGCTGATCTTCGTCAAAGTGGTCGAGCAAGGCAGTTTCATCGCCGCCGCCACTGCACTGGGGTTACCCAAGACGACGGTCAGCCGCAAGGTGCAGGAACTGGAAACGCGCCTCGGCGCGCGTCTGCTGCACCGGACCACCCGCCGCCTCGGCCTCACTGAAGCGGGCTCGGTCTATCACGAGCACTGCCAGCGCATCGCACGCGAGCTGGAAGAAGCCGAAGGCGCGGTCAACCAGCTGCAGTCCGGCCCGCGCGGCTGGCTGCGCTTCACCGTGCCCTACTCGATCGGCATCACCTGGATCGCGCCGCTGCTCGGCCAGTTCCATGCGCAGTACCCGGAAATCCAGCTGGACATGCATCTGGGCAACGAGAAGCTCGACCTGATTGCCGGTGAAGCGGATCTGGCGCTGCGCGTGGGCACCCTGCCCGACTCCAACCTGGTGGCGCGCAAGCTTGGCAGCCTGCGCACGCAGGTGTTTGCCAGCCCGGCCTACATCGAACGCTATGGCGAGCCGCTGCACCCGGATGAACTGCAGTTCCACCGCATCCTGGCGATGCGCAAGGCCCGCAACCTCAACAACAACCGCTTCTTCTGGCAGCTGGGCGAGAACGGTGGCGAGCTGCTCGATTTCCCGGTGAATCCGCTGCTGGTGGCCAATGATCCGTCCGCATTGAACGGCGCACTGGTGTGCGGCGAAGGGTTGCTGTTGACCGGTGACGTGATGGCCAAGCCGTTCGTCGAATCGGGGATGGTGCGCCGCGTGCTGGCCGGCTGGACCGGGCCGGAAGTGGACTTCAACGCGGTGTTCGCCGGCGGCCGGCTGGTCTCGCCGAAGGTGCGCGCGTTCGTCGATTTCCTGGTCGAGAAGATGAACTTCGACGCAAACTACATGCTGGCCCAGTGCCCGGCCGCGAAGCTGGCCAAGCAGCAGCAGACGCAGGTGGAAACCGAGCTGCAGGCGGCCGGGAAGCGGATTCTGGAGACGGTGACCGCGGGGTGATGCTGCTTCATCAGCGCAGTGCCGTATGAACGACAACGCCGCTCTTGGGCGGCGTTGTCGTTTGGGCGGTGCGGTCGTGTGGGTGTGCGAGCGGACGGAGTTGTTCCGGGCGTACCGGCCAGCGGCCGGTACCTACAGAAAATGCCGCCTGTAAGGGCGGCATTTTCGTGTTGCGAACCTGGGCTCGCAACACGCAATAACAGCGCGCTGGCGCGCTGTTATTGCTGCAAGGGAATCACACGGATCTCGACGCGGCGGTTCTGCGCGCGGCCGGCATCGGTGTTGTTGTCGGCAATCGGGTAGGCCTTGCCGGCACCGAGGGTTTCGATGCGGGCACGCTGCACACCCTGGCCGGCCAGATAGGCGGCGACCGAGTCGGCGCGTTCCTTGGAGAGGCGGTTGTTGACTGCGTCGCTGCCGATGCTGTCGGTGTGGCCGACCACTTCGATCATGGTCTGGTTGTACTCGGCCAGCGTGCTGGCCACGCCGTTGAGCGAGCTGTAGAACTGCGGCTTCAGCGTGGACTTGCCGAAATCGAAGGTGATGCCGTCCGGCAGGTTCAGGACCAGGTTGTCGCCATTACGGGAGACGTCGATACCGGTGTTGGCGGTACGTTCGCGCAGCGCGCGTTCCTGACGGTCCTGGTACTGGCCGACGGCCGCGCCGCTGAGTGCGCCGATACCGGCACCGATCATGGCGTGCTGGCGGCGCTCGGTGGCGCTGTTGCCGCTGAGCAGGCCGGCGGCGACGCCGACCGCGGTGCCGATCAACGCGTTGCGGCCGGTGCGGTTCTGCTGTTCAACGGGGTTGCCGTACTGGTCACTCTGCACGTAGGAGCCACCGGTGGCGCAGGCCGTCAGGGCGGCAGCAGTCATCAGGGCCAGGGCCACGTTGCGGGTTGCGGGTCGAATCATGAGGTTTCTCCTTGGTTACCGGACGGCGCCGGCGTGCGGGCCGTGAAGAGCATAAACAGCCCAACGCGATGCCGGCATGATGAATGGCACGCCCGGCAGCTCCCTGTTCAGGTAAACGGTTACGGCGAAAGCGACCTTTCCGGGACGCCGGTCACGCCCCGCCGGTATGCCGATACGCTGCCAACGCGGCATCCCGACCCTCGCTCAGATCCACCAGTGGCAATGCCGGGTAGCCCGGCGCGAGCTCGGCCAGCAGCTGCGGCGATTGCCACGGTGCGAAGCGGGCCTTCAACGGAAGCGCTTCCAGTTCCGGCACCCAACGAGTGATGTAACGTGCCTGCGGGTCGAACTTCTGCGACTGTGTGACCGGGTTGAAAATCCGGAAGTACGGCGCGGCATCCGCACCGGTGCCGGCGACCCATTGCCAGCCCATGGTGTTGTTGGCCAGGTCTGCATCGACCAGTGTGTCCCAGAACCAGCGCGCACCTGCGCGCCAATGCTGGCGCATGTGCTTGCACAGATAGCTGGCGACGATCATGCGCACGCGGTTGTGCATGTAACCGGTCGCCCACAGCTCACGCAGGCCGGCATCGACGATCGGGATGCCGGTGCGCCCCTGCTGCCACGCCTGCAATGCCGCCGGGTCCGGCGTGGCCCACTGGAACTGATCGAAGCGCGGGTTGAGGTTGTGGTCCGGGGTCTGCGGAAAGTGATGCAGCAGGTGGTAGGAGAACTCACGCCAACCCAGCTCGCGGATGTAGCCATCGATATCCGCATCGCGGCTGGCGCTGCGCTCGCCCTGCAGGCGACGCGCGATCTGCCACGGCGCGATCTCGCCGAAATGCAGGTGCGGCGACAACAGCGAGGTGCCGACCCGGTCCGGCAGATCACGCTGCTGGCGATAGCCGTTGAGGGCACCATCGATGAAAACGGTCAGCGCCTCGTGCGCGCCCGCCTCGCCGGGCTGCCAATGCGTCCAGAACTGCTGGTCCCACGCAATGGAGGGCGCAAGGTCGAGCGCGTCGAGACTCTCGCCGCTGGCGCTGTGCGCGGGCAGCCGCTCGGGCAAGCGAGTCGGGGCCGGCAACTGCAGACGGGTCAGCGCATTGCGCCAGAACGGGGTGAACACCTTGTACGGGCCGCCCTGCTGGGTCGCCACATCCCACGGCTCGAACATCAGGCTGCCGTTATGGCTTTCGGCCTCGATGCCCTGCTCGCGCAGTTCCCGTTTGATCTTCGCATCGCGCGGCTGCGTGGCCGGCTCGTACTTGCGGTTCCAGTACACCGCGCCCGCACCGGTCTGCTCGATCAGCTGCTGCAGCTGTGCCTGACTGTCGCCTTGGCGCAGCACCAGCGACGAGCCACGCGCACGCAGGTCCGCGTCGAGCGCGACCAACGAGCGGTGCAACCAGGTGTTCGACGCGCCACCGGGCGCCCAGTCGCCTTCTTCGTGTGGCGCATGGATGTAGACCGGTACCGGCACATGGCCGGCATCCAGAGCGGCCTGCAGGGCCGGGTTGTCCTGCAACCGCAGGTCACGGCGAAACCACACCAACGCTACCGACACGAGACTACCCCGGAAGATTCGACAGGCAATGATAGCCAGTGCAGGTGAAGGAGAGGCAGCGATCGCGCGTGGATGGCCCGCACTGTTCCACATCGCCGCGCTTGACCTCAATCACGCTTGAGGTTCTATCGTGGCATCCCCGTGCTGCGTGCCGGCACCGCCCCCACCTGCTCTTCCGGAGATATCCATGGCCTACACCCTCCCCGCCCTGCCCTACGCCTACGACGCACTCGAACCGCACTTCGATGCACGCACGATGGAAATCCATCATGCCAAGCACCACCAGACCTACATCACCAATCTCAATGCGGCACTCGCCGATGCCGGCATCGAAAGCACCGACATCGATGCACTGATCGCCGATATCGGGTCCCTGCCCGAGGGGGTGCGCAACGCCGTCCGCAACAACGGCGGCGGACATGCCAACCACAGCCTGTTCTGGACCGTCCTGACGCCGGACAGCGGCCAACCGGACAATGTGGTTGCCGCCGCCATCGAGCGTGACCTCGGCGGCCACGGCGCGTTCAAGGAGGCCTTCACCAAGGCCGCGCAGACCCGCTTCGGCAGTGGCTGGGCGTGGTTGACGTTGAACCGGGACGGCAAGCTTGCGGTGGAGAGCAGCCCGAACCAGGACAACCCGTTGATGGGCGAGTTCGCCGGCCTCTCCGGTGGCACGCCGATCCTGGGGCTGGATGTATGGGAACACGCGTACTACCTCAACTACCAGAACCGGCGCCCGGACTACATCGCCGCCTTCTTCGAGCTGATCGACTGGACTGAGGTCGCGCGCCGTTACCAGGCCGCCGGCGGGCGTTGATGGGCGCCGGTATTGCACGGTAGAGACATCGATGGATATCCCCGCACTGCAACGTCTGCTCGAACGTGGTCGCGACAGCGCCCTGCTCCGCTTCGGCCTGGGCAAGGCCCTGCTCGATGCGGGCGACACCGCGGAGGCGGTCATCCATCTGCAGCGCTGTGTCGCTCAGGACCCGCGCTACTCGGCGGGCTGGAAATGGTTGGGCAAGGCGCATCTGGCTGCCGGCGATACCGACGCGGCGGCACAGGCGTGGCAGGAAGGCAGTACTGTGGCCGGGACCAACGGCGACAAACAGGCGGTCAAGGAGATGGCCGTGTTCCTGCGGCGGCTGCACAAGGCGACTGCGGGCCGGGCGTGATCGCCCGGCATCGCACGTGGCTGATCAATCGCCCTTCGCGCGCCGCTGCTGCGCATCGAAGCGCTGCATGGAGGCACGAATCAGCGCCTTGGCCTCGGCGGCATTGCCCCAGCCATTGAGCTGGACCGGATTGCGGCCGGCCGGCAGGTCTTTGTAGACCCGGAAGAAAGCTTCGATGCGCTGCCGCTCGATCAGCGGCAGATCGTCCAGATCGCGGATGCTGGCGTAGGTCGGGTCGATCTTGTCGGTCGGCACGCCGATGACCTTTTCGTCCTGCTCGCCGTCATCGACCATCTTCAGGAAACCGATCGGACGGAACCGCACGATCACGCCGGGATGCAGCGGCTCACGGGTCAGCACCAGCGCATCCAGCGGGTCGTTGTCGCCCGCCAACGTGCGCGGCATCGAGCCGTAGTTGGCCGGGTACGCCACCGGCATCGACTGGAAGCGATCCACATGCACCAGACCGTCGTCCTTGATCTCGTACTTGGTGAAGCTGCCGGCCGGGATCTCCACGGCCAGATTCACCTCCTCCGGAGCATTCTTCGGCTGCGCGGCAAGGAACGGGTGCTGCACCGCGTTGCCGGCCACGCTGGCACCGGCGAGCAGCAGCAGCGAGGTGGCCAAGGCGGCCCGCGCGATGGAACGGCGATGGATCATCTCGATCTCCACGGAAGGCCGGGCACGCCGCAGCGGCCCGGCCGGTCGGTCATTCCCAGCAACGGTCGGCGCGGCCCTTCAGGGTCTGGGCGCGCGTGCAGTCACGGGGGGCGATGCGTCCCTGCGTCAGTTCGGCCTTCTGTTTGCGGCCATCGGCGCCACGTGTCAACTCGAAGCCGTCGTACAGGCGGCCGGTGACGGTGCGTGCCTCGTAGCGCAGGTGGCTCGGATCAATCTTCAAGACCTGGAACAGCTGCGTGTCCTCACCCACCGGCGCCATGGTGGCACGGGCTTCGTCCGAGAGCCGGTACTGCTTCGGCCCGGCCACGGTGACCACGAACTGCGGCGTCGCACCCTTCCCTTCGCCACGGCGGCCGTAGGTGTGGTCGTGGCCCTGCAGGACCAGATCGACCTGGTGGCGCCGCACCACGGGCAGCAGCACATCGCGCAGTTCGGCGTTCTCGCGGCCTTCGCGCGGGGAATAGAACGGCTGATGCAGCAGCACGATGCTCCACGGGTGCGGATTGTCGGCCAGCACCGTGTCCAGCCAGGCGGCCTGCGCCTTGGCGGTGCCCAGATCGAGCGCGGAGGTGCCGTCGAGTACGGCGATGCGCACGCCCTGGTAATCGAACCAGTAGGTACTGGTGTCGGCGGCGTCCACGCCGTTGCGTGGCAATGCGAACGTCACCGGCCAGTGACGGCCGAGCACGCGGCGCTCCTGCGGCGTGTCTTCGAATTCCTCGACGTACTCATGGTTGCCGATTGCCGGGGCGACCGCGGTTTCCTGCGGCAGCCAGCCGGCGGCGGCGAACCACTCGCCCCACTCGCTGTCATCCTGCCCGTCGCCACCGCTGACCAGATCACCGGCGAACAGGCTCAGGCGTGCATCCGGGGCGGCCTTGATGCCGGCCCGCATGACGCGCGAAACGTGGCTGAGGTTCTTGTTCTGGGTGTCACCGAAGTACAACAGCGTGAGCGGCTGGTCGGCACGGCCGGCAGTGCGCAGCTGGTTCCAGGCACTCCAGGTGTTCTGACCCTGCACGCGCCACAGGTACAGCGTGTCCGGCTGCAGGCCGGTGATGTCGGCACGGTGATGATGGGACGTGCCCAGTTCGGTGGTCAGCGCCTGCGTGCTGGCGGAGATGCGGGTGGGCGTCCCCACATCCGGCGAATCACCGGCCAGCACCCATTCCAGCACCGGCGCCTTGACCGAGGTATCGGTCCGCCACGCCACCGAGAAGCCGCGCGCCGCGTCCTGTGCCGGCGAGGCGACCAGGCGGTCGGGGAAGCCGGTCGCTGCGTAGTGCCGGTTGCCGGCCGGCACCTGGGTGTTGGGCTCGGCCCCGGTCTCGGCGTCCTTCTTTGCCACGGCGCTGCCACTGCACAGCAGCAGCGCCATCGTCAGCGCGGTCAAGGCGGCAGGAACGCGGCTCACGCGCCGCACTCCAGCGGCAGCGACACCTGCTTGGCGATGCTCGCCCAGTCGAAGGCCACCACGCCCTGATCATCGTGCACGGCATACAGCGCGCCATGCGGGAAGCGCGCGGACGGTGCCTGCATCGACCAGATGCCGTCGGTGTTGGCCACCGTATTACCCTGGAATGCACCGACATGTTTCAGGCTGTGCCGGTCGAACAGATGGAACACGCTGCGCTGCTTGCCCTGCTCGGTGGTGATCCACCAGCCGTCCTTGCCACAGGTGCGCAGCATCACGCCTTCGGCCTGGGCCTGGAAGGCATCGCGGCCGAACGTGGCGCCGCTGAAGCGGCCTTCCAGCGTGTAGACCTTGAACTCGCTGGCGTAGGTTTCGTCTTCTTCAGCGATCAGCAGGCGGTCGTTGGCCGGGTCGCCCCAGATCGATTCGACCACCCGCAGCGCGCCGGCCTCGGTGGTATCACCGATGCTGGCGGTGAGCGTGGCCTGCGCCTTGCCGCCCTCCAGGGTGAGCGCGTAACGACGCACGCGCTTGTCCAGTTCGGCCAGCGGCGGCAGCACGTCGTTGCCCTGCGCGTCTTCGCCCGCGTCGTAGGAATCGGTGACGTACACGTCGTAGCCGTTACCTTGCTTGTTCACCCACAGCCCGTACGGCTTGCGCAGATCGTCGGCGCCGAACACGCCCAGCGGGCTGAAGTCTGGCAGCTGCAGGACCTGCACGCGGTGATTGTCACGCTCCACGATCAGCACGAGGTCATCGACCACGGCGATGCCGTTGGGGCGGTCGAACTGGCCCGGGGCGGTGCCAAGGCTGCCAACGTCACGCAGCTTCGCGCCGGTCTGCCCGTCATAGACCACCAGCTTGTCGGTGGCCTTGGCGGTTGCGATCAACCAGACCTGGCCCTCGGGCGTGGTCCAGCTGGCCGGCGAGTCGATGTTGTCTTCGGGGGTCATCGGGGTCAGGAACGCCTCGGCGACCGTGGCGACATCGCGTGCGGAGGCGTCGGCGGCCGTCGGGGACGCAGCGGGTGCAGCAGCCTGCGGCGTAGCCGCCGGCCGGCAGGCAGTCAACAGCGCCAGTGCGAGCAGGCTCAGACCATGGGACGCGCGCATCACAGGGCCACCTTCAGGCCAAGGGCGTAGGTGCGGCCATATTCTTCGTTCTGCAGGGTGCGCGAGCGCACGCCCTGGTAGAGCTCCAGCGGCTTGTCGAGCAGGTTCTGGGCTTCGAAGTAAACGCTCACGTTCGAGGTGATCTTGTAGTCCATGCTGAAATCGAGCTGGGTGTTGGGCGCCACATAGATGTCATAGGCGCGGCTGTCGCCGAGTGAATCCAGATACTCGCTGCGGTAGACCGCGGCCACGCGGGTGCTGAAGCCGGCCTTTTCATAGCCGAGGTGCGCGCTGTACACGTGCTTGGAGGCACGCGGCAGCATGAAGTCGTCGCGCTCGCGGCCCACAACGCCTGGATCGAAATCGGTATCCAGCCAGGTGCCGCTGGCGCCGACCAGCAGACCATCCCAACCGGCCGGCAGGAAGGCGAGCTGCTGCTGCCAGTTGAACTCGGCACCCTTCACCGTGGCCTTGTTGCCGTTGATCACCCGGGTGACCTCGTAATCCGGGTACGCCGGATCGGTGTTGCTCACCGTGTTGACGATGTAGCCGTCGATCGACTTGTGGAACACGCCCAGCGAGACGATGCCGGTGCTGCCGAGGTATTTCTCGAGCGACAGGTCGATGTTCCTGGATTCGTAGGGATTCAGCTGCGGATTGCCGATCCGGACTTCCTCATCCCCCCGGCTCAGGCCGACGCGCGGTGCCACATCGCCGAACGACGGGCGCGAGACGGTCTTGTTGGCGGCCGCACGCAGCACCCAGTCATCGCCGGCGTCGTAGCGCAGGTGCAGGCCGGGCAGCACGTTGGTGTAGCTGCGGCTCACGCTCAACGGGGTGACCGTGAAGCTGCGGCCATTGGGTGCCACGTCCACGCTGTTGCCAGTGGCGCTGAACTGGGTGTTCTCCACGCGCACGCCACCGATGATGCGCAGCGCGCCGATATCCCAGGTGCCCATCGCATAGCTGGCGAAGATGTCTTCGCTGGCGGTGTAATCCTCTTCCAGCGAGGTCAGCGCATTGCCGCCGGTATCCTGCGGGCGGGCGCTGTACTGACCACCAGACTGCGCCCAGTAGCGGCGCATCGCATCCGAGCTCATGCCCTGGCCGAGGCTGCCGCCGCGGTGATCGGGGGTGGAGGTGGTCCAGTCCGACAACGCCACGTCCGGGCCGACGCGCAGTTCGCGCTCATCGACATTGACGTCGCGGTCGCGCCAGCGGCCGAGCAGGCCAAACTTGATGCTGGAGGATTCGCCATCGAAGCGCACGTTGATCTGCGCACTGCGTTCGCTGTCGTTGACCTGCTTGGGCGACACCACGAAACGATCGAAATCGTAGTTGCCGTTATCCATCCACTCCGCGCTGGTCAGGCTGTAGCGCGGGATGCCACTGTTCTGATCGACGCTGGCGCCGAGGTCGTCGCCGTTGTACTCGAAGCGCGCCTCCATCTCATCGTTGACGCGCTCTTCGGTACGCGTGTAACCGACCTTGTAATCGACCACCGCATTGGTCAGGCGGTTCTCGCCGCCGGCGCTGGTGGTGAAGGTGTTTTCTTTCTTGGTGCGATAGCGCATGCGCTTCTGGATCGCATCGGCCGGCAGGTCATCGACGCGGTACTGGTTGCTGCCCAGCGCGGTGACGTCGCCATCGCCGAAGTTGAAGAGGGTGCGCTGGCGGGTTTCGGCATCGTCGAACTGGCTGTACAGCGTGCGCAGGTAATAACGATTGTCTTCATCCGGGTGCCAATCCAGATTGAGGTTCGCACCGATGCGCTTGCGCTCGATCTCGTACTTGCGCTGCTGCAGGCTGGTGGCGAACAGGTCGTCCTCGGCGCCGCCGTCGAACTCGCCGTACTCCACTTCGGTGTTGTCCGATTCGAACTTGCGGTTCTGGTAGTTCACCCCCAGCGCCACGCCGAAGGTATCGGCGAACACTTCGCTGTAGTTGATTGCGGCCTTCGGGCTGGTGTTGCCGGAGAGCTGCTGATGGCTGGCTTCGATCTTGCCGCGCAGGTTGCGGCCTTCGCGGTCGAACGCCGAGGCGGACTCGACCAGGATCGCACCGCCGATGGCGTCACCCGGCATATCCGGGGTGGGCGACTTGACCACGCGCAGGCGCTCGGTCGAGTCGGAGGGAATCACGTCCAGCGGGGCCGCGCGGCTGGAGTCTTCCGGGGTACCAATCGCGATGCCATCCACGCTGACGCTGTTGAGATTGGCATCCAGGCCACGGATGACCACGAAGCGCCCCTCACCCTGGTCACGGGTAACGCTGACGCCGGGCAGGCGCTGCAGCGATTCGGCCACGTTTTTGTCGGGGTAGACGCCCATGGCATCGGAGGACACCGCATCTTCAATCGCATCGCTGCTGCGCTTGAGGTCGACCGCGCGGGTCTGCGACTCCAGCTGCGGGCGGACTTCGACCCGGTCCAGAACGATCGCGGCGGCACTGGCGGCGGCGCTGCCGGCCACCGTGCCGCCATCGGGCGTATCGGCGGCATGGGCCGACGGGGTGATCACCGCCAGCAACGAAAGGCTGATCGCCAGGCCCAACGGACGCTTCTTCTGCACTGCCTTCCCCAATCTGTGTAAAGAATGGGTCAGCACGGTATGTCCGGGAGGTTGCATGGGGATGACACCGGGGACATCGAACGGTCGGTGCCGGCGTCGGCTTTTGGCTTCGGTGGGGTGTTGCGGCACACTATCGGCCTCTCCTTTGCCAGTCATTCCCCCCATGAAAATCGTCGAAGTGCGCCATCCGCTGGTGCAGCACAAGATCGGCCTGATGCGCGATGCGTCCCTGAGCACGAAGGACTTCCGCGAGCTGGCCAATGAGCTCGGTGGGCTGCTTGCCTACGAGGCCACCGCCGATCTGGATACCGAAGCCCACACCATGGCCGGCTGGGCAGGCCCGGTGACGGTGCAGCGCATCGCCGGGGCCAAGATCACCGTGGTGCCGATCCTGCGCGCCGGCCTGGGCATGCTCAGTGGCGTGCTCTCGCTGATCCCCGCCGCGCGCGTGAGCGTGGTCGGCCTGCAGCGCGATGAGGAAACCCTGCAGCCGGTGCCCTACTTCGAGCGCCTGACCGGCCGCCTGGAAGAGCGCGATGCGCTGATCCTGGACCCGATGCTGGCCACCGGCGGCACCCTGATCGCCACGATCGACATGCTCAAGCGTGCCGGCGCACGCCGCATCAAGGGCATCTTCCTGGTGGCCGCGCCGGAAGGCATCGCCGCCGTGCAGGCCGTGCATCCGGACGTGGAGATCTATACCGCCGCCATCGATGCCCAGCTCAACGAGAGGGGCTACATCCTGCCGGGCCTGGGCGATGCCGGCGATCGGATTTTCGGGACCCGCGTGGTCGGTTGATTTCCTCGTTCCGACCGGCGGTCACCACCAGCCGCCGGTGCTTCACACGGCCTAGCCATGCCCGGGCAGAAGCTGCGCGCATCCTCAACCCGTGCGTGGAGCTGCGTCATGAAGACCTTGTCCCTGCTGGCCTGTCTGCTGCTTCTGGGTGGCCCGGCCGTTGTCAGTGCGGCGACGCCGCAGCAACAGCGCATGGCCGATTGCTCGGCCAAGAACAAAGGCAAGACCGGCGAGGACTACAAGACCGCGCAGAAGGCCTGCCTGAGCGCTCCGGCGCCGGCGGCGAGCACGCCGCAGGAGCGCATGAAGACCTGCAACGCCGATGCGGCTGCGAAGAAGCTGGCCGGCGATGCGCGCAAGACGTTCATGAGCGGCTGTTTAAAGGCGCATTGACGCATCGGGCCGGATTCATGCCCGGTGCCGTGAGGTGCCGTGCCGACCAACGGTCGGCATCTACCGGTGTGGTTGCCCAGGCGGGAGTGCCGGGCGGTGCGCGGCCGGGCCAAGCGTAGCGTTACGCCAGCGCGCGGGCCTTCAGTTCGCCCTGTTCGTGCACGGTGCCGAAGCGGCCCTTCTCATCGCGTGACACCTGCGCCAACGCGCACTGCGGGTCGTGGGTGAAGAACAGATGGACGTTGCGGGCCAGTTTGTCTTCCAGGAAGCTGCGCTTCTCGTCGATCAGCAGTTCGGCGTTGCGGTCGTAACCCATCGTGATCGGCACATGCACCCACGAGCGGCCCGGGATCAGGTCCGCGCAGAACACCACGCCGCCCCGCGCCTGCCCATCCACCGTCTCCGGCCCGATGATCTCGGCCAGCATCAGCCCCGGGGTATGCCCGTCGCTGAAGCTGAAACGTACGCTGTCGCCCAGGGCGGTGGAATACGGACCGTCGACGATTTCCAGGCGGCCACTGGCCTGCAGCAGACCGGGCAGTTCCGGGATGAAACTGGCCCGATCGCGCGGATGCGGATGCAGCGCGCGCGCCCAGTGCTCGGCCCCGACCAGGAAGGTCGCATTCGGGAACAGCAGTTCCGGCGCGCGACCTTCGCTCCACGGTGCCAGCAGGCCGCCGGCATGATCGAAGTGCAGATGGCTCAGCACCACCACGTCGATGTCTTCGTGCTCGAACCCGGCCTCGCGCAGGGATTCGATCAGCACATGGCTGGGTTCCTGCACACCGTAGCGGTCCCGCAGTTTCGGCTCGAAGAAAGCGCCGATGCCGGTTTCAAACAGCACCGTCTTGCCGGCCAGCGGGCTGGCGAGCAGTGCACGGCAGGCCAGTTCGATCCGGTTGAGATCGTCCGGCACTGCCCACTTTTCCCAGACCGCGCGCGGCGCATTGCCGAACATCGCGCCACCGTCGAGTTTCTGGGAGTTACCGCGGATGGACCATAGTTTCATTGGCAAATTATCGTCGTGGCCCCGTTAAATATTCGCTAGCCATCGCCCATGAAAAAACCCCGCCACTGGGACGGGGTTTCTCGTCTGTGCGGTCAATCAGTGTGCTTGGCTGACCGCGGCGCTGCCGACCGGATTGCGCGGGTCGCTGCCACCGCTGAGGACATTGCTGCGGCGGTCCCATTCCACGGTCTGCAGGTTGCCCCAGACGTGGCTGGAGCCGCGGCCACCCGCGGCGGTGTCGCCGGGCAGATCGATCTTGTGGCCCATTGCCTGCAGCTGTTTGATGGTGCCCGCATCGAAAGTGCCGCTCTCGGCCTCGATCAGATCCGGCAGCCACTGGTGGTGGTAGCGCGGCAACGCGGCGACCTGCTGGGCAGTCAGGCCATCGTCATAGCCGAGGATCCCCAGCAGCACCATGGTGATGATGCGGCTGCCACCGGGCGTGCCGAGCACCACGACCTTGTCGGCGGACTCCATGAAGGTCGGGGTCATCGAGCTGAGCATGCGCTTGCCCGGCTTGGGCGCATTGGCCGCGTAGCCCATCACGCCGAAGGCATTGGGCGTGCCCGGCTTGAGCGCGAAATCGTCCATTTCGTTGTTCAGCAGCACGCCGGTACCCGACGGAATCAGGCCCGAGCCGTACAGCAGGTTCACGGTCTGGGTTGCGCCGACGCGGTTGCCTTCGCGGTCGATGATCGAGAAATGCGTGGTCTCGTCATCTTCAAGCGGGGTCGGGTTGCCCGACAGCAGATCGCTCGGGGTCGCCTTCTCCGGGTGGATGGTGGCACGCAGGCCCTGCGCGTAGTCCTTGCTGGTCAGCACTTTCTGCGGGATGTCCACGAAATCCGGGTCGCCCAGGAAGAAGGTGCGGTCGCGGTAGGCGCGGCGCATGGCTTCCACCACCAGGTGGGTGCGATGGGCCTGGTCCAGCGATTTCAGGTCCCAGCCTTCCAGAATCTGCAGCATGGCCGCCAGCGCGATGCCGCCGGAAGACGGGGGCGAGGCGGTGGTGATGGTCCAGTCGCGGTACTTGAAGGCGATCGGCTCGCGCAGCTTGACCCGGTAGCCGGCCAATTCCTCCGCGGTCCACTGGCCGCCGGCCTGCTTCACGCCCTTGAGCAGCAGCTTGCCGGTCTCGCCCCGGTAGAAGCCATCGAAGCCCTGGTCGGCCAGACGCTCCATGGTCCTGGCCAGTTCCGGCTGGCGGAACACATCGCCCTCGGCGATCGGCTTGCCGTTGCGCTCATACACCTCGCGCGTGCCGGGATAGCGCTGCATCACCGCGCGCCGCGATTGGTAGCCCTTGGACATGCGCGCATACACCGGGAAGCCATCGCGCGCGATGCGCATGGCCGGTTCCAGCGAGGTCTTCAGCGGCAGCTTGCCGTGCTTGGAGGACAGTTCCACCAACGCTGCCGGCAGGCCCGGGATACCGGCCGACCAGGCACCGTTGACCGAACGGTCGCGGTCCAGATCGCCCTTCTTGTCGAGGAACGCTTCGGGGGTGGCGGACTGCGGCGCGGTTTCGCGCGCGTCCAGCATCACGTCCTTGCCGGTGGCCGCATCGTGCAGCAGGAAGAAGCCGCCGCCGCCAAGGCCGGAACTGATCGGCTCGACCACCGCCAGCGTGGCGGACACGGCCACGGCCGCATCGAATGCGTTGCCGCCCTTGGCCAGGATTTCCATGCCGGCTTCGGTGGCCAGGTGATGGCCACTGGCGACGGCGGCACCGTCAGGATGTTTGGCCAAGGCCGCCTGCGCGGGTTCCGCGGCCCAGGCACCCGGGGCCACCAGCAGGACAAGCAGCAACCAGCGACGCGACAGCGTTCTCATTTGGGCAGAAACTCCGTGACATACAATTCGGGATGATCGCGCTGCAGCCCGTGCAGCTTGGCCAGCAGGGCGTCCTGGGTTTCCGGAATGTCCGGATCGGGATCGATGCATTCGACCGGGCAGACGACCACGCACTGGGGTTCGTCGAAATGCCCCACGCACTCGGTGCAGCGGGCCGGATCGATCACGTAGATGGTTTCACCCATCGAAATGGCCTGATTGGGACAGGCCGGCTCACAGACGTCGCAATTGACGCAGAGCTCATTGATTTTCAGCGACATGGCGTTACTCCACGCCCGCGCCGGCGGATGAGAACCGGCCCACGCGGGCGCGCGGGCCGGTCATCGGTGACGCCCCTGCGGGCGCCACCCGGGCCGCGCACACGGCGCAGCCGCCACTGCACGGGTTACTTGGCTTCGACGAAGATGTACTCGGCGCCGGTCGGCTGGATGATCGACTGGACGCGGGCGTTGTCGGCGGCTTTGCCGATGAACACCACGCGCACACCCTTCATCGAATCCGGCGAGACGTCCTTGAACACGGCCTGGATCATGTCGGCCATCTTGGCCGAGGCCGAGGAACCGAAGGCCAGCATGTTGCCCGGCTGCACGCCACGGCCCAAGGCCTGGGTCGCGCTTTCGACCTGACGCTCATACTTGGCCGCGAATTCCGGGTCCGATTCCGGGGCGAGGTAATACAGGTACGGGCTGTTGCTGATGTTACCCATGTTCTGCACGGCCACAGCCTGCAGGTACTTCTTCCAGCCGGCATCGTCATCGGCAGCCGGGGCGACCAGCGCCTGCTGGGCTTCGACGACCGGCGCGGCCTCTTCCTTCTTGCAGGCGGTGAAGGCCAGCGCGAACGACGCGATCAACATGGCACGCATGGTGTTGTTCATGGAATTCCTCCCTTGGTGATTCTTGGTATGTATGGGTCTGACAGGTACTACGCTTGGGCCGACTTCGCTTCACGGACCTTGCGCAGCGCCTCAAGCACGGCGGACGGCACAAAGCCGGACACGTCGCCACCCAGACGGGCGATCTCGCGGACCAGCGAAGACGAAATGAAACTGTGTTGCTCGGCCGGGGTCAGGAACAGGGTCTCGACCTCCGGGATCAGATGGCGGTTCATGCTCGCCATCTGGAATTCGTATTCGAAATCGGACACCGCGCGCAGGCCGCGCAGCAGCACCCCGCCCTGCACCGAGCGCACGAAATGCGCCAGCAGGGTATCGAAACCACGCACTTCCACGTTGCGGTTGTGGCCCAGCGCATCGCGGGCCAGCTGCACGCGCTGCTCCAGCGGCAGGGTCGGCCCCTTGGACGGACTCTGCGCCACGCCCACCACCACCTTCTCGAACAGGGGTGCGGCGCGGTTCACCAGATCGATGTGACCGTTGGTGATCGGATCGAAGGTGCCCGGGTAGACAGCAATGCGGCGGTTGGCCACGGTCATACGTCAGCTACGCGTGTTGGTCTGGTGAAAGTGTAGCAGTGGCGCGCCGATACAGGGCAAAACGGACCTCCCGGGTGCCCCCCTCACGGTGCAGCAGCCACGGCGCGGGCATCTTCGGCGCCTGATCGGCCGGGGACTCCACGTACAGCCAGGCATCGGCGGCCAGATGCGAGGGCAGCCCGGCGATCACCGCCTCCCACAGCCCATCGGCGAACGGCGGATCGATGAACACGATATCCGCCAGCGCCCCGGCCGGCTGCCGCAGCCACTGCAGCGCATCGGCCTGTACCACCGCGATCTGCTCCTGCGCCCCCAGCTTGGCGACCGAGTCGCGCAGTTGCCGGGACAACGCCACATCGCGCTCCACCAGCGTCGCCTGCGCCGCCCCCCGCGACACCGCCTCCAGCCCCAGCGCCCCGCTGCCAGCGAACAGATCCAGCACCCGCGCCCCACCCAGCCGCGGCATCAGCCAATTGAACAGCGTCTCGCGCACTCGGTCACTGCTGGGCCGCAGCCCCGGTGACAGCGGCACCGGCAGCTTCGTATTGCGCCACTTGCCGCCGATGATCCGCACCTGGCCCACGGCGGCCACCGGCTGACGCGGCGTCATGCTTGGCTCCGGAGACAGCTGGCAGCGGGATGGGCGAACGGGCAGAAGAGAGTCATGGGCACGGATGGCAGGCGGTTCAGGACGACATTCTAGGTTGTAGCGGTAAGAGCCGCCTCGTCCTCGGACCAAATCATGTGCCGGGGCAACGACGTCCATGTACCGCACGGATCCAACCGCACCACACGCGCCCCCTGACAGGAGGGTGGCGGGTACGGGGGGCCGGGACCGTTGGGCAGCATGGATGCTGCCCACGAGGCCCCATGGAGGGGTTCACGCCGCGTCCCGGCACCCCGTACCCGCCGCCCTCCCCACGCAGACAGACAGGCGCCGTGCTGGAGGTGGCGGCCTTGAATTCGGGACAATCCACCCCTACCCCTTGAGCCAGCCGCCGCGCCGGGCGCGGCAATGCCCCAAGGAGCAACACGACCCATGACCGTGCAGACCCAAAAAGAAACCCTGGGCTTCCAGACCGAAGTCAAACAGCTGCTGCAGCTGATGATCCACTCGCTGTACTCCAACAAGGAAATCTTCCTTCGCGAGCTCATCTCCAACGCCGCCGACGCCTCGGACAAACTGCGCTTCGAAGCGCTGACCCAGCCGGCCCTGCTCGAGAACGACGGCGACCTGCGCATCCGCGTCAGCTTCGACGCCACCGCCAACACCCTGACCATCGACGACAACGGCATCGGCATGAGCCGGGATGAGGCGATCGCCCACCTGGGCACCATCGCCAAGTCGGGCACCGGCGACTTCCTGCGCCAGCTCTCCGGTGACCAGAAGAAGGATTCCCAGCTGATCGGCCAGTTCGGCGTCGGCTTCTACAGCGCCTTCATCGTCGCCGACCAGGTCGACGTCTACTCACGTCGCGCCGGCCTGCCCGCCAGCGAGGGCGTGCACTGGTCCTCGCGCGGCGAAGGCGAGTTCGACGTGGAAGGCATCGACAAGACCGAGCGCGGCACCCGCATCGTGCTGCACCTGAAGGACGACCAGCGCGACTTCGCCGACGGCTGGCGCCTGCGCGGCATCATCAAGAAGTACTCCGACCACATCGGCCTGCCGATCCAGATGGTCAAGGAACACCACGGCGAGGACGCCCCGGCCGAGATCGAGTGGGAAACCGTGAACCGTGCCAGCGCCCTGTGGACGCGCCCGCGCACCGAGATCAGCGACGCCGAGTACCAGGAGTTCTACAAGCACGCCGCGCACGACCACCAGGATCCGCTGGCGTGGAGCCACAACAAGGTCGAAGGCAAGCTCGAGTACACCTCGCTGCTATACGTGCCCGGCCATGCGCCGTTCGACCTGTACCACCGCGATGCGCCCAAGGGCCTGAAGCTCTACGTGCAGCGCGTGTTCGTGATGGACCAGGCCGAGCAGTTCCTGCCGCTGTACCTGCGTTTCATCAAGGGCGTGGTGGATTCCAATGATCTGTCGTTGAACGTCTCGCGCGAAA
Organism: Stenotrophomonas sp. Steno-Z10-BAI; assembly: GCF_056393115.1. Taxonomy (NCBI): domain Bacteria; kingdom Pseudomonadati; phylum Pseudomonadota; class Gammaproteobacteria; order Lysobacterales; family Lysobacteraceae; genus Stenotrophomonas; species Stenotrophomonas sp. Steno-Z10-BAI. The sequence continues at coordinate 257,979 of NZ_JBWJOZ010000004.1, read as the reverse complement.
TCCTGCAGTCCGGCCCGGTCATCGATTCGATGAAGTCGGCGCTGACCAAGCGTTCGCTGGACATGCTGGAGAAGCTGGCCAAGGACAAGCCGGACGTCTATGCCGGCTTCTGGAAGCAGTTCGGCCAGGTGCTCAAGGAAGGTCCGGCCGAAGACTATGGCAACCGCGAGAAGATCGCCGGCCTGCTGCGCTTCGCCTCCACCCATGACGACAGCGGCGAGCCGAGCGTGTCGCTGGCCGACTACGTGGGCCGCATGATCGAGGGCCAGGACAAGATCTACTTCCTGACCGGCGACAGCCACACCCAGGTCAAGGACAGCCCGCACCTGGAAGTCTTCCGCAAGAAAGGCGTGGAAGTGCTGCTGCTCACCGACCGCATCGACGAATGGCTGATGGGGTACCTGACCGAGTTCGACGGCAAGTCGTTCGTCGATGTCGCACGTGGCGATCTGGACCTGGGCGCGCTGGAAAGCGCCGAAGACAAGCAGGCGCAGGAAGCCGTCGCCAAGGACAAGCAGGCGCTGGTGGACCGCATCAAGACCGCACTGGGTGATGACGTCGCCGATGTGCGCGTCTCGCACCGCCTGACCGACTCCCCGGCGATCCTGGCGATCGGCGAGCAGGACCTGGGCCTGCAGATGCGCCAGATCCTGGAAGCGAGTGGGCAGAAGGTGCCGGACAGCAAGCCGGTGTTCGAGTTCAACCCGGCCCATCCGCTGATCGGCAAGCTGGACCAGGAAGGCGATGCCGCGCGCTTCGACGACCTGAGCCGCGTTCTGTTCGATCAGGCCGCGCTGGCCGCGGGCGACACGCTGAAGGACCCGGCCGCGTATGTGCGCCGGCTCAACAAGCTGTTGCTGGAGCTGTCGGCGTAAGTCGTGCTGCCGATGGGTGCCGGCCACGGGTCGGCGCCCGCTGCGGTTGATGGTGCATGGCGCCGCGCGGCAGTCAGCGCACGCGGGTCAGGCCCAGCGGTCCAGCAAGGTGCCCAGCATCTCGTCCTGACGCCGGATCACGGTTGCGTTGGCGGCAAACGCCAGCGCAGCCTGCTTGGCCGTGAGCAGATCCGCGATCGGCGCGTTGGCATCGTCGGGTGCGGCGACCACGGTGGCGGTGACACCGCCCCCTGCCGCTGTGGCCTGCGCGACACCCAGGCGCGTGGCATCAGCCACCGGCAATCGCGCCACGTTGGCGGCGGCCGCCTGTACGCCCAGCGAAGCGGCACGCATACCGGCGCTGGCAATGGACATCACACGCATCGTTCACCGTTTTGCTGTCCCGGCCGCGCCCGCATGGCGCAGCCCTTCACAACCGGTAACGGCCGCATCGGCCATTACTTGAGTCCCGCCCCACCGCACCTGCACGCCCATGGGCATTCGGGGCGCAGTGGTAGCATAGCCCTCTGATTTCAGCGTCTTTTGCCAATGCTCAGCTTCTTCCGTCGCAAAAAGCCCCAGGACGCCCCGCAAGAGGCGGCCAAGACCCAGCATTACTCCACCGAGGAGCTGGCTGCCGCGTTCCCGCAGACCACGCCCGAGCCTGCGGCAGCGCCTGCGCCTGCGCCGCTGCCGCCCGTGGTGGAAGCCGCGGCACCTGCTGCCGAGCCGGTCGAGCGCGAGACCGCGCCGACGCCGGTTGAGACTGCGCCTGTCCTTGCCACCCCGGTTGTGCCTGCGCCCGTTGTACCGGCGCCTGTGGTCGCACCGCCTGTTGCCCCGGCACCGGTCGCCCCCGCACCGGTGGTGACCGCACCGGTTATCCCGACTCCGACTCCGGCTGCGCCGGTGAGCACGCCTGCGCCGGCTGTCGTCGCGACGCCGGTCGCCGCTCCGGCAGCGCCCGCCCCGGTTACTCCGGCAACGCCCGTTACGCTGGTTGCTCCGGCTGCGCCGACCACCGTGGCCGAGCGCCCGTCCTCCCAGGACATCGCCCCCGCCGCCGCCGGCAAGAGCGGCTGGCGCGAGCGCCTGCGCAACAGCGTGATCGCCCGCAGCTTCGGCGGCCTGTTCTCGCGCAATCCCAAGCTCGATGACGACCTGCTCGACGAACTGGAAACCGCGCTGATCACCGCCGATGTCGGCGTCGGCGCGACCACGGCGCTGGTCGAAGGCCTGCGCAAGCGCATGAAGGCGCGCGAGTTCACCGATGCCAATGCACTGCTCACCGCGCTGCGCGCCGAGCTGATCGCGATCCTGCAGCCGGTGGCCAAGCCGCTGGTGATCGACCGCACCGCCAAGCCCTTCGTGGTGCTCACCGTCGGCGTCAACGGCGTCGGCAAGACCACCACCATCGGCAAGCTGGCCAAGCGCTTCAAGGACGACGGCCACAGCCTGATCCTGGCCGCCGGCGATACCTTCCGTGCCGCTGCCGTCGCGCAGCTGCAGGCCTGGGGCGATCGCAACGGCGTGGCCGTGGTCGCGCAGGGCCAGAACGCCGATGCGGCCTCGGTCGCCTTTGATGCTCTGCAGGCCGGCAAGGCACGCGGCACCGAGGTGCTGATCGCCGATACCGCCGGCCGCCTGCATACCCAGGCGGGCCTGATGAACGAGCTCGGCAAGATCCGCCGCGTGCTCGGCAAGATCGACGCCCATGCGCCGCATGAAGTGCTGATGGTCATCGATGGCACCACCGGCCAGAACGCGCTCTCGCAGCTGCGTCAGTTCCATGCCGCGGTCAACGTGACCGGCCTGGTGGTGACCAAGCTGGATGGCACCGCCAAGGGCGGCGTGGTGTTCGCGCTGGCGCGTGAGTTCGGCATTCCGATCCGCTTCTGCGGCATCGGCGAGCGTCCGGAAGACCTGCGCGTGTTCGATCCGGAAGCCTTCGTCGACGCATTGCTGCCGGAAGCGCTGGGCACCTGAGCCGATGCCGATGCAGCCACGCATGGCGTGGCTCCAGCCCTTCTCCGGAACCTGCATGACCCGCCAGCCTCCCGCCAGCGCCGTATTGCCTACCGACGATGTGTTCGTTTCCCGGCTGCTGCACTGGTTCGACGACCATGGCCGGCACGACCTGCCCTGGCAGCACCCGCGCTCGCCGTACCGGGTGTGGCTGTCGGAAATCATGCTGCAGCAGACCCAGGTCAGCACGGTCATTCCGTACTTCCTGAAGTTCCTCGAGGCGTTCCCGACCCTGCCCGACCTCGCCGCGGCGAGCAATGATGCGGTGATGGCGCAGTGGGCAGGCCTTGGCTATTACGCCCGTGCCCGCAACCTGCATGCCGCCGCGCAGCGCTGCGTCGAGCTGCACGGCGGCGAGCTGCCGCGTGATTTCGATGCCTTGCATGCGCTGCCGGGCATCGGCCGCAGCACCGCGGGCGCGATTCTCAGCCAGGCCTGGAATGATCGCTTCGCGATCCTGGATGGCAACGTCAAACGCGTGTTGACCCGCTATCACAGCATCGAGGGCTTTCCCGGACTGCCGGCGATCGAAAAGCAGCTCTGGGCGGTCGCCGAGGCGCACGCAGCGCAGGTACCCGGAACGCGCATGGTCGATTACACCCAGGCGCAGATGGACCTCGGCGCCAGTGTCTGCAGCCGCAGCAAGCCGGCCTGCGTGATCTGTCCGCTGCAGACCACCTGCGTCGCCCGTCGCGAGGGGCGTACCGATCAGCTGCCGACGCCCAAGCCCGGCAAGACCCTGCCCGAGCGCGAGGCGGTGGCGCTGCTGCTGCGCGATGCACGCGGCCGGGTGCTGCTGCAGAAGCGGCCGGACACCGGCATCTGGGCGCAGCTGTGGACCCTGCCCCAGGCCGACAGCGGGATCGCGTTGCAGGACTGGTTCGACGCGCACATCGACGGCTCGCTGGACGATGCCGAGCCGTTGCCGGTGCTGGAGCACACCTTCAGCCACTACCGGCTGCATCTGCAGGTACTGGTGGCAACGGTACAGGGCTCGCGCGGTAAGGATGCCGGCGTGCGCTGGGTCGCTGCCGAGGAGCTGGCCACGCTGGGCCTGCCCGCCCCGATCCGCAAGCTGCTCCAGACCGGTGCACCGCCCGCTCAGCCCAAGCGCCGTACAATGCGGCGCGCAGCAACATCCCAAGACATCGAGTAACGCTATGCCCCGCACCGTTTTCTGCCAGTACGAACAACGCGACGCCGAAGGCCTGGACTTCGTGCCCTACCCCGGCGAGCTGGGCCAGCGCATCTTCACCCACATCGGCAAGCCGGCGTGGTCCGCGTGGCTGGCGCACCAGACCATGCTGATCAACGAAAACCGGCTGTCGCCGCGGGATCCCAAGCACCGTGCGTTCCTCGAAGAGGAACTGGTGAAGTACCTCTTCAGCGGTGGCGCCGAGAAGCCGGCCGGGTTCGTACCGGAGGCCTGATCGGCTCTGATACCGACCAACGGTCGGTATGGTCGGGATCCGGTTGCCGGCCAGCGGCCGGCACTACCGGGTTGGCGCCTGCTGGCCTTCTTCGCGCTCCTGCACCTGTGCCTGGCGCAGCTCCTGCTCGGACGCGCGCAACGCCTTGGTATCCAGCTTGCGGATGCTGCTGATGAAGCACGGCAGATTGACCGGGCCGGCCGTCGGATCGCGCACCAGCACCTTGTCAAAGCGTGACGAAACGCGGCCGATCCTGCTGGTCAGACCGATCGCCGAGGCATAGTCCAACCCTTGGCACGGCCCGGTCAGATCCAGCAGATAGCCCTCGCTCGGGCGCGTCCAGACCGCCAGCGCACTGTCGCCGAGAGCCGTCCAGCCCGACAGCGAGCCGTACAGCGGCATGTCCTGCTGCGGCGGCCCGGCGTGGGCGCGGTAGAGATCGAGCTTCTGCGCGGTGGACAGGCGGCCGGTACTGGCGCACGCGGCCAGCCCAAGGCACAGGGCCGCGATGGCAAGGGTCAGCTTCATGACGCCTCCTGCTGGGGAATGTGCGCCGATCATGCGCCGCCCGGCGTGCTCCCGGCGAGAGGAACCCGCCGGGTGTTCAGCGCTCAGGCAGGCACGGTTGCCTGCTCAGACCTCGCTGTGGGCCAGGCTGTGCAGCCGCCCTTCGCGCAGCTCCAGCACGCGGTCCAGCTTGCGTGCCAGGGAGCGGTCGTGGGTCACCAGGACCAGGCTGGTGTGGTGCGCGCGGTTGAGCTCGAGCATCAGCTCGAACACGGTCGCGGCGGTCTTGTCGTCGAGGTTGCCGGTCGGCTCATCGCCCAGCACGCAGGCCGGACGGTTGACCAAGGCGCGGGCTACGGCCGCACGCTGACGCTCGCCGCCGGAGAGCTCGCCCGGCTTGTGGTCCAGGCGATGGCCCAGGCCGACCGATTCCAGCAGCGCCTGCGCACGGGTGCGCGCGTCGACCACTTCTTCGCCACCGAGCAGCACCGGCATCATCACGTTTTCCAGCGCGGTGAATTCGGGCAGCAGGTGATGGAACTGGTACACGAAGCCGAGCGCGCGGTTGCGCAGCTGCCCGCGCTGGCTGTCGGACAGGCCGGACATGCGCTGGCCGGCCACGTAGACCTCGCCCGCCGTCGGCGTATCCAGCCCCCCCAGCAGATGCAGCAGGGTGCTCTTGCCGGCGCCGGAAGCACCGATGATGGCCACGGTCTCGCCGGCCGCTACGCGCAGGTCCAGCCCGTTGAACACGGGGGTCTGCATGCGGCCTTCGGCATAGGTCTTGGCCAGCGCTTCGGCGCGGATGACTTCCTGGCCCAGGGTGAGTGCTTCATTCATAACGCAGGGCCTCCGCCGGCTGGGTGCGTGCCGCGCGCCAGGCGGGATACAGGGTGGCAAGGAAGCTCATGACCAGTGCCACGGCGGTGATCACGATGATGTCCGGGGTCTGCATGTCGGTCGGCAGGCCGGTGATGTAGTACACGTCCTCCGGCAGCAGCTTGACGTTGAACAGGGTCTCGATCGCGCCGAGGATGCGCTCCAGGTTCAAGGTCAGGGTGATGCCACCGATCACGCCGAGCACCGTGCCGAAGATGCCGATCAGCGAGCCCTGCACCATGAACACCTGCATGACGCCGCCCGGGGTCAGGCCCAGGGTGCGCAGGATCGCGATGTCGGCCTGCTTGTCGGTGACCAGCATCACCTGCGAGGAGACCAGGTTGAACGCGCCCATGGCGATGATCAGCGAGAGCAGGATGCCCATCACCACCTTCTCCATCCGCAGCGAGTGGTAGAGGTTGGCGTTCTGCTGGGTCCAGTCGCTGACCCGGTAGGCACCGGTCAGGTTGTGGGCCAGATCGACGCCGACATCCAGCGCCTTGTCCATGTCATGCAGCTTCAGGCGCACGCCGGTGACGCCATCGATGCGCAGTACTTTTTCCAGATCGGCCATGTTGGCGTAGGCCACGCCGCGGTCGACCTCGTTGTAACCGGCTTCGAAGATGCCGCTCACGGTGAAGCGTTTCATGCGCGGGATCGCACCGATCGGCGTGCCCTGCACTTCGGCCAACGTGACCAGCACGGTATCGCCCACGCCGACACCGAGGTAGATCGCCAGCTCCTGGCCGACCAGCAGGTTGTAGCTGCCTGCGGTCAGGCTGTCGAAGCTGCCTTTCTTGACCTTCTGGTTGATCACCGAGACGTTGGGCTCCAGCGCCGGATCGATGCCCTGCACGATGGCGCCCTGCACCCGCGGCCCGCTGAGCATGGCCTGGATTTCGATGTACGGCGCCGCGCCGGCAACCCGCGGATCCTTCTTGGCCACCTCCACCGCATGCGCCCAATCGGCCATGGGGGCACCGTCGGTGGTGATGGTGGTATGCGCGGTCATCTGCAGCAGCCGATCGCGGATTTCCTTCTGGAAACCGCTCATGACCGCCAGCGTGGTGATCAGCACGGTCACGCCCAGGGCAATGCCGAGGATCGAGGCCATGGAGATGAAGGAGATGAAGCCGTTGCGGCGTTTGGCGCGCAGGTAGCGCAGGCCAATCGAGACAGGTATGGGTTTGAACATGCAGGTACGCCGGACAATTCAGGCTATGGTGCCACTGCAGGGGGTGAACGGGAAATGCAGTGTGCCCGGACGGCTAGTCGCAGTTCACGTGCCTGCCCCTGCGGAAGCGTATCTGGCCAGAACAAACGCCAGTGGCGGCGCCCGTCGTGCCGCCAGGCCAGCTGCACCAGCGGGCCGCGGCGCCGCATCTGCAGCGCCTCGACCGGCTCGCCATCCACCTGCGCCGGGTCTTCGTCCGCCGGAATCACGAAGACGCAGCCCCGGCGGCGCGCATATCGCCACGCCTCCCACCAGGTGCCGGCCATCGCCACCATGCCCAGCGCCAGGCCCCACGGCGCGGGCAGATCGGTCGCCCACAACGCCCAGGGCATCACCGCGCCCATGGCGATCAGCGCGCGGCACTGCCAGCGCGAGGGATGCCACTCACGCTGGAAGGGCGCGGATCCGGGCGATGAGGGCGGCGGGCGCGGCATGCGGGCACTCCTCGTAACCCATGAACCAGCGCCACAACTTATCGTCCTCGCTCTCGAGCAGGAACAGGAAAACCTCCCGCTCGTCTGTCGGTGCCTGCAGCCAGCAACGGTCCAGGTATCGGCCGAACAGCTGGTCCAGCTCGCGCATGCCGCGGCGGCAACGCCAGCGCAGCTTTTTCAGTTCAGTGGCTTCGTCCATTTTCTGCGTTCCAGATAAGGCAAAGCCACGCATGGCGTGGCTCGACCGTTTCGATCATTTTCTGCGAAGCCACGCATGGCGTGGCGCTACAGGACACACCTGGATCAGGCGCGACGCGCCATCATCAGCTTCTTGATCTCGGCAATGGCCAGCGCCGGGTTCAGGCCCTTCGGGCAGGTCCGCGAGCAGTTCATGATGGTGTGGCAGCGGTACAGCTTGAAGGGGTCTTCCAGCTCGTCCAGGCGCGCACCGGTGTCTTCATCGCGCGAGTCGATGATCCAGCGGTAGGCCTGCAGCAGGATGGCCGGGCCCAGGTAACGCTCGCCGTTCCACCAGTAGCTCGGGCAGCTGGTCGAGCAGCAGGCGCACAGGATGCATTCGTACAGGCCATCGAGCTTCTTGCGGTCTTCCGGCGACTGCAGGCGCTCACGATCCGGCGGCGGCGGGGTCTGGGTACGGATCCACGGCTTGATCGAGGCGTACTGCGCGTAAAAATGGGTCAGGTCCGGCACCAGATCCTTGACCACGCTCATGTGCGGCAGCGGGTAGATCGGCACTTCGGCCTTGCCGCAATCGGCGATCGCGCGGGTGCAGGCCAGCGTGTTGGTGCCGTCGATGTTCATCGCGCACGAACCGCAGATGCCCTCGCGGCACGAACGGCGGAAGGTCAGGGTCGGATCGATCTCGTTCTTGATCTTGATCAGCGCGTCCAGGACCATCGGGCCGCAGGCGTCCAGATCGATCTCATACGTATCGGTGCGCGGATTGCTGTCGTCGTCGGGACTCCAGCGGTAGATCTTGAAGGTGCGGGTGTTCTTCGCACCGGTCTGGGCGGGGAAGTGCTTGCCCTTTCCGATCTTGGAATTCTTGGGGAGGGAAAACTCGGCCATGGCTGTTCTCGTTGGCTCAGGCGGCTCGCGCTGCAGAGCAGGCGCGGGTAGCACGGAAGATGAGGAAGTCGACACCACCGGCCCGCGGCGCACGCACCACCTCACCCGTGCGGGAGGTGGCGGTGGCGAGCGCTGCGTGGACGGAGGTCATGCCGCAGGTCTCTTAGTAAACGCGCGGCTTGGGCGGGACGACGTCCACGTCCTTGCTCAGCGTGTACATGTGGACCGGACGGTAGTCGAACTCGCACTTGCCGTTCTCGTCGACGTTGACCAGCGTGTGCTTCTGCCAGTTGACGTCGTCGCGGTCCGGGAAGTCCTCATGCGCATGCGCGCCGCGGCTTTCCTTGCGCTGTTCGGCCGAGTTGATCGTCGCCACCGCGTTGAGCAGCAGGTTGTTCAGCTCGTAGGTTTCGATCAGGTCCGAGTTCCACACCAGCGAACGGTCGGAGACCTTGACGTCCTGGAAGGAGTCGAAGATCTCGGCCATCTTGGTGCAGCCCTCTTCCAGCGTCTTGCTGGTACGGAACACCGCCGCGTCGTTCTGCATGGTGCGCTGCATGCGATCACGGATGACCGAGGTCGGGGTGTCGCCGTTGGCGTAACGCAGCTTGTCGAGCAGGCCCAGGGCCTTGTCGCAGGCATCGGACGGCAGGGTCTTGTGCGGTGCGCCGGACTTGATGGTGTCGGCGCAGCGGTTGGCCACCGCACGGCCGAATACGACCAGATCCAGCAGCGAGTTCGAGCCCAGGCGGTTGGCGCCGTGCACGGACACGCAGGCCGCTTCGCCGATGGCGTACAGGCCCGGCACGACCGCATCGGGGTTGTCGCCGACCTTGCGCACGACTTCGCCGTGGTAGTTGGTCGGGATGCCGCCCATGTTGTAGTGCACGGTCGGGATGACCGGGATCGGCTGCTTGTGCACGTCCACGCCGGCGAAGATGCGCGCGCTTTCGGCGATACCCGGCAGCTTGTCGTCGATGACGCCCGGGCCGAGGTGGGTCAGATCGAGCAGGATGTGATCCTTGTGCTCGCCGACGCCGCGGCCTTCGCGGATCTCGATGGTCATCGAACGCGACACCACGTCGCGCGAGGCCAGATCCTTGTAGTGCGGTGCATAGCGCTCCATGAAGCGCTCGCCGTTGCTGTTGCGCAGGATGCCGCCTTCGCCACGCACGCCTTCGGTGATCAGGCAGCCCGCGCCGTAGATACCGGTCGGATGGAACTGCACGAACTCCATGTCCTGCATCGGCAGGCCGGCACGCATGACCAGACCGCCGCCGTCGCCGGTGCAGGTGTGGGCCGAGGTGGCGCTGAAGTAGGCGCGGCCGTAGCCGCCGGTGGCCAGCACCACGCCATGGGCGCGGAACAGGTGCAGCGAGCCGTCGGCCATGTCCAGCGCGAGCACGCCGCGGCAGACGCCTTCATCATCGAAGATCAGGTCGAGGGCGAAGTACTCGATCATGAAGCGTGCGTTGTGCGCCAGCGACTGCTGGTACAGCGTGTGCAGCATGGCGTGGCCGGTACGGTCGGCGGCGGCGCAGGTGCGCTGCGCGGACGGGCCTTCGCCGTACTTGGTGGTCATGCCACCGAACGGGCGCTGGTAGATCTTGCCTTCTTCGGTACGGCTGAACGGCACACCGTAGTGTTCCAGTTCGATGATGGCCGGGATCGCTTCGCGGCACATGTACTCGATGGCGTCCTGGTCACCCAGCCAATCCGAGCCCTTGATGGTGTCGAAGAAATGGTAGCGCCAGTCGTCTTCACCCATGTTGCCCAGCGCGGCGGAAATACCGCCCTGCGCGGCCACGGTGTGCGAACGGGTCGGGAAGACCTTGGTCAGGCAGACCGTCTGCAGGCCCTTGGCGGCAAGACCGAACGTGGCGCGCAGGCCAGCACCGCCGGCGCCGACCACGACCATGTCGTACTTGTGTTCCGTAATCTTGTAAGCGGACATCTAATCTGGATTCCTGTCTTGGTGCCTGGACTCAGGCGACGCCGAGCGTAATGCGGGCGACCGCGAAAACACTGACGATCCCGCCGAGCACGGCGATGAACTTCACCGTGGTCTGCAGCGCCAGGGCCAGCAGCGAATTGTGGATGTAGTCTTCCAGCACGACCTGCAGGCCGAGCTGGGCATGCCAGAACATCGCGACCAGGAAGCCGACCAGCAGCACCGCGTTCCACGGCTTGGACACCGCGTCGGTGGCGGTCACGTAATCGGCGCCGATCAGGCTCAGTACGAACACCAGGAACCAGATGGTCAGGCCGACCAGCGCGGTGGCGGTCAGGCGCTGCATCACGAAGTGCTCGGTGCCGGTCTTGGCAGCGCCCAGGCCACGCACGTTCTTCAGCGGGGTACGGTACTTGTTCATGCGGCCGCTCCCATGAAGACATAGGCCCAGATCAGGGCGGTGATCACCAGGCTGGCGAAGACCGAGACCCAGCTGCTGCGCACGAAGGCGGGAATGGAGAAGCCGATCGCGAAGTCCTGCACGATATGGCGGATGCCATTGCACAGGTGGTAGGCGAAGGACCAGGTCCAGGCGAACAGGAAGAGCTTGCCGTACCAGCTACCGGCGTGGCCGGTGAAGCAGTTCCAGGATTCAGGACCCATCATCAGGGCGAGCAGGCCGCCGGCAATGATCAGGGCTCCAACAGACAGAAAGATGCCGGTCGCTCGATGCAGGATCGAGGTGGCCATCTGAATCTGCCAGCGATACACCTGAAGGTGCGGGGAAAGGGGACGTTCTCTGGCGGCCATTCGCTGGGCTCGTTATCTCGGCTGGGCGGCGCAATGCCGCGTTGGCTCAATGCTGATCAAAAATCGATGCAGCGTCCGTTTTTTTCCCAATCTCCGTACCGCACCGGATCAAGTCCGCCGCGGCCGCCGATTTCCAAAGGCACTGCCGGCGTCGCGGGGAGCGGTTGCTCCTCCGGTACCAGCGTGCCTTCAGCTTCAGAATCTGGAGTGGGGGTTGTTTGGCCTATCATGGGTGTTCTCGCAACGCACAAATTTTAGACCCCGTTCACGTGCCTGACAACCTGCCCTCCGATTTCGCCGGCTTTTCGCGCCTCCCCGGTCACCAGCTGCTCAGTCTCAGCGGTGCCGATGCGGCCGCCTTCGCCCATGCCCAATTCTCCAGCGACGTCACCGCCCTGCCCCTGCGGCATTGGCAGTGGAGCGCCTGGCTGACGGCCAAGGGCCGCACCATTGCTGTGTTCCAGCTGTTGCGGCTGGACGAGGAGCGCATCGTGCTGCTGCTCGCCGACGGCGATGCCGATGCGATTGCGTCGCAGTTGCAGCGTTTTGTATTCCGCCGCAAGGTGCGGATCGAGCTGCGAAACGATCTGGCGGTGGTGGCGAGCTTCACCGCGCCCGAAGCGGCCTCCGGGGCCGCGATTGCGCAACTTGCCGGCGAAAACCTCGAACTGGACCTCGGCAGCGACGCACTTCCGCGCAGCCTGCGGATCGGTGCGGCCGATGCCGTGGCCGCTGCGGCCGACAGTGCGGATATCGCGCTGGCCTGGCGCCAGTCCGACCTGCGCTATGGGCTGCCGCGGCTGGATGCCGATCAGCGTGAACAGTGGACGCCACAGCAGCTCGGGCTGGACCGCCTGAACGGGTACAGCGTCAAGAAGGGCTGCTACCCGGGCCAGGAAATCGTGGCCCGCACCCATTTCCTCGGCAAGGCCAAGCGCGCCCTGCAGCTGCTGCGGGTCGTGGAGGGCACGACCAGCGGCACGCAGGTGCACCAGAACGCGGCGGCAATCGGCACGGTGGCCTCGGTGGCCGGTGACCTGGCCCTGGCCGTGCTGCCGCTGGAGATCGCGCCGGAGCCGCTGTCGGTCGGCGGGGTTGAAGCCGCCCACCTGCCGTTGCTGGACGGTCTGGCGCGGTAATAGACATCGACCGGTGGTCGATGCGTCCGCCCCCCCGCCCCGGCCGCGGTCACGACCAACGCGTGTGACCTGCCGCGCGGTAATGCCGGCCGCTGGCCGGCAACCCGTAGCCCGGTAACCCGTCCGCGCCTTACGCGTCGTTCAAGCGCTCGCCGGTCTCTGCATCAAAGAAGTGCAGGCCCTGCGGCTGGATCGCCACCCGGATCGGCTCACCGACGGACGGCAACGCCTGCGGCGCCACGCGCATCACCAACGGCTGGCCGCCACTGGTCATGTTGACGAAGATCTCGTTGCCGACCGGCTCGATGCCATCGATCATCGCCTCGAAGGCCGTTGCCTCACCGGCGGCGGCCGGCTGCAGATGCTCCGGGCGCACGCCCACGGCGATCGCCTTGCCGACCCACGCCTGATCGACCCGGGCCTGGCCCAGCGGTGCGGTCAGCCCGGTGTCCTGCACGGCAAAGCCACTGTCGGTGCGCTGCAGAGTGCCGCGCAGCACGTTCATCGCCGGGCTGCCGAGGAAGCCGGCCACGAACAGGTTGGCCGGCCGGTCGTACAGCGCCATCGGGGTATCGATCTGCTGGATCACGCCATCCTTGAGCACCACGATGCGCTGGCCCAGGGTCATCGCTTCCACCTGATCGTGAGTCACGTAGATCATGGTGGTGCCCAGCTTGCGGTGCAGCTGCGCGATTTCCGTGCGCACGCTGTGGCGCAGCTTGGCGTCCAGGTTGGAGAGCGGTTCATCCAGCAGGAACACTGCCGGCTCGCGCACCAGCGCACGGCCCAGCGCGACGCGCTGACGCTGGCCACCGGACATCGCCTTGGGCAGCTTGTCGAGCATGTCGGTCAGGCCGAGCGTTTCGGCCGCCTCGCTGACCCGCTTGCTGATCGTCGCCTTGTCGTGGCCGCGCAGCTTCAGGCCGAAGGCCAGGTTCTCGGCCACGGTCATGTGCGGGTACAGCGCGTAGCTCTGGAACACCATCGCGATGTCGCGATCCTTGGGCGCCACGTCGTTGACCACGCGGTCGCCGATCGTCAGCGTGCCGCCGCTGATCTCTTCCAGCCCGGCCACCATGCGCAGCAGTGTGGACTTGCCACACCCGGACGGCCCCACCAGCACCATCAATTCACCATCGGCCACTTCGAAGGTCGCGCCCTGCACGGCCACCTGACCGTTGTCGTAGACCTTGCGAACGCCCTGCAACTGCACTTTTGCCATATCACCATTCCAGTCCGCCCGGTCTCCGGGCTGTTATGCGGAACTGCCTTCGGCCCTCCCGATGGCAGGTCGATGGCGTGGTGCCGCATGACGGCGACCACTGCAATCGAATACAGTCTGCGCATTCTGCCATGTAAACGTTTTCACGTGGCACTATCCGATGGTCGGCCGTGATCGGGATGCCGGGGAGGATGCGATATCTCCCACGACACCCGGTCGGCAGGCCATCATGCCGGGCGGAATCCATGGGGCGTGCTGCACCCGCAACAAGCAGACAACGGACCCCGCCCGACCCCCGAGAACATAGACGAGAAGCGATTGACAACGATGTCACCCGGATCTGAAACTCGAGCGATGCACGACACCCTCTTCCTGTTTGGCGCCACAGGTGACCTGGCCCAGCGCTATCTGTTCCCCTCGCTGCTGCGATTGCTGGGCGACGGCCTGCTCCCCGAAGACTTCAAGGTCCGTGCGCTGGCGCTGTCGCCGCACGATACCGAGGCCTTCCGCGAGATCCTGCGCCCACGCCTGCAGCAGGCCATGCCCATGGCCAGCCAGGACGACATCCACTCGCTGCTGCAGCGCATCGACTACCGTTCGGTGGATCTGCGCAATCCCGAGTCGGTGGCCGAATCGGTCCATGACCTGGTCGACCGCCACTGCGTGAGCTACCTGGCGATCCCGCCGGGCCTGTACATCTCCACCTGCGAAGGCCTGGCCAAGGGCGGCGCACTGGCCGCACCGCACCGGCTGATGCTGGAAAAGCCGATCGGCAGCGACAGCGCCAGCGCCGAGGAGATCATCTCCACCATCGGCCAGTGGATCGACGAAGACCGCGTGTTCCGCCTGGATCACTACCTGGGCAAGGCCGCGGTGCAGAACCTGATCGCGCTGCGCTTCGGCAACACGCTGCTCGAGGCCGTCTGGAACCGCAACTACATCGAATCGGTGCACATCCTGGTCGCCGAGAGCGAGGGCGTGGACGGCCGCGATGCGTATTACGCCCGCTCCGGTGCGCTGCGCGACATGGTCCAGAGCCACATCCTGCAGCTGCTGTGCCTGGTCGCGATGGAGCCGCCGGCCTCGCTGGAGGCCGATCGCATCCGCGATGAGAAGGTCAAAGTGCTGCGCGCCCTGCGCCCGCTCGATGCCAAGCACGCCGCGCGTGACAGCGTGCGTGGCCGCTACACGGCCGGCACCATCAACGGCCAGCCCGCGCAGGCCTACCAGCCGCCGGAAGGCAGCGATGTGGAAACCTTCGCCGGCGTCACCGCGCATATCGACAACTGGCGCTGGTCCGGCGTGCCGTTCCATCTGGTCACCGGCAAGCGCCTGGCCGAGCGGACCACCCGCGTGGTGGTCACGCTCAAGCCGGTCACGCATTGGCTGTTCGAGCGACCGCACCGCGGTAACGCCACCCCGAACCGGATCACCTTCCAGTTGCAGCCGCAGGAAAACATCGAGCTGGGCCTGATGAGCTCGCTGGCCGGCCCGGAATGGGGGGCGCTGGAACTGCACCCGCTGGAACTGGAGCTGTCCGTACCCACCGGCCTGCACCGCCGCATCGCCTACGAGCGCCTGTTCCTGGATGCCTTCAACGGCAACCACGCGCTGTTCGTGCGTGATGACGAAGTGCGCGCGGCCTGGGCCTGGATCGACAGCGTCAGCGACGCATGGAAGGAAGCCAAGCTGCCGCTGCAGCCCTACCCGGCCGGCGAATGGGGTCCGGAACAAGCTGCCGGCTTCCTGCCCGCCGATGCCGACGCCGACGCTGCCCGTGGTGGCCAGGCATGACGGTGTTGTCCCAGCCGGTCCTCGTCGCGGATATCGGCGGTACCAACGCTCGCTTCGCGCTCGCCGACACCTCGCTGGCCGCGCCGCTGCAGCAGGACAGCATCCGCGAATTCGCCGTCGCTGATTTCCCTTCGCTGGGCGAAGCGGCACGGCACTATCTCGAGCAGATCGGCGCAGAAGCCAAGCGCGGCGTGTTCGCCGTGGCCGGCCGCGTGGACGGTGACGAAGCGCGCATCACCAACCACCCGTGGGTGATCTCGCGCATGCGCACCGCGCACATGCTCGGCTTCGATGAGTTGCACCTGATCAACGACTTCGCCGCCCAGGCGATGGCCATCTCGCTGCTGCAGCCGCAGGATGTGATTCAGGTCGGCGGCGCGGCGTGGGTGCCGGGCAAGCCGGGCCAGCCGCGCAACTATGCGGTGATCGGCCCCGGCACCGGGCTGGGCGTAGGCGGCTTGATCCTGCGCCACGGCCGCTGCTATCCGCTGGAAACCGAGGGTGGCCACGTCAGCTTCCCGCCCGGGACGCCGGAAGAGATCCGCATCCTGGAGATCCTCTCCGAGCAGTTCGGCCGTGTCTCCAACGAACGCCTGATCTGCGGCCCGGGTCTGGTCAACATCCATCGCGCCGTGTGCGAGATGGCCGACATCGACCCGGGCCAACTGCAGCCGGTGGACGTCACCGCGCGTGCGCTGCATGGCGATCCGCAGGCGATGCGGACCGTGGATGTGTTCTGCGCGGTGTTCGGCGCGATCGCCGGTGACCTGGTGCTGATGCAGGGCGCCTGGGATGGCGTGTTCCTGACCGGCGGCCTGGTGCCGAAGATGCTCGATTCGCTGCAGCATTCCGGCTTCCGCCAGCGCTTTGAACACAAGGGCCGCTTCTCTTCGATCATGTCCAAGGTGCCGTCGCTGGCCGTGATGCACCCCAGCCCGGGCCTGCTCGGCGCGGCCGCGTATGCGGCGGATGTGGAACGCGATCTGCCGGGAGGCACCGCATGAATACCCTGGATACGTCCGACCGTTTCACCCTGATCCGCCATGGCGATGCCGATGGCTGGATCGAGGCCGTGGCCGCTGAAATGGCCGCCGAACTCAACCGCGACATCGCCGAATTCGGCCGGGCGCGCATGCTGCTCTCCGGCGGCACCACGCCGGCGCCGATCTACCAGGCACTGGCCGAGCTGGACGTTCAATGGGACCGGGTGGAAGTGAGCCTGGTCGATGAGCGCTGGCTGTCGCCGCAGGATCGCGACAGCAATGCCTGGCTGGTGCGGGAGAGTTTCCTCACCCGTGCCGAAGGCGCGCATTTCGATCCGCTGGTGCGGGTCGGCAAGCCGCTGCCCGAATGCGTCTACAGCGCCAACCTGCAGGCCCGGCACAGCCAGCGGCCGTGCCTGAGCGTGATCGGCATGGGCAACGACGGCCACACTGCCTCGCTGTTCCCGGGCTCGAAGGATCTGACCCGCGCCCTGGAAAGCACCCTGCCCTACGCGGCGCTGGATGCCACCGGCTGCCCCGGTGCCAATCAGTGGCCGCTGCGCATCACCCTCACCCCGCATGGCTTGAAGCAGAGCCGCCAGCGCCTGTTGCTGCTGCGTGGCAAGCAGAAGCTGGAAGTGCTCAAGCACGCGCTGGAAAGCAACAATCCGCAGCTGTATCCCATCCTCAACGCGATCGATCTCGACGGCGCGAAACTGCGCGTCCACTGGTGTGACTGAGTTGCCCCGGTGTTGTTCCGTTCGCCTTCTCATAGCCGGTAGCCAATGAGCCTGCATCCCAAACTCCATGCCATCACCGAGCGCATCGTCCAGCGCAGCGTCGCCTCCCGCGCCGCCTACCTGGCCGGTGTCGACGCGGCGCTGCGCGACGGTCCGTTCCGTTCGCGCCTGAGCTGCGGCAACCTCGCCCACGGGTTCGCCGCGTGCGGCCCGACCGACAAGTCGCGCCTGCGCGGCGGGGTAACGCCCAACCTGGGCATCATCACCGCGTACAACGACATGCTTTCGGCGCATCAGCCGTTCGAGCATTACCCGGAGATCCTGCGCGAGACCGCGCGCGAACTCGGTGCGACCGCACAGGTTGCCGGTGGCGTGCCGGCGATGTGCGACGGTGTCACCCAGGGCCGCGGCGGCATGGAACTGTCGCTGTTCTCGCGCGATGTGATCGCCCAGTCGACCGCGATCGGCCTGAGCCATGACATGTTCGACGCCAGCGTTTACCTCGGCGTCTGCGACAAGATCGTGCCCGGCCTGCTGATCGGCGCGCTGGCCTTCGGCCATCTGCCGGCGATCTTCCTGCCGGCCGGCCCGATGACCCCGGGCATCCCGAACAAGCAGAAGGCCGAAGTGCGCGAGCGCTACGCGGCCGGCCAGGCGACCCGCGAGGAACTGCTGGAAGCCGAAGCCGCTTCGTACCATGGCGCCGGCACCTGCACCTTCTACGGCACCGCCAATTCCAACCAGACCCTGCTCGAAGCGATGGGCGTGCAGATGCCGGGCGCCTCGTTCGTCAATCCGGATACACCCCTGCGCGACGCACTGACCCGCCACGCGGCGGTGCGCGCACTGGAAATCAGCGCCCTGGGCGACGACTTCCGGCCGCTCGGCCGCTTGATCGACGAACGCGCGATCGTCAACGCGGTGGTCACCCTGATGGCCACCGGCGGCTCGACCAACCACACCATCCACTGGATCGCCGTGGCGCGTGCGGCCGGCATCGTGCTGACCTGGGACGACATGGACCAGCTCTCGCAGCTGATTCCGTTGCTGGCCCGCGTCTATCCGAACGGCGAAGCCGACGTGAACCGCTTCGCCGCGGCCGGCGGCACCGCGTTCGTGTTCCGCGAGCTGATGGAGGCCGGCCTGATGCATGCCGACCTGCAGACCGTGGCCGAAGGCGGCATGCACCAGTACGGCCAGGAGCCGGCGCTGCGCGACGGCAAGCTGACCTACATCGATGGCGTGCGCGAGAGCGCCGATCCGGATGTGGTGCGTGGCGTGGCCAATCCGTTCGAGTCGCAGGGCGGCCTGCGCCTGCTGCGCGGCAACCTCGGCCGTTCGCTGATCAAGCTGTCGGCGGTGAAGCCGGAGTTCCGCACGATCGAAGCACCGGCGGTGGTGGTCGATGCGCCGCAGGTGCTGAACAAGCTGCACGCGGCCGGTGTGCTGCCGCACGATTTCGTGGCGGTGGTCCGTTACCAGGGCCCGCGCTCCAATGGCATGCCGGAGCTGCATTCGCTGGCGCCGCTGCTGGGCCTGCTGCAGAACCAGGGCCGTCGCGTGGCGCTGGTCACCGATGGTCGTCTGTCCGGTGCCTCGGGCAAGTTCCCGGCGGCGATCCACATGACGCCGGAAGCCTCGCGTGGCGGTCCGCTGGCACGGGTGCGCGAGGGCGACATCATCCGTCTGGATGGTGAAGCCGGCACGCTGGAGCTGTTGGTGGATGCGGCGGAATTCGCGGCACGTGAGCCGGCGCCGAACACCGCACCGGCGGCGCATGATCTGGGCCGCAATCTGTTCGCGATGAGCCGCCGTCTGGTGGGCCCGGCCGATCAGGGCGCGATGTCGATTTCGTGTGGCCCGGCGGCCGATGACGGCAGCATCTGGAATTACGATGCGGAATATGAGCTTGGGCACGATGCGGCGGCTGCGGAAGCGCCGCATGAGGCGAAAGACGCCTGAGCTGACGCAGCGGTGGGGTTCCTTGGCCAGGGCAGCGGATAGCCCTGGCCGGGACGCGCCGTAAACCCATCCATGGGGGCTCGTGAGCGGCATCCATGCCGCACAACGGTCCCGGCCAGGGCTATCCGCTGCCCTTGGACACATTTCGGCGCGTCAGTGGCGTCGTACTTTTTGATAGAAGGATTGAAAACGCATGAGCATCGCCGAACATCAGAAGCGCGCTGAAACCCTGTTGAAGGCTGCCGGCATTCTGCCGGTCGTGACCGTGCATACGCTGGATCAGGCCCGTGCGGTCAGTGCGGCGTTGTTGGAGGGCGGGCTGCCGGCGATCGAGCTGACGCTGCGTACGCCGGTGGCGATGGACGCACTCGCCATGCTCAAGCGCGAGCTGCCGGATGTGGTGGTGGGCGCGGGCACGGTGTTGACCGTGGAGCAGATGCAGCAGTCGATCGATGCCGGTGCCGATTTCCTGGTCACGCCGGGTACGCCGGCGCATATGGCCGATGCGTTGGCGCAGGCGCCGTTGCCGGTGGTGCCGGGTGCGGCGTCGCCGACGGAAATGCTGGCGCTGTATGCGCGCGGCTTCCGGGTGTGCAAGTTGTTCCCGGCCTCGGCCGTGGGCGGGCTGGCGATGATCAAGGGCCTGGCCGGTCCGATTCCGGATCTGAAGCTGTGCCCGACCGGTGGCATCACCGAAGACACGGCGGCCGAGTACCTGGAGCAGAAGAACGTGGTCTGCATCGGCGGTTCGTGGATGGTGCCGGGCGGTTGGATCGAGCGCGGCGAGTGGGACAAGGTGCGCGAGAGTGCGGCCCAGGCCGCGAAGATCGTGGCGCGGGTCCGCGCGCACTGAACGAAAACGCCCGGGCATGCCCGGGCGTTTTTTCATCCGCTACCAGAACGCGGATTACATCGGGCGTGCCGGATCCACCAGGCCGTACTGGCTGGCCATGCGCGCGAGCGCGATGTTGTCGTTGATGCCCATCTTCTCGAACAGGCGCGCCTTGTGCGTGTTGACGGTCTTCGCGCTCAGGCTCAGGCGCTTGGCGATGTCTTCCTGGCGCAGGCCCTGGGTGAGCAGCAGCGCCACTTCCAGTTCGCGCGGGGACAGGGTGTCGAACGGCGAATGGTTGCCTTCCACGTTCGACAGCGCCAGGTTCTGCGCGATGCTGTTGCCCAGGTAGCGGCGGCCGAGTGCGGCATCACGCACCGCGCGCAGCAGTTCCTGTGCATCGCAGGCCTTGCCGATGTAGCCGGAGGCACCCGCTTCGAGCAGGCGCTTGGGCATCGGGCCATCTTCAAGGACGGAGACGATCACCACGCGGGTGCCGTGATCGCCACGGACCACGCGCTCGGTGACCTCCATGCCGCTCACGCCCGGCAGGTGCAGATCGCACAGCACGACGTCGGGCCGCAGGCGGCGGATATCCGGCAGCGCATCTTCACCGCTCTCCGCCTCACCGACCACCTCGATGTCGGTCTCGTTGGAGAGGATCATCTTCATGCCCGTACGCACCAGAGCATGATCGTCCACCAGATACACTCGAATTGTCATCCGCCAACCTCGTCAAACACTGTGAACGGGGGCAAGCCTAGCTGCGCTATGTGGCGATCACAAGGAACCGGATTCCCCATCATCGCGTTCTGGTCCGCGCATCACAGACGTGCTGTCCTGCCCCTCCCCCTACGCCTCTCATCCTAGCCTGTTCCAAAGGGACAGCCTATCGATGCGGCCGGCCTTCATGCCGTTTTCGGCCAGTTTACCGCCGTAATGCCCTCAGTGGCGGTGCCGCCACGGATGCCGGCGGCGGAACATGACCAGGAAGCAGCCGACCACCCACACCAGGGCGGCACACCAGCCGGCCAGGATGTCGGAGGGGTAATGCACCCCCAGGTACATGCGCGAGATGCTCACCAGGACCGCAAATGTAAGTGCGGCAAGGGCCACCGGCCAGCGCCAGCGGGTGTTCCAGGCCAGCAGCACCAGCGTGACGGCCAAGGTCATCGAGCCCATGGCGTGGCCGCTGGGGAAGCTGAAGGTGCTCTCCGGGGCAATGGACTCCCACAGGCTGGGCCGGTCGCGCTGGAAAAAGCGCTTGCTGCCCAGGTTCAACAGCGCCGAGCCGGCGAAGCAGATCGCGACAAAACTGGCCTCGCGCCAGCGTTTGCGCCACGCCAGCAGGCCCACGATCAGCACGTCGGCCGGAATCAGGAACCACTCGTAGCCCAGCTTGGACAGCAGCACGAAGAAGCGGTCCAGGCCCGGCGAATGCAGGGCGTGCAGCTTCCACAACAGCAGGTCGTCGAAGTAGATCGCCTCCAGGGCGTGCACTTCATCGGCCAGGGCCACGAAGCCCGCCAACGGCAGCAGCACGCCCACGAACAGCAGCACGAAGCGCCAGGCGTTGCGGCTCATCCAGTGGCGGACGCCGGCGGCCGGCTCCGGCGCGGCCAGCACCGCCGGCTTATCCAACGCGTCGGACATAGGTGCGTTCGACGTACTCATCGATCAGCGTGACGAAGTCCTGGGCGATGTTCTCGCCGCGCAGGGTGACCGTCTTTTCGCCATCCACGAACACCGGCGCGGCCGGCGTTTCACCCGTGCCCGGCAGCGAGATGCCGATGTTGGCGTGGCGCGATTCGCCCGGGCCGTTCACGATGCAGCCCATGACCGCCAGGGTCATGCTCTCCGCACCCGGGTGGCTCACTTTCCAGATCGGCATTTTCTCGCGCACATGGTTCTGCACGACCTTGGCCAGTTCCTGGAAGAATTCCGAGGTGGTCCGGCCGCAGCCGGGGCAGGCCGTGACCAGCGGGGTGAAGGCGCGCTGCCCGGTGGTCTGCAGCAGTTCCTGCGCCACGATCACTTCGGCCGTGCGCGACTGGCCCGGTTCGGGGGTCAGCGAGATACGGATGGTGTCGCCGATGCCTTCCTGCAGCAGCACCGCCAGCGCCGCCGAAGAGGCGACGATGCCCTTGCTGCCGATGCCGGCTTCGGTCAGGCCCAGGTGCAGGGCGAAGTCCGAGCGCTGGGCCAGGTCGCGGTACACCGCAATCAGTTCCTGCACGCCGCTGACCTTGGCCGACAGCACGATGCGATCGCGTGGCAGGCCCAGTTCCACGGCGGTCTGCGCCGAATCCAGCGCCGAGCGGATCAGCGCTTCGCGCAGTACCCGACCGGCATCCCAGGGCTGCGCGCGCTGGCTGTTCTCGTCCATCAGGCGCGCGGCCAGGGACTGGTCCAGCGAGCCCCAGTTGGCACCGATGCGGACCGGCTTGTCGTAGCGGATCGCAAACTCGATCAGCTGCGCGAACTGGGTGTCTTTCTTCTTGCCGAAACCCACGTTGCCCGGATTGATCCGGTACTTGGCCAGCGCTTCGGCGCAGGCCGGCTCCTGGGTCAGCAGCTGATGGCCGTTGTAATGGAAGTCGCCGATGAGCGGGACATCGATCCCCATCATCTGCAGCTTCTCCACGATCCGCGGGATGGCCGCGGCCGACTCGGGATTGTTGACGGTCAACCGCACCATCTCCGAGCCCGCGCGCCACAGTTCGGCCACCTGCTTCACGCTGGAGGCGACATCAGCGGTGTCGGTATTGGTCATCGACTGCACCACCACGGGATGGCCCCCGCCCACGACCACGCCGCCGATATGAACGGGATTGGTCTGGCGGCGGGCCCACACGGCGGAGTCGGCGGGTTGGGTCGGTCGGGTCACGGCGTCATGCATCCGCCTATTTTAGCGCGCCCAGCGCACAGGTAGGTGCCCAGCGTTGGTTGGCACTCATGTTCAGCGCCCGTCGTGCGCCGCCTACCCCGGATGCGGCCTATTGTCGCAGGCAGCTCCTGGCCGGAGCGCATACGATGTGCGCACATGACCGGTCCCGACGCCCCCTTCCTCCGCACCCTGTGCAGCCTGCGCTGGCTGGCCGTGGCCGGCCAGGCCGCCACGATCCTGGTCGCTACCTGGGTACTGGGCCTGGAACTGCCGCAGCTGCCACTGTGGGCCGGGGTTGCTGCGCTGACCCTGTTCAATCTGTATGCGCAACTGCGCGTACACGATGCCGACACGGCACCGCTGACCGCGTTCTGCCACATCCTGGTGGATGTCACCGTGTTGACCTGGATGGTGGGCTGGAGCGGCGGCATCGCCAATCCCTTCGGCTCGCTGTTCCTGATCCTGATCGCGCTGGCTGCGCTCGCCCTGCCCCTGCGCTGGACCCTCGCCGTGGCCGCCGCCTGCCTGATCGGCTATGCGGCGAGCGGCGTGTTGGGGCTGCCGCTGCCGAGCGGCTATTTCACTGGTGCGCAGATGCAGCAGTGGGGCGTGGTCTGCAACTTCCTGCTGTCGGCCACGGTGGTGCTGGTGTTCGCGACCCGGCTGGCGATCGCCCTGCGCCAGCGCGAACACGAGCTGGCCATGCTGCGCGAACGCTTCGTGCGCAACGAGGGCATCGTCGCGCTGGCCACCCACGCCGCCTCGGTCGCGCATGAGCTCAATACCCCGCTGGCGACCATGACCCTGCTCGCCGACGATATCGCCGACCAGACCGAAAGCAGCGAGGTCCGCGATGACGTGGAAACCCTGCGCGAGTTGCTGGTGCAGTGTCGCGAACGCGTGCTGGCGCTGGCCCGCCCGGCCGCCGGCGATGCGCCCGGCCGCGATGCGGTGACGTTGCCGCAGGTGCTGGAACAGTGGCGGCTGGTGCGCCCGACCATCGCGCTGAAGCGCAACGAGGATGCCCCGCTCACCCTGCCGCTGGACCCGGGTATCGGGCACCTGCTGATGGTGCTGCTCAACAATGCCGCCGACGCGGGTGAGAAGGCCGACCGACCGCAGGTGGATCTGTCGCTGCGCATCGAGGGCGATGACCTGATCGGCGAAGTACGCGACTATGGCCATGGCTTCGATGCCCGCCAGGCCGTGCTGCCCGGCACCTTGTTCAACAGCGGCAAGACCGACGGCATGGGCGTCGGCCTGGCCCTGTCCCACGCCACCATCGAACGCCTGGATGGCGAGCTGTGGATGCGCCCGGCCAACGGTGCCGGCACGCGCGTCGGCTTCCGCCTGCCCTTGTCCCCACGGGAGACTTCCGCATGACCGCTTTCACCCCCGCGCCCGGCCAGGCCAGCCATGGCCTGCTGGTCGACGACGACGAACTCTATCTGCGCACGCTGCAGCGCAGCCTGGCCCGTAAAGGGCTGGACACCGTCACCGCCAGCGACACCGCCTCGGCCCTGCTGCTGGCGCGGCAACAACCGCCCGCCTATGCGCTGATCGACCTCAAGCTCGGCACCGAATCCGGCCTGGCGCTGATCCAGCCGCTGCGCGCCCTGCGCGAAGACATGCGGATCCTGCTGGTCACCGGCTATGCCAGCATCGCCACCGCGGTGGAAGCGATCAAGCTCGGCGCGGACGACTACCTGCCCAAGCCGGCCACGGTGCCGATGATCCTGCGCGCACTCGGCGAGGAAGACGATGGTCCGGCCGACGATGGCGACATGGAACCGCCGGATGCGATGACCCCGATCAGCCGGCTGCAGTGGGAGCACATCCAGCAGGCGATGCATGAGACCGGCGGCAACGTGTCTGCCGCGGCGCGCCTGCTGGGCATGCACCGGCGCTCGCTGCAACGCAAGTTGGCCAAGCGGCCGAGCCCGGAGCGCGACCCAAGCCGGTAATGCCGACCGTGGGTCGCCCGCGCAAGAATCGGTAGCGCCGACCAGCGGCCGGCTCTACGTGGCGGTCAGGCGGTCAAGCGCCCCAGCAGCTCCAGCGTCACCGGGTCGGTGATCGCATGCGCCTGGCCCTGCAGCGCGGGCAGCAACTGGCTGGCCAGCTGCTTGCCCAGCTCCACGCCGAACTGGTCGAACGCGTTGATGTTCCAGATCAGCGACTGCACGTACACGGCGTGTTCGTACATGGCGATCAGGGCACCCAGCGACTGCGGGGTCAACGCATCGAGCAGGATCAGGGTGCTCGGACGGCCACCGGGGTACTCGCGGTGCGGATCCTCGCTGCCCTGGCCATTGGCCAGCGCCTCGGTCTGCGCCAGCAGGTTGGCCATCAGCGCCTGGTGGTTGACCACGTAGGGATCATCGTTGTGCACGCAGCCGATGAAATCGGCCGGGATCACGCTGGTGCCCTGGTGCAGCGCCTGGAAGAAGCTGTGCTGCACATCGGTGCCGGCCCCGCCCCACCACACCGGTACGGTGTCGCTGGCGACCGGGCTGCCATCGAGCTGCACCCGCTTG
The DNA here is from genome assembly GCF_056393115.1 of Stenotrophomonas sp. Steno-Z10-BAI. NCBI lineage: Bacteria > Pseudomonadati > Pseudomonadota > Gammaproteobacteria > Lysobacterales > Lysobacteraceae > Stenotrophomonas > Stenotrophomonas sp. Steno-Z10-BAI. Next base: position 232,649 of record NZ_JBWJOZ010000004.1, on the reverse strand, counting down.
CCCAGGCTCTCCATCACCAGCTGCTGCAGGTAGGCCGGCAGCAGCGCCAGGCGCTGGTCGTAGGTCATCACCGCATGCGTGGCATGGCCGAGCAGGTTGCGGTTCCAGATATCGGTCAGCGCATGCAGCACCGGCAGGTTCTGCGCCAGCGGAGCGGTCAGTGCGTGTTCGTCCATCTGCGCCGCGCCCTCGAGCAACTGCTCGAAACGCGCAAAGCCGATGGCCAGTGCGATCGGGAAACCGACCGCCGACCACAGCGAATAGCGCCCGCCCACCCAATCCCACATCGGCAGCACGCGGCCGGCGGCGATCGAGAAGGCCTTGGCGGCACGCTCCGGATTGGCGCTGACCGCATACAGCCGCTCGCTGCCGCCCAGCCAGTCATGCAGGATCTGCCCGTTGAGCAGGGTTTCCTGGGTGCCGAAGGTCTTGGAAATCAGGATGCCGGCCGTGGTGGCCGGATCCAGCGTGGCGAGCGTGCGCTGCATCGCGGCGCCGTCCACGTTCGACACGAAATGCACGCGGAAACGTGCGCCGGTGACCGGGCGCAGCGCATCGGCCACCAGCCGTGGCCCAAGGTCCGAGCCGCCGATGCCGACGCTGACGATATCAGTGATGTTGGTCGCTTCCAGTGCGGCGATCAGCTCGCCCATCTGCTGGCGCACTTGGGCCGCCGTGGCGAAGGCCTCACCGGCCACCGGCGCGCCGCTGGCATCACCACGCAGCGCGGTATGCAGCGCGGCGCGGCCTTCGGTGACATTGACCGTTTCACCGCGGAACAGGCGCTGGAAGCCGCCGGCGACATCGCGCTCGGCAGCCAGCTGCAGCAGTGCGTCCAACGCCGCGCGGTCGTACTTCTGCCGCGCGAAATTGACGTACAACGGACCGACCCGCAACCCCAGCGATTGTGCGCGGCCCGGTTCGGCGGCGATCAACGAAGGGATGCTCGCGCCTCGCAGGCGCTGGGCATGGGAATGAAGCGGGTCGAATCCGTTGTGCTGTGTCATGCGGCCTGTGTCGGGATCGTGTCGTTGGTGTGGGAGATCTGGTTCTTGCCGTCCACATATACCAACTTCGGCTTGAAGCTGTCAGCTTCTTCTTCGCTCATGCTGGCGAAGGCGGCGATGATGATGATGTCGCCCACCTGCACGTGGCGCGCGGCGCCACCGTTGAGCGACACCACGCCGCTGCCGGCTTCGGCGCGGATGGCATAGGTGGAGAAACGCGCACCGTTGGTCACATCCCAGATGTGCACCTGCTCGAACTCACGGATGCCGGTCGCAGCCAGCAGGTTGTCATCGATGGCGATGGAACCTTCGTAGTTCAGCTCGGAGTGAGTGACGGTGGCGCGGTGGATCTTGGTCTTCAGCAGGGACAGATGCATGGCAACGGGGAAACGGTAAAGGAAAGGGAAATTCTAGCACCCGGGGGCCCGGCGGCAGGGGGTAGCCCGACCCCGACCCTCAGGCGCTGCCGGCCGTTCAGGCAGGCGGCCGGAAGGCTCTGGCCTGCGCAAACGCACAGGGCCACCCGAAGGTGGCCCTGTGGCGGCACCGCGTTGGCCGGCTCAGAACTCCAGGTTGTCGATCAACCGGGTATTGCCGATCCGCGCGGCGATCAGGGCCACGCGGGTGCCGTCATTGGCATCGGCCGGCTCGGACAGGTCCGGCAGGCGGACCACGGCGTAGTCGACCTGGAACCCGGCCGCCTGCAGCGCTGCCGCGGCTTCGGCCTCGATCAGGCTGCGGCTCTTGCCGGCGATGAAGCCTTCGCGCATGCCCAGCAGCACGTGGTGGATGGTGGTCGAGACCGGGCGTTGCTCGGCGTTGAGGTACTGGTTGCGCGAGCTCATCGCCAGGCCGTCGTCTTCGCGCACGATGTCGCCCCCGACGATCTGGATCGGGAAGGCCAGGTCTTCCACCATCTGGCGGATCACCGCCAGCTGCTGGTAGTCCTTCTTGCCGAAGCCTGCCACATCCGGCTGCACCTGGTTGAACAGGCGCGAGACCACGGTGCAGACGCCATCGAAATGGCCCGGGCGATGCGCGCCTTCGAGCAGCCCACTGATGCCGGGCACATTGACGCTGGCCGCCAGTTCCACACCGAACGGGTACATCGACTCAACCGTGGGCAGCCACAGCACATCGCACCCGGCCTGCTCCAGGCCGGTGGTGTCGGCTTCGGGCGTGCGCGGGTAGCGGGTGAAGTCCTCGTTCGGGCCGAACTGGGTCGGATTGACGAAGACGCTGGAGACCACGCGATCGGCGTACTGCCGGGCCAGCGTGACCAGTGAATAATGCCCTGCGTGCAGGTTGCCCATGGTCGGGACCAGCGCGACGCGCAGGCCCTCGCGCTTCCAGCCGTTGACGACGGCGCGCAGGCGGGACAGTTCGGTGACGGTTTCGATCATGAGGCGTAGGCGTGTTCTGCGTCGGGGAAGGAGCCGTCGCGCACGGCGTCGGCGTAGGCACGGACCGCACCGGCAACCGACCCGCCTTCGGCAAGGAAATCCTTGACGAACTTGGGACGGCGATGGCCGCTGTCCAGACCGAGGAAATCATGCAGCACCAGCACCTGGCCATCGCACTGCGGGCCGGCACCGATGCCGATGGTGGGCACGCTGATGTCCGCGGTGACCTGGGCAGCCACCGGCGTGGGCACGCATTCGAGCACGACCAGGCTGGCGCCGGCGGCTACCGCGGCCTTGGCGTCATCGCGCAGCTGCTGGGCGGCATCGCCACGGCCCTGCACGCGATAGCCGCCCAGCCGCAGCACCGACTGCGGGGTCAGGCCCAGGTGCGAACAGACCGGAATCTCGCGCTCGACCAGGTAACGGATGATATCCAGCTTGAAGCCGGCACCTTCGATCTTGACCATCTCCGCACCGGCCTGCAGCAGGCGCAGCGAGGCATCCAGCGCGCGCTCGGGGGTGGCGTCGGCGCCGAACGGCAGATCCGCCACCAGCAGCGCGCGTTGCAGTACGCGGGCCACGGCGCGGGTGTGATAGACCATGTCGTCGGTGGTCACCGGCAGGGTCGAGTCATGCCCCTGCACCACCATGCCCAGCGAGTCGCCGATCAGGATCAGGTCCACGCCGTTGGCGTCGAAGCTGCGGGCGAACCCGGCATCGTAGGCGGTCAACATCACCAGCTTCTGTCCGTTGCGCTTGGCCTCGGCCAACGCGGGCACGGTCCAGGGCTTGCTGTCTGCGTGGGTACTCATGAGCTGATAACCGGTGGCGATAAGCCCCGCATTATCCTCCTATTGAAGCGATCCCGCAGGCCTGGACCCGCATCACAGCATCCCGCACGCGGCCGTGCCCGGCAATGATGGCGTCCGGCGCGATCTCGGCCAGCGGCAGCAGCGCGAACGCGCGCTCATGCAGATAGGGGTGCGGTACCTGCAGCTGCGGCAGATCGATGATCTGTTCGCCGTACAGCAGCACGTCCAGATCCAGTGCACGCGGCCCCCAGTGCACGGCAGGATCACGGACGCGGCCGAAGCGGCGCTCGATCTCCAGCAGGGCAGCCAGCAGATCCGGTGCGGGCAACGTGGTCTCCAGCACGGCGGCGGCATTGACGAACGCCGGCTGGTCTTGGTTGCCCCAGGCCGGCGTGCTGTACAGCTGCGAGCGCGCGCGCAGTGTGGTCTGCGGCAGGGCCGCCAGCGCCGGGAACGCATCGCGCAGGGTCTGCGCGGCGTCCCCGAGATTGGCGCCCAATCCGATACAGGCCAGGGTCACGGCTTACTCGCCTGCCACTCCACCGGGCCGACGGCGGCGGCGACGACGCTTGCGCGGCGCACCGTCTTCGCCCTCGCCGTCGGCCTGGGCGGCATCCAGTGCCGAATCCAGCTCGGTGCCGGACTGCAGCTGGGCTTCGCGCCAGAACGCCACATCGGCTTCGTGCTCGCTGGAGGCGACCTGGCGCAGGACCAGGAAGTCGTAGGCGGCGCGGAAGCGCGGATGGGTCAGGGTTCGGATCACGCGCTTGCGCTGACGCGAGCCGAAGCGGCCCTGCAGCAGCCAGATTTCCTGCATCGGCAGCGAGAAGCGGCGCGGCAGGGCAATCGTGGTCAGCTGGTGCAGGGTCACGCGGTCCGCCGCACGGCGCTGCGCTTCTTCCAGCGCGACGCCCTGCTTCTGCAGGCTGGCCAGGGCGCGGCAGAACGCCGGCCACAGCAGCAGCGCGAACAGGAACGACGGCGACACCGGCTCATCATTGGCCACACGCAGATCGGTGTTGTGCAGACCTTCGATGACCATCCGGCGCAGCGCGCCACTGCGGTTGCTGCGCAGCGCAGCGGCGCTTTCCGGGAACATGACGTCAAGCAGACCGTACCGCTCCAGGCCTTCGAAGCTGGCCACGCCGTGCCCGGACAGGAACAGCTTGAGTACTTCCTCGAACAGGCGTGCCGGGGCGGCCTCGGCCAACAGGTTGGCCAGGCGCGGCAGCGGTTCGGCGGTGGCCTCTTCGATCTGGAAGCCCAGCTTGGCGGCCAGGCGCACCGCGCGCAGCATGCGCACCGGGTCTTCCTGGTAGCGCTGCTCGGGATCGCCGATCAGCTTCATCAGGCGGGCCTGCACGTCTTCAAAGCCGCCGGTGTAATCGCGGACCGAGAAATCCTCGATCGCGTAGTACAGGGCGTTGCAGGTGAAGTCGCGGCGGATCGCGTCGTCTTCGATGCTGCCGTACACGTTGTCGCGCACGAGCATGCCGTTTTCCATCTCACGGTCGCCGCTGCCATCGTCGATGTTGGCGCGGAAGGTGGCGACCTCGATGATCTCGCGGCCGAACACCACGTGCGCCAGGCGGAAGCGGCGGCCGATCAGCCGGCAGTTGCGGAACAACTGCTTGACCTGCTCGGGCGTCGCGTCGGTGGCGACGTCGAAATCCTTGGGGTGGCCGTTCACCAGCAGATCGCGGACGGCGCCGCCGACCAGGTAACCGGCAAACCCGGAATCACGCAGCCGGTACAGAACGCGCAGGGCGTTGGGGCTGATGTCCTTGCGGGAGATGTTGTGCTGATCGCGCGGGATCACGCGCAGGCTGAACGGTGATGTAGCAGAGGAATTGATGTTGGCGCTTCCGGTTGAGTTTTCGGGATTGCCCAATGGCATCTAGGTCCATATACTAGCGCGCTGCGCAGTTCGCGACAAAGTCTGCTCCCTTCGTCTAATGGTTAGGACGTGGCCCTCTCAAGGCTAAAACAGGGGTTCGAGTCCCCTAGGGAGCACCAGTCGCGGTGCAGAAAGCCAAAAACCCCGCCACGGCGGGGTTTTTTGCGTTCAGGGCCCAAGGCCTGCGGCGCCTGCCCTGCCAGGCCCGGACCGGGGAGCGCACTCCCCGACCCGGCCCCTACCCTGCGCGCAGGGCCGTCGGGAGCGGCTCAGCCCTCCATCTGCTCCAGTTCCTTGCCCTTGGTCTCCTTGACGAAGCGCAGCACGAAGAACACCGAGATCACCGCCGCCACCGTATAGATGCCGTAGGCACCGGCCAGGCCGATGCTGCCCAGCAGGATCGGGAAGGACACGGTGATGGCGAAGTTGGAGGTCCACTGCGCCGCGCCGGCCACCGCCAGCCCCGAACCGCGGATCTGGTTGGGGAACATCTCGCCCAGCATCACCCACATCACCGGGCCCCAGGACATGTTGAAGAAGATCACGTAGACGTTGGCCGCCACCAGCGCCAGCACGCCCATGTTGTCCGTGAGCTGGAGCTTCCCGGCGGTATCCAGCGAGCCACTGGCGAAGGCAATGGTGACCAGCGCCAGCGAGATCGCCATGCCGACCGAGCCGATCCACAGCAGCGGCTTGCGGCCGATGCGGTCGATCAGGACCACGGTGATCAGGCAGGCACCGATGCTCAGCGCACCCGAGAGCACGTTGATCAGCAGCGCGTCGTTCTCCGAGAAGCCCACCGCCTGCCACAGCACCGCGCCGTAATAGAAGACGACGTTGATGCCGACCAGTTGCTGGAACACCGCCAGGCCGATGCCGATCCAGACGATCGGGCGCAGTTTGCCGGTGGTCTTGCTGATCAGATCCGAGAAGGTCGGGCGGTGCTGGTCCTGGGACAGCGAGCCTTCGATCTCGGTGATCTTGGCCTGCGCCTCGACCGGGCCGTACAGCCGGGTCAGCACCGCCAGGGCCTGGTCACGGCGCCCTTTGACCACCAGGAAGCGCGGGCTCTCCGGGATCACCAGCAGCAGGCACAGGAACAGCAGCGAGGGAATGGCCTGCATCCAGAACATCCAGCGCCATGCCGCCTGCCCCAGCCACAGCGCTTGGGTGGAGGCACCGGCCGCCTTGGCCAATAGATAGTTGCTGAGGAAGGCGCAGAACAGGCCGCTGATGATCGCGATCTGCTGCACCGTCGCCAGCCGGCCGCGGTAGCGGGCCGAGGCCACCTCGGCGATGTAGGCCGGCGACATCACGCTGGCCGCACCCACCGCGAAGCCACCGATCACCCGGGCGATGATGAACACCGTGGAGCTGTGTGCCGCCCCTGCCCCCAAGGCGGAGAACAGGAACATCACCGCGGCGATGATCAGTACGCCGCGGCGGCCGAGCCGGTCGCCGAGGCGGCCGGCGAAGAATGCACCAATCGCGCAGCCGAGCAGCATCGAGGCGACCTCGAAGCCGATCCCGGCCGAACTGGACTGGAAGGTGTCCTTCAGGCCATCGACGGTGCCGTTGATCACACCGCTGTCAAACCCGAACAGGAAGCCACCGATGGTGGCCACGCAGCTGATCAGGACGATGAAACCGGTGTTCTCGCCGCTACCGGCGCGGGTACTGCTGAGCGAAGCACTGGACATGGGAACCCCTGGTTGAAGGGACACTGGATGCTGCGGATCAGCACAGCAGATGGTGGTTGATCAGAACCGTCGTCTGCCGTACCCCCGCGCCTGACTGTCTACCGGTAGTCACCTCCATCTTGGACCGGGGATCGGCGGCTCTGCAATCGTGCACTGCGGCATTGTCTCGGCAGTGAGGCGCAGCGCACACGGGATGGATCGACCCGGTGGCAGAATGCAACGCCCGCTGATGTTGTGAGCCTGCCGAATGCGCGACGCCGCCGCCCCGTCTTCCGCTGTCGCCGATGTTCCACTGCTGGTCGACAGCCGCTGCACCCATGGCGAAGGCGCCCTGTGGTCGGCCCGCCGGCAATGCCTTTTCTGGGTGGATATCAGTGAGCGCCGCTTGTGGCAGTACCGCAGTGCCGACGGCAGTCACCGGAGCTGGTTGCTGCCGGACCGGCCCGGCTGCCTCGCCGAAGGGGACGACGGCCGCCTGCTGATCGCGCTGGCCGGCTCATTGCAGCGGCTGGATATCGACCGCGACGGCGATGCCCCGGCGCCCGCGCTGGAATGGCTGGCCGATGTGCAGCCCGATGTCGCGGACACGCGCAGCAATGACGGCCGTACCGATCGCGCCGGCAATCTGGTGTTCGGCACCATGAGCGAGGATCCTGCGCGTGCACCGCTCGGCCGTTACTACCAGTTTTCGATGCGCCATGGCCTGCGCGAACTGAACCTGCCGGACGTCGTCATTCCCAATGCGATCTGTTTCAGTGCGGACGGCGCCACGATGTACTTCTGCGATTCGGTACGGCCGGCGCTGTGGTGCTGCGATTACGACGCCGAGCGCGCGCACTGCGGGGCGCCGCGCCTGTTCGCTGCGCTGCCCGATCCGGACTGGGAACCCGATGGGGCCATTGTGGATGCCGATGGCGGCGTCTGGAACGCGCAGTGGCGCGCCTCCCGCGTGGTGCGTTATCGCCCTGACGGACAGGTTGACCGGGTGGTCCTGCTGCCGGTGCGCAACCCGACCTGCGTCGCGCTCGGCGGGCCCTCGCTGCGGCACCTGATGATCACCAGTTCCCGGCTGGACCACACCGACCAGCAACTGGCGGCCAGCCCGCGCGCCGGCGGCGTATTTGCGCTGGAGACCGGCATCCCCGGCCTGCCCGAGAGTCCCTTCCGCTGGGGCTGAGCCTTGCGCCAGCGGCATTTCGGGGTTTCAGGCACGATCCGATCCCGCGCCACGGACCAACCTGTTCTAGAATTGTGCGGCTCACTGTCGGATTCAGATCCAGCCATGCCTTTTGTCGTCACCGAAAACTGCATCAAGTGCAAACACACCGATTGCGTGGAAGTGTGCCCCGTGGATTGCTTCCACGAAGGCCCCAACTTCCTGGTGATCGACCCGGATGAGTGCATCGATTGCACCCTGTGCGAACCGGAGTGCCCGGTCAACGCGATCTTCCCCGAAGACGACGTGCCCGCCGGGCAGGAAGCATTCGTCGCCCTGAACGCCGAGCTGGCCAAGGCCTGGCCGGTGCTGACCGTGCGCAAGGACCCGCCCGCCGATGCCGGCGAATGGGATGGCAAGCCGGACAAGCTGACGCTTCTGGAACGCTGAGCCGTCGGGCGCTGGCGGCAACGAAAAAGGGCGCCGACGGCGCCCTTTTCGTTTCTCTGACCGGTTCCGGTTACGGAGCCAGCTTCGCCTTCAGCTCGCCCAGCAGCTTGGTCGGGGCCGCCGCGGTGGCCGGCAGGCCACGCGGGTCGACGGCCGACACATAAGCACCGGCATCGACGGCGACCACGCGGACCAGGAAGTCGCTGCCTTCGAAGGCCACGTCGTAGGAACCCAGCAGCTGGGCCTTGCTGGCGATCTTCACGCCTTCAACGGCCTCCAGCGCGGTGCCGACCTTGGCGAACACCTCTTCCTTGGTGCCCGGCACGGTAAAGCCGGCGTTGTTGGCGGCCGCCGGGTTCGCGGCCGGGGCCGGACGCGCCGCCTGCGAGGCCAGCGAGGAGCTGGTCGCAGCGGTAGCGGCGGCCTGGCCGGCCGGCACGTTCAGATCCGGCGGCACTTCCAGCGGGCGCACTTCCGGGGCCAGGGCGTAGTCGCCCTTGGCGCCGCGCTTGAAGCAACCGGTGGTGCCGACGAGGGTGGCGGTAGCCAGGATCGCGAAGGACAGCACGCGGAAGGCGGAAACGGATTGACGCATGGGAATCTCCTGGGTGACCACTGACATCAGTGGTTGGATAGTGCTTCCAGCGCACCGATATCGGTGGCCAGGTGTTCGGCAGCGGCGTGATGGGCCGCGGACAAGGGCAGCAGCGGCAGGCGCAGGCCGTCACCAATGCCGATTCGGCGCAGCAGGTCCTTCACCGGGATCGGGTTGGACTCCACGCCGCAGAATTCATGGAACGGCTCGAGACGGGCATCCCACGACTCGGTCGCCTCGCGTTCCCCGGCCGCCGCCAGGTCGCACATCCGGCGGTAGGCGCCCGGCAGGGCGTTGGAGCCCACCGAGATCAAGCCATCCACGCCGGACAGGATCGAACGCGCGGCCGTACCGTCGTCACCGCTGAGGATGGCGAAGTCCGGCGTACGCAGGGCCAGCAGGGCATTGACGCGGCCCACATCGCCCACCGCTTCCTTGATGCCGACGATGTTCGGGTGGCGGGCCAGCTCGGCGACGGTCTCGGGCAGCATGTCGCAGCCGGTGCGGCCGGGCACGTTGTACAGGATGACCGGCAGGCCGCCCTGGTCGGCCACCGCGCGGTAATGCGCGATCAGGCCGGCCTGGGTCGGGCGCACGTACGGCGGGGTCACCACCAGCGCATGGGTCGCGCCGTTGGCGGCCGCACGACGGGTCTGCTCGATCGTTTTGGCCGTCCCCGACAGGCCGGTCCCGGCCAGTACCGGGATGCGCCCGGCGACGGTTTTGACCGCACTGCGCAGCAGCTGGTCGTATTCGTCGTCGGACAGGGCAGCGGCTTCACCGGTCGAACCGGCCACCACCACCCCGTGAACACCACCCTCCAGTTGCAGGTGCAGCAGGCGCTGCCAACCGTCGGGATCCAATGCGCCGTTCGCCTGGAAGGGCGTCGCCAGCGCGGTGATGAGACCGGAAAGGGACAAGGACATCGTGCTCGGAAGAAAGGGGGCACCTTGCCTGCGTAAACGCCGGCCAGATGTACGTTGCATGTTACTTGCGGGTCGAAAGCGCGGGCAAGTATGCTGGACTCCGGCGAACGTGCCGTCGCCGGCCGTTCAGACTCACCTTGTATCACCCGGAACCATCTTGACCGACACCACGCCGCGGCCTGCGCCGACCGAAAACCACCTCCTGATCAACGCCTATACGACGCATCCGGAGTCCCCCCTGCTGCCTGTGACCCGGCGTATCGCCGACAGTGGCTGCAATCTGGTCGATGCCCGCCTGGCCACGGTCGGGCGCGACGTGTCCGTGACCGCCCTGGCCACCGGCTCGTGGGACTCGGTGGCCAAGCTGGAGGCGATGCTGACCCGGCTGGAGCGTGAGGAAGGCCTGAAGCTGGTCTGGTACCGCACCGGTGCCAAGCAGGCGCAGTCCAACCTGCTGCCCTACATCGTGGAAGTGATCGCCGCCGACAAGCCAGGGATCCTGTTCCAGCTGGCCGATTTCTTCGACCGCCAGGGCATCACCATCGAAAACCTGCAGAGCACGCGTTACCGCGCAATGCAGACCGGTGCGGAAATGTTCTCCGCGCAGGTGACGATCGGGGTGCCGGCGAACATGCACATTGCCGCGCTGCGCGATGATTTCCTCGAGTTCTGCGATCACCTCAACCTCGATGCGATCATGGACCCGATGAAGTTCTGATGCTTCGCGCGTTCGTCACGGGCGCGCGGGGTTTCATGCAGTTGTAGTAGATCTACCCCAGGATCCGGAAAGGAACCCATGAACGACGGCGACACCCTGGACAGCACCACCCTCGCACTGCCGCTGGCGTTGTCCGGCGGCGAGACCACCACCCTCGGCGATCTGGCCGGCCAGTGGCTGGTGCTGTACTTCTACCCCAAGGACAGCACCCCGGGCTGCACCACCGAGGGCATCGATTTCAACGCACTGCTCCCGCAGTTCACGAAGGCCGGCGCTCGCGTCTTCGGCGTCTCCCGCGATTCGGTCAAATCCCACGACAATTTCTGCGCCAAGCAGGGCTTCGCCTTTCCGCTGATCAGCGATGGCGATGAAGCGCTGTGCACGGCGTTCGACGTGATCAAGCTGAAGAACATGTACGGCAAGCAGGTGCGTGGCATCGAGCGCAGCACCTTCCTCATTTCGCCGGACAGTCGTATCGTGCAGGTGTGGCGCAAGGTCAAAGTGGCCGGCCACGCAGACACCGTCCTTGAAGCCCTGAAGGCCGCGAAAACCCAGTGATCAACCCGGCACCCCCAATGGCCATCACCCTGCCCCGCAGGTCGTGATGGCTTGTCCCTGTTCTGCCACCAGGAATTGACGATGACCCGAGGCAAGCGCATCTACGTACTGGATACCAACGTGCTGATGCACGATCCGACCGCGCTGTTCAAGTTCGAGGAGCATGATGTCTACCTGCCGATGCAGGTGATCGAAGAGCTGGACAACGGCAAGAAGGGCACCACCGAGGCGAGCCGCAATGCGCGCCAGGTCAGCCGCTTCCTCAATGAGCTGGTGCAGGCCTCGGGCCTGGACAACCTGGCCGATGGCATCCCGCTGCAGCGTCCCAACGGGCTGCAGCTGCGCGGCAAGCAGAGCGTGGGCCTGCTGCGCTTCCAGACCAGTCATTTCGATGCGGGCAAGAGCTTCGGCGCGGTGATTCCGGACAACGCCATCCTCGGCGCGATCCTGGCGCTGAAGGAACAGGTGCCGGAGATTCCGGTGGTGTTCGTGTCCAAGGACATCAACCTGCGGATCAAGGCAGCGATTGCCGGCATCGTCTCCGAGGATTACGAGAACGACCGCGCGCTGGACGATTTCAGCCTGCTCTACACCGGCGCCACCGAGCTGCCGGAAGACTTCTGGAAGAAGCACACCGACAGCCTGCGCAGCTGGAGCGACAAGGGCCGCACCAGTTACGAAATCATCGCCAGCGAAGACGAGAACTGGCACCCCAACCAGTACGCCTACCTGCCGGGCGACGACGAAGTCGAACTGCGCGTGGCCAAGGTGGACGGCGACAGGATCACCCTGTCGCTGGTCAACGATTTCCGCCACGGCAGCCACGCGGTGTGGGGCATCAGCGCGCGCAACCGCGAGCAGAACTTCGCGCTCAATGCGTTGATGGACCCGGAGATCGATTTCGTCACCCTGCTCGGCACCGCCGGCACCGGCAAGACGCTGCTCGCGCTGGCCGCCGGCCTGGCCCAGACCATGGACCAGCAGCGCTACCGCGAGATCATCATGACCCGTGCGACGGTCAGCGTTGGCGAGGACATCGGCTTCCTGCCCGGTACCGAAGAAGAAAAGATGACGCCGTGGATGGGCGCGCTGACCGACAACCTGGAAGTGCTCACGCATACGCAGGAAGGCGGCGCGTGGGGGCGTGCAGCCACCAACGACCTGATCGCCAGCCGGATCAAGATCCGCTCGCTGAACTTCATGCGTGGCCGCACCTTCCTGTCGCGCTATCTGATCCTGGATGAAGCGCAGAACCTCACCCCCAAGCAGATGAAGACCCTGATCACCCGTGCCGGCCCCGGGACCAAGATCGTCTGCCTGGGCAACGTCGAACAGATCGATACCCCCTACCTGACCGAGACCACCTCGGGCCTGACCTACGCGGTGGACCGTTTCAAGAACTGGCCGCACAGCGCGCACGTCACGCTGCGCCGTGGCGAGCGTTCGCGCCTGGCCGATTACGCCTCGGAGGTGTTGTGAGCCGTTCCCTGTCCCGTGCCCTCCTGCCGCTGGCGCTTGCTGCGCTGGCGGCAGCCTGCACGCCCGCCAACACGCGGCCGGGCGCCAGCGTCCCGACCGCGATCAAGACCGGCCAGTCCTGGGTGGTGACCCGTCCCGTCGTCGCCGCCCAGGTATTGGATACCTGCTCGCGCTCCAGCCCCGGCCGCGAGCCGGGGCGCATCACCGGCTACTGGGCCCCCAGCCGCCAGCAGGTGGAGCAGCTGGAAGCCCGGTTGCCGTCGCTGGAGACGCAGGTGCCCAAGGCCGCCGATTTCGACCGCCAATATGTCGGCATCGAAATGGACGGCCGCCAGCTGATCTATCTCAACGCCTTCCATCTGCCCGACGACGCCGATATCGATCCGGCGCGCGATGCGATCCGGGTCTGCGATGGCGGCGCACAGTTCTGGGGCGCGCTGTTCGATCCGGCCAGCGGCAGCTTCTCGGATGTGCAGTTCAACGGCCCGCCCGCGGGCCGTTGATCGTGCCGTGACCACCCGCACGCACGCCGGATGAGCATCCGGCTGCCCACCTGGGTCTGGATCGGGGCGATCGCCCTGTCCTGCGTAGCCGGGATGGTCAACGTGGTCGGCTTCCTGGGGTTCGAACACCAGGCCGTCAGCCACATGACCGGCACCACCAGCCAGCTCGGCATGGCGCTGGCCCAACGCGACTGGCGCGTGGTCGGGCATCTGTGGGGGCTGTTGATCGCGTTCTGCGTGGGCGCGACGCTCAGCGGGGTGATCATCCAGGACAGCGGCCTGCAGCTGGGCCGCCGCTATGGCGTCGTGCTGGCGCTGGAATCGCTGTTGCTGCTGGTCGCGATCCCGCTGTTCAAACAGCAGCAGATCTGGGGGGCGCTGGCGGCGGCGATGGCCTGCGGACTGCAGAACGCGATGGCCACCACCTTCAGTGGCGCGGTGGTGCGCACCACCCATCTCAGCGGCATGTTCACCGATCTCGGGATCGGGCTGGGCCACCTGATGCGCGGTCTGCCACTGCCGATCCGGCGGCTGACCCTGAGCGGGTTGATCGTCAGCGGCTTCCTGGCCGGCGGCGTGATGGGCGCCCTGTTGTTCCTGCGCTTCGGCTACGACGCCCTGCTCGCCCCCGCACTGCTCACCGGCGGCACCGGGCTGGGCTACGTGCTGTACCGGCAGTGGGCACTGCTTCGGGCACGCTGAGGGCGCGGCAGCACTGCCGCGACAAACATTGCACAATTGGGGCATGACGCCTTCCAGCCCCGTTTCCGCCCTGACCATCGCCGGCTCCGATTCCGGCGGTGGCGCCGGCATCCAGGCCGATCTGAAGGCCTTCGCCGCCCATCGCGTGCATGGCCTGTCCGCGATCGCCGCACTGACCGCACAGAACACCCGCGGCGTTACCGCCGTACACGTGCCGCCGCTGGACTTCCTGCAGGCGCAGATCGATGCCTGCTTCGCCGATTTCGATATCCATGCGGTGAAGCTGGGCATGCTGGCCAACGCCGAAGTGATCGCACTGGTGGCCGACGCACTGGAAAAGCACCGCCCGCCCCATGTGGTGCTCGATCCGGTGATGGTCGCCACCAGCGGCGCCAAGCTGCTTGAAGACAGCGCACTGGCGGCGATGCGCACGCGCCTGATCCCGCTGGCCACGCTGCTGACGCCCAACACCCCCGAAGCGGAGCTGCTGCTCGGCCGGCGCATCGTCACCGCCGAGGATGCCGAAGATGCCGCCGATGCACTGCTGGATCTGGGCGCCGGCGCGGTGCTGCTCAAGGGCGGCCATCTGGACGAAGGCAGCCGCGTGATCGATCGCTACTTCGACGGTGTGACCCGCGAAGAATTCATCCATACCCGCCTGCCGGTGGATGCGCACGGCACCGGCTGCACCCTGGCCTCGGCTATCGCCGCGCAGCTGTGCCAGGGGCTCTCGTTGCCCAACGCCTGCGAAGCGGCCATCGACTACGTCGCGCGTGGCCTGCAGAGCGGTTATTACCCGGGCCGCAGCGAGGTACTGGTGATCGACCACTTCGGCGCGGCACGTCCGGCATGATCGACGCCTCGCCCCTGCCCGTGCAGACCGGCGATGGCCATCGCGTCGAGTTGCTGGCGCGTGTCCCGGCACAGCCGCGCGCACGTCTGCTGTGGCTGCCGGCGCTGGGCGTGGCCGCGCGCCATTACCTGCCGTTCGCCGAGGCGCTCGCTGCGCGTGGCATCGCGGTGTACCTGCACGAGTGGCGTGGCAACGGCAGCAGCAGCCTGCGCCCGTCGCGCACGCAGGACTGGGGCTACCGCGACATCCTTGAGCAGGACCTGCCGGCGAGCCTGGCAAACGTGCCCGCAGACGCTGAAACACCCTTGATCATCGGCGGCCACAGCCTCGGCGGCCAGCTGGCCTGCTGTTTCGCCGGGCTGCATCCGCCGCGCTTCGCCCGCGTGTGGCTGGTCGCCAGTGGCACGCCGTACTGGCGCACCTTCCCGGCCCCGCGTGGCTGGACCCTGCCGCTGGTGTATCGCTTCCTGCCCTGGTTGGCCCAGCGCCAAGGGGTCCTGCACGGCAGGAAGCTTGGCTTCGGTGGCACCGAGGCGCGCGGGTTGATCCGCGACTGGTCGCGCGTGGGCCTCAACAACCACTACGCGGCCGCTGGCATGGCGACCGATCTGGAGGCCGGGATGCGCGAACTACGCGGCCAGGCGACCGCCGTGGTGATGGACCATGACTGGTTGGCACCGTCGGGCTCGATGCAGGGCCTGCTGGCCAAGATGCCGGGCATGCGTGCGCAGCTCAGCGTAGTCAGTGCGCAGATGCTGGGTGCGCGTGCCGATCACTTCGCCTGGATGAAAACGCCCGAAGCCGTGGTGGAGCAGCTTCTTCGTTCATTTGAATGAAGACCTTCACAAAAACCGTTGACGAATGCGACGCCGATCCGCATAATTCCGCTCCTGTTGACGCGCCCGTAGCTCAGTTGGATAGAGTACCTGGCTACGAACCAGGCGGTCGGGAGTTCGAATCTCTCCGGGCGCACCATCAACAGGGTATCGATTTCGCCGTCGGTATCAGCAATGAAAATTCGATGTAAATGCGCCCGTAGCTCAGTTGGATAGAGTACCTGGCTACGAACCAGGCGGTCGGGAGTTCGAATCTCTCCGGGCGCACCATTACATCGAAGGGCAAGCGTGCTTGCCTTCCCGTCGAACGTGGCAACACGCGCGACAGGACACACAACCAGACAATGCAAATGCGCCCGTAGCTCAGTTGGATAGAGTACCTGGCTACGAACCAGGCGGTCGGGAGTTCGAATCTCTCCGGGCGCACCATTGCATCGACGAAAACAGCAACCATCGGTTGCTGTTTTTTTTGCGTTGGCGCCAGCTGTCACCAGGTAGTGCCGGCCGCTGGCCGGCTCTCATGGATGCTGGACGATCGCGTGGAGCCGGCCAGCGGCCGGCACTACCGGGAGGTCATCCCTGCGGTGCGTGGGCCTGGGCTGCCTGCATCGCCATCAGATCCGCTTCGCCCGGCAGTTCCGGCGCCGGGCAGCCACCACCGGCATGGGCGTCGTGCGCCAGCCAGTCATCCACCACGCCGCCCAGCAGATCCACGCGCAGCGGCAGGGTGATGTGGTCTTCGCCACGCATTTCGATGTAATGCACACGTGGGCTGGCGGCAGCCAGACGACGGCCCTGCCCGACCGGCACATGCTGATCATCCTGGCCATGCAGCAGCAGTACGCAGGTACGGCTGTCGGCCAGCGCGCGGGTGACGTCGACGCGATCCAGGTCCAGATCCAGACGCTGGCTGGCGGCGGCGATCACCTGGTCGATATCCTGCCCGCCGTAGCGCCAGCGCCCATAGGCGGCCATGGCCTGCGCCTTCCACGCCGTCGGCTGCAGCGACATCAGGTGCGGGATCATGCTGCGGATCGCATCGCCGGCATTGGCGAAGGATTCCATCGCCACCACGCCGGTGACCTGGTCGCCGAGCTTGTCGGCGGTGAACAGCGCGGTGGCGGCGCCGTAGGAAACGCCGAAAAGATACAGCGGCCCGACCACCTCCCCGCGTGCCTTCAGCGCAGCGATGACATCGACCACATCATCCGATTCGAATGTCCCGTAACCGGACGGGCCGGCGCCGGAATGACCGTGATTGCGCAGGTCGATGGTGACCACGCGGTAGCCCGACTGCGCCAATTGCAGCGACCACGGCAGCATCGCGTCACCGTTCATCATCCAGCCGTGCAGCAGCACCACCGTGCCGCGCGGCGCCTGCGGCTGGAACGGATGCGGCAGGTCCAGCGCCATGCCGGTGCGCAGCGGCTCGCCGTTGTCGTGCGGCTGGGGCAGGTAGTGGTAGCGCACCCCGTACTGGCCCGGGTCGAAGGCCCGCCAGAAGATCGGCACGCCCGCGCGGCCGGTCACCCGCCCATGCCGGTTGGGGACGCTGTCCACCGCGTCGGCGATGCGCGGCATGTCCAGCAGGGTGGACACACCACCGGGCGCGATCAGCCGATCGCTCAACGAGGTCGAGGCAGCCGTGGAGGTCAAGGAGGAGCAGGCCGCCAGCCACAGGCCAGCCCCGGCCAGCAGCAACAGCAGCAAGCGCTTCATGGGCAGAGTCGGAAAAACCAATCGAGTCGGGCAGGTTACCGATCCGCTCCGCGCCGCTCTATCGCATCTGTATGACCATCCGATGACAGCGAGGCCAGGATTCAGGTTGGCCCCGGCGGCTGGTTAGCCCAGCCAGCCTTCCATCGTCGGCCACCACCCCGCCAACACCGCCGGCCGCTGCATCCGCTCACGCCACCACTTCAGCGCGGCTCCCTCCTCGCCGGTGCGCCAGGCCAGCCAGAACGTCTCGTCCGGCTTGGGCTCCTCGACCTGCTTGATCACCAGCCGGCCATCGCGCACCGCCTGCTGCACGTAGGGCTCGGGCAGGAAACCGAAACCAAGCCCGGCACATTGCAGGCGGAACTTGCTGACCATGTCCGGCACGGTGACGGTCTCCTGCCCCATCAGCAGGCCGACCGTGCGCGGCAGCAGCCGCCGCGCCGAATCGGCCACGGCGATCGCACAGTGGGCGGCCAACGACTCACGGCCCAGCGGCTCGGACGCGCCCGCCAGCGGATGCGAGGGCGCCACCGCGAACACGAAACGCACCACGCCCATCGGCTCGACCACATAGCCCCCGCCACTGGGCCCCTCGCCCGCCGCGCCGACCAGCAGGTCCGCGCGCCGGTCCAGCAGTGCCTCCCAGGTGCCTGACAGCGATTCACTGATCAGCCGCATACGGGTCTGTTCGGCCACCGCAGTGAACGCGCGCACGTCCTCGGCCAGCAGCGCCGGCACGAACATCGAGTCGACCGCCACGGTCAGTTCGGCCTCCCAGCCGGAGGCTACCCGCCGCACCCGCATCTCCAGCTCCCGCGCCGCCCGCAGCAGATGGCGGCCCTCCTCCAGCAACGCCTCCCCGGCCGGGGTCAGGTGCGCGCGCGGGCCCACCCGATCGAACAGCTGCACGCCCAGGTCCTCTTCCAGTTTGGAGACGGTGTAGGAAATGGTCGATGGCACCTTGTGCAGAGCCTTGCCGGCTGCGGCGAAAGAACCACGGCGGTCGATGGCATCCAGGATCTGCAGGGCGTCGAGGCTGAGCTTGAGCATTCGAATTTTTCGATGATGGCTTGCGAAACTATCCGTTTTTCAACGCGCCGCAGCAAGCGGATACTGGCCGCAACAGGAAAGGGAACGGCAGCTGCCGCCCCTGACCGCCATCGAAACCATCGAACACCGAGGAGATTCCCATGCTGCAGATCCGCAAGAGCAACACCCGTGGCAAGGCCGACCATGGCTGGCTGAACTCCATGCACACCTTCTCCTTCGCCAATTACTACGACCCGCGCTACACCAGCTTCGGACCGCTGCGCGTGATCAACGAAGACCGCGTGCAGGGCGGCCAGGGTTTCGGCACGCACAGCCACAGCAACATGGAGATCATCTCCTACGTGCTCGGCGGCGCGCTGGAGCACAAGGACTCGATGGGCACCGGCTCGGTGCTGCGCTACGGCGATGTGCAGCGCATGAGCGCCGGCAGCGGCGTCAGCCACAGCGAGTTCAACCACTCGGCCGACGAGGCGGTGCACTTCCTGCAGATCTGGCTGTTCCCCGATCAGGAGAACATCACCCCGAGCTACCAGGAAACGCATTTCGCGCCGGACACCAAGCGTGGCCAGCTGCGCCTGATCGCCTCGCGCGATGGCCGTGACGGCTCGCTGCTGATCCACCAGGACGCCAACATCTACGCCACGATCCTGGACGGTGACGACCGCCTCCATCTGCCGCTGGCCCCGCGTCGCGGCGCCTATGTACAGGTGGCCCGCGGGCAGCTGCAGGTCAACGGCATCACGCTGGAGACCGGCGATGCGCTGCAGGTCAGTGACGAGGCGCAGCTGACGCTGGAAAACGCCAACGACGCGGAAGTCATCGTGTTCGAGCTGGCGCTGTAAACACCCGGCCGCAAACGCAGACACCCCGGTTGCCCGGGGTGTCGTTCGTTTTGGATCAGAACCTGTAGTTGAGGGTCAGGCGCACGTTGCGCGGCTCGCCCCAGGTGTAGGTGCTGTACCAGCTGAAGATCGTGTAGTAGTGCTTGTCCAGCAGGTTGTTGACGTTGAGCGTTGCCGAGAGCTGGTCGTTGAACTGGTAACGCGCCATGGCATCGAGCAGCCAGTAGGGCTCGGTGCGGTGGATCTGGCTACCGCCGGTGGCCGGGTTGGTGATGGTGCCGAACGTGCTGCCCTGCCAGCGCGCACCCCCACCGACGCTCCAGCCATCGGCCGCGCCGGTGAGGCGATAGCTGCTGTGCACGCTGAACTGATCCTCCGGCTCCAGCGTGGAGACCTTGGTGGACTGCTGGCGCGCGATCTTGTGCGCGTAGCCCCCCTGGATCTGCCAGCCCGGCGCGAGCTGACCGGACACTTCCAGCTCATAGCCCTTGGTGCGCACCCCCATCAGGCCTTCATAAGCGATCCCGCCGCTTGGCGTCCTGCCGCCGGTCGGCTGCGCGTAGTTGTCCTGCTCCAGCTGGAACACCGCCGCACTGGCATTGAGGCGACCGTCGTAGAACTCCGCCTTCAGGCCCGCTTCGTAGCTGCGCCCTTCCAACGGATCCAGCACCCGGCCCTGTTCGTCCTGGTTGCCCTGCGGCTTGAAGATGGTGCTGTAGCTGGCGAACACGGAGAAGTTGCGGTTGAGGTCGTACACCAGGCCGGCGTATGGCACGACCACACCGCTCTCGTCGGTATCCGGAGATTTATAGTTGGCGATGCGGCTGCCGACGATCAGCTTGAGCGGATCGGCCAGGTCGAAGCGGCCCACCACATAGGCACCGCTTTCGCGGGTGACCTGGTTGTCACCGTAGCCCCACTGCCAGTCCGGCTCGGGCACATCGCCGGTCCAGGCGTAGTAGTTGGCGACGTCACTCACGTAGCCCGGCTGCGGCGAGTAGCCGTTGTTGACCCAGCGTTTGCGCGACACGCTGCCACCGACCACCAGTTCATGCTGGCGGCCGAACCACTCGAACTTGCCGCTGACGTACAGATCGGCCGCGTTGCTGGTGGTCTTGCCGATGTACTGGCCCAGCCACATGCTCACGCCCTCACCGGTCACCGGATCCGGATTGCCACCGGCCGCCGCGCCCAGCGAGGCGTCATAGCCGTTGACCTGGTGGTTGAGCTGCAGCTTGGCGACCCAGTCATTGCCGAAGGTGTGCTCCAGCGTGGCGAAGCCGGTGCGGGCGTACTGGCCCCAGCGGCTCCAGCGCGCGCCGTTGTTGAACGAGCGCGGCATGTCGTTGAAGTTGCCTGCACTGTCCAGCAGGGGAATGCCGCCCCAGCTGGAGCCTTCCGGGTCGCTGTCCTGGTAATCGGCACCGACGGTCAGCAGCGTGCTCTCGCCGAGGTCGGCTTCGAGGATGCCGTAGAAGACTTCATTGCTGCGCTGGTAATGATCGACGTTGGAATGCTTGTCCTGGTAGGCGCCCACGACGCGGCCGCGCACGCGCCCACTCTCAGTCAGCGGCCCGCCGACATCGACTTCCGCGCGGTAGCTGTCCCACGAACCGACACCCAGCGTGGCACTGCCGGCCAACTCGCGGGTGGGCTTCTTGCGCACCAGGTTGATGGTCGCGCCCGGGTCGCCCATGCCGGTCAGCAGGCCGGTGGCGCCCTTGAGCACTTCCACACGATCATAGATGGCCATATCACTGAGCGTGTTGCCCGCCGAGTAGGCCGAATCACGTGCCATCGGGATACCGTCGTACTGGAAATTCTGCACCGCAAAGCCGCGCGCGTAGTACTCGGTGCGCTCGCTGTCGTAGGTGACGATGCTCACGCCGGGCGTGACCTTCATGACGTCATCGATGCCGTTGAGGCCGAAGTCGTTCATTTCCTGCCGGGTGATCACGCTGATCGACTGCGGCGTCTGGCGCGGGCTGAGCACCAGGCGGGTAGCCGTGGCGATCGTGCCGGGCGTATAGGAATCACTGCCTTCGGTCACGGTGCCGAGCTGGTTGGCGGTGACCTGCACGGTCTGCAGGGTCTGTGCGCCGTCCTTGGCAGGTGCGTCACCCGCCGGCGCCTCTTCGGCCTGCACCGCCGAGGCGGACAGCGCAAGGCCCAGCACGCAGGCCATCGCCTGCATCAACGGGGAGAACGCGGGAACAGCACGACGGCGACCCGAATGGATCGGGGCAACACGGAACGGAACGACGGACACGGCAATGCCTCCAGGCAGGAAGGGACTCCTCTGGCGGCGGCTGGAGGGAACGAATGGGCCGCATGATGCCGTATCCGGGTCTATCGCGAAAGACTATGGCGGAAATGACACCGAGCGGGGCCGTCCTGAAGACAGGTGACGCCCCCTCTACAGGCGGGGCGCCATCAGAGCCTCAGGGGGTGCCGATCAGGCCAAGCGATTCCCTGGTCCCGGAGCCGGCTCAGCCGCGCGGCACCGGCGCATCCGAAGCGATCAGCTTTTCCTGCTTCAGCTCGGCCCAGAACGCCGCGGGCACCGCCACGGACAGGGAGGCGACGTTGGCCAACACCTGTTCTGGCGTGCGCGCGCCCGGGATCACGGCCGAGACCACCTCCGGTGCATCGGCGAACTGCAGCGCGGCCGTGCGCATATCCACCCCGTGGCGATCGCAGATGGCCTGCACCCTGGCGCGCTTTTCCGGCGCCCACGACGGCACCTTGCCGTCGTACAGATACCGGTCGCGCCCAGCCAGATAGCCGGCCAGTAGCGGCGAACCCACCACCACCGACGCACCGTGCGCGGCGATCTTCGGGAACGTGTCATGCAGCGCTTGGTCGTGATCCAGCAGCGAGTACTGGCAGGCGAGCAGGAAGATGTCCGGGTCCGCCTCGGCGACCGCACGCAGGGCGGGCTCAGGGCGGTTCACCCCGAAGCCCCAGGCCTTGATCAGCCCCTCTTCGCGCATGCGCGTCAGCGCCGGCATCGCGCCTTTTGCAGCCTCGGCGAAGCGCTGCTCCCACGGCATCCCAAGGTCCTTTTCGTTGTCCGGCGACAGGTCATGGATGAACACCACGTCCAGCTGCGAGACGCCGAGCCGGTTGAGGCTGTCCTCCACCGAGCGCCGTGTGCCGTCGGCGGAGTAGTCGTAGCGGTAATGGAACGGCGAGGGGTCCTTCCACATCACGTCCTGCAGCTCACCGGCGGTGGCCGTCAGGAGGCGGCCGACCTTGGTCGACAGCGTGTACTCACGCGCGGGATGGTTGTGCAGATGGTGGCCGTAACGGCGCTCACTCAGGCCAAGCCCGTACCACGGAGACGTATCGAAATAGCGCACGCCCGCTGCAAAGGCGGCGGCGAGGGTGGCGTCGCTCTGCGCATCGGTCGCGGCCGCAAACCCATTGCCGATCGCGACACCGCCCAGGCCCAGGCGGGTCTGCGGACGATAGCGCCTGCCCTGCTGTGCGGGGTTGCCCGGCAAGGGCTTCGCCGAGGCCTGGCCGCGGGTGGGCAGGACGCTGCCCGGGCCGGCCGACTGCGCCATCAATGGGGCGGCGGCGAACGCGGCGGTGCCGGCGGCTGCAACGGAAAGGAAGTGGCGGCGTGCGTTCACGGCGACTCCTGTTTCTGCGGGGGAAGCGCACACCCTGGCAGAGCGGCGGTGCAGAGCATGCCTGTGCGGCGTCAACGCAGTGGCAACACCCCTCCGTTCGTTCCGGTTGCGCCTCGCTCAGCCCGGGCGTGCACCCGCCGCCAGAAGCAGTGTCTCCATCTGGCGGTAACCGCGCTGGCGTGCATGCTGCAGCGGGCTCACGCCCTCGCCGTCGGGCAGGTTCACGTCGGCCCCGGCCGCGATGAGCTGACGGACGATCTCCACATGTCGCGGGCCACCATCGGCCAGGATGATCGCCTCCAGCAGCGCGGTCCACTGCAAGTTGTTGACATGATCCACATCGACGCCGGCGGCGATCAGCGTCGCCACGGTCTCCACGTGCCCGCGTTCGGCCGCCGGAATGAGTGCAGTGCCCCCGTACCGGTTGGTGCTCTTCAGGTCGGCGCCAGCGCTCAGTGTCGCGCGCAGGATCTGAAGATGCCCTCGCGCCCCGGCGTACAGGTACGGGCTGTCCTGGATCGCATCCTTGGCATTGACGTCGGCACCGGCCTGGATCAGCGCAAGCGCGGCCTCCACGTGGTTGTGGTGGGTCGCGGCCAGCAACGGGGTCGCGTTGGCCGCGCCGCGCGCATCCACCTGTGCACCCTGCCCCAGCAGCGTGCGCACGGCTGCGGCGTCGCCCTTTTCCGCCGCCCGGTGCAGCCGCTCCTCCAACGATGCGGCACCGACCGGCATGACCATGCCCATCAGCATGCTCACCACCACCCAGCCACGCAGTGACCTCCGTCCCATCGACATGCTCCTGCTCCTTTCACGGGGGGCGCCTGGTGAGGCGCCGCTGCACCAGACCGTAGCCGAGCCGCCGCGTCGGCACCAATGAAGATTGGGGATCGACTGCATGCGCCATCCGAATGTGCCGACCCGCGCGCCGTCCGTCTGTTTCATGCGACGCTGCGCGCGACATTCGACACGGACACACATCACCATGCTGCATCACATTTCCTTGGGCGTGCGCGATCTTGCGCGTGCCGCCGCCTTCCACGATGCCGCGCTCGGCGCGCTGGGCATGCGCCGTGTTTTCGAAGACGACGAGGCCATCGGCTATGGGTATGTCGAGGACGCGGATCTGCTGTGCCTGAAACTGCGCGCCGACGCCTCGCCCCCGGGCACGGGTTTCCACCTGGCCTTCGGCGCACCTTCCCGTGAGGCAGTCGATGCGTTCCACCGCGATGCACTGGCGGTTGGCGGCACCTGCAACGGGGCGCCGGGGCTGCGCGAGGACTATGGCGATCACTACTACGCCGCCTTCCTGATTGATCCGGATGGGCATCGGATCGAAGCGGTCTGCAAGTCGATCGTTTGACCCGGATCGCACAAAGAAAAAGGCCTCCGTACTTGCGTACGAAGGCCTTTTCTACAACTGGCGGAGCGGGAGGGATTCGAACCCTCGATAGAGTTTTAAGCCCTATACTCCCTTAGCAGGGGAGCCCCTTCAGCCACTCGGGCACCGCTCCAGTGTTCTTGGTCCGCCGCTGCGATGAATCATCTCAGCGGGGGCGCGAATAATAACGTTTTCCGCGCCCTCAGGTAAAGCCTTAATCCGAAGAATTTTCACTTCCGGATGCATTCGGCTCATCGCCGCGCTGGATCCGCTGGTAAATCTCTTCGCGGTGCACGGCCACGTCCTTCGGAGCGGTGATACCGATACGCACCTGGTTGCCCTTGACGCCGAGCACGGTCACGCTGACCGAGTCACCGATCATCAGGGTTTCGCCTACACGGCGAGTCAGGATCAACATTTGTTCAAGTCTCCAGGGGAACCGGTGGTGGCATTTCCCCACCGGCTTGGCGCCCCGGCAAGAGCGCCCCACGACAACGGGAAAAGATTCGCCATAGTACCGTCAGGCCTCCCGACCCATCAAGGAGCAGGAGGCTTCAGGCTGTTCAGATACGGGGGGTGACCCAGTCGACGACGGCGGCCAGTGCAGAAGCAAGGGCGGGCCCGTCCTCACCACCACCCTGGGCGAGGTCCGGGCGGCCGCCGCCCTTGCCCCCGATCTGACTGGCGATATGGGCCAACAGTTCCCCGGCCTTTACCTTGCCCATTGCGCTGCCGTTCACGCCTGCGACCAGGGCCGCTTTGCCGTCCTGGGTGCCGGCCAGCACGATCACCGCATCGCCAAGCTGCTGCTTGAGCCGGTCGATCGCATCGCGCAGCGCCTTGGCATCGAAGCCTTCCAGGCGCGCGGCCAGGATCTTGATGCCGTTGACCTCGACCGCGGCGCCACCGAGATCGGCGGTCGCACCGGCAGCCTGCTTGGCCTTGAGCGCCTCGAGCTCGCGCTCCAGCTTCTTCTGCCGCTCGCCGAGCTGGCGGATCTTGTCGACCACGTCGCCGGCATTGCCGCCAAGCAGTGCCGCCGCTTCGCTCAGCTGGGCTTCTTCATGGGCCACGTAATCCAACGCGCCCTGCCCGGTGACTGCTTCGATACGACGCACGCCCGAAGACACACCGCCTTCGGCAGTGATCTTGAACAGGCCGATGTCGCCGGTGCGCGACACATGCGTACCGCCACACAGTTCGGTGGAGTAGTCGCCCATCTTCAGCACGCGCACGTGCTCGCCGTACTTCTCGCCGAACAGCGCCATCGCGCCGAAGTCGAGCGCTTCCTGCATGCCCATGGTGTGGACTTCAGCGGCGTTGTTGGCGCGCACCTGCTCGTTGACCTTGCGCTCGATGATCGCCAGGTCTTCGGCGCTGATCGGCGCGAAGTGCGAGAAATCGAAGCGCAGGCGATCAGGCGCGACCAGCGAACCCTTCTGCTGCACGTGGGTGCCCAGCACTTCGCGCAGGGCGGCATGCAGCAGGTGGGTGGCCGAGTGGTTGAGGATGGTCGCGCCACGGCGCTGGCCATCCACCTGACCGGACAGCACATCGCCGACCTTCAGGCTGCCCGCGGTGAGCTTGCCCACGTGCCCATGGAACTGGCCCGCGAACTTCTGGGTGTCGCTGACCTCTACCTGGACGCCGGCGCCGGACAGGATGCCGTTGTCGCCGACCTGGCCACCGGACTCGGCGTAGAACGGGGTCTGGTGGGTCAGCACGATGACGTCATCGCCAGCTTGGGCACTCTCCACCGGGCGGCCGTCCTTGAGGATGGCGACCACGGTGAGGTCGTCGGCCTGCAGGCGGTCATACCCGAGGAACACGGTCGGCTTGAGCGTGGCGACCAGATCGGCCGACAGGGTCACGCCGCCGCCGAACTTGCCGGCCGCGCGCGCGGTCTCGCGCTGGGTGTCCATCGCGGCGTTGAAGCCCTCGATGTCCACGGTCAGGTCACGCTCGCGCGCGATGTCCTGGGTGAGATCGAGCGGGAAGCCGTAGGTGTCGTACAGGCGGAACGCATCCACGCCCGGGATCACGCCGTTGCTGACCTTGGCCGCGACGTCGTCGAAAATCTTCATGCCCGAATCCAGCGTTTCCGCGAAACGCTCTTCTTCGGCCTGCAGGGCGCGCACAACCGTGTCGACCTGGGCCGGCAGTTCCGGATAGGCCACGCCCATCTGCTCGACCAGCGTCGGCACCAGCTTGCTGAAGAACGGCTGGCGCACGCCCAGCATCCAGCCATGGCGCAGCGCGCGGCGGATGATCCGACGCAGCACGTAGCCGCGGCCTTCGTTGGACGGCAGCACGCCATCCACGATCAGGAACGAGCAGGCGCGGATGTGATCGGCGATCACGCGCAGCGACTTGTTCTCCAGATCGGCCATGCCGGTCAGCTCGCTGGCCTTGCGGATCAGCGCCTGGAACAGGTCGATTTCGTAATTGGTGTGGACGTGCTGCAGGATCGCCGCCAGGCGCTCCAGGCCCATGCCAGTATCCACGCACGGGGCCGGCAGCGGCACCAGGGTGCCGTCGGGCTGGCGGTCGAACTGCATGAAGACCAGGTTCCAGATCTCGATGAAACGGTCGCCGTCTTCATCCGGCGAGCCCGGCGGACCACCGGCGATGTGGTCGCCATGGTCATAGAAGATTTCGGTACACGGGCCGCACGGGCCGGTCTCGGCCATCTGCCAGAAATTGTCCGACGCGAACGGCGCACCCTTGTTGTCGCCGATGCGCACGATCCGCTCTTCCGGAATGCCGACCATGTCGCGCCACAGCGCGTAGGCCTCGTCATCGGTCTGGTACACGGTGACCAGCAGGCGCTCGGCCGGCAGCTTCCAGACCTGGGTCAGCAGCTCCCAGGCCCAGGCGATGGCGTCCTTCTTGAAGTAATCGCCGAACGACCAGTTGCCCAGCATTTCAAAGAAGGTGTGGTGGCGCGCGGTGTAACCGACCTGATCCAGATCGTTGTGCTTGCCACCGGCGCGCAGGCAACGCTGGACGTCGGCCGCGCGCACGTAACTGCGCTTCTCGGCGCCAAGGAACACGTCCTTGAACTGCACCATGCCGGAGTTGGTGAACAGCAGGGTCGGATCATTGCCCGGCACCAGCGGCGCCGACGGCACGATCGTGTGGCCTTTGCCCTTGAAGAACTCAAGGAAATCGCTGCGGATCTGGGAGGTAGTGAATTTGACGGATGCGTTCATGGGGGGCTGGCTTTGTGCGGGCCGGTCAGTCCCTGGCACGCAGCCCCAATGGCCGGGTGTCAACTGCAGGACCGCCGAAACCACAAAGGGTATCAGGCCCGGGCCGCTCAGTCCTCCGGGTCGTAACGGGTGGCCTGGCGGATGCTGTCGCCGGGGAACCCCCGGCGGGCCAGAAGATCGGCGGCTTTGCGCCGTGCAGGCAGTTCCTGCGGGCCGGCCTCGCCAAAACGGCGGCAGACCAGGTCGCGGGCATTCTCGGTCCAATCGCCTTCGAAGGTGTCCATGGCCGCAGCGATCTGGTCGCTGTCCAGACCATGCGTGCCCAGTTCGGCGCGGATGTGGATCGGTCCATAGCCGGTGTTGGCCCGGATCCGGACCAGATTCTCGGCAAAGCGGGTGTCATCCTGCCAGCCGGCCTCGGCCAGCTTGCTGACCGCAGCTTCGGCGGCTTCGTTCTCGATGCCGCGGGCCTGCAGTTTGCGGGTCAGCTCTTTACGCGAATGTTCGCGGCGCACCAGCAGCCCCAACGCCCGCTGGACCGGCGTCTGTTCCTGGACACGGCGCTTGCGCCGGGGTGCGGGGGCTTCGGAGTCTTGCATGGCAGCGGTCCATTACAGTGCGCCGTCCTTGGCGCCATCCCGTCGGGGATTCTTGAAACTGCAGGCCAGGGCGAGCGTCACTGACGGCGCTGCCCTGCCCCGCAGGAAACTCACTCGGCGTCGTCTTCAGCCTCGTCGCCGCCTTCACGCACGGCTTCTTCCGGCTGGAACTTCTCGCGCAGCTCGGCTTCCAGACGCTGGGCGATCTGCGGGTTGTCGCGCAGATAGCCGCGGGCGTTGTCCTTGCCCTGGCCGATCCGCTCTTCGCCGTAGCTGTACCAGGCGCCTGCCTTCTCGACCAGCTTGGCTTCCACGCCCATGTCGATCAGTTCGCCTTCGCGGCTGATGCCTTCGCCGTACAGGATCTCGGTGATGACCTGCTTGAACGGGGGCGCCAGCTTGTTCTTGACGACCTTGATCTTGGTCTGGTTGCCGATGATCTCGTCGCCCTTCTTGATCGCGCCGATACGGCGGATGTCCAGGCGGACCGAGGCGTAGAACTTCAGCGCGTTGCCGCCGGTGGTCACTTCCGGGCTCTGGCCCGGCATCATGACGCCGATCTTGTGCCGCAGCTGGTTGATGAAGACCACCAGGGTGTTGGAGCGCTTGATGTTGCCGGTCAGCTTGCGCAGCGCCTGGCTCATCAGACGGGCCTGCAGGCCCGGCAGCTGGTCGCCCATTTCGCCTTCGATTTCGGCCTTGGGGGTCAGCGCGGCGACCGAGTCGACCACCACGATGTCCACCGAGCTGGAGCGCACCAGCATGTCGGCGATTTCCAGCGCCTGCTCACCGGTATCGGGCTGCGAGAGCAGCAGGTCGTCCACGTTGACGCCCAGCTTGGCGGCGTAGATCGGATCCAGCGCGTGCTCCGCATCGATGAAGGCCGCAGTACCGCCCTTCTTCTGGCATTCGGCGATCGCCTGCAGGGTCAGGGTGGTCTTGCCCGAGGATTCCGGACCGTAGATCTCCACGACACGCCCCTTGGGCAGGCCACCGATACCGAGAGCGATATCCAGCATCAGCGAACCGGTGGGGATGACCTCGACCGCCTCGACGACACGGTCGCCCATGCGCATCACGGCGCCCTTGCCGAACTGCTTTTCGATCTGGCTCAGCGCGGCGGTGAGGGCGCGCTTTTTGTTTTCGTCCATCGGAGTGGTCCTTGCAGAGGTCGTATCGGTGGAGGTGCTGTCTTTGGAAGTCTTCTTGGCCATGGGTTCACTTTAAGGCTGGCGTATCGCACGGGCTGAGATTCTGCCCGGCGTTCGGAAAAAAATTATCGGACATCCGTACCAACCTCAGCAAAACCAGAGATGTGCCACAAAAGACCGCGCGTGATTCAAGGGGAAACAGGGTCAGCGGTTGGGCCGCAGCAACCCGCAATAGAGGCCTTCGATGGCGAAGTCCTGGTCGGGCAGCACTTCGATCGGCTTGTAATCGGGATTGCGCGGCAGCAGGCGGATCCGGTCCTTGCCCATCTTCAGCAGCTTGACCGTGATCTCGTCATCGATGCGGGCCACCACGATCTGGCCGGAGCGGGCGTCGCGGGTGCGGTGCACACCGATCAGGTCGCCGTCGAAGATGCCTTCGTCGATCATCGAGTCGCCCTGCACTTTCAGCAGGTAGTCCGGCGCGGGCGAGAAGAACACCCGGTCGAGCACCACGAAGTCGTCCGAGCCGATATCCGCGCCGATCGGCAGACCGGCCGCGACCCGGCCCAGCACCGGCAGGCGCAGGACGTGGTCCGGCAACGCCGAGGCGGGCAGCGATTCGGGCAGGCCGTTCTGCAGCGCCGGTGCCTGGACCAGCCGGATGCCGCGGGCCTGGCCCGGGATGCGGCGGATCGCCCCGGCCTGCTCCAGCGCTTCCAGATGGTACTGGGCGGCCCGGACGCCCTTGAAGCCGAACGCACGGGCGATTTCCGTCTGCGACGGCGGTGCGCCATCGGTCTCTATACGCTCGGCGATCAACTGCAGGATCGCCTGCTGGGTATCGGTCAGGTCCATGGTTAGTAGTATTACTACTAACGATGCGGGCACGCAAGTGCCCGCAGAGGAAGAACAGATAGAAGAAGGGTGGTCCACGCCCAACCGAAGCCGCCAGCAACACCTGTAGCACCGACCGTTGGTCGGTGACCGCGCGAACGCGCGGCAATGGCGTCCGACCAACGGTCGGACCTACACGTAATCCCCCGCTTACGCGGGAGATTCCGGGGATCCTTCGGATCCCAGCGGTTAGAACCCTACGGGTTCTTACCGCTGCGCCAGATCGAGAACAGGATCCATACGCCACAGAAGCCGGCACCGATGAAGCCGGCCACGCCCAGCGCGAGCAGCCAGCGGCTGGAGATGCCGCCGACGCTGTGCATGACGATCGAGGAGCCGATGATCAGCGCGGCGGTCACGATACCCATGACCAGCCGGTTGGCGGCACGGTTGACCTGGTCGCCGAAGCCCTGCAGCGCGGTGGTTTCGATCTTGAGCTGGAGCCGGCCGCGGCGCGCCATCTGCAGCAGCCTACGCACGTCGCGCGGCAGGTCGCCGACCAGGTCCATCACCCCGACCAGGCTGCGCTTGCCGCGCTTGAGCATCGCGCCGGGCGAGTAGCGCTGCCACATCACCCGCTCCAGATACGGGCGCGCGGCGCTGGCCATGTCGAACTGCGGGTCGAGCTGGCGGCCCATGCCTTCCAGGGTGAGGAAGGTCTTGATCATCAGCGCCAGATCGGCCGGCAGGGTCAGCGCGTACTGGC
Source organism: Stenotrophomonas sp. Steno-Z10-BAI (assembly GCF_056393115.1). NCBI lineage: Bacteria > Pseudomonadati > Pseudomonadota > Gammaproteobacteria > Lysobacterales > Lysobacteraceae > Stenotrophomonas > Stenotrophomonas sp. Steno-Z10-BAI. The sequence continues at coordinate 201,862 of NZ_JBWJOZ010000004.1, read as the reverse complement.
GCAGCAACTGGGTGATGTTGCCCAGCATCAGGCCCATGTGCAGGTCTTTCAGCGGCACCCCGCGGTACTGGTCCACGAAGGTGCTGATGTCCTGCTGCAGCCGGGACTCGTCCACCTCCACGCCACCTGCCCAGTCCAGCAGCACGTCGGCCACCTGCTCCGGCTCCTGGGTGACCAGGCCGTGCAGGAGCTGGGCGACCTGGAAGCGGCGCTGCTCGGAGATCGCGCCGACCATGCCGAAATCGATCACGCCGATGCGGCCGTCGCGCAGGTAGATGATGTTGCCCGGGTGCGGATCAGCGTGGAAACAGCCGTCCTCCAGCACCATCTTCAGCACGATGCGCGCACCGGTGCGGGCCAGCAGCACGCGGTCCAGACCGGCCGCATCGACACCGGCCAGATCGCGACCGGGAATGCCGTCCACGAAGTCCTGCACGTTGAGGCTCTCGCAGGTCCACTGCCAGTGCACGTTGGGTATCAGGATGTCGTCGCGGCCCTGGAAGTTGCGCGCGATGCGCTCGGCATTGCGGCATTCGGCGGCAAAATCCAGCTCGCGGCGCAGCGACACCTGGAACTGCTGCACCACCTCGGCCGGGCGATACCGCTGCAGGTCGGGCAAGCGCGCTTCCACGATCTCGGCCAGCCGCGCCAGCAGGCGCAGGTCGGCTTCGATCACCTCGCGGATGCCCGGACGACGGATCTTCAGCACCACGGCGGTGCCGTCCTGCAGGGTTGCGCGGTGCGCCTGCGCCAGCGAGGCCGCGGCCATGGGCGTTTCATCGAGCCACGCGAACACCTCGGTGGCCGGCGCGCCGAGATCGCGTTCGAGCTGCTCACGCACCTGCGCATATGGCAGCGCGGGCACGGCATTCTGCAGTTCGGAAAATTCCGCGATCCAGTCCGGCGGGAACAGATCCACGCGGGTGGCCAGCACCTGGCCGAGTTTGACGAAGGTGGGGCCCAGGTCTTCCATCGCGCGGCGCACGCGCACCGGCGCGGTCATCCGCAGCATCTGCTGGGTGTCGTTCCAGTGCAGCAGGCGGCCGGCGCGCTCGAGCACATCGGCCAGGCCGATGCGGCGCACGAGGTCGCCGAAGCCATAGCGGATCAGGACCGACGCGATTTCCTGCAATCGCCCCAGGTCACGCACGGTACCCAGCGTTTCCCACATCGGCCCACTCTCCTGTCAGCACACCCGGTCAGGATGTCACAACAGCGGGAAGATTCCCGTCAGCGCCTGCTGCACGGTCTGCCGCCGTATGGCTTCGCGGTCGCCATCGAACTGGAACAGCTGCGCACGCGCGTAGCCGCCACGGCCCTTCCAGCCGATCCACACGCTGCCGACCGGCTTGTCCTCGCTGCCTCCGCCCGGGCCGGCAATGCCGGTCACCGCCACGGCGATGCCGGCACCGGAATTGATCAGCGCACCGGAGACCATTTCCAGCACGGTCTCGCGGCTGACCGCGCCGAACTGTTCCAGCGTCTGTGCACGCACGCCGAGCAGGCGTTGTTTGGCTTCGTAGCTGTAGACCACCATGCCGCAATCGAAGAACGCCGAGGAGCCGGCGATATCCGTCATCGCCTTGGCGATCCAGCCGCCACTGCAGCTCTCGGCGGTGACCAGCTGCAGCGAGGCCTGCTGCAGGCGCTGGCCCACGTCACTGGCGAGGGCGCCCAGCTCGGCGTCGGAAGGAACGGTCATGGGGAATCCTGGATCAACGGGGGACGAACGCCCCCTGTTTTAGCCGAAATCATGGGTGATGTCGTGTGTCGCCGGGTGCGACAAAGGGTCGCTCACCCTCAGGATCATGGGAGCCGGCCAGCGGCCGGCACCCCCTCACCACTCCGGAAGCTTCTCCGGGAGCATCGCGCGGATCGGTTCGCCGCCCTCGCCGGCCGCCAGCTTCTCGGCCTCGGCGATCGGGATCTCGACCTGCAGCAGCCAGCCGTCTTCGTCGGTGGTTTCGCTGCGCACGACTTCCAGCTGATGCAGGCGCGAACGCAGGCGACCGGCACTCGGCGGCAGCCGCAGCTCGCCACTGACGTGCTGCAGGCCCAGGCGCTTGCCCAGCACGGACTGCAGCAGCGGCAGGCCGACATTGTCGCGGGCGGAAATCCAGACCCGCTCGCGGCGCGCGTTGTCCGGGATGCCGTCCTGGCCATCGTGACGTACTTCGGCCCCGTCGATGCGGTCGATCTTGTTGAACACCAGCAACTGCGGCAGATCACCCGCGCCGATGGCGGTCAGCACTTCATCCACCTGTGCGATGCGCTCCTCACGGTGCGGATCGGCAGCATCGACCAGATGCAGCAGGAAGTCCGCTTCGCGGGCTTCGGACAACGTCGAACGGAACGCGGCCACCAGATCATGCGGCAGGTCGCGGACGAAGCCGACGGTGTCAGCGAGCACGACGCTGCCGCCCGGCAGTGCGATGCGGCGCACGGTCGGGTCCAGCGTGGCGAACAACTGGTCCGCGGCATAGGCCTCGGCGCCGGTCAACGCATTGAACAGGGTCGACTTGCCGGCATTGGTATAGCCCACCAGCGCCACGCGCGGCAGCTCGCTGCGCAGGCGGGCACGGCGCATCTGGGTGCGCTGCACTTCCACCTTTTCCAGCTTCTTCTGCAGCTGCTCCACGCGCTTCTGCAGCAGACGGCGATCGGTTTCCAGCTGGGTTTCACCCGGGCCGCGCAGGCCGATGGAACCGCCGCGCTGGCGCTCCAGATGGGTCCAGCCGCGGATCAGCCGCGTGGACATGTGGCGCAGCTGCGCCAGTTCCACCTGCAGCTTGCCTTCGTGGCTGCGCGCGCGTTGGGCGAAGATATCCAGGATCAGCCCGGTACGGTCGATTACGCGCCGCTCCAGGAACCGTTCCAGGTTGCGCTCCTGCCCCGGCGACAGCGCATGGTTGACCAGGATCAGGTCGGCGCCGGTAGCGTCGGCCGCGGCCTTGACCTCATCCAGCTTGCCGCTGCCGATCAGGATCGACGGATTGGGCCGATCGATGCGCGCGGTCAGTGTGGCCGCGATGCTGGCCCCGGCGGAGCGGGCCAGATCGGTGAACTCTTCCAGCACATCGTCTTCGAGCCGGCCGGCATGCGGCTGGATCAGGAGTGCGTGTTCGCCTCGCTTGGAACGGTCAAACACGCAGTTCTCCAGAATTTTTCACGCGATCACTCAACGTCGTCATCACCTTGGACGCCATCGGCGCCATCGGCGCCATCGTTGGATTGCACATAGCCACCCCCGGGCCCGACCTTCACGTTGCGTGCCGGCACCACGGTCGAGATGGCGTGCTTGTACACCATCTGGCTCACCGTATTGCGCAGCAGCACCACGAACTGGTCGAACGATTCAATCGTCCCCTGCAGCTTGATGCCATTGACCAGATACACCGACACCGGCACACGTTCGCGCCGAAGTGCATTCAGAAACGGATCCTGCAGCGATTGCCCCTTGGACATTGCACACTCCTGATTATTGTTTTTATGGTCTTCCGGCAGTTGCCACGGCCCCCGCCGCCCGCCGGAACCCTTGATGGTACACGGGGTGGGTGCGTGAAGGCGTGGACTCAGCGTGCGACGAAGGTCGACACCGCATCCGCCAGGGAAGCCCTGTCTAGATGGGGATCGAACCAGCGCGCATCAAGCTCCCCACGCAGCCAGGTCAGCTGGCGCTTGGCCAGCTGGCGGGTGGCCTGGATGCCGCGCTCACGGAAGGCCTCGGCCGTGCCCTGCCCGTCCAGATACTCCCAGGCCTGACGGTAACCCACCGCCCGCACGGCCGGCAGATCCAGCGGCGCGGCCACCTCGGCCATCGCCGGCAGGGCCCGCAGGGCGCGGACTTCATCCAGGAAGCCGTGATCCAGCATCGCGTCGAAACGGGTTTCGATGCGCTGGTGCAGCACCGTGCGCTCGCGCGGAGCGAGGATCAGTTTGAGCGCCCGCACCGGCAGCCGGTCCACACCGGGCAGCTTCTGCCATTCGCTGATCGGGGTGCCGGTCAGCCGATGGACTTCCAGCGCCCGCTGGATACGCTGCGGGTCGGTGGCATGAATACGCTTTGCCGCTGCCGGATCGATGCCGGCGAGCTGGGCATGCATCGCCGCCCAGCCCTGCTCGGCCGCCTCGGCCGCGATCTGCGCGCGCACCGCCGGATCGGCTTCAGGCATCGGCGAGAGGCCCTGCAGCAGGGCGCGGAAATACAGCCCGGTGCCACCGGCCAGAATCGGCATGCGCCCGCGCGCGATGATGTCGCGGACGGCGCGCGCCGCGTCGCTGGCGAACTCCGCCGCCGAATAGGTCTGCCACGGGTCGCGCACATCGAGCAGATGGTGTGGCGCCTGCGCGCGCTCGGCCGCATCGGGCTTGGCCGACCCGATATCCAGCCCGCGATAGACCAGCGCCGAATCGACGCTGACGATCTCGCCGTCGAGCTGCTGGGCCAGCGCGATCGCGGTGGCGGTCTTGCCCGAGGCGGTCGGGCCCATCACCGCGATCGCCAGCGGGCGCTGATCGACGGCCATCAGTCCTCGTCCGGCCAGCGCGGCATCGCCGGGGCCGCCGACACCCGCGGCATCGGCACGGCATCGACCGCCGCCCAGACCTTCAACGCATCCACGGTGGCGGCGACATCGTGCACGCGCAGCAGCATCGCACCCCGCTGGGCAGCGATCAGGTGCGCGGCGACGGAACCCGCCACGCGGTCACGCGGCTGCTCACGACCGGTCAGTTCACCGATGCTGCGCTTGCGCGACAGGCCGGCCAGCATCGGCACGCCCAGCTCGAGGAAACGGCCCGAGCGTGCGAGCAGGATCATGTTGTGTTCGGTGGTCTTGCCGAAACCGAAGCCCAGATCGATGATCAGGTGCTTCTTGGCGACGCCGGCCATCTCGGCCTGGAACATGCGCTCGGTCAGGAAGCGATGCACCTCGGCGACCACGTCATCGTAGTGCGGGGTGTCCTGCATGCTGCCGGGCTCGCCCTGCATGTGCATCAGCACCACCGGCACGCCGAGTTCGGCGGCGGCGTCCAGCGCACCGGGCTGGCGCAACGCATGGATGTCATTGATCAGGCCGGCACCGGCGGCGACCGCGGCGCGCATCACCTCGGGCTTGAAGGTGTCGATGCTGATCGGCACGGTGGTTTCGCGTGCCAGCCGCTCGATCACCGGGATGACCCGGCGCAGTTCTTCATCCAGCGGTACCGGCGCACTGCCGGGCCGGGTCGACTCGCCGCCGATGTCGAGCAGGTCGGCGCCCTCGGCCACCAGCTGCAGGCCGTGCGCGACCGCGGCCTCCACGCTGTCGTGGTCACCGCCGTCGGAGAACGAATCCGGGGTGACGTTGACGATGCCCATGACCCGCGGGCGATCCAGCCGCAGCAGGCGGCCGCCGCAATCGAGCTGGGGGGAGATATCGAACATGGGCAGATCCACGAAGTACGCCAGCGCGTAGTTTACGCTGGCGCACCGGACCGGCCGTCAGAGGTCGCCGAGGCGGGCCCCATCGACCGGCTTGGCCAGCCAGATCGCCAGATCGTTGCCGATCGCATTGACCGTGCGCTCGAGCACATCGCACGAGCCCTTGAAGCCGGCAAACGCGCCACCGCGCGACACGCGGCGTGCGGTGACCGTGGCCACCTGCTGGCCGTTCTCGAACAGCACGCCGCGCACGGCAGCGGACTTGAAGTGGCCGGTGAACGCATTGCCGGCGCTCTGCGCCTCCACCAGTTCCAGCTTCAACGCGTGTCCGCTGCCGGTGTTCACCGGATCACTGCCGAAGACGATGGTGTTGCCATGCGCCGGCGCATTCTTGCCCAGCGCGGTCGCCAGCTGCGCGCCCATCCGGCACTCGGCCTTGATGTTCTCGGCGATGATCGCCGCGTCGTTGAACGGCACCGGATCCTGCACGTGGATCTCGGCGGCCATGAGCGGCGTGGCACAGCACAGCAGCGCAGCAACCGCTACGCGCATCGAATGACGCATGAAAGTCCCCCTGGAAAGTGTGTCGGCCGATCCCCCGGCCATGCCCGACCGCGGCATGCGGCGCGGGCACGCGCATCGTGCCCACTGCCGGCGGCGCGCGCAAGCACTCAGCGCTGGCGGCGCTTGCGCTCCACGTACACGGTCTTGGCGATGCTCATCAGCACACCGACCGCGATGCCGACGCCGGCGCCGAGCAGGAAGTTGTCGCGGGTCAGGCCGATGGCCACGCCAATGATCGTGGCGATCACCATTTCAGTGGTGTGCGAGATCGGCTGCGGCGGGGGTGCGGACATGGCGACTCCAGAACGGGAACGAAAACGGACCGTCATTATGACCTGCCCGAAACGACGAAGGCCGGGTTTCCCCGGCCTTCGTCACTTACGTGGGCAACACTCAGATCTGCTCGGCAGGACCGGCGATCGGCGCGACCGGACGGGCATCGCCGCCCTTGTCGTTGTTGTTGCCGCCATCCTTGTTGCTGGGGGACTTGTCCCAGCCCATCGGCGGCGGCGGATCACGGCCTTCCATCACGGCATTGATCTGCGGCGCATCGATGGTCTCGTACTGCAGCAGCAGTTGGGACATCGTGTGCAGCTTGTCGAGGTTGGCGGTCAGCAGTTCGGTGGTACGGGCGTACGCCTTGTCCAAGATGCTGCGGACGACTTCGTCGATGCGGCGCGCGGTGTCATCCGACACGCTCTTGTGCTGCGTCACCGAACGGCCGAGGAACACTTCATCGTCCTCTTCACCGTAGGCGATCGGGCCGAGTTCGTCGGACAGGCCCCACTTGGTGACCATGTTGCGGGCCATCTTGGTGGCGCGCTCGATATCGTTGGAGGCGCCGGTGGTGACCTTGTCGGTGCCGAAGATCAGTTCTTCGGCAACGCGGCCGCCGTACAGCGAACACAGCTGCGATTCGATCGCCACCCGGTTCATCGAGTACTTGTCGCCTTCGGGAAGGTACATCGTCACACCCAGCGCGCGACCGCGGGGAATGATGGTGACCTTGTAGACCGGATCGTGCTCGGGCACCAGGCGACCGACGATGGCGTGGCCGGCTTCGTGGTAGGCGGTGAGCGTCTTTTCTTCTTCGCTCATCGCCATCGAACGGCGTTCGGCACCCATCAGGATCTTGTCGCGGGCACGGTCGAAGTGGTCCATGCGGACTTCCTTCTCACCGCCGCGCGCGGCGAACAGTGCTGCTTCGTTGGCCAGGTTGGCCAGGTCCGCACCGGAGAAGCCCGGGGTGCCGCGCGCGATCACCATCGGCTCGACATCGTCGGCCAGCGGCAGCTTGCGCATATGCACCTTGAGGATCTGCTCGCGGCCCTTGACGTCCGGCAGGCCGACCACGACCTGGCGGTCGAAACGGCCCGGGCGCAGCAGCGCCGGATCCAGCACGTCGGGACGGTTGGTGGCGGCGATGACGATCACGCCCTCGCCTCCCTCGAAGCCGTCCATTTCGACCAGCAGCTGGTTCAGGGTCTGCTCGCGCTCGTCGTGACCGCCGCCCAGACCGGCACCACGGTGACGACCGACAGCGTCGATTTCATCGATGAAGATGATGCACGGTGCCTGCTTCTTGGCCTGCTCGAACATGTCGCGCACGCGGCTGGCGCCGACGCCGACGAACATTTCCACGAAGTCCGAACCGGAGATCGAGAAGAACGGCACCTTGGCCTCGCCAGCAATGGCGCGGGCCAGCAGCGTCTTGCCGGTACCCGGCGGACCCACCATCAGCACGCCGCGCGGAATCTTGCCGCCCAGCTTGGTGAACTTGGTGGGGTCGCGCAGGAAGTCGACCAGTTCGCCGACTTCTTCCTTGGCCTCGTCGCACCCGGCAACGTCGGCGAAGGTGACCTTGATCTGATCTTCGCCCTGCAGCTTGGCGCGCGACTTGCCGAAGGACATCGCGCCCTTGGCCCCGCCGCCACCGCCCTGCATCTGGCGCATGATGAAGATCCAGAAGCCGATGATCAGGATCACCGGGAGGAAGTTCATCAGGATCGCGCCCAGCGAGATGCCGCTGGAGGGCTCCTCCTGGACGATTTCCACGTTCTTGCCGCGCAGCACGTTGATCAGGTCGCGATCGAACGGGGCGGTGATGGTGGCCGACTGGCCGCCACGGGTGGTATAGGAAATCTGATTGGTGCCGCCACGCATGTCGCCGCTGAAGGTCACCTTCTGGACATTGCCGCTGTCCACCTGGTCCAGGAACTGCGAGTACGTCGCGCCCTGTGCGCCGGCTCCGCTGCTCTTCGGCGAGAAGCTCTGGAAGACCACCATCAGCACGACGGCGACGACCACCCATAGCAGGAGGTTCTTGGTCAAGTCGTTCATCCTCATTGGCTCCGGTGTTCCTCTAATTCCTGACGCGATTCGTATGGTTGAGCTTACTTGATCTGCGCGCGTTTTCCCTGCCCCAAGGCGTACACCTCGGGCGAGCGCTTCCGGGAGGCTTCAGGCTTGCGGATCACTACTTTGTCGTACCGGCGGCGCATTTCGCGCACGTAGTCGTCAAAGCCCACGCCCTGGAACAGCTTGATCAGGAACGCGCCACCGGGCTTGAGATGGTTGTCGGCAAAATCCAACGCCAACTCCGCCAGGTGCATCATCCGCGGTTGGTCCACCGCATCCATTCCACTCTTATTGGGGGCCATATCCGAGAGCACAAGGTCTACCGGCTGATCCCCCAGCATGGCTTCGAACTCCGATAGGACGGCTTGTTCCCTGAAGTCACCGTGAAGGAACTCCACGCCGGCCAGCGGCGGCATCTCCAGGATGTCCAAGGCCAGCACCCGGCCGGTATCGCCGATCTGGCGGCGGACCTGCTGGGACCAGCCACCCGGGGCGGCGCCCAGATCGACCACGACCATGTGCGGCTTCAGCAGCCGATCGCGCTGCAGCAACTCCTCCAGCTTGTAGGCCGCACGCGAGCGCATGCCCTCGGCCTGGGCCTTCTTCACGAAGGGGTCGGCGAAGTGCTCTTTCAACCAGCGTTGACTGCTTTTGCTACGGGTTGCCATTGAGATGCGGGTCGGATGGGGAGGTCATGATACCCTGATCGCCCCAGTTAACCGCTTGTTCCTGAATGGCTATCGCCCTGACTTCTTCCCAAACCCGTTTCCTCCGCGGCCACGCGCATGATCTGAAAGCCCTGCTCCAGATCGGCGGCAAGGGGGTGACACCGGCCTTCCTGGCTGAACTGGAAGAGGTGCTGGAGCGCCACGAGCTGATCAAGGTCAAGGTTGCCGCCGAAGACCGCGAGGCCCGTGACGCCCTCATCGCCGAGCTGGTCAGTGCCAGCGAAAGCGCGCTGGTGCAGCGTATCGGCCACGTGGCCGTGCTGTACCGCCCGAGCAAGGAACAGCGCCAGATCGTCCTGCCGCGCGGCTGATCCCGGAACGCTTATGCAGCTGAGCCACGAAATCCCCGACTACGCCTACGCCCTGCGCGCCGCCGATGGCCGCAGTGCGAAAGTGAATGACCGGACCCTGGCCGCCAGTTTCATCCTGGCTCCGGACACGCTGATCGAAGCGTGGCCGGTGGCCGATATTGCCTTGCTGACCCCGGAAGACCTGCAGCCGGTGCTGGCGCTGAACCCCGCGCTGGTGGTACTGGGTACGGGCGATACCCAGGTGTTCCCGCCGGCGGCAGTCATGGCCGCCTGCCTGACCCGTGGGATCGGCCTGGAAGTGATGAACAACCCGGCGGCGGCGCGAACCTTCAACATCCTCGCCAGCGAGGGGCGCAAGGTGGCCGCGGCGTTCATCCTGAAGGGGTGAGACCGGGATTTCCGTTCAGAAAAGGCCGCCCTTGAGGCGGCCTTTTTCGTGCTTACTTCGGCGGCAGGTACAGCAGCGGGTCGACCGGCTTGCCGTTGTAGCGGATCTCGAAGTGCAGCATGTCGCGTGCGGCGCCGGTGCGGCCCATCTCCGCGATCTGCTCGCCGGCCTTCACGCTCTGGCCTTCATTGACCAGGCGCTTGCGGTTGTGACCATACGCCGACAACCACTGGTCGCTGTGCTTGATGATGATCAACTCACCGAAACCGACCAGGCCGGCACCGGAGTACACCACCACGCCGGCGGCCGTCGCCCGGACCGGCTGGCCACTGGTGCCGGCAATGTCCACGCCCTGCTTGGTCGCTTCACCGGCGACGAAGCGCCCGACGATCGCGCCATCGGCCGGCCAGCGCCAGCTGATGTTGCTCTTGATCGCCGTGGTCGGCGCCGGCGTAGCGGCCGGCGCTGTGCCACCCGGGCGCGGCGCGGTCACCACGGTGGTCGGGGCGCGGCCCGGGCTGCCGCCGCTGCCGCCCGGGTACAGGCGCAGCGACTGCCCCGGATAGATCGTGTACGGCTCGGCCAACCCGTTCCAGGCGGCCAGATCGCGCGGGGTGATGTTGTGGATGCGGGCCAGCGCATACAGCGTGTCGCCACGGCGGACGACGGCGGTCTGGCCGGGTTTGGCCACCGAACTCTGCGGCGTGCTGTGGGCCACACCGCCCGAGCCCGAGGGCCGCACCACGGTGGCGGTGCCACAGGCGCTCAGCGCCGACACCACCAGCAGCAGCGCGCCGCTGCGCACTCCCTTGCTCAAACGATCAGCACTCATGCGAACTTCGCTCTCCATACAAGCCAGGCCACCAGCACGACCACCAACGCGGTCGCGATCCAGCCCAGCGGTTCAATCCAACGGCGCAGCGCAGCTTCCGCGCGCGGCCCGCCAATACGAATGACCGCCGCCAGCACGTACACGCGCTTGCCACGGCCGATCAACATGCTCAGGAAATACTGCGGCAACGGCACGCCGACGATACCCGATGCCCATGTGAAGACCTTCATCGGGATCGGCATGAAGCCGCCCAGCACCAGGAAGGTGAACACCGCCCAGGGCGACTCGGCCATCTTGGCCTGCACGATGGCGATGCCACCTTCGATGCTGGTCAACATGCCCAGCGCGGCGAACACCGGCTTGAGCGCTTCGAAGGCGAAGTGGCCCAGCGCATAGCCGACCAGCGCACCGGCCATCGAACCGGCCAGGCTGAGCGTGGCGAACCACCAGCCGCGCTTGGGCTGGGCCACGCACATCGGGGCGAGCATCACCTCGGGCATCACCGGGAAGATGATCGCCTCGATGAAGCTCAACACCGTCAGATAGGTCGGGGCGCGCTCATGCGCGGCCCACTTCATTGCCCGCTCGTACAGCGGACCAAAAATCTTCATGACGCAACGCTCCTTGGAATCAGTCCAGCATGCCAGACAGCAGCGGTACGAACGTGACCGGTGCCAGTACCTGCTGTTCAACACTGCCGTCATCGCGACGGGTCAACTGGATCAGCGACTGCGCGCCCGGGCCGCCGACCGGCGCGACCAGGCGGCCACCCACGGCAAGCTGTTCGACCAGTGCGTCCACCAGCGCCGGTGCGGCCGCGGTCACCACGATCGCATCGTAAGGACCGTGTTCGGCCCAGCCGATGCGGCCATCATCGTGCTTGCTGCGGATGTTCATGCCCAGCGCACGGAAGCGCTTGCGCGCCTGGCGCAGCAGATCACCGATGCGCTCGACCGTGTACACCTCCAGCCCGATCGCGCCCAGCACGGCGGCCTGGTAGCCCGAGCCGGTGCCGACTTCCAGCACTTTCTTCGGCGCCGCCTGCAGCACCGCTTCGGTCATGCGCGCGACCACCCAGGGCTGGGAAATGGTCTGCCCGTGCCCGATCGGCAGCGCGGTGTCTTCGTAGGCACGTGACGCCAGCGCTTCATCGATGAACAGATGGCGCGGCACCACGCGGATGGCATTGAGAGTGGCTTCGTCGGCGATGCCGGCATCGCGCAGGCGATCCACCAGGCGATCGCGGACCCGCTGCGAGGTCATGCCGATGCCGACGGCTTCGGGCTGCAGGCGCAGGCGCGGGGTCATGCCGGCCGGTCCAGCGCGTCGGTCAACCCGGCAACCCAGCTGGCCACTTTCTCCAATGCCTGGTAACGGGTGAGATCGACCTGGATCGGGGTGATCGAGATGTAGCCGTTGCGGACCGCGTGGAAATCGGTGCCGGGGCCGGAATCCTGCTCGCGCCCGGCCGGGCCGATCCAGAACACCTCATTGCCGCGCGGATCGCGCTGGGCAATGCAGCCTTCGGCGCGGTGGCGGTTGCCCAAGCGGGTCACTTCGAACCCACGGACCTCGCTCCACGGCAGATCCGGCACGTTGACGTTGAGGATGGTGTCGGCGGGCAGCGGGTCGGCCTTGAGCCGGGTAACGATCTCGACCGCCGCGCGGGCGGCGGTATCGAAGTTGCGCGGCTCGTGGTTGTGCGTGACCAGCGACATCGCCACTGCGGGCAGGCCGAGGAAGCGCCCTTCCATCGCCGCCGAGACGGTACCGGAGTAGATGACGTCGTCGCCGAGATTGGCGGCGTTGTTGATGCCCGATACCACCATGTCCGGTTCGTACTCGAGCATGCCGGTCAGGGCCAGATGCACGCAGTCGGTCGGGGTGCCGGCCACCGAGCAGGTGTAGTGGTCGATGCGCTTCATGCGGATCGGCAGGTCCAGGGTCAGCGAATTACTGGCGCCGGAGCGATCACGATCGGGGGCGACCACGGTCACTTCATGACCGGCGTCACGTAAACCCGTGGCGAGCATCTTGATGCCCGGCGCATCGACACCGTCGTCGTTGCTGACCAGAATCCGCATCTGCGATTTAACCGCTTGATTTTTCAAGACTTCGATTCCATCACTTCCCACTGTTGGCGGCGGTGGCCGTGCCCCTTCCGGAGCATGACGACCGCGCAAGTGCGTCCGCTATTGTGCCGCAAGCGGACAGATCGTCCTACCCCGATAACGGTAGGCATCGCCCTCCCCGCCCATTAGGCTGTACGCATGTCACATCCTGAAGACGAAGATCCTGCCGCGTTGTTCCGCGCCGCCATCGGCGAGGTCAAACCGCTGCGCAAGGTGGTCACGCCGCCGCCGGCCACGCCACGGCCGAAGCCGCGCGCGCGGATGGCCGAGCAGGATGAACAGGGCGCCCGCGGGGAATTCGCCCGGCTGCTGCGCGACAGCAGCCCCCTGGAGGCTGGGGATACGGCCAGCTACCGGCGAGAGAACCTGCCGCCGCGGATGTTCCAGCGACTCAAGCGCGGCCAGTACTCCGTGCAGGACGAACTGGACCTGCATGGTGCAACCGTGGCCCAGGCCGAGGCGCTGGTCCGGCAGTTCCTGGCGGAGGCGCACGCGCATGAGTACGGCTGCGTGCGCATCATCCACGGCAAGGGGCTGCAGTCCGACGGGGGTGCGCCGGTGCTGAAGAATCTGGTCGATCGCCTGCTGCGCCTGCGCAACGACGTGCTGGCGTTTCATTCCGCGCCCGCCGGCCAAGGTGGGACGGGCGCGGTACTGGTGCTGCTGGCAAACCGGTAGCCACCCGCACACCCGCATGGCGTGGCTCTACGCCTCCGGTGTGGCCTGGCTGGCGTCTTCCACCGGTCCCAGCTCATGCAGCACCGCGGTGGCATAGCAGCCCGGTGGCAGCGCGAAGCTCAGTTCCAGCACATCCGCGGCCAGCCACTGGTGTTGCAGCATGGCCGGGCGCAGGCGCAGCGCACGGCGCTCCTGCTTCAGGCGAGCGCTTTCCAGGCCGGCGCGCAGCGCGAGCGATTGCTCATCCGCGACCGCGCCCAGTTCCAGTTCGGCGGCGGCGCCGGTGCTGCGCAGCTCACCTTCGCCCCACAACGGGCCGCTGGGGTGGATGTCGAAGCGGCCAAGGCGATCGGCCAGCAGATCCGTCCACGGCTCCGGGCCGAACACACTGCGGCTGCCATCGAGCATCCAGACTTCGCCCTCCAGCGGCGTGTCCCAGTTGCCCTGCTCCACGCGCGCCGCCAGCACCTGGTTGAACAGTGCCGAGCGCGCGGCCGAGAGCAGCAGCGAGCGCTGATCGGGCCGCATGCGGCGGCCGCCGAACATGGCCAGCGCGGCCGGTACGTTGCCGCCGTCGCGGCCGAAGCGCTGCTCACCGAACCAGTTCGGCAGACCGCGCGAGGCGATATGGGACAGGCGCTCTTCGATGGCCGCGGCATCGCCGCGCACATCGCGCAGCACCAGCTTGAAGCGGTTGCCAGCCAGCGCACCGCGCTGCAGCTTGCGGTTGTGCCAGGTCGACTCGACCACCTCGATCTCGTCCGAAGCCAGCAGCGCCGGATCCGGCGCCACGCGCTTGGGCAGGTGCACGCTGAAGCGCTGCGTGGTGACCGCGTGGCGATCCTTCATGCCCGCGTAGCTGACCGCCATGTCCGGCAGGCCAGCCCACCTGGCCAGCACCTTGGCCACGTGCACGGTGTTCGCCCCGCGCTTGCGGATCGTCAGCAACAGGTGCTCGCCCTCACCGCTCGGCTCGAACGCCGGCAGTTCGTCCACCTGGAAATCCTCGGGCGTGGTGCGGATCTTCGCGCTGAGCAGCGGCGCGCCGAACGCCAGCGGCAACGGGATCACAGCGCCACCAACAGCACGCTGGCCTGGGCGGCGATGCCCTCGCTGCGGCCGGTGAAGCCCAGCTTCTCCGACGTGGTGGCCTTCACGCTCACGCAGTCCAGCGCGATGCCCAGCACCGTGGCGATGCGCTCGCGCATGGCCAGCGCATGCGGACCGACCTTGGGCCGCTCGCAGATCACGGTGATATCGGTGTTGCCGACCTGCCAGCCGCGCCCGCGCAGCAGCCCGTTGCAATGATCCAGCAGGTGCGCGCTGTCCGCGCCTTTCCAGCGCATGTCGGTCGGCGGGAAATGCACGCCGATGTCGCCCAGTGCCAGCGCACCGAGCATGGCATCGCACAGGGCGTGCAGGATCACGTCGCCATCGCTGTGCGCGAGCACGCCGCAGCTGTGCGCGACGCGGATGCCGCCGAGCATGATGTGATCGCCCTCGCCAAAGGCATGGACGTCGTAGCCCTGTCCGATGCGGAAGGGAGGAAACTGGGGCGTGGTCATTGCAAGAACCTGCGGTTGGGTGTGGCGCGCGCGGACGTCAGGGTTCGCGACGCGACAACACGAATTCGAAACGGGACAGGTCAGCCGGCGTGGTGACCTTGAAGTTGTCTTCGCTGCCTTCCACCAGCAGCGGGCGCAGCCCCTGGCGCTCCATGGCCATGGCTTCGTCAGTGACGGCCACGCCGGCATCGGCCGCGTCCTGCAGCGCGCGCGCCAACTGGTAGCGGCGGAACAGCTGCGGGGTCAGCGCACGCCACAGGCGTTCACGCGGCTCGGTGGCATCGATACCACCGTCATCGCCGGCACGCTTGAGCGTATCGCGCACGGGCGCGGCCAGGATCGCGCCGACCGGGTCGGCACGGCCGACTTCCAGCAGGCGACCGAGATCGGCAGCGGCCAGGTTCGGGCGTGCGGCGTCGTGCACCAGCACGAAATCGTCCGCGCGCACGTCATCGGGCAACGCATGCAGGCCGGCCAGCACCGAGCCGGCGCGGGTGGCGCCGCCGATGCAGGTCAGAATGGGTTTGTCCGCCAGTGACTGCCAGCCCGGCCAGTCGGCGTCGTTCTCGGCGACCACCACCATCACTCCGGCCACGACCGGGTGCGAGAGCAGCGCCTCGAGGGTGTGGGCCAGCAACACGCGGTCGCCGGCCAGCAGATACTGCTTGGGCGTGGGCCCGCCGAAGCGGGTGCCACGGCCAGCAGCGGGAACCACCGCCCAGATGCCCGCCATCAGGGCACATCCTGGTGCGGCGCATCCGGATCGGTGACGGCCGTCGGCGCTCGCGGTGGCGGCACCGGCGCGTCTTCGACCACGCGGTAGAACTTCTCGCCGGGCTTGATCATGCCCAGCTCGCTGCGCGCGCGTTCTTCGATGGCGGCCTCGCCTTCCTTGAGGTCCTTGACCTCGGCAGCGAGCGCATCATTGCGCTGCTGCAGGCCGGCGTTGTCCCGCTTCTGGTTCTCGACCTGGGCCTCAAGCATCATCACTTCGCCCGAGTTGCCCGGCCCAAACCAGAAGCGGTACTGCAGCCATCCGAGCAGCAGCGCGAGCACCAGCAGCAGCCAGCGCCAGTCGCGCATGGGATCAGCGCTTCAGCGACACGAACGCGTCACGACCGGCGTAACGCGCGCCGGCACCGAGGGCTTCCTCGATACGCAGCAGCTGGTTGTACTTGGCCACGCGATCACTGCGGCACAGCGAGCCGGTCTTGATCTGGGTGGCGGTGGTGGCCACGGCGATGTCGGCGATGGTGGTGTCTTCGGTTTCGCCCGAACGGTGCGAGACGATCGAGGCGTAGTTGGCCGCGTGCGCCATGGCGATCGCTTCCAGGGTCTCGGTCAGGGTGCCGATCTGGTTGACCTTGATCAGGATCGCGTTGGCGGTGCCGGACTCGATGCCTTCCTTGAAGATCTTCGGGTTGGTGACGAACAGATCGTCGCCCACCAGCTGCACCTTGTTGCCGATGCGGTCGGTCAGCAGCTTCCAGCCGGCCCAGTCGTTCTCGGCCAGGCCGTCTTCGATGGTCACGATCGGGTACTGCGCGGCCCAGTCGGCCAGGAAGTCGACGAACTGCTCGGAGGTCAGGCGCTTGTTCTCGCCGACCAGGTTGTACTTGCCGTTCTCGTAGAACTCGCTGGAGGCCACGTCCAGGCCCAGCAGCACATCTTCACCGGCGGTGTAGCCGGCCTTGCCGATGGCTTCCAGGATGGTGTCCAGCGCTTCGACGTTGCTGCGGAAGTCCGGTGCGAAGCCGCCTTCGTCGCCCACCGCCGTGCTCAGGCCGTGGCCCTTGAGCACCGACTTGAGCGAGTGGAAGATTTCGGTACCGGCACGCAGCGACTCGGAGAACGAGGTGAAGCCGACCGGCAGCACCATGAATTCCTGGAAATCGACGTTGTTGTCGGCATGCGCGCCGCCGTTGATGATGTTCATCATCGGCACCGGCAGGGTGACGTCGCGGCCGTTGGCCAGGTGCTGCCACAGCGCCTGCTTCTTCGAGGCGGCCACGGCGTGGGCGTTGGCCAGCGAAACCCCCAGCAGCGCGTTCGCGCCCAGGCGGCCCTTGTTCTCGGTGCCGTCCAGATCGATCAGGCGGCGGTCGAGGCCTTCCTGGTCGGCGGCATCGAAGCCCTTCAGCGCCGTGGCAATCGTGGTGTTGACGTTGGACACGGCGTTGCGCACGCCCTTGCCCAGGTAACGGGTCTTGTCGCCGTCACGCAGTTCCACGGCTTCCTTGGTGCCGGTCGAGGCGCCCGACGGCACCGCGGCACGACCGAACGAGCCGTCCTCGAGGATGACTTCGGCTTCCAGCGTGGGGTTGCCACGGCTGTCGAGGATTTCACGGGCGTGGATGCTGCGGATCGTGGTCATAGCGGGCCGGTTACCAGTCAGAGAGGGGGAGGCGCCGCCAACGCAGCGCCAAAAAAAACATGCCGCGTGATTATCCCTGCACACCCGCCACTTGCCAAATCGGCGTAGCGGCAGGCAGCACCCCGGCCACGCTGGTGTGGCGCGAGGTCAGCGACGGGATCAACAACACCAGCAGCAACAAAGCCAACAGGGCCAGCGCCACGCCGCCGCCGGCCGGTTGCCGGCGCAGCCGGAACGCCAGCACACTGGCGGTCACGCAGGCCAGCGCAACGGTGCCGGTCAGTGACAGCGTGACCAGCAGCAACGGCCGCACCGAGCGCAGCGCGTTGTCACCGTCACCGGGCGAGCCGACGCTGGCGAACACCAACAGCACCAGCACGAACACACCGCCCCAGGCCATGATCGCCGCACCCAGCGCGACCCAGCCCCAGGCCCAGCCACGCCAGCCGCGGCGCACCGCAGGTGACGCCGGAACGTCGCCTGTCATGCGAAGCGCGAGAACCCGTGCTTCTTGGTGACCGCGTCGAGTTCCATCAGGGTTTCAAGCAGCTCCTCCATGCGGTCCAGCGGCCACGCGTTGGGGCCATCGGACAGCGCCTTGGACGGATCCGGGTGGGTCTCGGCGAACAGGCCGGACACACCGACAGCGACCGCCGCACGCGCCAGCACCGGCACGAACTCGCGCTGGCCACCGGAGCTGTTGCCCTGCCCGCCCGGCAGCTGCACCGAATGGGTGGCGTCGAACACGACCGGGCACCCGGTATCGCGCATCACCGACAGCGAACGCATGTCGCTGACCAGGTTGTTGTAGCCGAAGCTGGCACCGCGCTCGCAGACCATGATGTCCTGGTTGCCGGTGGCCTTGGCCTTCTCCACGACAGGTTTCATGTCCCACGGGGACAGGAACTGACCCTTCTTGATGTTGACCGGCTTGCCGGTGGCGCACACCTTGGTGATGAAATCGGTCTGGCGGACCAGGAAGGCCGGGGTCTGCAGCACGTCCACCACCGAGGCCACTTCGTCCATCGGGGTGTATTCGTGCACGTCGGTCAGGACCGGCACGCCGATCTGCTTCTTCACTTCGGCCAGGACCTTCAGGCCCTCTTCCATGCCCGGGCCGCGGAAGGCGGTGCCCGAGGTGCGGTTGGCCTTGTCGAAGCTCGACTTGAAGATGAAGTTGATGCCGAGGCGATCGGTGATTTCCTTCAACTTGCCAGCCACGTCCAGCTGCAGCTGCATCGACTCGATCACACACGGGCCGGCGATCAGGAACAGGGGCTGGTCCAGCCCGACGTCGAATCCACACAGTTTCATGGCGTTTCCTTGTTGTCCGGCGAACACTGGCCAGGCCAGCCGCCGTGGGTGATTAGCGCTCTGCAATGGGGGCACGCGGCCCCCACTGCAAGTGCGGCGTGCCGATCAGGCGGCTGCGTCCTGCGCCAGCTTGGCACCGGCCTTGCGCTCGCGCGCGGCACGGATGAAGCCGATGAACAGCGGGTGGCCTTCGCGCGGGGTGGACAGGAACTCCGGGTGCGCCTGGCAGGCCAGGAACCACGGGTGCTGGTCGCGCGGCAGCTCGATGACTTCCACCAGGGTGTCGTCCATCGACTTGCCGGCGATCACCAGGCCCGCGTCTTCCAGCTGGGTGCGGTAGCGGTTGTTGAACTCGTAACGGTGGCGATGACGCTCGGAAACCACATCCTTGCCGTACAGCTCGCGGGCCAGCGTGCCCGGCTTCAGGCGCTGTTCCTGCAGGCCCAGGCGCATGGTGCCGCCCAGATCGCTCTTGTCGTCGCGCTTTTCCACATCGCCGGTGGCGGTGCGCCATTCGGTGATCAGGCCGATCACCGGGTTCGGCGACTGGCGGTCGTTCTCGGTGCTGTTGGCACCTTCCAGGCCGGCCACATGGCGGGCGAAATCGACCACCGCGGCCTGCATGCCGTAGCAGATGCCGAAGTACGGCACGTTGTGCTCACGGGCGAACTGCGAGCTCAGCACCTTGCCTTCGAAGCCACGGTCGCCGAAGCCGCCCGGCACCAGGATGCCGTCGACATCCTTGAGTGCGGCCAGGTCGCTGTCTTCCAGCTCCTGTGCTTCGAGCCACTTCAGGTTGACCTTGGTGCGCTGGCGTAGGCCACCGTGCTTGAGCGCCTCGCCAACCGACTTGTAGGCATCCTGATGATCGACATACTTGCCGACCACCGCGATGGTGACCTCATCCAGCGGGTGCAGCGTGGCATCCACCGCCGCTTCCCACTCGGCCAGATCGACCGGGCCGGCCTTGTCGCCGAGCTTGAGCTGGTTGACGACGATGTCGTCCAGGCCCTGCGCGTGCAGGCCCATCGGAATGCGGTACAGCACGTCCACGTCCGGCACGCTGATCACGGCGCGCTCGGAGACGTTGGTGAACTGGGCGATCTTGCGGCGCTCCGAATCCGGCACCACCTGCTCGGAACGGCACAGCAGCACGTCCGGCTGGATGCCGATCGAGCGCAGTTCCTTGACCGAGTGCTGGGTCGGCTTGGTCTTCAGCTCGCCGGCAGCGGCGATGTACGGCACCAGGGTCAGGTGCATGAACAGCGCTTTCTCCGGGCCGCGCTCGGTGCGCACCTGGCGGATCGCCTCCAGGAACGGCAGCGACTCGATATCGCCCACAGTGCCGCCGATCTCCACCAGCGCCACGTCGAAGCCTTCGGTGGCCTCGTCCATGCAACGGCGGATTTCATCGGTGATGTGCGGGATGACCTGCACGGTGGCACCCAGGTAATCGCCGCGGCGCTCCTTGCGGATCACGTTCTCGTAGATGCGGCCGGTGGTGACCGAGTTCTTGCGGCTCAGGCGGGTGCGCACGAAGCGCTCGTAATGGCCCAGGTCCAGATCGGTCTCGGCGCCGTCATCGGTGACGTAGACCTCACCGTGCTGGAACGGGCTCATGGTGCCCGGGTCGACGTTGATGTACGGATCGAGCTTCATCATCGTCACCCGCAGGCCGCGGGCCTCGAGGATGGCGGCAAGCGACGCGGCGGCAATGCCTTTGCCGAGCGAGGACACTACGCCGCCGGTTACGAAGATCAAGGGAGTCATGGCTGGGGGTGTCCTGTCAGGAAGGGGGAAACGGCGCCGGCGCGCGGGGCGACGGACGACGTAAAGGGGAAAATCGGAACGATCCGGCTGGCGGCGGCGTCTTCACGCGCCAGGACCGGGATCAGGGGGGATACGGTGCGGGAGTGGGTCAGCGACGTCGGGTCAGCCGTGCCGGCCACTGTCTGGACCGTCACCTCCTGCCTACCCTGCTGGCGATCGCGCACGATCAGGCCAGTCCATTCGCTGATGGATGACACGCACTACTCCCGGAAAGCCATAGTTTACAGATTGACGGCCTCCAGCCCAAGGGGCGGATGACGGTCTTCACATAAAAAGAAGAGCCCCGGCGCGATACCGGGGCTCATGTTGACTACTTTTTCAGCTCCCCAGGTCTCTCGGGTGGAGAGCCCCCTTGGAGTTCAAGGGGGCGCGCCGACAGGCGCGGGGATGTGGAGGAGAGGGTGAGCGGGGCCCACGGTTTGCCGCGCAAACCGTGGGGAAGCGTCAGCGCGAAGCGCTTATCGCTTCTTCCGCGCTTCTTCCTCTTCTTCCTTCTGCGGGGCCTGCTCGCCCTTGGCCTTCATTTCGGCCGTGGCGGCGGCGCGGCGCTTGGCCTTGGCGTCCGCTTCCGCCTGGGCCTTGTCGGCCTGTTCGCCCTGCTGCGGCGTGGGCTGGCCCTGTCCGGCGTTCTGGGCCAGTGCCATGGGCACGGCCACCACGGCGGCGGCGATGGCAACGATGGTCAGCAACTTCTTCATGGGGTGCTCCTCGCGGTAAGGCATGGAATGGGGCGCCGGAGGCTCCGGTTTCCCATCCAGCACAGTCTATCGCGCCCCGGTCGGCCGCCCCCTGAACGTGTGGCGTGCAAAAAACCCGTCCAGACCGCAAACTTCGCCGTCGCATTGCGCTTTATGAAGACAGATGAACGCCCGCTATAACGCCGCCGATATTGAAGTCCTGTCCGGCCTGGACCCGGTCAAGCGCCGCCCCGGCATGTACACCGACACCGCGCGCCCGAACCATCTGGCGCAGGAAGTCATCGACAATGCCGTCGACGAAGCCTTGGCCGGACACGCCCACACGGTCGAAGTCACGCTGTTCAAGGACGGCAGCTGCGAAGTCAGCGATGACGGCCGCGGCATGCCCGTGGACATCCACCCCGAGGAGAAGATCCCCGGCGTCGAACTGATCCTGACCCGCCTGCACGCGGGCGGCAAGTTCAACAACAAGAACTACACCTTCTCCGGCGGCCTGCATGGCGTTGGCGTCAGCGTGGTCAACGCGTTGTCCACCCTGGTGGAAGTGCACATCAAGCGCGAGGGGAGCGAACACCGCATCACCTTCCGCAACGGCGACCGCGCCACCCCGCTGGAAGTGGTCGGCAGTGTCGGCAAGAAGAACACCGGTACCCGCGTGCGCTTCTGGGCCGACCCGAAGTACTTCGATACGCCCAAGTACAACCTGCGTGCGCTGCGTCACCTGCTGCGCGCCAAGGCCGTGCTGTGCCCGGGCCTGACCGTGAAGCTTCTCGATGAAGCCACCGGCGAGCAGGACACCTGGTACTACGAAGATGGCCTGAGCGATTACCTCAAGGCCGAACTCGGCGAGCGCGAGATGCTGCCGGCCGACCTGTTCGTGGGTCACCTCAAGAAAGAAAACGAGATCGTGGACTGGGCCCTGGCCTGGATTCCCGAAGGCGAGCTGGTCCAGGAAAGCTACGTCAACCTGATCCCGACCGCCCAGCACGGCACCCACGCCAACGGCCTGCGCACCGGCCTGACCGAGGCGCTGCGCGAGTTCTGCGACTTCCGCAACCTGCTGCCGCGCGGCGTCAAGCTGGCCCCGGAAGATGTCTGGGACCGCGTGTCGTTCGTGCTGTCGCTGAAGATGACCGACCCGCAGTTCAGCGGCCAGACCAAGGAACGCCTGTCCTCGCGCCAGGCCGCCGGGTTCGTCGAAGGCGCCGCGCACGATGCCTTCAGCCTGCTGCTCAACCAGAACGTCGCATTGGGCGAGCAGATCGCGCAGCTGGCGATCGAGCGCGCCAGTGCGCGTTTGAAGACCGAGAAGCTGGTGACCCGCAAGAAGGTCACCCAGGGCCCTGCCCTGCCCGGCAAGCTGGCCGACTGCATCAGCCAGGACCTGTCGCGCACCGAGCTGTTCCTGGTCGAAGGCGACTCCGCCGGTGGCAGCGCCAAGCAGGCCCGTGACAAGGACTTCCAGGCGATCCTGCCGCTGCGCGGCAAGATCCTCAACACCTGGGAAGTGTCCTCGGGCAGCGTGCTGGCCTCCGAAGAAGTCCACAACCTGGCCATCGCGATCGGCTGCGACCCGGGCAAGGACGACATCGCCGGGCTGCGTTACGGCAAGGTCGTCATCCTGGCCGACGCCGACTCGGACGGCCTGCACATCGCGACCCTGCTGACCGCGCTGTTCCTCAAGCATTTCCCGGCGCTGGTGGATGCCGGCCACGTGTTCGTGGCGATGCCGCCGCTGTTCCGTGTCGACGTGGGCAAGCAGGTGTTCTACGCCCTGGACGAGGAAGAGAAGCGCACGATGCTGGACAAGATCGAGCGCGAGAAGATCAAGGGCCAGATCAGCGTGACCCGCTTCAAGGGCCTGGGTGAAATGAACCCGCAGCAGCTGCGTGAGTCCACCATCCATCCCGACACGCGCCGCCTGGTGCAGCTGACCATCGATGACGGCGAGCAGACCCATTCGCTGATGGACATGCTGCTGGCCAAGAAGCGCGCCAGCGACCGCAAGGGCTGGCTGGAAAAGAAGGGCGACCTGGCTTCACTGGAGGTCTGACCGACCGGTTGTGACACTGGAAAAACCCGCCTTCCGGCGGGTTTTTTCTTGGCGCGGAAGCACGCCAGGCATGGATGCAAGCGGTAGGAGCGGCTACCTTGGCCGCATCACCATCAGGGGAACCCCCATGCCGTTCGATCCCACCCTGCAACTGGAGAGCGCGCGCCTGGTGCTGACGCCCATCCGCGCGACAGACGCCCAGGCGTTGTTTGCGATCCAGGCCGACCGTGCGGTGATGCGCTACTGGAACCACCCGGCGTGGACCGACCTCAAACAGGCCTACGTGCAGATCCTCGACGATCTGGCCGCGATCGATGCCGGCACGCAGCTCAAACTGGCGATCCGTGAACGTGCGGACGGGCCGCTGCTGGGCATCGTAGTGGTGTTCGCGATCGACGAAACCGCCAGGCGCGCGGAGATCGGCTATCACCTTGCCCCGTCGGCACAGGGCAAGGGCTACATGCACGAGGCGTTGTCACGGTTCGTGGCGTACCTGTTCGACGTGCTGCGCCTGCGGCGTCTGGAAGCGGAGATCGACACGCGCAACGCCCCCTCGGCAAAGGTGCTGGCGCGGCTCGGCTTCCAGCGCGAGGGGCTGCTGCGGGAGCGCTGGCGGGTCGCCGGCGAGGTATCCGATTCGACCGTGTATGGGCTGCTGGCACGGGAGTGGCAGGGGCCAGGCAGCGCAGCGGCGGGGTGACCGTGCCCGGAAACACCGCCGGCCATTCCGGCCCTGGCATCCGCCTTGCTCCACGAAAAAGCCCGCCTTCCGGCGGGCTTTTCGATGTTCAACCGCGTGGACCGATCAGGCCCAGCCGAACAGTTCGAACAGACGCAGGATCAGGTACGCACACCCGCCGGCAGCCGGGATGGTCAGGATCCAGGCCCACACGATGCGTTCGATCACGCCGAAGCGCAGGGAACGCGGGTTCTTGGCGAAGCCCACGCCCATGATCGCGGTGGAGATGCTGTGGGTGGTCGAGACCGGCATGCCGAAGTGCGCTGCCACGGTCAGGATCGTGGCCGAGCTCGTTTCCGCGGCGAAGCCGTGGATCGGGTGCAGCTTGACCATCTTGTGGCCCAACGTCTTGATGATCTTCCAGCCACCCGATGCGGTACCGGCGGCCATCACCACGGCGCAGGTCAGCACGATCCACATCGCGATGCCGTCACCGGCGGTCGCGTCCGGGTGCATGAAGGCCAGCCAGGACGGCAGGTCGTTCAGCGCACCGGTTGCCTCGGCACCGATCAGGGTCATGGCGATGATGCCCATGGTCTTCTGCGCATCGTTGTGGCCGTGGGCAAAGCCCATGTAGGCCGCCGACACGATCTGGGCCTTGCCGAAGAACGCGTTGACGATGCGCGGGCGGGCCAAACGGCCCAGGAAGCCACCGATCTTCGCCATGCCCGCGATCATGCCCCACAGCAGCAGCATCACCGCGATGCCGAGCAGGAAGCCGGCGATCGGCGAGGTGATCATCGGCAGGAACACCTTCCACAGCAGGCCCTTGTTCTGGGCCCAGGTGCCGATCCGCTCGGACCAGATCAGGGCATCCCAGTTGTTGTGGGCAGCGGCCAGGCCGGCGCCGCACAGGCCGCCGATCAGGGCGTGCGAGGACGAGGACGGCAGCCCCTTCCACCACGTGATCAGGTTCCAGATGATGCCGCCCAGCAGCGCACACAGGATCACCTGCGGGGTCACATCGACCACGTTGGTGTTGAGCAGCCCCGAAGCGATGGTCAGCGCGACGGCGGTGCCGGTCAGCGCGCCGATCAAGTTCATGAACGCGGCGAGCATCACCGCCCAGCCGGGCGAGAGCACTTTGGTCGCCACCACGGTGGCGATGGAGTTGGCGGTGTCGTGGAAGCCGTTGATGAACTCGAAAACGAGCGCGGCCAGGATCACCACCAGGACAAGGGTCAGCATGCTGTGGCGTCCGTCAGCTGTTCTTCAAGACGATCTGGTACGCCACCACGCCGGCCTCGCGGCAACGATCGATGGCCTTTTCCAGGATCTCGAAGAATTCCTTGAGCAGGAACATCTGCAGGCTGTCCAGGCGGCCGGAGTAGATGTCGCGGTACAGCTCGAGCATCAGACGGTCGGCTTCGTTTTCCAGCGAACGCAGCTTCTCGTTGAGCGCGGTCATCCGGTCCAGGTTCATGTGGCGCAGGTCATTGACCATCTCCACCACCACGCTGGCAGCCTGTTCCAGCATCGCCGCGCGCGGCGCGAAATCGATGTGTTCCAGATGCTGGGTGGCCAGCGAGTAGCGATCGGCGAACTTCTCGATCTGCTTGGGAATCTTGTACAGCGCCGAGCCCAGCGCTTCGATGTCTTCGCGCTCGATCGGGGTCATGAAGCTGTCGACCAGCGCCTGGCTGATCTTGTCCGAGGCCGCGCGCTCGCGCAGGCGGGCCAGCTTGAAGGCGTCCAGCGCCGGCTGGCGGTCCGCTTCGCGCAGCATGGAGTGCAGCGCCTTGGAACTGTCCTGGGCGGCCTGGGCAGCCTCGTCCAGCAGGGTATAGAACTGTTTGCCGGAGCCAAAAATGGTCTGCAGAGAGAACATTGAGAAACCTATTCGCCGTCGAGGAAGGACGGCACCGGGCGGAATTATGACGGTTTGATGTCTGTTCCGGGTACTCCCCCCCTTCTTCACGCCGGGACGGCCCCGTCTGAACGACTCTGTTTGCACCCCTGCCCCGGCCTTTTGTTAAGATGCGCGGGCACCTTCGGGTGCACTCTATGGACGACGACCCTTACCCCCCGCCGCACCGCCGCGCTTACGCGCCCTCCGGTAGCCGACATCGCTTGAACACGCCCTCCCTGCCACCAACCGGGGAAGCCGCCCGTGTTTGAACTGATTATTGTCCTCGCCCTGATCCTGCTGAACGGTTTCTTCGCCATGTCCGAGATGTCGGTCATGACCTCGCGCAAGAGCCGGCTGAAGCAGATGGCAGGTTCCAGCAAGCGCGCCGAGCGTGCCCTGGCGCTCTCCGAGAAGCCCGAGAACTTCCTGTCCACGGTCCAGATCGGGATCACCCTGATCGGCATCCTGACCGGCCTGTTCGGTGGCGAGGCGATCGGCCTGACCATCGCCGAGTGGCTGCAGGGCATGTTCCCGGCGTTCGCCTATTCCGGCGTGGTCGGCAAGACCCTGGCCGTGGCCCTGATCACCTTCCTGACGCTGATCTTCGGCGAACTGGTGCCCAAGCGGCTGGCGCTGACCCGTTCGGAGGACATCGCCGGCCTGGTGGCGCTGCCCATGAGCTGGCTGGCGAGGATTGCCGCGCCCGGCGTCTGGCTGCTGTCCCACTCGACCCGGCTGGTGCTGCGCGTGCTGGGCCTGGGCAAGGACGAATCGGCCTCGGTGACGGAAGAGGAGATCCGCATGCTGGTGGCCGAGAGCCACGAGGCCGGCGTGATCGACGCCCATGAGCGCGACATGATGAACCGCGTCATGCGCCTGGGCGACCGCACCGCCGACAGCCTGATGACCCCGCGCAACCGGATCGCCTGGCTGGACACACTGGCCGAGCCGGAGAAGAACATCGGGACCATGCGCGAGAACGAATTCTCGCGTTACCCGGTGTTCCGCGGCAACGATCAGGACATCGTCGGTGTGCTGGAGGTCAAGAGCCTGGTGACGCGCCTGGTGCGCGATGACCATTCGCTGTTCCAGAACCTGCGCGAGCCACTGTACGTCTCCGAATCCACCCATGCGATGAAGCTGCTGGAGATCTTCCGCGAGGAACAGCAGTCGATGGCGCTGGTGGTGGACGAATACGGCGAAATCCAGGGCCTGGTCACCATCAGCGACCTGATGGGCGCGGTGGTCGGCCGCCTGCAGTCGGTGGAGAACGTGGACGAGGACGCGTTGGTCGTGACCCGTGAGGACGGCTCGTTCCTGGTCGATGGCTCGCTCTCCATCGAAGACCTGCGCGAACTGATGGGCAACGCCGAGCTGCCCGATGCCGATGATGGCGACTACTACACGCTGGCCGGCATGTGCATCCACTATTTCGGCCGCATCCCGCATGCGGGCGAGTACTTCGATTGGGCCGGCTGGCGCATCGAGATCGTCGATCTCGACGGTGCCCGTGTCGACAAGCTGCTGCTGCGCACCCTGAGCGAAGACGAAACCGATGACATCACCGGCTGAGCCGACGCCGCCGGACCCGACGCGGCCGCAGTACCGCAACGAGGGTATCCGTACCCTGCTGGCGATGTTCGACCACGGTGACCCGGAGCAACGGCTGCTGCTCGGCCAGATCCTGCAGGATCTGCAGCAGAGCGCGTTCGGTGTGTTCCTGTTCGTGGCGATCCTGCCGGCCTTCATCCCGATCCCCGGGCTGGGCGGTGCAGTCAGTGGACCGCTGGTGGTGCTGATCGGCGCGCAGATGCTGTGCGGCATGCGCCGCCCCTGGCTGCCCGGCTTCATCCGCAACCGCGGACCCAAGCGCGGCACCATGCATCGGTTCCTGGAGCGGATCGACCGTCCGCTGCGGCGGCTGGACCGCCTGCTCAAGCCGCGGATGCCCGGCCTGCTGGTACCGCTGCCTGCGCATGCGTTCACCGGGCTGCTGCTGATCCTGATCGGCGTGCTGCTGTCGCTGCCGATCCCGCTCACCAATTATCTGTTCGGCTTCCAGCTGCTGCTGTTCGCGTTGGCACTGCTGGAACGCGATGGCGTGCTGATGCTGCTCAACTGGATCGGCGCGGTCGCCGCCGTGCTGTTCTTCGGCGTCAGTTCGGGTCAGCTGGTGGGCTATACGGTGGATCTGTTCCAGCGCTGGTTCGGCTGACGCCGGCACACCCCGGCACGCGACGCGCCATGAAAAAAGCCGACCCCGCGGCCGGCTTCAGCACAACAATGGCCGGCGCAAGGCCGGCCCTGTGAACCCGGTTACGCGCCGGGCTTGAGATCCACCGTGCCGGTGTCGGACATCGCGCCCGGATCATCGGTCACCGCCGACAGCACGAAATACAGCGCCTTGCCCAGCAGGCCGCCCGGGCCATCCCAGTACTCGGCCGATTCGGCGCTGACATGGATCAGGCGCAGGTTCGGGTCATCCTTGCCGCCGGGGAAGAAGATCTTCATTGCCGGCGACCAGAGTTCGTCGATCTTGGCGCGGTCATTGACCACCCGCGCGGTACCCGAGACCGAGACATAGGTATTTCCCGACGGCGACGCGTAGGCCACGTTGACGCGCGGGTTGGCGGTGATTTCCGCGATCTTCGGGCTGTCGGCCCCGGTGGCGAACCACAGGTCGCCATCGAATTCGACTTCCTGCGTGCCCAGCGGACGACTGAACAAGCGTCCGTCCGCACCGACCGTGGTGAACATCGCGATGTCCACACCGCGGATCAGCTCGGCCAGTTGTTTGATGTGTTGCTGACGATCGTGCTCGGCCATGGGGTGGCTCCTGTAAGGGGAGCCACCATCACAGCCGATCGGCAGCTACGACGACGTGAACCGCGCGGTCACGCCTTCTTCGCACGCCGCGCCGGCCTCAGATCTGCAGTGCGCGCCATGCCTGCATCGCCAGCCCGAAGGAACGCTTGCGCGCGGCGTGGTCGTAGATATTGGCGGTGACCAGCACTTCATCCGGCTTGTGTCGCGCGACGAACGCGGCGAGGCCTTCCTGCACCTGCTGCACGTCACCGACCACCGCACAGGCCAACGCGCTCTGCACCCCGGCTTTTTCGTGCGGCTGCCAGAACGCTTCGATGTCGTCGATCGGCGGCGGGATCAGGCCGGGCAGGCCACGGCGAAGATTGACGAAGCTCTGCTGCTGGGTGGTGAACAAGCGCTTGGCCTCGGCTTCGGAATCGCTGGCGACCACGTTCAAGCCCAGCACCGCGTATGGCGCCTGCAGATACTGCGAGGCACGGAATTCGCGGCGGTAGACCGCCAGCGCTTCATCCATCGCGTCCGGCGCGAAGTGCGAGGCGAACGCGAACGGCAGGCCCATCGCCGCCGACAGCCGCGCACTGAACAGACTGGAGCCCAGCAGCCACACCGGCACCGGGATGCCCGCACCGGGCACGGCGCGCACGGCCTGGCCCTTCTGGGCCGGCTCGAAGTAATGCAGCAGCTCACGCACGTCCTGCGGGAACTGGTCGGCGCTGTCGAAGTAACGGCGCAGTGCGCGGGCGGTCGGCTGGTCGGTGCCGGGCGCGCGGCCCAGGCCGAGGTCGATGCGGTCCGGGTACAGCGAGGCCAGCGTGCCGAACTGCTCGGCCACCTGCAGCGGCGAGTGATTGGGCAGCATGATGCCGCCGGCACCGACGCGGATGCGCTTGGTGCCCCCAGCCACATGACCGATCAGCACCGCGGTGGCGGCGCTGGCGATGCCGGGCATGTTGTGGTGCTCGGCCAGCCAATAGCGGTGGAAGCCCCAACCTTCGGCGTGCTGGGCCAGGTCCAGCATGTTGGCGAAGGCCTGCGTGGTGTCGCTGCCTTCGCAGACCGGCGCCAGATCAAGAATCGACAGCTGCATCATGAATGCTCGTTCCAACCAGGAGATATCCCACTGAGATGGGGCTGTCCGGCCGGTTTGCCACCGCCCACAAGGCGCAGGTGGCAAGACGCTGATTTCCGTCTCGCGACGATTCAGGACAATCAACGCCGTGAAGACGGCTCAGGCGGCGCCGGCGTCCTGGTCGACCAGCGGCTGCAGGGCCGCATCCAGCGCCACGCGCTCGTCGAAGACGAAGCAGCGGCCGTCATACCCCTCACCGCCTACGGCCTCGAAATAGCCCAGGATGCCGCCGTCCAGCTGCAGGACGTTGTCCATGCCATCGTTGCGCATCCACAGCGCTGCCTTCTCGCAGCGGATGCCGCCGGTGCAGAAGCTGACCACGGTGCTGTCCTTGAGCGCTTCGCGGTGCGGGGCCAGGGCCTCGGGCAGATCGGTGAACTTGGTGATCGGCAGCACCAGTGCGTGCTGAAAGGTGCCGTACTCGATTTCCTGGGTATTGCGGGTGTCCAGCATCACCACCGGCTTGCCGGCGTCGTCGTGCCCCTGGCGCAGCCAGCGCTGCACCGTGGCCGGATCGATCGAGGGCGCGCGCGGGTAGGCCAGCGGCTGGCCGTCGTCGATGCGGAAACTGATGATCTCCGGCTTGACCTTGGCCTTGAGCCGGGCGAACGGCTGCATCTGGCTGTAGCTGGTCTTCACGCGCAGCCCGGCAAACCGCGCATCGGCGCGCAGGGCGGCGTAGAAGCCGTCGATCTGCGGCTCGGCGCCGGCCAGGAACAGGTTGATGCCCTCGCCCGCCACCAGGATCGTGCCGCGCAGCTGCGCGGCGCTCGCCCGTTCCAGCAGGGTCGCGCACAGCGCGTCCGGGTCGGCGACGGGGGTGAAGTGGTAGGCGGCGGTATTGGCGATCATCCCGCCATTTTAGCTGCTGGGCAGGCGCTACGCCTGACCCGCCCGGGAATCAGCCGCGCAGCAGCACGAACGGCAGCAGCACCAGCGCGGTCGCGACGGCCATGCCGAGCAGCACCGCCACCACGAACACCGGGCGCCGCCGGATCAGGCTGCCGAAGGTTTCGGCCGTGCCTTCGCGCAGCGCGGCCTCACGCTCACCGCGGACGCGCTCGCCGCGTGCCTGCTGGTACTCGGCCATCAGCGCCTTGGCCCGGGGGTGATCGGCGTCATCGCGGACCCAGATCCCGCCAAAGGAGATTCCCCAGGGGCTGGGCTCGGTGCGGTAGTGGGCGATGCCCGCCTTGTCCAGCAGGGCGGTGACATCCTGGATTTCATCGTCCGCGACATTGCGCAGGTTGAGCAGCAGTTTCGACATGCGCCCATGATAGCGCCCGGCGATGCGCTACCCTTGCGTCCCCGTTTTTTGGATCCGGAGCCCGCCCATGCGCCGTCTGCCGCGTTACCTGCTCGCCCCCCTGATGTTGTCGCTGCTGGCTGCCTGCACCCCGCCCGGCCCGCCGCCCGGTGGCAGCATCGCGCAGTTCGAGAAGATCGATACCCAGCCGGGCACCGGCGCCGAGGCTACGCCCGGCAGCAAGGTCACCGTGCATTACACCGGGTGGATCTACGACGAGCGCACCGCCGACAAGCATGGCGACAAGTTCGACAGCTCGGTCGACCGCGGCGAGCCCTTCACCTTCAACCTCGGCCAGGGCCAGGTCATCAAGGGTTGGGACGAGGGCTTTGCCGGCATGAAGGTCGGCGGCAAGCGCACCCTGATGATTCCGGCCGAGTATGGCTACGGCGCACGGGGTGCCGGCCCGATCGCGCCGAACGCCTCGCTGGTGTTCGATGTTGAACTGCTCGACGTCAAGCCGCGTTGATCCTGCCTGCATGAGCATTGCCGTGAACACCCCACGCCGGGTCGCGATCATCGGCGGCGGCCCCGCCGGCCTGATGGCGGCGGAAACCGTGCGCGCTGCCGGCCACACGGTCGATCTGTACGAAGCCAAGGGATCGCCCGGGCGCAAGTTCCTGATCGCCGGCAAAGGCGGCCTAAACCTGACCCACTCCGATGCGCGTGAGGTGTTCGTCTCGCGCTACCGCGAGCGCGCGGAGGCAGTGGGCGGCTGGTTGGCCGATTTCGATGGCGAGGCGCTGCGTGCCTGGGCGCTGGCGTTCGGCGTGGACACCTATGTGGGTAGTTCGGGACGTGTGTTCCCGGTCGACCGCAAGGCCGCCCCGCTGTTGCGCGGCTGGGTGCGCCGGCTGAAGGAACAGGGGGTGCGCTTCCACGTGCAGCACCGCTGGACTGGCTGGGATGACGCGGGCGCACTGCGCTTTGAGACCCCCGAGGGCACGACCACGATCACGGCCGATGCGGTGGTGTTCGCGCTCGGCGGTGGCAGTTGGCCGGAGCTCGGCTCGGATGGTGCGTGGGTGGCGCCGATGACCGCCAGCGGCATCGACATCGCCCCGCTGAAGCCGGCCAACTGTGGCTTCGACATCGGCTGGACGCCCTACTTCAGCGAGCGCCAGGCGGGTGCCCCGCTCAAGCCGGTGGTGGCGCACTGGACCGACCTGCAGGGTGAAGCGCGCTCGCTGCAGGGCGAATGCGTGATCACCGCGACCGGCATCGAAGGCAGCCTGATCTACGCGCTGTCGGCCGATCTGCGCGACGGCCTGGCCCGCGACGGCCAGGTGACCCTGCAGCTGGACCTGCTGCCGGGCCAGACCGAAGCGCAGGTAGCGGAGAAACTGGGCAAGCCACGCCAGGGCCGAAGTTTCGGCGAGGTCCTGCGCCGCCAGCTGGGCCTGGGCGGGGTCAAATCCGCGCTGCTGTTCGAGGTACTGGGTCGCGAGGCCGGGCAATTGCCGCTGGACCAGATCGCGCATGCGCTCAAGCGCCTGCCGCTGGCCCTGCAGCACCCGCGCCCGATCGATGAAGTGATCAGCACCGCCGGCGGCGTGCGCCTGGAAGCGCTGGATACGCAGCTGATGCTGCGCGGGCGCCCGGGCACCTTCTGTGCCGGCGAGATGCTGGACTGGGAAGCGCCGACCGGCGGCTATCTGCTGACCGCCTGCTATGCCAGCGGGCTGCGCGCCGGGCGTGGCGTGGTGGCGTGGTTGGCGCAGGCGTGAATCGAGAGGTGCCGGCCAGCGGCCGGCACTACCGAGGTAGTGCGCACCGTGGCGTGCCGGACCGCCTGTCAGGACATGCAATCGGTAGTGCCGGCCGCTG
Source organism: Stenotrophomonas sp. Steno-Z10-BAI (assembly GCF_056393115.1). Lineage (NCBI taxonomy): Bacteria > Pseudomonadati > Pseudomonadota > Gammaproteobacteria > Lysobacterales > Lysobacteraceae > Stenotrophomonas > Stenotrophomonas sp. Steno-Z10-BAI. The sequence continues at coordinate 168,939 of NZ_JBWJOZ010000004.1, read as the reverse complement.
GCCGGCATCAGCGCCCGCGCTGCATCCGCACCGAGGCGAGCGACACGCCGCTGGGGTGCGGGTAGTCCTCCTCGCGCAGCGCTTCAAAACCACAGCGACGATAGAACGGGACCGCATTGAGCGAGGCCGAGAGCACCAACGGCCGCGCCGGATCCGAAAGCGCCTGCATGGCCTGCATCAAGGTCAGGCCAATGCCACGGCCGCCGCAGTCGGGATCGACGAACAATGCATCGATCTCGTTGCCAGCCAGATCGATTACGCCGTAGCCCAACAGCGCGCCATCGGCATCTTCGGCAATCACGCCGCCGCCGGCGGCGAGCAGCGCGCGGTAGTGTTCCGGCGGCGGTGAGGCCGACCACGGCCCGATCACCTCCGGCGGATAGGCCGCGCTGCACAGTTCACGTACGCAGCGCGTGCGCAGCAGCCACAGTCTGTCCGCCTCCTCGGCACGGCCAACGCGCAAACGCACGTCGCGCGCATCGGTCATCGCGATTTGCTCGTCCGCAGCGCCTGGATGCGCGCCGGCGGCTGGAACGAATCGCTGCGCGCATCGGCCCAGTAATCGTGGAAGACCGCATGGTCGGGCACTTTGCGCAGCAGCTCGCCCGGGGCCAGATAGCGGTACAGCGAGGCCAGTGAGCGGATTTCCACCGGCGAGACGCGGCGCAGGATGTGCTCCGGGCCCAGCTCGGAAGGATCGTTCAAGCCGGCCGCGCACAGCAGGTCGCGCAGCGCGCGCAAGGTGTTCTCATGGTAGTTATGCACGCGCGTGGCCTTGTCGGCCGCGTCCAGGTGACGCCAGCGATGCGGGTTCTGAGTGGCGATGCCGGTCGGGCATTTATCGCTGTGGCAGCTCAGCGACTGGATGCAGCCCAGCGCGAACATGAAGCCACGCCCGGCATTGCACCAGTCCGCGCCCAACGCGATGGTGCGTGCGATCTCGAAGGCACTGGTGACCTTGCCCGCCGCACCCACACGGATGCGATCGCGCAGGTCCAGCCCGACCAGCGTGTTGTGCACCAGCAACAGCGCTTCGTGCATCGGCACCCCCACGTGATCGATGAACTCGGCCGGCGCCGCACCGGTACCGCCCTCGGCGCCATCGACCACGATGAAATCCGGCAGCAGCCCGGTTTCCTGCATCGCCTTGGCGATACCGAACCACTCCCAGGGGTGACCGATGGCCAGCTTGAACCCGACCGGCTTGCCGCCGGACAACTCCCGCAGCCGCGCAACGAACTGCAGCAGTTCCACCGGCGTATTGAACGCGCTGTGCTTGGACGGCGATACGCAATCCACGCCCATCGGCACGCCACGGGTGATCGAAATCTCTTCGCTCACTTTCGCCGCCGGCAGCACGCCGCCATGGCCGGGCTTGGCGCCCTGCGAGAGCTTGATCTCGATCATCTTGACCTGATCATGGGTGGCGTTGGCGACGAACTTCTCTTCGCTGAAACCACCGGCATCGTCACGGCACCCGAAGTAACCCGAGCCGATTTCCCAGACCAGGTCGCCGCCCATTTCGCGGTGATACGGCGAAATCGAGCCTTCGCCGGTGTCGTGATAGAAGCTGCCACGGCGCGCGCCTTCGTTGAGGGCGCGGATCGCGTTCGCCGACAACGAGCCGAAGCTCATCGCGGAGATGTTGAACACACTGGCCGAATACGGCTTGGCGCAGTTCGGGCCGATCTGGATGCGGAAATCGTGGTGGCCGATCTCGGTCGGCGCCAGCGAATGGTTGATCCACTCGTAGTCCACCGCATAGGTGCTGCGCAGCGTGCCGAACGGCACCACGTCCATTTCATTCTTGGAGCGCTGGTAGATCAGCGCGCGCTGCTGGCGCGAGAACGGCACATCCTCCAGATCGCTCTGCACGAAGTACTGGCGGATCTCCGGCCCGATCGATTCCAGCCCGTAGCGGAAGTGCGCCATCACCGGATAGTTGCGCCGCAGCGTGCTGCGCTTCTGCAGCAGATCCCAGGTGCCCAGCAGCACCAGCAACGCCGTCACGCCGACGCCCCAGTACCAGGCGGGCCAGATCGTGGCCAACCACACGCAGACCGGGAACAACAGGATGGCGAGCAGATACGCGAGATAGCGATGCATGGCTTTCCTCAATCAATAGCTGCCCCCGAGTCTACAGGCGGTCGTCCACCACTTCCCGGGGCCACACGGATTTGACGTCGTACACCACACCGCCCGGCGTGAGCAGCGCGCGCACCTGCGCGGCGTCGAAGGCACGGAAACGATCATGCGCCACCGCCAGCACGACGGCGTCATAGCCGGCCGCATCCGGGGCGTCGACCCAGCGCACGCCCGCATCGGCCAGTGCGGCCGGCCCGACCCACGGGTCCTGCACGTCCACCCGGGCGCCACAGGCCTGCAGGCGCTGCGCCAGTTCCAACGCGCGGCTGTTGCGCAGGTCCGGGCAGTTCTCCTTGAAGGTCACCCCCAGCACCAGCACGCGTGCCTGCGCGACATCGATGCTGCGCGATGCCAGCAGTGCCAGCACGCGTTGTGCGACATGCTCGCCGACCCGGTTGTTGACCTGGCGCGCGGTGTGGATCAGGTCCGGGTGATACCCCATGCTCTCGGACTTGTGCAGCAGGTAGTACGGGTCCACGCCGATGCAGTGGCCGCCGACCAGGCCGGGGCGGAACGGGAGAAAGTTCCACTTGCTGCCGGCCGCATCCAGCACGTCCTGGGTATCGATGCCGAGCCGATCGAAGATCAACGCCAGCTCGTTGACCAGCGCGATGTTGACGTCGCGCTGGATGTTCTCGATCACCTTGGCCGCTTCGGCCACGCGGATCGAGGGCGCCGGCCAGGTGCCGGCCGTGATGATGCCCTTGTACAAGGCATCGACCACGGCGGCGACTTCCGGCGTCGAGCCGGAGGTGATCTTGCGGATGTCCGGCAACCGTCGTTCGTGGTCGCCCGGATTGATCCGTTCCGGGCTGTAGCCGCAATAGAAATCGACGTTGAAGCGCAGCCCGGATCCCGCCTCCAGCAGCGGCACGCAGACTTCTTCTGTCGTGCCCGGGTAGACGGTGGATTCGTAGATCACGATGTCGCCCGGCGTGAGCAGACCGGCGATCAGGGTGCTGGCACTGCGCAGCGGCCCCAGATCGGGCTGCTCGTGCGCATCGATCGGGGTGGGCACGGTCACGATGTAGACATTGCACCCGGCCAGCTGCGAAGGATCGGCGGTGTAGCGGGCATGCACCGCGGCAGCGAGCTCGTCGGCTTCCAGCTCCAGGGTGTGATCCACGCCACGCTGCAGTTCGGCCACCCGCGCGCTATCGATGTCGTAGCCCACCGTGGCCTGCTGCCGGCCGAAGGTCACCGTCAACGGCAGCCCAACGTAGCCGAGGCCGATGACCCCGATGCGCGCGGACACCGCGGCGGAAATGGCGTGCGTCATCGAGCGGCTCCGCACCGCGGAACCGGGCCAGCCATCAGGCGGGGCATCATCAGGGAATACGTCATGCGATACGGAGCCGGGAGACAGGTGGTGCAAGACTAACGCGCCCGACCCTGCCCCACAAAGAACAAAGCCGCCGCCCGCGGAGAGTACGGACGACGGCCAAAGGAATAATGGTCCAGCTGCGGTTACTACCCTTTCAGACAGCCTCCAAGGGTAAACCCCGCAAGACTGGTCACAGCTGGTAGAAAGAGGATAGGCGTGCAACCGTGATCATTGTGTTACGGCCAGCGTTGTTTTGCGTTACGAACCCAATGTCACTGCCGCCGGTTCCAACTCGCCGGAAACACCTGTCCATGCCTCCAGCAGACGACCAAACCCGGCGGGCATGTCGCCTTGCTCGGAACACCGCTGTTGGAACCCCTGCCAGGGCGCCTCGACGATACGCGCAAGCGCATCCGGTTCGAGCGCTGCCGACGCCATCGTCCATTGGGGGAAATGGCGGGTCTCCACTGATCCGCGCGCGAGTTCGCGCAGATTCGTATGGATGCGCGCGTTGAACACGCGCTGGAACACCGAATCGACACCGTCCTCCGGGCCTTCGAAGTACTGCAGGAAACACCGGCCGTCGAACATCAGCACGCCGGTCACGCCTGCCACTTTGTTGAACCCCATCGCTGCTCGCAGGATCTGATCGATATCAGACGTTTCGATTCCATCGATAGCGTCGCTGATATAAGCGACCGCATGCAGCGGCATGAAGGATTTCCGGAATGAACTGAAGCTGACTATGCCATGAAGTTTTCGCACTGGGTAGACATCGAATGTGCGCGCTGTCGCGTTACGAAGCGCCGGCGACTCACACCTCATTCCGGCGCTTGGACCTCATAGCCCCGGGCACGCAGCTGATCGGCGTAGCCTCCGGGCGTCAGCAGCGAGGTGACCGGGACAGTCGCGAAGGTGACCGCATTGCGCGCCAACGCCTCGCCGGCCATGGTCATCCATTTGCGGTGCGCCTGCGCATCGACATCGGTCAAGCCACGCCGCTGCCCAAAATCGCTGTTGGCCACGGCATCCACGCAGGCCAGGTACTGCCCTTTCACCGCCAGCCGCTCCAGCGCCTCGATATCACCGACCGACCAGGCATTGGCGCGCTCGGCCAGCAGCGGCAAGCCGTTTTCGACCACATCCAGGGTGCGGCGGAAGCACTCGACATCCTGCAAGGCAGTGCCGCGCACTTCCTTCAACGCCTGCCGCGGGTCGGCGATCTTGATCGCGACTTGGGTCGAGACCGGCGTGAGACCGTGCGCCTTGCTGGCCTTCTGCACGATCCTGGACACCGGTGAGGAACGGCCGAGGCCGACATCCTTCAGTGCGGCAGCATACAACTGCGTCGCAGCCACCAGCGGCCGGTCTTTCTCGATGCCTTTGTCGCGGCCGATGTGCCGCTGTTTGAGCACTTCCCAGCGCGCGTAGAGATCGGGCGGCAACACCTCGCGCAAGGTGCGTCCGTCGGGATCACGGGCAGCCTTCATCGCCGAGGGCAGCAAGGTCAGGCCGCGGAAGAAGCCCACGTCGGCATCCAATGCCCAGCCCGGCGAGCCGAGCACTTCCTGCGCACTGGCGATCACCGCCTGCACCTCGTCGGCGCGCCACTCCAGCTTGGCCGGCAGCGGCGAAACCGTCCCGAGAATCCACAGTGTGTGGCCCTGGCCGTTGCGGACCTGCCACATGCCTGGCCCGGGCTGCTCACCCGAGACCACCACCGGGGCGAGATCGATCACCTCGCCTGCGGGCTGCGCCGGCACCTGCGCCGGCACCTGCGTCTGGGCCTGCGCATGGGCCACGCCGCCCAACAGCAGCGCAACGCCCCACACCAGTGCTTTCCCTGCACGTACTGCGATTGCCATGTGGCGTGTCCGAGGTGAGTTGCTGCGCAGCGTACGGCGGCACGCGGCCGGCTGCGTAAAGTTTGCGTTGCGCGGGCAACACGTGAAACTGACCGTTGGTGCCCGGGGCCGGAATCGAACCGGCATGGGGTTGCCCCCGGCGGATTTTAAGTCCGATGCGTCTACCAGTTTCGCCACCCGGGCAACGGCGCGCATAGGGTGCCTGATCGCGCCCGGTTTTGGAATGCACGCGCCGCTGCGGGCCCGCTCAGATCGCGCGGGAATACCGCACGGGCTGGTCTGGCTGCATCAGATAGCGGTCGAAACACATCGCCAGCAGCCGCAGCAGTGGGCGCCCGCGCTCGCTCGCGCGCACCACGCCCTGCGCGTAATCGGCCAGGCCGTCCGCCTGCAGTGCCGCCAGCGCGCGCAATCCCTCGGCGAAATACGTCTCGAAGTCCACGCCGTGCCGTGCCGCCACGGCAGCCCCGTCCACTTCTCCCTGGCACATCAACTGGCCGATCACTTCCGCGCGCAGCACATCGTCCTGGTCCAGGGTCAGGCCGCGCCAGACCGGCAACCGCCCTGCATCGACCGCCGCTTCCCAGGCTGGCAGTTCACGCGGGTTCTGGCTGTAGGTCTCGCCGATGTGGCTGATCGCGCTGGCCCCCAGGCCCACCAGATCGGTATCGGCGTGCGTGGTATAGCCCATGAAGTTGCGGTGCAGTTGCCCCGCCCGTTGTGCCCGCGACAGGTCTTCCTCCGGCAACGCGAAATGATCCATGCCGATGTACTGATAGCCCGCCTCCGAGAGGCGCTGCACCGCCAGGCCCAGCAAGGCCAGCTTCTGCTCGGGGCTGGGCAGATCCGCATCGGCGATCTGGCGCTGCGCACGGAACAGGTGCGGCAGGTGCGCGTACCCATACACCGCCAGGCGATCCGGTCGCTCGCGCAGCACGGTTTCCAGCGTCTGCGCGAAACCGGCGAGTGTCTGCTTCGGCAGGCCGTAGATCAGATCCACATTGACCGAGCGCAACCCATGCTCGCGGCAGGCACGAAGGATATCTAGCGTGTCCTCCACGCCCTGCTCGCGGTTGATGGCCTTCTGCACGTCCGGATCGAAATCCTGCACGCCGAGGCTGGCGCGGTTGAAGCCCAGCTCGGCGAGCACCGCGATATCGGCGCGTGTGACAAAGCGCGGGTCGAGCTCGATGGAGAAGTCGCGCGCGGCCGCCGTGCTGAAGTTGAACCGCTGGCGCAGCCCATCGATCAACTCGCGCATCTGTGCCGGCGCCAGGAAGTTGGGCGTGCCACCGCCGAGGTGCAGCTGGATCACTTCGCGCGCCGGATCGAACTGCGGTGCCATCAGGTCCGCCTCGCTCAGCACGCGGGCCACGTAGCTGACGCCTTTGCTGTGATCGCGGGTGATGACCCGGTTGCAGCCGCAGTAGAAGCACGGGCTGCTGCAGTACGGCACATGCACGTACAGCGACAGCGCGCGGCCCCGGCGGTTGCTGTTCACGATGGCCTCGCGCAGGGCCAGCTCACCGTAGCCGTCATGGAAATGCGGGGCGGTGGGATAGGAGGTGTAGCGCGGGCCCGGCCGGTCGTGGCGACGCAGCAGCTCGGGATCGAAGTGCCAGGCGAGCCCGGCGGCGGCAGGCGAGAAGGTATCCATGCCGCCAGCTTGCGCATGCACGGGTGCGCACGCATTGCGTCAGATCAATTCACGCCCGGGCGACCCGCCATCGGCAGGCTCGGCCAGCGCAGCATCTGGAAGCGACGCCAGAAGGTATCGGCGATCCGCTCGGCGACATCATCGGCCAGCCGCTGCATCGGTGGATTGCCACATTCGGCGGTGGTCTGCCGGAACAGGGCCAGCCAGCGGTCGAACAGATCGCGATCCAGCTCATCCATGGCCATGTGCTTGGGCATCGGCGCCCCTTTGAAGCGCCGCGTGCCGCGCAGCATCGCCGACCAGAAATCGACCAGCTGCGCCAGATGCGCATCCCAGTCGTGGATCCGCGCCGTGAACACCGGGCCCAGGCGCGGCTCCTCGCGCACGCGCGCGTAGAAGTCATGCACCAGGCCGGTGACCTCCTCTTCGCTGCACAGGTCCAGCGCGGGATTGGGCAGCGCGTTGTCGGTGGGATCGGACATGAACACCCTCGGGCAGCAACGCCCAGCATCGGCGGCAGGGCCTGCCGCTGCCTTGATCAGGATCAATGAAGCCGGCGGCGAAGCCTTCTAGTCTGGGAGCTCGACAGGAAGCGCGCACTCGCGATCCCGGCCCCCGGTCGGCGCGAAGTATAGCCGTGCCCTGCCCCCTCCTCCTGACCGTGGCCGCAATGAACGACCTGCACGACCCGCCCGACGGCAGCCGCCGACGGCTGATCCAGCAATGGGGCGCCATCCTGTGGCCCAGCTTCGTCGCGGCTGGCCTGGCCAGCGTGGTGTTCTTCGCCTTTGTCGACCCGCTGCGCCTGCGCGACATCAGTTTCCCGCAACACGAGATCAGCCGCGAGTTGGGCTACACGCTGGGGTTCTTCATGTTCTGGGCGGTCACCGCCGCCGCCAGCGCGATCACCTGGTACCTGCTGCGGCCGATGCCCAGCGACGATGACGACCTGCCACTGGGGTGACCATGACAGACCGCCTCACCCTGCATCTGGTTGATCCCTCGCCCTCGCCCCCGCCGCCCGCCCCGGGCCGGCGCGCGCCGCTGCGCTGGCGGCCACTGCTCCCGGCGATGCTGCTGGCCGGCTTCTATCTCCTGCCGTGGCTGCGCTGGGAGGGTCGCCAGGCGCTGTTGTTCGACCTCACCGCGCGCCGCTTCGATCTGTTCGGCTGGACCCTCTGGCCGCACGACGTCGGCATCCTGCTGGGCCTGGCCGCCGTGCTGGCCACCGCACTGGTACTGCTCACCAACCTGGCCGGCCGGGTGTGGTGCGGCTACGGCTGTCCGCAGACCGTGTGGAGCCGGTTGTTCCGGTGGATGGATCAAGGCACCGCGCGCTGGCTGCCGGCCACAGGCGCAGCGCGTGCGGTCAAGCATCTGCTATGGCTGTTGGTAGCCGCGTGGACGGGCATCACCTTCGTGGGCTTTTTCAGCCCGATCCACGGCCTGGTCGGTACGCCGTGGCCACCGGTCTGGAGTGGCTGGGAAACGTTCTGGATCGTCTTCTATGCCGCAGCCACCTGGGGCAATGCCGGCTTCCTGCGCGAACACGTCTGCCGCGAGCTGTGTCCGTATGCGCGCATCCACGGCATGTTCTGCGACAACGACACGCCGCGCATGCAGTACCACGCACGCCGCGGCGAACCGCGCGGCCCGCGCGTGGCAGGGCTGGGCGGTGTCCAGGCGCGGGGCCGCGGACTGCTTGATCCCACCAGCGCCAGCGACTATGCGTTCCGCGCCGCGCACGAGGATATCGCCGGCCCGATGCCGCACTTCAGCGCCGATCGACTCGGCGATTGTCTGGACTGTGGGGACTGCGTCAGCGTCTGCCCGATGGCGCTGGACGTACGCGCCGGGCCGAACGCTGATTGCATCAGTTGTGGCGACTGCCAGGATGCCTGCGATGCGCGCATGCGTGCCTGGCAGTTCCCACCGGGATTGCTTCGTTATGCGCGTCCATCGGCCGTGCAGCACCGCCCGTCACGCTGGGTCCGCCCGCGCACGCTCGCCGCGGCCGGCACGCTGTTGGCGCTGCTGGCCATCGGTCTTCATCACCTGTAGTGGCGCCGCGTTGGCGGTTGTCCCCGTATCGTTTCCCCGGTCCCCCGACCCGGTTTCAGCGCGCGCGTGGGCGTACGCTGCGCGGCGGCACCAACTGGGCGCGCCGCACGATCCCCAACTGCTCAATGATCAACGCCAGCTCATTGGTGACACGGGTTCGCGCGGTGCCCTGCGCGGGTGGGACCAGGCGCTCGAGCACGCGCTGGTAGGTGGACCAGAATTCCGGGCCGCAGCCATGTTTCACGTAGCTGGCTTCCAGCTCGGTTCGCACTCCGTCAGCCAAGTCATGTTCGCCGTATTCCATACGACCTCCGTGGGACTTGCTTGCTTCAGGGACGACAAAACCCCCTCAGGGGGCGGATTCACTTCGGGTTCACCTAAAATTTGCACGGTCATCGCATTAAGTCAATTACCCGAAGGATAAAAGCCACGCCCCCGATGAACCGTTCATACAACGTCCGAACCCGTGCCTGCATCATGCAGGCCGGATACTGACAGCAATATGTCAGGGCGGCGCTCCCGATAATCCGCGCTTGGCCGCCACTCCCCGGGAAGCTGCACAGGGGCGGGCAATCTCACTCAGCCGCCGAGCGGCTCTCCTGCATACCCGCGCGCTCGGGCAGGTGCGGCGCGACGAACTGCATCAGACGCTCCATGGCACTGTCTGCCGGCGGTCCGCCCGCGGCGCGATCGGCAAACGCCTCCCACTCCCCGGCAGACAAAGTCTCGACCAAGGTCGGCTCCACGCCCAGCCAGCGCATGCTCCAGTAAGGAAAGTAGCGCGCAGGCACGCGGGCGTGACCGAGTTTGCGGATGTTCCGATGGCTGCGGGCCTGCAGTACGCGCTCGTGTACTGCCGACACCCCGTCATCCGGGCCTTCGAAGTACTGCAGGAAACGATTGCCATCGCAGAGAAGCACACCGGTGACCCCGGCCAGGCTGTTGAAGCGGATGGCATCCTCGACAAGTGCATCGAGATGCTCCGCAGACAGCGGGCCTGCAACGTCGCTGACATACGCGATCGCGCAAAGGGGCATGGGTAAACTCCGACGATTTCAAAGCACTATGCTGGCACTTTCAGGTATCTAAATAAAGCCGTTGCCTGAAGCATTCAGAACATACCTGAAACGAACGCCTCCCGTCCTGCACGCGGTCGCCGGTCAGGGCACCCGCCTGGCGCCGCTGGATTACCGATGTCCCGCCATCGAGCTTCGTACCGCTTCACTGAACGCATCGAGCAGGAATGGCTTGGCGATCATCGCCATGCCGTTATCGAGGAATGCCGAGCGCTCCTGTGCTTTCTCTGCGTAGCCGGTCATGAACAGCACCGGCAACGAGGGCCGCGATTGCCTCGCGATTTCGGCCAGTTGGCGTCCGTTGAGGCCGGGCAGTCCGACGTCGGTGATCAGCAGGTCGATCTTCTTGGATGAGCCGAGGATCGGAATGGCGCCATCGGCATCACCCACGACTTCAGCGGTATACCCGAGGTCTTCCAGCACCACGGTGACCAGCATGCGCACCTGCTCGTCGTCCTCCACCACCAGGATCGATTGCCCGGCGCCGAGCGACACTGGCTGTGCGCTCGGTGCACCGTCGTCCTCGGCGGCGTCGTTCACCACCGGCATGAACAACGCGACCGTGGTGCCCTGCCCTGGCGTGGAATCGACCGTGATGTGGCCGCCGGACTGCTGCATGAAGCCGTAGATCATCGACATACCCAAGCCCGTGCCCTTGCCGATCGGCTTGGTGGTGAAGAACGGCTCGAAGATCCGCTCGACCACCTCCGGTGGCATGCCGGTACCGGAATCGGAGACCGATACCACGGCGTACTCGCCTGCCGGAATGGTCGGCACTTCGCCCTCGGCGGCGAAAACGTGCGAGGTCCGCAGGATCAGCTCACCCCCTTCAGGCATCGCGTCACGTGCATTGATCGCCAGATTCAGCAGCGCGCTTTCGAACTGGTTGCTGTCCAGGTTGGCGCGCAGCGGCGCGTCACTGGTCGCCATCTGGATGCGGATCTTCTCGCCCAGCGTGCTGCGCAGCAGGTGCTGGACCGATCCAACCAGCGCGTTGAGTTCCACCGTCTTCGAATCCAGCGACTGGCGTCGCGAAAACGCCAGCAGACGCTGGGTCAAGGCCGCCGCGCGCTGGCTGGAGGCGGTGGCCGCATCCAGGAAGCGCTCCATCCCTTCCATGCGCCCCATGTCCAGGCGCATGCGCATGATGTCCAGCGAGGAGAGGATGCCGGTCAGCATGTTGTTGAAGTCGTGCGCGATGCCGCCGGTCAATTGCCCGATGGCATCCATCTTCTGCGACTGGCGCAGGGCCGCTTCGCTGGCCTCACGCGCGGCCATCTGCCGCTCCAGCTCCGCCGTGCGCTCGGCCACCATCGCCTCCAGGTCCGAGGCATGTTGCTGACTCGTTTCCAGGGCCAGCTTGGAGGCCGTGATATCGGTGACGAAGACGTGGAACCCATCCGGCGCGCCGTCTGCATCCCAGCGCGGCGAATAACGGATCTCGCTGTCGCGCCGGCGGCCGTCACTGAACGGCCAGTTGGCCTCGAACACGATGTGCTCGCCCGCCAGCGCACGTTCGATCAACGGGCGGCGGGTGCGCCAGACCTCCTGCCCGACGACCTCCGGCACGCGTTTGCCGATCACGGCCGATACCGGACGCTCGAACCAGGCCTCATACGCTTTGTTCGCGAAGCGGTAACACAGGTCACGGTCGATGAAGGCGATCAGCACCGGCATCGCATCGGCCACCAGGCGCAGTTCTGCTTCGCTGCGCTCCAGTGCGGCACGGCCATCGGCCAGCGCCCGCATTTGATCACGGACCAGGAACTGTTTGTCGCGCGCACGCAGCGCACTGCGCACGGAGCTGAGCAGCGAGCTGCTGCCCAGCGGCCGGTCCAGCTCGATGATGTTGATCGACAACTGCAGGTCGGGGTCGGCCAGCGGCCGCTTTTTCGAGCGGGGCGACCGCAGCAGGATGAACGGTATGTCCGACCAGGACGGCTGCCGGGCCAGTGGCTCCAGCAATGCACCTGCGCCCTTGGCGACCGCCTCCTCGGTCATCACCACCGCGCCCACGTCATCATCGAGCGCATCGGCCAACCGCGACAGGCTGTCCTGGATCGTGGTCCTCAGGCCGGAGGCGTTGAGCACGGTGGCGATGCTCTGCGCATCACGACCAAACGGCGCAAAGATGTGGACCACGCCGGAAACCGAGTCACTGCGCACTGGTGTGGCCCAGCAGGTGCGCCGTGTTGCCGACGAACTCTGGCGTGCCGGTCAGGATTCCCTTGAACTCATTGAGTGGCGCACTGAGCGAAATGCCCTTGCCGTCGATCTTCAGCTCGCGGATCGTGTTCTCGTGCGCACCGCCGCGATTCTTGATGACCGAGATCGCCTTGCGGATGCGCCCCTGCGATTCGAAGAAGCGGAACAGCACGACCGAATCGGCGATGTAGGAAACGTTGAGGTTGCCGGTCGACATGGTGCCGACCAACCCGTGTTGCGGATTGATCAGGATGGTCGCCACGCCCTTCTGGTTGAGATAGGACAGCATCTCGTGCAGCTGGAGCATGAGCTGCTTCTCCTGCGGCATCGCCGTGACGTAGCCGTTGAGGCTGTCGATCACCAGCAGCCGGCACTGACGCTCCTCGACCGCACGCCGCATGTTCCAGGCGAACTCACCTGGCGAAATTTCGGCCGGATCGACCTGCTGGATTTCCAGCAGACCCGACGCCATGTGTTTGCTCAGATCGATGTCCAGCGACTCTGCGCGGGCCAGCAGGGTACCGATGCGCTCATCGAACTCGAAGATGCAGCAGTGCTCACCGCGCTCGCAGGCGGCCCAGACATACTGAAGCGCCACGTTGGTCTTGCCACTGCCGGCGGGGCCGGTGAGCAGGGTGCTGGTGCCCCGCAGGGGCCCACCGCCGAGCAGGCTGTCGATCTCGGCCACCCCGCTGCTGATGGGCGCACCGACGAACTTGGCATGGTGGTCCGAGGCAATCAACCGCGGGAAGACCTCCAGGCCGCCTTCGCGGATGGTCATGTCGTGATAGCCGGCGGTGAAGTTCACCCCACGCAGTTTCTGCACATGCATGCGGCGGCGCGCGGGACCGAAATCCAGCGTCAGGCGTTCCAGTGACACCACGCCGTGGCAGAGGCTGTGCAACTGGCCATCGCGCTCTTCACCGGTGGCGGTCATATCGTCCACCAGTACGACCGTTGCACTCTTCGGGGCGAAGAACTGCTTGAGCGACAGAATCTGGCGACGGTACCGAAGCGGATCCTGCGACAGCAGCCGCAGTTCGGACAGCGAATCGAACACCACCCGATGCGGCTTGATGCGTTCCACCTCGCCCAGGATCAGCTTCACCGTCTCGTCCAGCTCCACCTCCCAGGAGTGCAGCACGGACTGCATCCGTCCGTCGCCCAGCGCTTCCTCGGCCGAGGCCAGCTCAAACAGGTCCAGGCCATCCAAGGACCAGCCGTGAGCATTGGCAACTTCGCGCAGCTCGTCAGCCGTCTCGGAGAGCGTGATGTAGAGACAGCGCTCGCCCTTGCTCAGCCCATGCAGCAGAAACTGCAGGGACAGCGTGGTCTTGCCGGAGCCTGGCGGTCCTTCCAGCAGGTACAGCCGCCCCTGCGGGAAGCCCCCGCCGAGGATGCTGTCGAGGCCTTCGATACCCGTCGCTACGCGTGCTTTTTGTGTCTGCATAAGGCTGCCAAAGTGGACGGCCGCAGCATACGAAGCGTGTTGTGTAGGCCCTGTCGGCTCTGGCCTCCGAAACTGAATGGAGGCCCACAACGCACAAAGCCCGCTTTCGCGGGCTCTGGGCTACTTTCCATTTGGAGGCCTGGGTCGGAATTGAACCGGCGTACGCGGATTTGCAGTCCGCTGCATGACCACTCTGCCACCAGGCCGGTGACCCTACGATCATCGAAGGCGTGTTGCGTGCCCCGATAAAACAAGACCCCGAGAACGGGGCCTGGTCAGGATTTGGAGCGGGAAACGAGACTCGAACTCGCGACCTCAACCTTGGCAAGGTTGCGCTCTACCAACTGAGCTATTCCCGCAAAATCAAGCGTGTATGTTACCGAAACCACTCGAAACACACCAGCTTTTTCACACTTTTTTTCACATCCCGGCCGATGCTTCCGGACTGGATGCCCGCGTGCCACCGCGGAGAAAAACAAGGCCCCAAGGGGGCCCTGTCGAAATCTGGAGCGGGAAACGAGACTCGAACTCGCGACCTCAACCTTGGCAAGGTTGCGCTCTACCAACTGAGCTATTCCCGCAGACTTTCGCTTGCCCCGACCGCACCGCACCCTGAGGCGCTGGAGGCTGTCGGCCCCTCGACCTGCGTCGAAGGAGCGCTATTCTGTCGGAATTCCTTCACGTCGTCAACATCCTTTTCGCCGCAACGTGGTGTGGTTTCCCACCGGGCGGTCACGGCGGCCTCCGACATCTTCCCCCGTTCTGCTCCCGCACAAAGTCCCCATGTCCGGCTTGCCAGACGTTGACGCGCCGAAGCGCCCCCGGACTTGCACGTCCAGTGCAGCGCAACGCCCTCGCGCAGCCGGCGCCCGTCGAATACCCCCTTCACCCTGTCCTGGGCGAAGGACGGGTGCAACTGCAGGCCCCTCCACTGGGGCGCAGCTCACCGGCGAGCCGCCACGGCAGGTTCGGCGTTTGGTTGCACGTTTCCCACAAGTTGTATTGTCAAAGGGAGTGCAACGCCGTCTGATGCATGCAATGCAGCGGACCCCACACCTGAAGACTCCGACACCCATGGCACACACCTCTGGCAGCAGCACCAGGCTGATGCTGTCTGCACTCCATTACATTCAATGTTGCCCTGCGCGCATGGCCGCCACCTGTACGGGACTGTTATTGAGCGCATCGGCGATAGCCGCCCCCGTGACGCTCGTATTCCCGCTGCCCGATGGCCACCACCTGAGCATCTCGGCCAGCGACAAGCACGTACACGCGCAGCGGATGTCGGGGAGACGTCGGGCCATTTCCGTGGATGCCGACCTGCGACGGGTGCTGATGCAGGCCGATACCGTGTTTCCGATCAACCGCAGCGCCTTCATGCTGGAGGGCGGTCCGGGCGTAACGCTGTTCGTACGCACGTCATCCAATTCCGCCCGTCCGATGGCCTACTGCGGTTCGGGGCGGGAAGACCAGGTGCTGCTGATCGAACTCCGCGCGAACCGACTGGCCTTGCTCGACCGACTGCTGCTCGACAGCTGCTTACGTTCCATTGCAGTGATCGCAGACCTGGGCGACTGGCCACAGGAAGCCGTGGAACCAATGGCACATCCGTGGGTGGCTCGATTTCAGGCGCTCGACATGGATGGCCCTTATCCCCGCTGCGTTCGCATCGCACATCAACGACTCTGGGTAGACGACTCCTGCGAGACACCCGAGCGGCCTCAGCCTGAGTAGTCGCCCGGCCCGCCATGGCCGACCGCGCTGCGGTGCTGACGGAGTGAACCCATGATGCAGATGCATGCCCGAGGCACGGCACACAAACGGAAAAAGCGACCCGGAAGGTCGCTTTTTTCGTTGCATCGCATCGGGACGGATCACGATGGGATGCGGTATCTGGAGCGGGAAACGAGACTCGAACTCGCGACCTCAACCTTGGCAAGGTTGCGCTCTACCAACTGAGCTATTCCCGCTTGGGAGGCGAAATTCTACAGCCAAATGCATCCCTGTCAACAGCCCTCACGCACTCTTTTTTGCTTTGGTGTTCTCACGCGCGAGGCGCTCGTCTTCGCGCAGGCTTGGCCACGCCGCGTGCAGGTACTGCAGGCCGGACCACAGCGTCAGGATCGAGGCGATCGCCAGGGTCCAGTCGCCGATGTGGAAGACCTCGGTGCCCATCCAGATGTCCTGCATCGGGGTGTGCGGTGCGACCGAGTACAGCAGGCACAGCAGCGCGACCATCTGCGCGGTGGTTTTCACCTTGCCGATCACGGCCACACGCACCTTGGCCCGCTGGCCGATTTCCGCCATCCATTCGCGCAGTGCCGAGACGGCGATTTCACGGCCGACGATCACTGCCGCCCAGACCGCCATCCACGCGGTGGGGTGGCCCTGCACGATCAGGAACAGCGCCACGGCCACCATCAGCTTGTCCGCGACCGGGTCGAGGAAGGCGCCGAACGCGGACTGCAGGTCGTAGCGGCGGGCGATCCAGCCGTCGAGCCAGTCGGTGAGCGCAGCCAGGCCGAAGATCGCCGCCGAGGCGAAATTGGTCCACTTGTAGGGGAGATAGAACACCAGCACCAGAACGGGGATCATCACGATCCGCAGCAGGGTCAGCCAGGTGGGGAGGGTCAACTTCATTGCGTCTCTCTACTCGCCCGCCGCGTCGGGCGTGGGCAGTCCATGAAGGTTAGCGTAGATACGCGCAGCGAGGGCGTCATTGATGCCGTCCACTTTCGCGATTTCCGCTTCGCCGGCGGCTTTCAGGCCGACCAGGCCGCCAAAATGTTTGAGCAGGCTGGCGCGCCGGCGCGGGCCGATGCCAGGAATATCTTCGAGTTTGCTGGTCATCCGGGCCTTCTGGCGGCGGCCGCGGTGGCCGGTGATGGCGAAGCGGTGGGCTTCGTCACGCACCTGCTGGATGAACTGCAGCGCCGGTGACGCCGCACCCGGGCGCAGTTCGCGGCCGTCCGGCATGACCATGGCTTCATGCCCTGCCCTGCGCTCCACACCCTTGGCCACGCCGACCAGCATCACCCCTTCCACGCCCAGATCGGCCAGCGCGGACTGCGCCTGGGCCAGCTGGCCGGCGCCGCCGTCGATCAGCAGCAGATCCGGCAATACGCCGTCCTCTTCCACCGCGCGGCGGAAGCGCCGCTCGATCGCCTGGTGCATGGCCGCATAGTCATCGCCGGGCTCGATGCCGCTGATATTGAAACGGCGGTACTGGCTGCGCACCGGTCCGGCCGCATCGAACACCACGCACGAGGCCACGGTGGCTTCGCCCATGGTGTGGCTGATATCGAAACACTCCACGCGCTTGACCTGCTCGGTCAGGCCGAGCATCTGCCGCAGGTCTTCGCTGCGCGCGTGCTGCGCGGTGCGGCTGCCCAGCTCGGTGACCAGGGTGATCTGCGCGTTGCGTGCGGCCAGTTCCACGTAGCCGGCGCGCTCACCGCGCACGTTCCAGCGCAGCTGCACCTTGTGTTCGGCCGAGGCACTCAAGGCCGATTCGATCAGGCTGGCATCCGGGATTTCGCGGTCGAGCAGGATCTCGCGCGGAGGGGCGTGCTCGGCGTAATACTGCGAGACGAACGCGCCCAGCACTTCATCGGCACTCTCCTCGCCATTGGTGCGCGGGAAGAACGGCCGCGTGCCCATGTTGCGGCCATCACGGAACGCCAGCAGCAGCACGCAGGCGCTGGCGCCCTGGGTGGCGCAGGCGAGCACGTCCAGATCCGCCGCGCGGCCATCCACGTATTGGCGGGTCTGCATGCTGCGCAGCGAGGCGATCAGATCGCGCAGGCGCGCGGCCTGCTCGAATTCCAGTGCTTCGCTGGCGGTCTGCATCTGGGTGCCGAGCTCGCGCGCGAGCTGGTCGCTCTTGCCTTCCAGGAACATCGAAGCGCGGCGTACCGACTCGGCGTAATCCTCCGGTGCCACCAGCTCCACGCAGGGCGCGCTGCAGCGGCCGATCTGGTACTGAAGGCAGGGCCGCGAGCGGTTGCGGAACACGCTGTCTTCGCAGCTGCGCAGCTTGAACAGCTTGTGCATCAGGTTGAGCGTTTCGCGCACGGCAGTGACGCCGGGGTACGGGCCGAAGTAACGCCCCGGCACCGCGCGCGGGCCACGGTGCAGTGCGATCCGCGGCCATTGCTCACGGGTCAGCAGCACGTGCGGATAGGTCTTGTCGTCGCGCAGGGAGACGTTGTAGCGCGGCGAGAGCGACTTGATCAGCTGGTTTTCCAGCAGCAGCGCCTCGGCCTCCGAGCGGGTCACGGTCACGTCCATGCGCGCGACCTGCGACAGCATCGACATGATCCGCGTGGTCTTGGGCGTGCCGTTGAAATAGCTGCCCACGCGGTTGCGCAGCGCACGCGCCTTGCCGACGTACAGCAGCGTGTCATCGGCAGCGTACATGCGGTACACGCCGGGGGCGGTGCTCAGGTGGGCCGCAAATGCCTTGCCATCGAAGGCGGGGGCGGAAGAAACAGTCATTCGTTGATCGGCACGTCGCTCAGGACACCACTGACGGGGTCGAAGCGCAGCACGGCGTGGGCATCGGTCTCGGCAATCCAGACCGCGCCACCGCCCAGCGCCAGGCCAGCCGGGCCGTGCAGGCGGCGCGGCAACCCCAGCGTACTCAGCTCACCACCGCCCAGGCGCAGCGTGCGCAGGCGGCCGTTGCCGGCATCGGCGATCCACAGCAGCGGCGCATCCGGACTCAGGGCAATTGCCTGCGGGTACTGCAGCAGTGCCGAGGTGCGCGGGCCGTCCTGTTCGCCGAACGTCCACAGCCCCTGCCCGACCAGCGTCTGCACCAGGTCACCACGCAACTGCATGGCGCGGATCGAGGAGCCCAGCGCATCGCAGACGTACAGCACCTGCTGGACCGCCGCGACCGAGCACGGCTGCGCGAACGCGGCCACGTGGCCACTGCCGTCGCGCTCGTCGATCGCCCCACTGCCGGCGCGCCACTGCAGGCTGCGCTGGCCAAGGTGATAGCTCCAGATACGGTTGTCGCCGGCCATGGCGATGTGGATCTGGTTGTCGGCGACGGCCAGGCCCTGCGGGTGGTTGAGTGCGGTGTGGCGCGGATCGGCCACCGGCCCTTCGATCAGTTCGCCGGGGCGGCCGGTGCCGCATAGCGTGTCGACCTGGCCGGAGAGCAGATGGATGCGGCGCAGGGCATGGTTGCCGGTGTCGGCCACGTACAGCCATTCGCGCTCCAGCGCCAGGCCCTGGGGATGGTGGAAGGCCGCCTGGGCCTGGTCCCCATCCATGAAATCGGCGGTGCCCATGCCGAACTGGCGCAGCACGCGGCCACCATGGCTGCACTCGAGCACGCGGTGATGGCCGGTGTCGGCGATGTACAGGCGCTCGGTGGTCACCGCCAACCCGGTCGGGAAGCGCAGCGGCAGGCGCGGCTCGGGGCTCAGCTCACGGGCGCCGTGCAGGTCCTCATCGGACGGCCGCGAGCTGCCTTCGCACAGCGCAGCAAGGGAGCGTTCCAGTTCCCCGCCAAGACCGACCAGACGCTCGCGCTCGCGCCCTTGGGCATCGAGCAGGACCAGGGTCGGCCATGCGGTCACGCCGAAGCGTCGCCAGCCATCCCATTCCGCGTCCAACAGTGCCGGTGCGTTCAGCCCCTGACGGCGCAGCAGCTTGAGGGACTGATCGGGATCGCGCTCGCCATCAAAACGTGGCACCTGCAGCACCAGCAGCTGCAGCTTGCCCGGGTGGCGCGACTGCCACTGGGCCAGCTCGGCCAGCCGCTGCGCGCACCATACCGAGGCGGCGTTGACGAAGGCCAGCACGACCGGCCGACCCTGCAACTCGGCCAGGGTGGTCGGTTTGGCGTTGAGCCAGGTGGCGAATTCGGGAAGATCCTGGACGGGCTGGACGTTCATGCCCCGATTATGCCGGACTCGGCGTCATGCAACCGTCGTGCCACGGTCACGGGTGTGCTGCCCACCTGGCCTCGGCACGCGCCAGATCGTCCGGGGTGTCGATGCCGGGCGGGAACTCGGCCGGGGTCAGCGCCACGCTGATGCGGTGCCCCGCTTCGAGCACACGCAGCTGCTCCAGCGATTCCAGCTGCTCCAAGGTGCCGGCCGGCAACGCGGCGAACTGGCGCAGGAAGCCGGCGCGGTAACCGTAGATGCCGATATGGCGCAGCCAGTGCGGGCCGGGCAGCGTATCGCGCGAGCGCGCGAAGGCATCGCGGTGCCACGGAATCGGCGCGCGGCTGAAGTACAGCGCATCCAGGTTCTGCTTGCGCACGACCTTGACCACGTTCGGGTCGAACAGGGTGTCCGCGTCTTCCACCGGCGTGGCCAGCGTGGACATCTCCGCATCGCTGTAGACCAGGGCTTCGGCCACCGCGCGGATTCCTTCGGCCGGGGCGAACGGCTCATCGCCCTGCAGGTTCACCACCAGGGTGTCATCGGACCAGCCCGCCTGTGCGGCGCACTCGGCCAGCCGATCGGTGCCGGAGGCGTGCTCGGTGGAGGTCATCGCCACGCGCACTTCGGCCAGGCCCTGCAGGGCCTCGGCGATGCGCTGATCGTCGGTGGCGACCCACACCTCGCGCGCGCCGGCGAGCAGCGCGCGTTGCGCCACGCGCAGCACCAGCGGCTCGCCGCCGAGCAGGCGCAGCGGCTTGCCCGGCAGCCGCGAAGCGGCATAACGGGCGGGAATGGCGACGACGAACTCGACGGAAGCGCTCATGGGGGATGACCTGTACGAAAGGAATGCAGTCCGGGCGTCAGTGTGCCGCAACCGGCACCGGGCCCGTCAACGCTTGCCGAGTTTCTCGACGCGGTCCAGCAGGCTGATCCAGAACGCCGCCGGCAACTCGGCCGACAGCGGCACGGCGAAGTGCCATTCGGTCGCGAAGGCCTTGCACTTGACCGCGTCCTTCTCGGTCATCAGCACCGGCAGTTCGCTGCCGAAGCGCAGATCGGACGGCTGGTAGGCATGGTGATCAGCGAAGGCATGCGGCACCACGCCGATGCGATGCGCGCGCAGCATGTCAAAGAAGCGCTGCGGATTGGCGATACCGGCCACCGCATGCACGCGCTGGCCCTGGAAATGCGAGAGGCGCCGCGCGCGGCCGCCCTGCAGCGGCTGTGCGCTGTCGATGCGCAGCTGCATCGGCCATTCGCCGAAGCCGCAGGCGGTCTGCGCTTCGGTGCCCTCGCTGGCCTGGCCCATGTTGACCACGCGGAAATCGCAGTCGCGCGCACGGCTGGCTGGCTCGCGCAGCGGCCCGGCGGGAATCAGCCGGCCGTTGCCGTAGCGACGCTGGGCGTCGACCACTTCAATTTCGATGTCGCGCGCCAGCCGGTAATGCTGCAGGCCGTCATCGCAGACGATGATGTCGCAGCCCGCCTCGACCAGCGCCTTGCCGGCCCCGACACGATCCGCATCCACCCGCACCGGCACACCGGTTTTCCAGGCGATCAGCACCGGCTCGTCGCCGCCGACGGCGGTATCGGTACTGGCCAGCACCCAGCGCGGGGTGCCCGCATCGTCGCGACCATAGCCACGGCTGGCGACCCCCGGCTTCCAGCCCGCTTCGCGCAGGCGGTTGACCAGCGCGATCGTCAGCGGGGTCTTCCCAGTGCCACCGGCGGTGACATTGCCGACCACCACCACCGGCACCGGCAGCGAATGCCGTTTCAGCCAGCGACGGCGATACGCCATCCTGCGCAGCGCGATCGCCGCACCGTACAACGGTGACGCCAGGCGTGCTAGGAACGGAATGGCGCTGCCGTCATACCAGTACGACGGCGTGTGGGTGCCTTTGCCTGCCATCAAGGCTGCCTTTCGCGGAACTGCATCTTGTGCAGGTGCTCGTACAAGCCACCCAGCGCCAGCAGTTCGTTGTGCGTGCCACGCTCGACGATGCGGCCATGGTCCATCACCAATACCTGATCGGCATGTTCGATGGTGGACAGACGGTGCGCGATCACCAGCGTGGTGCGCTCGGGCATCAGCCGCTGCAACGCATCCTGCACCAGACGCTCGGACTCGTTATCGAGCGCGGCGGTGGCTTCATCCAGGATCAGGATCGGCGCATCGCGCAGGATCGCGCGGGCGATCGCCAGGCGCTGACGCTGGCCGCCCGAGAGCAGCGCACCGTTCTCGCCGACCGGCGTCTGCAGCTGCTGCGGCATGCGCGCGATGAACTCCCACGCATTGGCCGCTTCGGCCGCAGCGCGGATCTGCGCTTCGGTCGCATCCATGCCGTAGGCGATGTTGGCGCCCACGGTGTCATCGAACAGCATGACCTTCTGCCCAACCATGGCTACCTGGCGACGCAGGTCCGCCAGCGGGTAATCGTCCAGCGCCACCCCATCCAGCGTGATGCGGCCACCGCTGGGTTCGTAGAAGCGCGGCACCAACCGGATCAGGCTGGTCTTGCCGCTGCCGGAACGGCCGACAATTGCCGTCACCGTGCCCGGCTTGGCCACGAAACTGATGTCGTCCAGCGCGATGCCGGTATCCTCGCGATAGCGCAGCATCACGTGCTCGAAGGCGAGCTCGCCCCGTGCGCGGCCGATCCTCTGGATGCCTTCGTCGCGCTCGACGGGCATATCGAGAATCCCGAACAGGCGCTCGGCCGCGGCCACACCTCGCGAGATCGAGGTCTGCACGCTGGTCAGGCGACGCAGCGACGGAATGATCGCCATCATCGAGGTCATCAGGCCCATGAACTGGCCCGCGTTGAGCTTGCCGGCCAGTGCCTCGCGGGTCGACACCCACACGATCACCGCCAGCGCCAGGGCCGCCAGGAACTGCACCGTGCTGGAGGCCAGCGCGCGCGTGGTTTCGACCTTCATGTTCAGGCCGAGCATGCGGTTGGCCAGACGGGAATAGCGCGAGATCTCGTGCGCCTGGGTGCCATGCACCTTCACTTCCTGCTGCGCGGCCAGGGACTGCTCGGCGGTCTGCGCCATGCCGCCCATGCCGTCCTGGATGCCACGGCTGATCCGGCGGTAGCGCTTGCCCACGATCGAGACGATCACACCGATGAGTGGCACCACCACCAGCATCGCCATCGTGACCTTGACGCTCATCTGCAGCATCACCACCAGCATGGCGATGATGGTGAGCGTATCGGCCACCAGGGTCTTGAGCGCATCGGCGCTGGCCTGGGTGACCTGCTCGGTGTCGAAGTTCAGGCGGCTGACCATCACCGGCGTGGCTTCAGCATCGAAATGCGAAGACGGCAGATGCAGGTACTTTTCCAGCACCTGCTCACGCAGGTCGCGCACCACGCTGCGCCCGGTGCGGGCCAGCGCGTAATCGCTGACCAGGGTGGCCAGGCTGCGCATCATGAACAACCCGAGGATGGTCAGCGGCAGGATCACCGCCATCCGCGGCTCCGGGTTGACGAACCCCCGGTTGACCAGCGGCTCCATCAGCTTGGTGAAGCTGTAACCGGCCAGGGCCTCGACCACCATCGCGACCACGGCGGCGACCATGAACACCCAATAGGCACCGGTATACCCGAGCAGGCGCTTGTAGATCGGCCAGACGGGGGAATGTTTCTTGCTCATGGACGCACCTCCGGCGCGGTAGCGATGGCGATGCGGCGGAAGCCCAGCTGGCCCAGAGCATCCTGGGCCGTGACGACAGCCTGGTAAGGCGTGCGCGCGTCGGCGCGCAACAGCACGGTCTGTTCCCGATCGCTGCCGGCGACGGCGGCAATCGTCTGCTTGACCGACTCGACGTCGGTGCGCAGCACTTCCTGGTCGTTGATGAAGTAACGCCCCTCGGCATTGACCAGCACGCTCAGCGAGCGCGGCGGCTCGGTGGTGTCCTGCTGGCTGGCGGTCGGCAACTGCAGCTGCAACGTCGAGCGCGCATCGAAGGTGGTGGTGACCACGAAGAAGATGATCAGGACAAGGATCACATCGATCAGGGGAACCAGATCGATATGCGGCTCGTCCTGGATCCGGTCATTGCGGATGCGCATCCGTCAGCCCTTGACCGTGACCGGTGCGGCGCCGGCCGAACCAGCGGCGGTACGCGGCCCGTTGTTCATCACGCCCGGGCGACCATCAAGCGCATCCAGCAGCGCCGACGCCTCCTGCTCCATCTCGATCACGTAGCCGGCGATGCGGCCTTTGAAATAGCGATGGAACATCAGCGCCGGAATCGCCACGATCATGCCCGTGGCGGTGCAGACCAGCGCCTTGCCGATACCGCCGGCCAGCTGGTTCACATCGCCCACGCCGTGGTCGAGGATGCCCATGAACATCTGGATCATGCCGACCACCGTGCCGAGCAGGCCCAGCAGCGGACCGGCCGAGGCGATCGTGCCAAGGGCATTCAGGAACCGCTCCATGCGGTGAACCAGATGCCGGCCGGCATCTTCGATGCGTTCGCGGATCTGGTCGCGCGGGCGGTTGCGCGCTTCCAGCGCGGTCGCCAGCAGCGCGCCCAGCGGCGAGTTGCCGCGCAGCGACTGGATATGACTCGGGTCGAGCTTGCCGCGCGCGGCCCAGTTGCGCACTTCCTGGCCCAGCCCGGGGGGCAGGACTTCATTGCGCCGCAGGGTCCAGAAACGCTCCAGGACGATTGCCAAAGCCAGTACGCCCAACAGCAGCAGCGGCAGCATCGGCCAGCCACCGGCCTTGACCAGTTCCCACACGTTTCAATCCTCCGGCCCAGCGGCCGCCTGTTTGATCGCCGATAGGATAGCAGCCGACCGGCTCCGCTCCGCGGCATCCCACCAACGCCGCTCGAAAACCCGTTGTTCACGCACCTGCAGGCCGTCACGCCCGAGCCAGACCCGCACCGCGCCGCTCTCGGAGGTGTTGAGCACCTCGGCGCCCACGGCCTGCCAGCGCTCCACCACCTCGGCACGCGGATGGCCAAACCGGTTGCGGTGACCGGTCGAGACGATCGCCAGCCGCGGCGCGACGGCCGCCACCCAGGCCGGCGTGGACGAACTGGCACTGCCATGGTGCGGAACCACTACTGCCTGGGCCGCCAGCAGCGTGCCTGCGTGCTGGACCAGCAGGGCCTCGCTGCGCTTCTCGATGTCCCCGGCCAGCAGGATGGCCCCTTGGTTGGTTTCCAGCCGCAGCACGCAGCTGCTGTCGTTGGTCGGCTGCGGTTCGTCACGCGGGGGATGCAGCACCCGGAACGTCACGCCATCCCTCTGCCAGGATTGCCCGGCATGGCAGGCCGATGCGCGGCCGCGCAGGGCGCCGGGCGGCGCCTGCAGCGTCGCGCCGGGAAAGCTGCGACGCACCCCGCGCAGGCCACCGGTGTGGTCGCGATGGTCGTGGCTGATCATGATCCGATCCAGCCGCCCCTGCCCCAGCGCACGCAGGGTCGGCACCACGATCCGCTCACCGGCATCGAAGCCGTCCTCGGCCCCCGGCCCGGTGTCGTACAGCAGCGTGTGCCGACGCGTGCGCACTGCTACGGCCAGGCCCTGCCCCACGTCCATCACCAGCAGTTCCACCTCGCCCTCGGCCGGCCCGTGCCGCGCCGGCCACAGCAACGGCAGGCACAGCAGCAGTGCGGGGACCCGGCCACCACTGCCACGCGGCAGCAGCAGCCAGAACACGCCGAACACGGCCGAGATCAGCGCCCAGCGGTTGGATTGCGGCAGCCACCACAGCGACAGCTCGCTGCGCGCGGCATACCCGAACAGCCACCAGCTCGCCTCGAAGCACCACGCCGCCAGCTGCCACGGCCAGCGCCCCGCCCCGTCGATCAGCGCCTCCAGCGCGGTGCCCAGCAGGGCCAGCGACACCACCACCATCGTCCACCAGGGAATCGCCACCAGATTCACCAGCGGCCCCGCACGCGAGGCCTGCCCGAACAGCGCCACGGTCAACGGCAGCAGCGCCACGGTCGCCACGCCCTGCGCGCCCAGGAACCCCCGAAGCCAGCTCTCCTCGCGCCCGGGCAGGCACCAGATCAGCCACAGAACACCGGCAAAGCTCAGCCAGAAGCCGGGCGCAAGGACGGCGAGCGGATCGACCAGCAGCATCGCCAGCGCCGCCAGGGAGAGCGACTGCGCCACGGTTGCCCGCCGCCGGCTGCAGCGCGCCGCTGCCACCACCGCGATCATCAGCACGGTACGCACCGTGGGCAGCGCGAAACCGGCCGCTGCGGCGTACAGCGCCGCGCCTGCGACGGCCGCCGCCGCAGCGCCCATCGGGCGTGGTACGTACAGGCCGAGCATCGGCAGGCACCGCCAGAGCCCGCCTGCCAACAGTGCAGCGACACCAGCCACCACGCCGACATGGAAGCCGGAGATCGCCACCAGGTGGGTCACCCCCAGCGCGCGCAGGTCATCCCAGTCGGCCTGGCTCAGGCCGCGGGTATCGCCCAGTGCCAGCGCCTGGACGAAACGACGGCCATCGCCCTGGACCGCCCTGGCGATCGCACTGGCCATCCGCTCGCGCCACGCGGGCAATCCGGTTGGCTCACCCAGCGGATGCGCCTGGGCAGGTTCCCGCACGTACCCGCTGCCAGCCACCCGTTGCCGCAACGCAAAACCCTCGGCGTCGAACCCGCCCGGGTTTACCCGCCCGCGTGGCGGCCGGACACGGACCGTGACCGACCAGCGTTCGCCGGCTCGGAGCGTGCGCCGGCGATCATCGGCTGCACCACGGAATCCGTCATACCAGCCCAGGGCGAGGTCCCGGCCGCGGAGTTCGCTTGGCATCGCCGGATCATCATCGACCCGGAACCGGAAGCGGGTGCCCCCGGGACCGTGGTCGGGGAGACTGATCACGCGGCCGTGCAGCGCATGGTCCACCGGCGGCCCACCGGGGGGCAGCTGCTGCGCCAGCCCGGCGTGAGCGTGCATGGCGGCCCAGCCGAGACCGGAAAGAGCAGCACCGAGCAGGCGGAGGCGGGAGGGCAGGATCCAGAGCAGGATGCCGGCAACTGCGGCGGCGACGCCCCACCCCAGCGGCAGCAGCCGGGGCGAGAAGACGATCGCGCAGATGCCTGCCAGCAAAGCGACCACACACGCCTTGCCGAAAATGGGAAGAGACGCGTGTGCCCCCATGCCGCCGGTGTGTAGCACTCGCCGCATGTGCAGCACCCAGGAAACCCTGAGTGTCGACCGTGGGCGCAGTGCGGGGTATCAGTGCAGCATGCAGGGCGTTGTCAGGAAATGCACATAGCAAAAAAGCCAACCCGAGGGCTGGCTTTTCTGTTGTGCCACGACAGTCTCCGGGACTGAAGTGGTGGGCGGTACAGGGTTCGAACCTGTGACCCCTACCATGTCAAGGTCGGGGAAGATCAACAAAAACAATGACTAAGCCGATCACCCGCGATCACTTGCGATCTATGACAATCAATGACTTAGCAAGCGACTGGGGTCAGTTTGGGGTCAGTGGCGTACCAACATGCAGGCCGGTAAATACGCGAGCGATGAATACAATGCAGCATAAAATGAATGATTCAGTATGCGGTTGGCAGAAGCAACCACCCCGCTCCATAGCGGGCCTTTGATGACGTACAGAGGGCGCTGATGCTGAATCAGCTACCTTACGATTTTGTCCACACTTGGATATGATCCCGCTATGGACAGGAAGCCGTTACGCATTTCAGTCGAGGATGTGATAGAGGGAGAAAAAATCTCGCTCGATCACGTTCCGTTGTCCCTGCTCAAGGATTTTGCGCGGGAGGTCGAGCAGTTCCTTCGAGGGTCGGAGGACACTGCCACGCACGAGAACCTGATCGTTAAAGTCGAGACGGGGTCTCTTGTTCTTGAGCCGCTCCATCAGCAATCGGACGCGCTCTATCGCGACATGGCCGTTCTGGAGGCGACCAGGGACGTGTCGAGCTTGGATCCCAAGCGCGCGGAGATAGTTATCAAATGGCAGAAAAAGGCTAGCGCAGCACCTGAACGCCAGTACTTCATCTGCGATAGCGAAAGACTACTTCGAGTAACAAAAGACACCTTCTATTTTGCGAGCGACCACGATCTGTGGGTTCCCGTGAAACGGAAGATTGTTGGTGAAGTGCAGGACATGGGAGGGGTGAGAAAGCCCAACATTCACCTGATAACTAGCCGGGGCCGTCTAACGCTCGCGGCGGACCATAAAACACTGGCAAACGAAAAAACCAATCGCCTCTATAAGCGGGCCCTGGTGTCTTTTGTGGCGGAAGAGAACATAGTTACAGGTGAGCTACGCGGCCTGAAGCTGATTCGTTTTGAGAACTACTCTCCTGCCATTGACTCGGATTCGATGAGAAAGATGTCGGCTGCGGGTGCAGAGAGCTGGGAAGGAATAGATGCAGTGGACTGGGTCAGGAGGCATAGAGAAGGATGACGAATCGCAACGGATTGCTGGTGGATACCTCTGCCCTCATTGCTTTTGTACAACCTCTGGATCCACACAATTTGATGGCGGTGAGCTATGTCGAACAGGCCATACGCGACGGCGTTCCGCTATATATATCGAGCCTGACGATAGCCGAATTTTGCTGCAAACAGGACTTTGGCACCATCGATCAGAACACCTTCATTATTGAGGGCTTCGAGACCCCAGAGGCGGCGCTTGCGGGGCAGATGGACAGTCAACTCAAACGGGAGTCAGGCGACGACCGAGTAGCAATGAAGGTGGATGTGATGCTAATAGCACATGCAGAAAAGCTAGGAGTAAACGGCCTGCTAACGTGCGACGCGAACTCTCTTGCGAAATTCTGTAGGCGCTTGCATGCCTCTGGCCACACCGGCGTTCTCCCGATTGTGACCTCCGAGCCATTTCTACCAGGCAAGGTCCAGAACGCATCTCTTAGTAGTCTCCTGGCAACAAACTCCACTCATTGATTCAACTTGAGTCCTGTTGCAGTTCTATTGTTGAGCGCCTCGACTGCGCTGGGTCTTCCGGCTTAGCCGTCAGTTGCTGAACCGTTTGTCGCAGCGGCACTCCTTCCAGTATCCGCGCCGCGCGCCACATAGCGGTTTGCCGCTGGATAAGCACTACAGCTTTCCCAAGTCCTGTAGGTGGACATGATCTTGCTGTAGCAATACCACGAGAAGCTGACCGCCAGCGACTTGGCGACCCGAGGCTTGATTGAGGTATTCCGCTTGGAGGCGCCCCGCTTCCAAAATAGCCGCCATCTCAAAGCTGGCCGGCCTACCGCGCAGCGGATCGCCGGGCGAGGCCAGTCCTCCCTCCAGCGGCTGGACCACCACCGGCTCCCCATTGGCGCTCTTGGCATAGGCAGTGGCCAACATCCGGCCGTTCTTTGGCGACCATCCACCCAGAACGATCTCGGTGTGAAGCTGATCCCTGGGGATGCCGGCCGGGTCAGCGGCCGCCACGTAGTTAGGCCACAGCTGCTCGATCACCAGCCCCAGCTCGGCCATGAGCTGTTCCATGGTGAAGTCAGCCCGGAAGCTGGCCTGCAGGCTGAGCTCGTACAGCCGAAGGAAGAACTGGGCCGACCCACGGGTGGCCATCACTAGGTTGTGCTGGGGGATCAGCAACACCTTGGCCGCCGAGGACGGCTTACCCGTCATGACGGCCTCGGCCAACGTATCCACGGCCACCAGGAGCTTTTCAGGGGTCAGAAGGACGTTGAGGATGCTCATAGGGTGGTCGGCCTGGCGAAGCTGAACTATCGCGGGGCGCCCCTGCCCTGTCCAGCGGTCACGACTGGCCGAATGCGGCACGCGGACTCGGCCTGCAGAGCTTCTGCTGGTAGCCTGCTGCAAAACACCCCAAGGAGCTTGCCATGGACCACGAGACAGGAACGTCCGCCGACGAACGGCTAGAACAGGTGGAGAGCCAGATCCATGCGCTCATGGGTCACGTTAAGGCGCTGGAATATGGATTGCGGTTGCTGATCGCCACCCATCCATCACCTAACGTCATCCTTCACACCCTGGACCGCATCACCGACCAGGCGGTCTCCCCCACCCCGCTTGCCGGGGACGTGCCAGAGCCGATGTATCAAGCGGCCCTCCATCAGGGCCTAGGGATCATCAGGGAGCAGATCACCGAGGCGGTGCGCCATAGGCCTTGAGCTCTGGCGCGGCCGGCCATGAGCCCAGCTTCAGCGCTTCACGCAGCCGTCGTTCCTGCTGCAACTGGGCGGCCGAGCACTTCGGCTGCGCGCGTTCTTCCGGCTTGGCCGTCAGCTGCTGCACGGCCTGTCGCAGCGGCACCCCCGCCAAAATCCGGGCCGCACACCACCGCTCGGCGTAGCGCTTCCCTTGGCTCACACTCGCCGCGCTGACCCGCTTGTCCTGCCACAGCTTCCGGCAGGAGAGGATCACCGTGATGCCATCGGCACCTGGCTGGACGCTGGCGATCTGCCGGCCGTTCCACCACAGGCACCAAGACTCGCCGAACTGCACCCAGCCTTGTGGCCGGGGGGCGGTCATGAATCCGGTTTGGTCGCAGGGCGGGCGCATGCCGAGCAGGATACGCCCGGGCGTCTCAGCGGTTGCGACCGAGGCCAGGGAGCCGCTGAACCGTTCGGCTGAGCAATTGTTAAGCGCTGCTTTGGCGGTTTGACGAAATTGCCAATTTGCCCGATTCGTCTACCTCACGCCCCGGCTACGAGTGGGCGGACTACGCTTCTGCCATGTGCGGCCGATTCGTCCAGACCCCGATACGAGACGCCGCCAGCCTGGGCTTTCCCCAGCTGGTGGGCGACCTGCTGTCCATGCCAGCCAGCTACAACCTGGCGCCGACTCAGCGCGCGGCCGTGGTGCTGGATAGGGGCGATGGCCTGCAGCTGGAGTGGCTGGCCTGGGGCCTGCTGCCCTTCTGGGCGAAGGCGAAGAAGCTGCAGGGGTCGACCATCAACGCCCGCATCGAGACCGTGGCCACGAAGCCGGCGTTCCGCTCGGCCTTCAAGAAGCACCGGTGCCTGATCCCCATGGCCGGGTACTACGAATGGTCGGTCAACCCGGACGACAAAGGGAAAGACCCGTGGTTCATTCACGCCGCCTCGCCGCTCTGGGCGGCCGGCCTCTGGGAAGACACCAGCCCCCTACTCGACCCGGACAACCTGGGCACCTTCACCGTGATCACCGGCGACAGCAGCGGCGTGTCGGCCGATATCCACGACCGCATGCCGGTGTGGCTGGACCCCGCGCAGGCCGGGGAATGGATTGCCGCTTCGCCCGATGAAGCTATGGCGATGCTGCTCGCCAGCGAGCCGCCGGCGATGGAGGCGTATCGGGTCAGCCGCGCCGTAAATACACCCCGAAACAACACCGAACAGCTGCTGGAGCCCGTGAGCTAGCCCAACACGACGATACGGCTATCGCCCACTCTTCCCGCTACAACGTGACGGCGACGGACTCGCCCCCACCACTGGTTCGCTCCTCAACTGGCGCCGTCTCCGCATCCCACACTCGCTCGGTCGCCGCCTTGATCATCGCCATCAGCTTCCAGCCTGGTTCCACGAGCTTTTCACCAGTGAACGGATCGGTGATGGCGTATTCGCCACCGATCAGCCCCGCTATGTCGTGCCGGATCGTCCGCTCATACCCGCGCGTGTTGACCAGTCCGGTCTCCCGATCCCAGTCCACTCGCTCGAACTGGAAGAGCACCGGGCCGGTGTTGGTCCGGAAATCCCACTGCACATCGATGCGGGTGGCGAACATCTCCACGGCGTTATTGCCGCTCTCGGAAAGGACGAGGCTCATACTCACTGCTCCACGGAAATGATCGAGAGGTTCTGGGTAATCGTCTGCGAGTCGAAGGACCCGGACTGGTGGGTGACGCTCTGCTCGCCAAATGCGACGATGAGTGCCCGATAGCTGACTGTCTCAAGAGCCGTGCTGCTGTCGTTTACAGTCAGCGCCGCGCCCCAGCCCGATACAGCAGTGTCAGGACCGTCGAACTCATTGATGAGGTCGACGCTGCCCGTGACGTTGAGCACCTGCCAAAGGACCCAGCCGCCCGTCCCGATCTGGCGGAACAGTTGCACCTGGGCAGTATTGGCCCCGCTGCCGGCGATGAACCCGGAACTGCCGCTGGCTGATTTCTGCCGACGGTGTGTGCGGGAGAAACTCAGCGTTACCGTCCGGTTGCCGCCGTTGGTGCGGAACGGGCCGTTTACCAGTTCGGTGCCTACGGTCTGCGTTGTTCCGGTCTGCACGGCGTTGCGCAAAATGCCGGCCGATAGGCTGCCGCCGAAGTATGCGTTGCCCTTGTTGTCGATCCAGAAGATGCCGTGTGCCTTGCTGGCGGCGTTCGGATCCGAGCCCACGCCGATGTACATCATCAGGTCACCGGTGGTGCCAAACGGCTTGCCGTGGACCTGCATGTAACCCCCAGACCGGGTGACCCAGCGGCCGGCCTCGAAGGTAGTGCTGCCAGTGCCGTTGGGATCGGTGACATTGAGGCGATCAGCGACGATATCGAAGATGCCCTGCGCGCCGTCATTGTTCGCACGCCAACCGATCACCCGGTTGTTGACGTCCAGCAGCACGCCGGCCTTGGCCTCCAGGCGTGTCTGGCCGTTCTCCAACTGCGTTGCCCGGGTTTCAAGGATCTGCGTGGCGCTGGCGGCCAGCTGCACGGCAGTATCATCGGTCCAGAGTGTCGGTGTGAGCCCCAGCTCCAGCTTCATGCGCCGGACACTGTTGATGGTGTTGGTGCCCTCGAAGATGATTCGGCAATTTAGATAGATCGTGCCAGCCGGAGCGTTGATCGCCACGAAGATCTGCTGCCACTGGCCCACCTTGCTCCGATCCGAAACCGCGGTAGTGCTGCCAATGAAGCCCTGCGCGCTGAATGCTCCGATCTCCACCCGCACATTGCCGGCTTCGGAGTTTCGGTAAACCTCGGCACTGAGCACATAGATGCCCGCAGTGGTGTCAACCCGCTGCTCGCTCGCGGTGCCTCCTTGGACCGCGTTGACCGCAAGGTAGTTTCCGTACTTCGGCTCGTAGTAGATGGCGCTCCCGAACGGGGCGGTCCAGTAGGTGAACCCCCTCGCATAGGATGAATCCTTGAGCATGTTCGGACTGCCGCCCAGCTTGGCCGTCACTTGGGTTATTGCACTGCCCTGCGCATCCAGCCGGCCATCAATCTGGTCAACGCGCGATCTAACTTGCGCCACCGTGTCCACTGACGCCTTCCCCGCTACCGCGGCATTGGTCTGGTCGATGCGCTGGCCCAGGACGTTATCACGGCTGGCGCTGGCGGTATCTACGGCCGAGACCTGAGCCGTGCTCGCCTTGTCGCCGAGTGCCGCGTTGGTGGTGTCGATACGCTGCCCCAACGCGGCAACGTCATCCGCTCGCGCTTGGATCTCGCTGGCTACCTGTGCCGACGTGGCCAGAGGTCCGCTTCCCGCCGGCAGGCGCGCCACGACTGCGTCCACGCGGTCAACCTCTGCAGCAAGGTCGCTGGCGTTCTGACGGGCAATGCTAATCGTCGCAGCCAGCGCATCACCCACCGAGGCGTACTCGCCGATCTCCCGCCATGAGGCCGGATCGGTGCCCGGGACCACGCCCGTGCTCATCACCACCGCTTGGTAAAGCACCCCTCCCAGACGCGAGAAGGCCCCTGCGGGATACTCGCGGTCGGCCACCCACTCGCCAGCGCCGATGACGTCCTCGAGCATCCCATTCAGTGCCGACACCTGCTCATCGGTGTACTGCCGCGCGGCGCCCACGGCCAGGTTCACAGCGTCCAGATCCCCCGCCAGGCGGTCGATGATCTCCTGCGTGATGGCCTGGTTCAGCGCCTCCATCTCCGCGTAGTTCGGCACTTTGCCTGGCTGCGCCCCCACGACGCTGCCCTCGCCGGCTTTGCCCCGGACGCTCGCGGTGATTTTGAACCACCACAGCTGCCCGCTGCCATCGCTGTAGAGGTATCGGGTCTCGGTGGTCCTGTGAATCTCCGTCCACGGCCCGTCTTGCGCTGGTCCGCGCTCGATGATGTAGATCACGCCCTCCTGGTCCACGGCGGCCCACTCGATGAGCACGCCGTCGGCGACCGGATTGGGAACGACACCCTCCACCGGTGGCGTGTCGGGAGACACGTACACCTTCGGGAACCACGACGACCGCTGCACCTCCACCGGCGTTACAGACGGCAACGGCGCCCCGCCAATGTCGATCAAGGTGTTTTTCCTTGCCTGCATGTGAATTACCTTGCGTTGAGCGCTGTGCGCATTGCCGAACTGCTGCTGGTGCGTACGCCCGTGGTGGTGACCGACAGCAGGTCCCGAATCAGCTTGTTCTGTTCTGCCAGCAGGGCGTTGCTCTGCTGCAGCGCTGCGTTGGTTTCGGCCTGACCCTTCCCCTCGACCACCAGGTCGAACACTGCCCGGCTGAAGTTGTCCGGCAGCGCCTCGATGGCGTCGGCCAGTTGGCCCATGCTGGTGCCGTCCTCCGTGTCGAGGTTGCCTACCTTCATGCTGTCGATCAGGCCGGTCACCTGGCCATACAGGCCGTTGTAGTCCTGCCCGCTGGCGTAGAGGTTCCGACCAAAGCCCAGAGCCGCCTGTGCGGCCGCCTGCGCGGCGCTGGTGTCGCCACCGGCCACCGCACGCTCCAGCTCCTGCATCGTCTTCTGGAGCTTCTCCTGGTCGGTCAGCGGCGACAGGTCGCTGGTGTCTAACCCGTACCGCATCGCCTTCTTGTCGGCGTCGATCTCGGCCTGGAGCTTGCCCATGTTCGTCGCCCGCAACGCCTCGATCTTGGCTAGGTCCTCGGCGCGGGCACCGGACAGGCCCAGCGCCTTCGCGTAATCGTTGGCCGCCTTCACCTGCTGGCGGTACGTGCGTTCAATCGTGAGCGCCTGCGACTGGTACTGGGTCAGGTCGCCGGTGAGCAGCTGGGTGCTTATGTCAGCCATCAGGCTGGCGTAGTTGCCCAGCAGGCCGCCCACCTTCTCGATCTGGGTGGCCAGGTCCGTGCCGGCCACGCTGGCCAGGTCCTGGAAGTAGTCCACCGCCTTGTTGACCTTCTCGATCTCCATCGAGTTCAGCGCGCGGCCGAGCTGGTCGGCGTTGCCCACCGCCAGCTCGATGGACGCGCTGAGCGCGGAGAACACGTCGGATGCCTCGAAGTACCCATCCAGCTGGCCACCGAACCCGGCCGCCTTCACTGCCTCGGTGAACAGCCTGTCGGTCATGTCGCCCAGATAGGCCTCCAGCTGCGATTTCGCCTCGGCCGAATCGGCCGACAGCTGCAGCTTGCCCAGCGACACCTTCACCCCGGCCAGCTGCCCCGACAGGTCGACGCCCAGCTGCTTGGCCAAGTCCGTCGTGGCGCCGCGCACCTGGCGCGCGGCCATGTCGAAGGTGCGGTCGATGCCCGGGTCAAGTGAACCGTACTGCGTCCACTTCTTGTCGCTGCGGAACATGCCTCCCTTGGCCTTGATATCCGCATAGGACTGGCCGTCGAATCCACCGAAGCCGTAGCTGCCGGTGAGGCCCTGCCCGGTCACCTTGGGTGCGCTGCGGCCGAACAGCTTGGCGTGGATGCTGGACCCGGACAGGATCGATGCGGTCTTGTCGTTGAAGCCCAAGCCACGGAACCCCTTGTCCGCGAGGCCCACCGCACCCGCGGTGGCGATCTTGCCGCCCCAGCTCTCCCCGTTGGCAATGTCCCAGCCTTGGTCGAACAGCTCGGCGTTCTTCATCATGCCGGCAACGATCCAGCCAATGATCGGCACAGCCGCCGCAGCCGTCGAACCGGCCGCTCCCGCGCCAGCTCCGGCACTGGCACCACCGCCTGCGAAGCCGGCCACGTTGCTGCCGAATCCAGCCATCGAGCCGGCCGACGAGCCGATCCCAAAATATGCATTGGTGGCACCGGCGGCGGCCGTTCCCCCGCTGAACAGCCCCTGCCCCTTGGACAGAATCCCGGCGAGATTGCCAACGTTCTGCCCACCACCGGCCGAGCCGTTCCCGCCGAACAACCCCATCAGGCTATCCATGCTGAAGCCGCCGCCTTGGCTGCCCCAGTTGCTGATGCCGTCCATGATCCTGGTCTGGATCGGGATCACCAGTTTCTGCTGCAGCAGCTCCCGGGCAAGGTCGCGCAACCCCTGCTTTGCCGTGTCCTTCAGGTCATCCCACAGACCGTTGAAGTCACGCAAGCCACTGGCCGCGAAGTCGGCCATGGCGTCAGCGGCGCCATCCACGCCATGCAACACGACGTTCGCCCAGGCTTCGACGTTGGCGGCCCCTTCTTCCACCTGAAGGGACAGCGCTGCCGCCGCATCGGCGGCGTCCAGCATCGACCGTTCGTACTGCTCGTAGCTGCCCGCCCCCTTGGCCAGCGCCAGTGCTTCCTTGCTGCCGGCGGCCTCGACTGCCTTCTGCAGTTCCTGGCGCATGTCGCGCTCGTTCATCAGCTGCCGGCGGTACAGCTCGCGTGCGCGCCCGACCTTGCCGAGCATCACCAGCTCACCGTCCATGGCGGCAATCAGCGCCTCGGGAGCGCCCATCGCCTTCTCGACCTGAGTGGCAAGCTTGGCGTACTCCATGGCACTCTGGGCCATCAGTACATTGGCGTCGGCCTGGGTGACAGCCCCCTTCTCCAATAGCTCGTTGTACTGAGCCATGTTGTTGAGATGCTTCGCCATGGCCTCAGCGAGCGGACCATTCATCGCGCCAGCAGCTTCCTCTGCCTGTTGCTGATAGCGCTTGATCGACTCAGCATCGGCCTTGCGATCCTTCGCGCCGGCACGCTCAGCTGCGGAGGCAGCCTTACGTGATTCAGTGAAATTCTTCTGCGCGGCAGCCAGCTCGGTCTGCAGCCGGATGTACTGGGCGCCCTGCTCGATGTATTGCTTGACCTTCGGGTCGTCGCGCTTGGAGAAGTCGAGGCCACCGGCCTGCGCCTCCTTGAACCAATCGGCCACATCCAGCTTGGCGACGTCCGCCGCACCCTTGCCGACGCGCGCGAGCTGCCCCGGCAGCGATTGCATCGCCGAAGCGATGCGCTTGCCTGCTGCGCCGGCCGAATCGCCCAGCGCATTGAACGAACCCGACAGTGCGTCGGTTGCGCTCTTCGCCTGGGTGCTACTCCCGGTAAATGCCTCGAGGATCGACCTCTTTCGGTCGACCTCCCGGCCAGCGGTAGCAGCCGCAGCCGTTTCTTCCGTCAGGCTCTTCGCGACGGCGGCAGCGGCCGGGGAACCTTCAATCATGGTCCGCCAGGCAGCCTCAAGGCCGGTGGCGAACTCGTCCGCCGTGACTTTCCCTGCCTTGAATGCGGCATCGAGTCGTTCAGTTTCCTTGATGAAGGCCGACGCCTGACCGACGTTGGAGAAGTTGGTGGCGGCTGCCACCATCTCGCCAATCGAGCCGGTGATCGTCTTGTAGTTAGCGTCGATTTCCTTCTGCAGGCGCAGGATCTCGCCGGCCTGCTGCTGACGGTTCAGCTCGCGGAACTTCGAGATGGCTGCGTCCGCTGCGCCACCGAAGTCGATCAGCGCGCTTGCGGCTGTATTGGTGTTGTCGCGGAACAGCAGCCAACCGGCCGCCGCGGTGGCCAACATGGTGATGATGCCGGCCGGGCCGCCCAGCATCGCCAGGGTTGATGCCCCTGCTCGGGCCATCCAGCTCGCGTTCGCCGCTGTTGCCTGGGCCTGCGCCTGGGCGAGGAGCAACGTTGCTTGGCGATGTTCCAACGTGGCAGCCGCTGCTTTCGCGCTGACCGAGACACTGCCGCCGATGGTCGCGGATCGACGCACCTCGGCCTGCGTATCGAGCACCGCCGCGCGTGTGCGCAGCTCCAACTGCTGTGCTGCAGCGAGGTTCTGCGCAGCAGCAGCCTTGTCTGCGGTGATTCCGGCATTGGCTGCGGCGACCCTCGCAAGCAAAGCCTTGGTCAACGGCCCTGCGGCGACGGCGGCGCCGGCGACGGCAACGGTCTGCAAGTTGCTTCCGAGCACCGCAATTCCCGCTGCGAGCGCCTGCGATGCGCCGGTGGACTCATCAGCGCGGCCAATCATGACTTGCAGGTTGTTGTTGAACAGGGTCGTGGCCTGGCCGACCGTTGCGCTCATCTTCCCGAAGGAATCGTCGACGGCGGCGGCCTGGCTTTGAAGCGCACCGATAACGTCCTTGGCAGTCAGCTTTCCTGCAGCCCCCAGTTCCCTGAGCTTGCCAATCGGTACGTTCAGGCCCTTCGCGATGGCCTGTGCAAGCGCTGGAGCCTGCTCCATCACGGAGTTCAGCTCTTCGCCTCGGAGGGTGCCAGAGGCAAAGGCTTGGCCGAGCTGCACCAAAGCAGCGTCGGCACCTGCCGCCGTGGTGCCGCTGATCACCATCGTTTTGCTGATGGTCTCGACGACTCGGGCGAGATCAGCGCCGGACAGCTTCAGCACCTCCTGGTTCATCGCGATTCGCTGGTACAGTTCGGCCGTCGCTCCGAGCGGCTGCCGGGCCGCAGCGGCGATCCGGACAACCTCTGCCTGTGCGGCCGCGAACTCCGCTTGCCCCGCAGTCACGAGCCGAAGGCGGTTGTTCAGATTCGTCCACTCATCAGCCTTTCCGATTACAGCTTTCGCAGCCGTCAGCGCGGACGTGAGTCCGATAGCTTCGACAGCTACTCGGCGGAAGCCCTGAGCCACTTCATCAGCGCCGCGCCGCGCTGCATCCGACATAGACGCCTGGATGCTGGCCATATCACGTTGGACGACGCGCGCCGCCTTGCCGGAATCGCGCTCGAAGGCGCCCGTTTTCATCAGAAGATCGACGGTCAGGGTGTAAAGGCTCATGGCTTCTTCCAATAAAAAAGCCCGCACAGGGCGGGCTTTTGGGGCGTCTAAAAGTGGGGCTATCGGATTGGGACGTCCGCTCCGTTGATGGAAACGGACGTGACGATTCCCGCTGCATCGGTGACGCAAGACGCGGAGTCAGCCTCGCGGGGACGCTTGCTTCCGGCCACCACGAGACCCGAGCCTGCTGGCCACGAGAAATAGTGCTCGCCTGCCGTTCCCCAGTCCTTCGCATA
Source organism: Stenotrophomonas sp. Steno-Z10-BAI (assembly GCF_056393115.1). Lineage (NCBI taxonomy): Bacteria > Pseudomonadati > Pseudomonadota > Gammaproteobacteria > Lysobacterales > Lysobacteraceae > Stenotrophomonas > Stenotrophomonas sp. Steno-Z10-BAI. The sequence continues at coordinate 130,216 of NZ_JBWJOZ010000004.1, read as the reverse complement.
AGGAACTTTGGTAGCAACAGGATCGCCCGACCCGGTCTGAATAGCTGACATGCAGTTCAGGAGTGCTTTCTCCGAACCGTCTTCTTTCGGCGCCGAGCAACCTGCCGCCACCAGCACCAGCGTTGATAGGAACAGCTTTCCGTACGTCATAGAGACTCCCGAGATTTTCGGGGATCATGCCAGTTATGCCGGGATCTCCTCAAACTCCAAGGTGCTTCGGAAATACTGCCTGCTGATGTTCTCTACCGTAGGCAACTGGGTGGCATAGCCATACAGCGCAGTGCGCGCAGCCAGCACTGGGTCAAACGCCTTGGTCAACATGTCCCGATACTGCGGCACCACACACCCGCGCCGGCGGCCCGCCAGCGCAGCGCCCAGCGTCTCCCAATCGGTTCCGGCCAAACCACCTTTCCGAGCCACCTCCGTGGGGCGTCCACTCAGCGTTGCGGTCAGTATTCTGTAGCTTGGGCCCGGCACCGTGTTTACCTGGCCACCCTTGGTTCGGTTGTGCAGGCTGCTGTCGATGCGTGCCACCGCCCAGCCGTCGGTGATTCCCACGTCCACCGCGCTGAACACTGCGATCTCGCCCACGTCCACATTGGTCACGACGGTGGCGATGGTGACGGCCACGGCGCTGACCTGGGCCTTGCTCGCGGGAAACAGCCAGGCGCATACGCTGCCGTCAGGCAGGCGAATGGTCGTGGCGCTGGCGCCGGCGGCCGTGACCACTACGCCCGGCGGCACGTTCAGGCCCAGGACCGCGATGATGCCCGGCACAATGGCCTCGGCCAGGGTGATGTTGATGACCAGCGCTCCGGTACGCGCGATGCGTGCCCGACGCGCCGGCCGGCCGTCGAACAGCGCGCGCCCCCCATCGGCGGTGAGCCAGGTGCCGCCGACCAGGGCGACCGACGCCGGTGGAATTCCATAACCAATCAGCACCGCATCACCCCCACACCGTCAGCACCACGTCCCCCGTGGCAGGGTTGCGCTCTACGCGCCGGACCAGCACCGGCTTGCCGTCGTGCAGGTCATATCGGTTGTACGTCAGCCGGCCCACCTGCCCCGGCTGCGGCGCCAGGTCCTGGTCGCCGCGAACGCTAACGCGGTAGAAGAACCGCTGCGTGCGGTAGATCGACACGACACGCTCTATTTCCGCCTGGGCATCCCCGGCATCCCAAAACAGAGAGATCACCGGGTCGGCCGAATCTGCCCTCCGGTAGTGCGGGTGCAGCGGCGCACCGCCGTACACCTGAGCGCGGAACAGCCCGGACAGCTCGTCGCGGCGCGCCTGCGGCACGTCCACCACGTCGGTGACCATGTCCGACGCGGCCAGCGCCTGCGCGTTGGGCCGGTAGGCCATGCGGCGCGTCAGGTTCGGGGCATCGTCGGGAACCGCCAGAAGATCCTCGGCCAGGTCGTCCCCGCTCAGGTTGAACGCGGGCGGGCCGTCGAGCGTCTCGGGCGCGACGACGCGGGCGAACCGCAGGACCCCGTTCGGGTCCTGGTAGCACCCCACGCCATAGCTGGGCAGCATGGCGTTCATGGCGTCGCGCCCGGTCACCGCGTTACCGGCGTAGTAGCCGATGCCGGCATAGCCTGTGGCCGCGTCAATGGCGGAGCAATCGGCCGCCGACCATGCGGCCTTGCCCAAGCGCCCCATCAGGTCCGCCATCGCCTGCCGCAGCTTGGCGGGCTGCTGGCCGGGCCCGACGCTCGACACATCGGCCACCACCGGCGTGACCGGCGGCGACTTCATCAGCAGCTGCTGGCCGTCGGGCGACACCGTGAACGTGCCGGGCTCCATCAGGTCGGCACGGTCCATGACGGCATCGGCGTAGATAGGGCCGTCGGCCACGAACATGGCCGTCGCATCCGAATTGGCACCCATGGCCGGCACGCTCGCCACTGCGCCGATCACCGCCGGCTGCGGCTTCCACGCCAGCGCGGGGATGTTGGGAAGGAACACGCCGCGGTTGATGGTGGCATCCAGGTCGTCGTGGGCGTCCCGGAAATGGAAGGTCTTGCTGCCGTCGTCGTTGATCTCGATCCGGTCCACCGTGAACCGGAACACGTCGGCAGCATCGGCCAGCATCCCGCCGAGCGCGCCGGCGCGGATCTGCACAGGCAGCCCGGCGCCGCCGCTGAGCGCCAGGTCATCCAGCAGCCCATCGGCATCCAGCACGACGCACTCGGCCGCGCTGGTTTGGCTCACAGGGTCACCGCCCCAGGGCCAGAAGTTGATCTCGCTGATAAGGCTCAAGCCATCGGCGAGCAACCCCTCGTAGCGGGCGTTGGCCGGGCTGTCACCGGGCGCGGTGAGCCAGTCCATATCAGCCAAGCGGGTGATGCCCGACGCGGCGCCAGGGAGCCGCCAGCCCGCTTCTGCGGCGGCGCTGCGCGCTGCCCACTGGCCGGCGTTCACCGCCATGCACAGCCCATCTGCCTTGGTCGCGGAGAGCGTCCCGGCGAAGTGCAGTGGACCAGCCAAGTTGATCTCGCGCTGGTGCACCTGCGTGCCGTTGAGGTACAGCTGCAGCACGGTGGGGCTGCCGAAGGTCAGGCGCAGTCCCACCATGTCACCGTGCTTCGCCGACGGCAGCCCGCTGGCGATCGCGCCGTTGCCCTGAAGCACCCGTCCGGTGGCTAGCTCCCAGCCGATGCCCGCAGCGCTGGTCCCGGGGTGTGCCTCCAGCGGCGCGCCCGGCGAGACGACGCCGACCATGGCGGCCAGTACGTCGTCACCCCAGACTGCGAACTCAACGCCGGCGGTGCCGGTGCTGAGCGCGAAGTCCGAGCGTGCCAAGCGGTTCAGGTCGGCAGCCGCGGTGGTGGCCAGCGTCAGCCCGCCATCGCGCGCAGCCAGTAACGGGCCGATGGGTTGCGCCGCAAAGCGCCCGAAAGTGTCAGCCATGGGTCATCCCAAATTGTCGAACCAGTCTTGGGCCTCGTCCTCATCCGACCGGGGCACCAACACGTCCATGAATTGCTGCATGCCGCGCTTGGTGCCGGCTTGGCTGTGCGCGGCGGTGGTGAAGGCAACGAAGGCGGCCGGCTTGATGTGCAGACTTACCGGATCGATGGGGTTCCGTTTGTGGAACTCCCACCATTCCAGATACTCACGGCGCGACATGGTCGCCCGCAGCTCGGACACCGTGCGGTGCAGGTGACCGGCCAGGACGTGCCAGAACCAGACCTCGCCGCGCTGCCTTAGACGTTTCCCGCCTCGGCCTGGGCTTCCTTGGCCTCGCCACCAAACCCGGAGTGCTTCAGCGCCACCTGCTGCAGTTCGGCCGCGAACAACGGCTTGAGTTGGGCGGCCTGCGCTGCGGTCAGCACGGGCTTACCGTTTTCGTCGCAGATGGTGGCGGCGATCAGCTTCGCGCGGTCGTTCTCCTGGTACAGCTTGCGGAACTCCACATCGGGAAGTTCCCGCACGTGGAACTGCGCCTTGTCGCCGTTCGGGAGGGTGACGGTATCAGCGTGCACGTCCTTGGACGCAAACATGCCCAGGCTGGTGAAAGCCTGCAGCACGGTCTGCGCGGGAGCGAGGGTTTCGAGCGGGAGGGTTTCGTTGGTCTTGCTCATTGGCCGTTTCCTAAGATGGTGGCTGGGCGTGCAGGCCGCGCACGGCTAACACGCGGGGTTTCCCGCACGCCTGGCCGAAGGTAGACGGCCCGCCGAAGCGGGCCGGAAAGCGCCGTTGTGCCGATCAGGGCGCCGGGCGGTGGGTCGTGACCGCACCGGAGCCGCGGATGGTCATCGTTCCCTTCCAGACGTCGTTGTCGGCGACCTGGACCGCGAAGTTCTGCACGAACCCGTTGAACTGCTTGCACAGCACGGTGGTGGGCGGGGTGATGACGCCATCAACGGCGATGGGCTTCGGCACGCCGGCCACTTCGGACAACGGTGCAGTCACCAGGAAGTTCACGACTTCGCCAGTTTCGTGGAGGCGCTCCAAGGCCTCGGAGTCGATCGAGTCGTAGATCACCTCGATCGTGGTGCTGCCGGTGGCCTTGCGGCCCGCCACGAACTGGTCCCAGTCGTCGTCGAAGTCGGAGATATCGATCTCCGAGGCCTGGCCATCAGGGAAGCCGACGGAGCGAACGCGGGTCACCTTGATGACCTCGGCGTCGCCGATGGCGATGAAAAGTTGGGTGTGTTTGGACTTGAGCACCTGGCCCATTGCGCTGTACCTCTTGGAGTGAAGCCCGGTCGCCGGGCACAAAAAAGCCGGCTGTTGCCGGCGGTTGGGGTTGCAGTGGTGGTCGGCTACCGGATCGCCAGCAGCCGCACGTCGAAGGAAATGCCGAAGGAGCCAGTGTCGTCGTCATCCGGCGTTGGGTTGTAGGACTCGATGCTGCCCCTACGTTCAAGCTCGTCGCGGATTGCCACGGCGGCGACATTGGCCTGGGAAGCCCCTTTGCCCCACACCGTTATCCGGACCCGCCAGCCGTCTCCAGGTGGCGGCTCAGAAAGGAGCGCGACCGGCGAGCCCCCGACCACGGTCCACGTTGCGTACGGCAGGCCTGAGCCGGCCGGCGCGACGCTCGGCCACAGACGGATGGGATCACCAAGTTGCGCGCGCACCGCGGCGCTGCCCTGCAGGATCGACTGAACCAGTGGAACCATCATCTCCATCCCCTTGCCTTCATCAATTTGTCGATCGCCGCCGTGGTTTCGTCGATGATGACTTGCGCGGCCTGGCCGCCCTTTGCTTCGCCTGCCGGCGTCAGGAACGGCTTTGCCGCCATCTTCTTCGTGCCGAACTCAAGGAAGCGCCAGTAGTGGGCCCAGCCGCTTTGTTCGTAGGCTTTGCCAGCCCGCCCAGCCCGTCTGTTTCGCTTGGTGTTGGCATATTTCACCCGTTTGCCGGTGCGTACCCCCACGGTGAAATACTCGCCACCATGGCCGACACCGGCTTTCCGGCGATCCTTGGCGCTGGCGCGTCGGACCACGATTTGCTTGGCTAGGAAGCCCGTATCTCTCGCGACTCGCGCGCGCGCGTCATCCCGGATGATGTTGCCGCCCTTCCGCATGCCGGCTTGCACGGCCTTCCCTTGCATCTGCTTGGGTAGCTCCCGTAGCGAGGCCAGCAGCCCATCCAGGCCACGAATTTGCAGGGTCTCAGCCATCGTTCAAACCCGATACGGCCAGGACGGCAGTTTCACCTCTGTCATTGCTGGTGCCGGCGCTCTTGATGTCGTAGATGGTGCCCCCTTCCACGATCCGCCACTTTGGATCCACCTTTCGCGCCAACAGGTCGAAGCGAACCTGCTCCCGGTATGTGTCCGCGCCAGCAGCCACCGCTTCGGCCGTAGCGCTCAGCTGGTTGGTCTTCTTGGCCCACACCTCAACGACCAGTTCCCAACGGACAGCAGAATCGCCGCCGAGGGGATCCCGTTCGATCACCGGCCGCTCGAACCGGATTTTGTGGCGTCGCTCGCCTGCATGGGTGGCCATCAGAATCTCTTCCTGTACCAGAGCAGCCGCGACACACCCAAGGCGATTTCGGTGCTCAGCTCGCCGGCGGCGCCGCGGTTCTCGGCCCAATGGCCAACCATTAAGAGGACCGCCTGACGAACGTCGGCAGTAAAGGCCATCTGGTCGTCCGACGTGGGATCGCCCTCGACCAATGTGCGGTCGCAATGCATCTGCACGTGTATCACTGCTGCGTCGACATAGGACTGCAACAGAAGGTCGCTGACCTCATCGACGATGCGGCACTGCTCCCGCACCAGGGCAAGATCGAGGGCGACGTCCATTAATCCACCTTAGCGCCCTGAGCGCTCTTCAGGGCCTCGGCCAGCTTGGCGACACCCCAGCGACGGTCGAAGACGACACCTGCGGCTTCCAGCTCGGCAACCAGCGCGGTCTTCTCTGCGTCAGAACCCAGCTCGGCCGCTGCGGCGGGCGCCGCTGCCTCGCCAGAGACAGCAGCAGCCTCGGCTCCACCTACCTCGGCACCGCCAGTCGACGGCCCAACCACCTTGATATCGGCCGGCGCTGGCTGGAGCGTCACGACGGGGCCGGGCTGGCTCGGGGAAGGTGCAGCAGCGGGTTTCGTGAAGGCGGGTGCCGAACCATCGAACTGCTGCACCAGGCCTTTCCCGATCAGGGTGTATGCGTATTCGTCTTCGACGTTCTCGAATACCTGGCCGGCGCGCGTGGGCGAACGCGAGTCGCCGTTCGTGTCGGGGCCCAGCTTCTCCACGTCGCCGCAGAAGCCCCAAAGGACTTTGATCTTCATCTGTATGGATCTCCGGAAGGTGGTGCAGCCGCATCAGCGGCCGTCACCACGGGATGGCAGTTGGATCAGGCGGCAGGCTTGAAGCGGCCCTTGACGAACGCCTCGCGGCGACGCTTGGCCAGGCCCAGGCGCTCTTCGACCAGCAACACGCGCTGGTTCTTCACGAAGTCGTCGTTGATCATGCCGACCTTGAACAGGAAGTTCATGCGGTCATAGATCGTCGCGCCGCGCTGGAAATTGGCCACCAGGAACTCGCCTCCGGTGGTGGTGCCGTCACCTTCGTCCATGCTGTCCGAGGCAACCACCGGCCGGCCCCACAGGATCGGGGTAACGAAGCCCTGCAGGTTGGCAAACAGATAGCGGTTCTGGCTGTCCTTCTCCAGCTCGATGTTCATCCAGTCCAGCTCGGTCATCACCGTCGCGTCGGCCGACAGCTTGGACTGCTTGCGAACCTGGTAGATGGCGCGCCGCACGGTGTCGATGGAGGTGTCGCTGACCTTGGACAGGTCATCATCGAACACGAAGGCGTCGGTCATCAGGCCCGGGAGGTTGTTGCCCAGGCCGTCACCCTTCAGGATCTGCGCTTCCTCTTCCAGCTTGAGGTCGTAGCGCAGCAGCTGCTGCAGGTAGCCGTACATCTGCGGCACGTCGTCCAGGGTTTCGTCGGTCACCGGAATCCAGACGGCCAGCTTCTTGACCAGGTCGGTCTTCTGCTCGAACGTGACGTTGCTCTGCGGCTTGGCACCGCCCTCGGCCACCGGCCCCGCACCGCGGGTGTGCAGCAGCTCGCGAAAGTAGGTGTAGCTCTGGCCGGTGACAGAGATCGACGGGATCAGGTCGCGGATACGCAGTTCCTGGCGCATGCCCGGCTGAATGGTCGGGTCGAAGTTGGGCACGACGATGCCGGCGCTGGTGACGGCCTTGGTTTCCATGGCGGCCAGCTCTTCCTTCTTGACTTCGATCTCGGCCGAGCCCTTCTCGCGGCTCAGCAGCGACTTGTACTCGCCGTTGTCCTTGATGAAGTCGATGAAACCCTTCTTCTGGCCCGGCTGGTTGCCCAGCGCAACGCCCTTCTCTTCCAGCTTGAGCACCTTGTCCACCACCTTCTGGATCTCGTCGGTGGCGGTCTGAATCTGGCTCTTGAGTTCGGTGGTGACCTTGTTGCCCTTCTCGATCTCGGTGGAGGCGCTGTCGTACTTCTTCTGCAGGCCGGCGAAGCCTTCCTTCAGCTGCTTTTCCAGGCCTTCGCGGATATCGGTGATGTTGTCGCTCATGCGTGCATTCCCTCAAAAATGGATTGGATAGATGTGCCGAGGTGCTTCAGCTCTTTCACGGTCTCCGTGTCCGCCATGCCACCGTCTCGGTGGATTGCAGGAAAGCCGAGCGAGGCGACGGCAGCCGCCTCCTTTTGAGACAGGCCCATGCGCTCGCGCAGGGCACATTCGAAAGCGCGCAGGTCCGACTTCACACTGAGAACCTGCGCCTCCGGGTTCATGCCGAAGGGGACGATCGACGCCTCCCACAGTTCGGCGCGCTTGATGACGCGGACGCGGCGCCCGTCGCGGGTCTCCATCGCGTCCTCGATGGGGTTGTAGCCAACCGACATCTCATCGAGCGTGCCGGCCTTCATCAGCTCGTAGGCGTCCTTGGCGTAGCTGACGTTGAGGTTGACCTTGCCTTTGAGCAGCAGCCCGTTACCGTCCTGTTTGAACGCGGCGTCGCCGATCAGCCGCGTCAGGTTGTGGTACAGCGCCAGTCGCAATCGACCGGTGCGTGTGGTCTTCACTGTGGTGAAGGCCCCGGAGACGATTACGTCGCCGCCCAGGTCGATGTTGTCGAATACCGAGGCGTATCCCTCGAAGTTGCCCGAATCGTCAGCGGACTTGACCTCGAAGGGGCAGGCGAAGGTGTTAAGCATTTGCCGGATCTCCCGTGCTGTTGTCGTCCCCGATCGAGTCGGGCTTGTTGCTCGTCCATCGGGTGACCTGGTTGTATTGGTCACCGTCCAACACGGGCAGGTTTTCCTTCACCCGAACCTCGTTGATGGTCATCCAGCCGGAGCCGCCGGAGCCGCCCAGTGCGGTCTTGAAGTAGTTGCCTCGCGCGGTGCTGTCGGCCCGCAGCAGCCCTTCCACCACTGCCTCGACGAACATGCTGCTTTCGCCAAAGAGCTTGTCGTTGAGCTCGCTCTCGATGGCGTCCAGGTATGGCTTCAGGCCGAAGGTCACAAACCCACTGGTCTGCTGCTCAAGGTTCGACCCAAGCACGGACGTGGAGCGCGCCCGATTGGTGAGGTACAGCGGGACGCCCCAGATTCCGGCCAGCGCCTCTTCTTGGAACTGCTGCGACTCGATGAACTGGCTGTCTTTCTGCGTCATGCCGGCCGGCGTGATCGTCGGCCCGCCCTGCAGGATCGCCATCTTTCCCAGGTCGTCTACGTCGCCCTGGCGAATATCTGGCAGCTTGGCCTTGATCTGAGCCTGTTGCTCCTTGGTCAGGAAGCCCGGATAGATGATGTAGCCACCGGTGAAGCCACCTTTCCGCATGAATCGTGCAGACCAATCCTGCGCCGCGCGCGCGAGGCCGATCGATTCGGCCTGGTACTCGATCGGCGACAGCCCCACGATGCCGTCGGTGCTGAACAGCTTGAAGTGCAGCATGTTGACCGGGGACACCGGCGCTTCTTGTCCGCCGATGTTTGCCCAGTAGAGCAAACCGTCATCGGTATCGATGCGGATGTTGTCGGCCGAGACAGGAATCAACCCGATCCACTCGCCGTCGTCGCTGCGCTGGATGATGGCGAAGGCATTGCCGCGCAGCCCCATGTTCACGACGATGGCTTTGATCAAGTCCAGCCATTTGACGTAGGGGTTGGGCTTGGCCAACAGCCGCAATAGCCGACGCCGTTGCGGGCTACTGCCCTTTACCAGGGAACGGACGCCGCCCACATCCTCGTAAAGCTTCCAAGGCAGGCCGGAGGCAGACTCGCTGAGCACCTTCAAGCACGCCCACACGATGCTCACGGTAAGCGCTGACTTGGAGGTCACGCGGACACCGGCCTTGGTGCCTTTTCCGCCTACCGAAAGGTCGACCTCCACGTAGTCACCCGTCGCAGGGTCGTTGTAGCCGAAGAACCGCCAGCTCATCGGGTTGTACCAGCGAAAATTTGTCATCCGATCAGTCCAAAGAAGCCGTTTTCGAGGTAGTCATCAATGCCGCCGGCTTCGGCCGGCATGGCATGTGCAGCACCGAAGGCCATGCAAAGGGCCACCGCGGCGTCGATCTTGTTCACCGAACGCGCCTTGGATAGCCAGCGGTTCTCCCATTTGTCCGACTCGATGACGGCCGACATGATTGCGGACACCAGCACGGGGTTTCCCTTGAGCCGAAGCCGACCCTCAAGCAGCGCTTCCTCGAAGAGCCGCAGCGAGCCCGGCATCCACATGCCCTCAGGCGGTGGTAGCCCTTGGTCCTCCGCTGCCTTCACGGCCACTTCCAACGGCCTGCCCTTCTTCGTGCCGCCCTGAGGGTGCTCGGCAAATGGCAGCGACAACCCAAGTTCGAGCACCTCGTCTTCGAACTTGCGGAACGCATATCGGTCGTAGGCAATCAGCTCGACCAGGTAATCCCGGTCGTACTCGGCCAAGGTCTGAGCGACATGGCGGAAGCTGATCGTCTGTCCCTGCGGTGCATGCAGATGCCCGCCATTGATCCATGTCCGGTACGGCAGCTTGTCGCGCAGCTCCCGCGCCGCGACGGTGTCGCCCGGGGTCCACGCTTCCACCCACCCGTCGTAGGTGGGCTTGCTGATCATCTGCGTCTGTCCGTCCACCACCACCGACACCTCGACACTGCCGGTTTCCACCACCGCCCCAAGGGCCGTGATATCGCGGCTTTGCGAGAGGTCGAGCCCCAGATAGACCTTTGATCCGTGATGCTGCGCAGGGTCGAAGTCGGCGAGCGCCGGCTCAAGAGTTGATCGGGTCATCCACGCCGTCTCCGCGTCGGTCCAGATGCAGAAATGAAGGCGAAGAATTCCGTTCAAGGAACCCGGAATCGCCTTCGCCTGTTTGACCAGGTCCGAGAGGTACTGCTCTGTGATGGTGACGCCGAGCAGAGGGTTTGCCTTTGCCCAGCACGTCGGGTCTTCCAGCGGATCGTCGCCGTCGTCCAGCGCGCACACGTAGCTGAAGGTCCGGTCGTCAATCGGGTCGCCCACGAAAGTCGGGTCATTCACCGCGGCCGTGTGGCCCGCCGCGACCTTGACCGCGTGTTCGTGCTCTTCCCAGCACACCGAAGTGCGATCGCTACCGGAGTTGGTGATCATGAAAAGCAGCGGCTCGCGGCGGAATTTGAAGCCGCGCTCAAGCATTTCGATGATCTTGCGGTCGGGCAGCTCGTGGACCTCGTCCACCAGGACAAAGAAAGGCCGCGGACCCGAACCGGTCTTGCCGGTGTCGCGCGATACAGGCCGGAAGAAGCTCTGGCTGGCCTGGTGGGCCATGTTGTACTCACGCCCCTCGCCGCCGGCGAACTCCACGCGCTTAGCCAGAGCCGGTGATTGCTTGACCATCTTCACGGCGTCGGCGAAGAGGATCCCTGCCTGGTCCTTCTTGGCAGCGGCAGAGTAAATCTGCGCGCCAGCCTCGCCGGCGGCCGTCATCCCCAACAGCCCGAGGCCGCCAGCGAGCGGGCTTTTCCCGTTGCCCTTCCCTTGCTCGATGTACGCCCGGCGGAAGCGACGGAACCCGTCAGGTCCCTTCCAACCGAACAGCGATCCGACGATGAAAGCCTGAGAGGGATGCAGCTCGAACTTGCGGCCCTCGAATTGGCCCTCGGAAAGCCGCAGGATCCGTTCGAAGAAGCCGAATGCGAACTCTGCCGCCTCCAAATCGAAGCGGAGCCCCCTCTCGGGACCCTGCATCAGGTCCTGAAGGTGGCGCCTGCAGGCGTTACGGACGTGCGGCCCGGCCACAATGCGACCGGCGAGCACGTCCAAGGCGTAGGCCTTAGTGCGATCGACCGGCGCCGGCGCCCCCGAAGAACTCGTCGTCGGGGTCGTCTTCGTCTGTGCCATGCGAAACCTTTGACTCATCCACCGGTGTGGCGCCCAGCTTCGAGAGGATCGAGCTGAGCGCTTGGGTTGCAGACACACCGAAGTCAGCCTCGGGGTCATCCATCTTGGCCGTCCAGAAGCACGCCAGCCTGAGCAGGACGCGGTGCGAGGCATTGAGCCATGGCATCTCCCGCTCGAACTCCGCCCAGGCCCGCTTCTGCGCCGCAGTCATTGTTTTGTACGGCTCACCCAGCACCCGCGTGCCCTTCGGCTTCTTCCTGCCGGCATGGCGCCCCGGATTCTTGACGGCCGCACCGCCGGTCGCGGCTTTTGCGACGGGCAGTCGGGGCCTAGCCATGAAAAAACCTCTGAAAATCTGCGCTTTTTCGGCAGGTCGGGCACCCCTCTCAGGGTCGTCCCGCGAATTGTGGATACGGAAAGAACAGGGGACGCACGGTCTAGGAGGCCCCAAACCCCATAAATTCACCCCCCCTACCTGAATGGGGCGTTTCGTTCAGGTTTCTGTGGATAAGTCGATAGGTAGGCGGTTGCGCCCAAGCATCAGGACCCGATGGGCCATCCGTCGCTGTCACACCCGCGAATGTGGACCGCACCCCGCTCCAAGCGCGCCTGATCCGTGTTGTGGCAGTTGGCGCACTGGCTGTCGAAGGGCCCGGTCCAGAACATTTCTTCCGTCTCTCCGGCGGGGTGTCCATTGGTGTGGTTGCAGACGGTGGCCACGGTGGTGTGCCCTCGCGTAGTGCACTTGCTGCACAGTGGCTCGCGGTCCAGTTGGGCCCTACGCGTGCGCTGCCATCGGGCCGTGCCGTACAGGTGAGCGAAGGCGCTGCCACCCACTTGACGTGTGCGTGGCTTGAACGTCGGGTGGGTTGCGCTCATCAGTACGGGTTCCCGTCCATATCCGTGCGTGGTGCGTCGCCCTCTTGGCCAGCCTCTGGGATCGGCGCGCCGAGCTCCTCGCCCAGCAGCAGTGCGACGGACTCAACCAGCAAGCCGATCTGTTCCGCCTGCCGTGTCACTTGGCGCCCCAGCTCCACGATGGTGGCGTGCTGGGTTTCAGCCAGGGCTAGCAGGCGATCAATGCGGTCGTCCATCAGAACTCCTCCACTGCCCAACCACCACCGTCTCGCTTGGCCCTGACCTTCACCGCAATGAAGCGGAACGGGTACATGGCAGCCGCGACCTTGATCTTGGCCCGTGCATCATCCTGCCAGTGGCCTTTGACCTCATGGCACTCCATGACGCCATCGGCAGCCATGACGGCGAAGTCAGGCGTATAGAACGTGTTGTCTGCCAGCCGCAACTTCAGGCCCTCGAACCGGTGCCACACGATCTGGCCGGCCACCTGCAGCGCGCGCAGCCGTTCGGCATACGCCTGCTCGGTCTTGTTGAGCTGGCCGGGCTTGAGCCGACCCAACGCCAGCAGGGCCTTCCCGTTGCGACCCAATGCCATCAGCGCCGCCGGGCGGGTGCGCGGGCGCCCTTCCGCTTGGCTACGGCCAGAACCGGCTTGGGCGCCGACAGGCGCTGCTCAAGAGCGATCACCCGGGAGTCCAGCGCTTGGGTAACCTTGCCCGCCGCGCGGTCCACTTGGTCGATTCGCTCATTGAGAGCAGGCAAGACGTGCGCCGTGGTGGTCGTGATCGAGTTCACCGCTCCAGAAACGCGCGCCTCCAGGTCGCGCAGGCGAACGGACAGCGGGGGCCACAGGGTCACGCCAAACAGCTTGATGGTTCGGGACATGGGTTTCTCTCGGTAGGCGGCGATTCGGCGGCGCCGAACGTCAGGTTTTTGGTCAGCGTTCCGGCGAGGGAACAGGCTTCCCTCCCAAGTGCTCGATTGCGTCAAGCTGGGCTTCGTACTGCATCAGGCACCGCTTCCGCCCGTTACTCACGTCGAACACCAGCGAAGGCTTTCCGTCGCGCACCCAACTGCAGCGCTTGGTCAGCGCAGCATCGATGGGCACGTAGGTGGCCACCGGTACGTTGATGACTGCCGGCGGCGGCTGGTTCGGCTTGATGGGCGCGGCCCGGCATGCGGCCAGCAACACAGCGGTGACAACCACGATGACGCGCATATCAGTACCCCTTCAGTGCCGGGCAGGCGGAATCGAGCAGCTCCAGGGCCGCCTTGCAGGTGTCGGGGCGTCGCTCGTACTGGGCCTTCCAGGTGGCAGCATCCTGTTCCGCTGCCTCGATCTTGGTAGCCAGGCCGTTGAGCGCCGCGGCGCTCTCGGCCTTCAGCACCTCCAGCTTCTCGGCCTCAGCGCGCAGTGCCGCAGCAACGTCAGCCAAGCGCTGGTCGCGGTCCTCAACGTCCGCCTGCAGTCGGGATGCGTCGGCATCCCAATCGGCCTTGACCTTGACCACCTGCGCGCTCAGGTCACGGATGCGCTGCTCTTTCTCGTACGCGGACAGGCCGGCGACCATGAAGCCAAACGCCAACACCGCGCACACCAGCTTGATCTTGCTGCCAGGCTTGCGCAGCCAGACCACCGCCTCGGTGAGCGCGTCGACGATCAGGCCCCACAGCGCAGCGGCCAATCGAATCAGGCTGCTCATGGCTTTTCACCTCCGATGGTGCCCGTAGCCTTTTCAACCAGGCGCACGTAGCCAGGCAACAGCCGGCGAATCATGACCCCGGATAGACCTGCAAGCGGCAGCTGCGGCGCCCCGGCCAGAGACGTAAAAATGGATGCCGCGACGGCGATGACCCATGCGGCCACGATGGCGTAGGCGACCACTGCCACACCCAGCGCCAGCCAGCGCGCGACCGTCTGCAGGAGGCGGTGCCCCCGGCGACGGCCAGCATCTGCGGCGACCCGCTCGGCGTCTTTCTCCGGTAGCAGCAGCACGCCAATAAGGGCCCCGGCCATCGCGACCAGCAGAACCGATTGGGGCACGCCCAGAATGATGCGATCAGCTTCACGCAGTGCATCAGCTGTAGCAGGTGCCACTACTGCCGCGGTGAAGGTGCCGACTGCGATTTTCATGGTGCACACAGGCTCGGTCATCGAGCGACCACCCCGCCGGCTTTGCGGTACGCAGCCAACAGGCTGTCGAGCTTGTGCTCAAACTGGCCATACCCCGCGCCGGGCAGGCTTGCCCAGATGTTGCGCACCGCCGCAATCGCCTCGCGGATCCGTCCAGCCTGGATCAGCGGCAGCGCGCGCCGCTCGTGGATCAGCTGGATTGCCCACAGGTCCTGCGACAGCGGGCCGAAGTCCGGCAGCTTCAGCAGCGCGCGATAGTGCGCGTAGTCCTTCAGCATGAACTGATAGCGGCCCGACGCATTCGAGGTCAGTCCCTTGCTGTTGATGCGCTTGGATTTCCTGCCGCGCGAGAAGGGATGCGCCGAATAGTCGGTGAACACCTCCGGCATGCGGTCCGCTCCAGTCACGATCACGTCATAGCCGCGATCTTTGGTCGGCTGGCGGCCATTGTCGGTCCCTTCGGACCACGCCAACATGTCGAGGAAGGCCACGACGTTCACGCCGCCAGCCATTAAAGGGGAGATTTCGGCCATCTCTGGCTCCTGCTTTTGTAGTATCAGCGTCGAGCGCCACCCGCCTGCAAGCCATGGCAACGCTCAGCCCATCAAACAAGGACGGAAAGAAATGTCGGAACGCTCTCAGAACGAACTAAATTCCTTTGAGCAAGGCATCCTTCTCACTCTCAGTACCCTCGTAGGAGAACTGAAGGAAAAGGGCCTGGTTGACTCGGAAAAGCTCAACAGAATCCACAGAATCCTGTTGGAATCACCGTCGGCAGAAGCCGCAGCTACACCGCTTACGAAGAGCCGCTGGGAATGGGGAATTAGCCCACTACTGGCAAACGTGGAAGTGAACGGGCAGTAGAGCGACTACCTTGACTTGCTGAACTGCAAGACGGGGTTCCCGCTGGCAGTTCAGCTTTAGACCGGATTCGATTCCTGGCGCTCACCCCACCGGCCTGGTGGGGTGCGATCTGTGCGCTTACTGTCTCTGACTGAGGTGCCCACCACACTGCCGGCTCGGCGCGAGGGTAAATCCGGTCTGGATGGCGGGCAAAGAAAAAGCCCCGGCTGTGGCCGGGGCTTGCGTCTGGATAGTGGCTAGATTGCCCCTGCTTTTGATGACCTAGCAAGTCATCACTACGCAGCGCGCGTCAGCGCCCTTCCGAACTCCGCCGCTGCACTTTCCTCCAAGGCCCGCATGCGGCCGAGCATCCACACATAGACGGGCTGCCAAAAGCGGCTGTAAGCCGAGCAATCGGCCCCGATTGCTGCGGCACGCTTGCGCCCGCTCAAAGGTTCAAACCCACTTCCTGCGCAGGCATCGCACTTCATCACGCCAAGACCATCCTCGGCTGGCTGGGTGCGTTCCCCGTCGCACGTTTTACAGGCGCAGGCCATCGCCATCTCACTTATCACTGCGCCGGCCAGCACGCCCAACTGCTCCATGGTGTTGTTCGGCCAGGTGCCAGCGCGCGCCACCTCCAGCGCCAGTTCGGTCCGCCGCACCTCGTTACGCTGTACCTCCGTAACAGCGCCGCCACCCCACCCCATGCTCGCCTTGGCGATGCCGAACTCGGTCCTGGCCGTGCTGAGCGCGAATTGCTGGCGGTTGAACTCGGGCGCAACCAGACCGATCACGCCTTGGCGCAAGTAATCCCGGCGGCGTACAGCACTCTCCGGCCACCACAGCGCCTCCAGCAGCTCCCGGCCCAATCCGTCCTGGACGTAAGCCAGTGCCGCTGCAATGTCCTGCGTGGTCAGGTCGGGGGTGCCGCCCCGACCCGTGTCGAATTTAATGGTTGTCGGCCCCATCCGGCTGGACAGCAGCTCACGTACGTTCCCCATGCCCCTACCCCTTATGCTTTCGTCGATTGATTTCTCGGCGCAGCGCGCGTGCCCGCCGCAGTGCCTGCTCTGCCTCGCGGCGGCTGGCCGGGGCTGTCCACGCCCTCGTCCATCGCATCGCGGCTATGTCTTGCTGGATGCTGCTCAGCAGCGCCAGCGCCTTGTCGTCGTAGCGGGTCAGGTCCATCCGTCCAGCTTGCAGCCATCGCGTCGCACCGACCGCGACCGTTTCCCCTATGCAGCCTGCTCCCAGCATGCGGGCAGACGCTCCACCTTCCCGCCCCTGGCCTCAAACTGCTCCAGCGTCTCCATGGTGGCCATAGACTTCACCTTGGCGGGCACAGGCGTGTTGGCCGCCTGCATCTCTACCCGGGCAGCGCGCGAGCGCTTCGGCGCCGCTGGTGCGCGCTGGCGGGGTGGGCGCGGCGTCCTGACCCGCCTTGCATCCCTCTCGCGCTGGCGTTGCTTCCGCTCGGCATCGGTCAACACCACGCGCGGCATGCCCTGCCCCGTCAGCTGGTACACGGGGCCGATCTTCGTCTCCGTGCGGGCGAGGAACCCTGCGGCGACGCAATAGCGCACCGCGTCGCGCACTGCCGAGCGTTGGTCGGTCGTCTCGGCACCGCAGCCCTCGCAGATCGCCAGCGACGTCCAGGGCGCGTCGATCGCGTTCTCGGTCAGCCAAGCGCGGACAGTGGCCGGGGTCGGATTGGTTTTGGTGGTCATGCTGCCTGCCTCTGTTCGTTGACGAACGTCTGCTGGTCAATCAGCTCGTCGTCGGTGCCATACGTCTCGTGGAAGGTCCGCGAGCCATCCATCAGGCTCGGGCCGTAGATCTCGCGTGTCTCCGCGAAGGTTTTGCCGGGCATCGGGTGCCGGCGGTGGTGCCACACGCACAGGGCGTACCCGAAGGCATGCCCGCGGCGCTTGTTCCCGCTCTTGGCGTGGTTGTAGTCGCAGCCGTAGACCACCAGGCGCGCGCCCAGCAGGTCCTGGGCGACCAGCGACAGGCATGCCATGCATGGACCCACCTTGGACGCCTCGATGCGGGCGGCCTCGGCAGCGGTCGGTGGCGGCGCTTTCGACCACATCAGGCCTGGCCCTCCCTGGGAAGCCGCGAGGCGCACACCCGCCGGTAGTAGCCGATGTAGTGATGCGGATCCTCGCCATCGCCTGGCATGTGGAAGCTCATGCGCTTTCCCAAGTCGCATGGGTTGTAGTCCCGCGGCGGTTCATCGCTCTGTGTCCAGAACTTGAAGTGCCGGCACTCGTCGCAAGGCTCCACATCACCCACGTCCTTTCGCTCGTTCCGACGCCGCACAACCTCTTCCAACAGCTGGTCGGTGGTGAACTGGGCAAGTAGCTTCTTGGCAGCCATCAGCGCGCGCCTCCCCTGCCCCTCTGGTCCTTGTCGGCCAGCCGCCAGCCGTGCTGCCACGCGTCTGACTTCGGCGTCGTGTGGGCAACCTGAGGGAACTGGCCGCCCGCCGGCTGGTCATGCCAGACCAGGTGCGGGTTGGTGCTCAGCCCGGCGCCGTTCAACCGGGCCGAATAGCCGGCGTTGATCTGGGCAGCGAACTCGCTGCGGGCCTTGAAGGCGGTGAAGTCGGTCACGGTGATGTGGCTCCTGTTGAACGGGTACGGCGCCGACCCGGTGGGCGGGCCAACTGGCGAACCTGGGCCTCCAGGCGCTTTGCTTCGGCCATGTAGTGCTCGTGGCGCTCCTGCCGGATGGCCGCGCTGAATTGGAATTGCTTCAGCGCCTCGTCGGCGGACTCGCGGTGCGCCTTGGCCAGCTTTTTGAGGGTCGGCACTTGCAGGCGCGGGTCGTGCTTGAAAATGTCCAGTTGGTTGTTGTCAGAGCGCATCAGGCCGCCAGCTCCCGTGCCATTTCCTCCAAACGCGCGCGGATCTTCTCGTTGGCGCCTGGCGCGGCCTCTACCTTCCCGGCCAGCAAAGCCACCGGGTTGAACGTCGGCGCAGGCGCGGCCAGCTGCAGGTGCTGGCTCACCGCCTCGTGCTGCAGCAGGCCCTTGGTCACCGCATCCGACAGCACCGCGCTGCGGCTGGCGGCATCGAAGCCCAGCGACGGGGTGTAGGTGGCCACCTGCCGCTCAGCGCGCGCCTCCTTCAGCAGACGGGCGTATGCCTCCAGGAAGGCCGGCCGCGCCGCGATCTTGTCGCCAGCCTCGACCAGCGGCCGCGCCACGTTCCATGCCTGCTGGGTGATCGTGGTCCACACCACCGTCGCGCGCTCGTCAGCCGCTTGGATGGCCACCGCCCATGCCTCGTTGGGCGCAGGGTGGCCGTCGTCGATCCGCTCCAGCACCGCAGCCAGCGACAGCCGGCCCTTCAGTTCCCGGCGACAGCTGGCCAGCGCCTTCTCCAGTACCGGCAGCGCGTAGCAGTCCAGGTCGTGAACCATGAAGGCGGCGGCGGTCGGGCGCAGCTGGTCACCGATCACCTCGGCGGTGACCACCAGCAGTTCAACCAATCGGTCCTGCTCGTGATCAGCCAGCATTGACCGGTCTCCCCTTACGCAGCAGCAACTTGGCTTCCTCGGCGGCGCTGAGGTTGGACTGGGTCTGGTCCGTGTGCTGGGCGCTGGTCGTCGTGACCTGCCGGCCAGTCGCCCACTGCGTGCGGTACGCCTCGGCGCCTGCCAGCAGCACGCCCAGGTCGTGCATCCGCTTCACGGCGTACTGCTCGTTGACGCCCAGGAACCAGCCGGCCACCTGCGGCGCCTCTTCCCTGCCCAGCCGCTTCACCAGGTCCCGCACGTTGGTGTTCACCTTGGCGTTGCGCACGGGGTCCACACCGTGCCGCAGACGGTAGGCCGTGCGGTAGGCCGCCCACGTCTGCCTGCAGGCTTCCTGCATCTGCGTTTCGAGGTCCGCCTTCGACAGCGGCGCGGCCAGCGCCGGAACTGACGGTTCTCCTGACGGTTCAATGGGGGTTATATGACGGTTAGGCGGCACGGGGCGCACCTCCAGACCTGCGCCCCCTGCCTCACCCCCTGCACCGGGCGCATCCCCGGGTGCACCGGGCGCATCCCCTGCATCTGCTGCACCCCCTGCGCCCGGTGCAGCCCCCGATTTCTTGGCCTTGCGCTTCGCCTTCGTGCCAGCCGCCGACACGTCGAACTTGCTCGGCGTCACCGAATACACGTTGCTGCTGTTGAAGCGCCGCTCACGGCTCAGCAGGCCGACCGCTTCGAGATGATCCATGGCGGTGCGCACTGCGCGCTCGGACATGCAGCAGCGCTTGGCGATGGTGCCGATGGCCGGCCAGCACACGCCGTCGTCGTTGGCTTGATCGGCCAGGGAGATGAGCACAGCCTTCTGCGTAACGCTCAGGCTCTGCAGCGGCCAGCACTGGCTCATGATGATCGTAGACATGGTTCAGACCGCCAGTGTGTAGTTGTCGCCCGGGGCCACCGGCCACCAGGTGCACGCGCTGCGGCCGGTGACCTCGCACGGCTTCTTCGGGCCCCGCCACGCGCGCCCGTCTTCCAGCAGCTCAGGGAGACGACGCGCGAGCATGTAGCGGTCGTGGCCGGTGGCCTTGGCCAGCTCCATACTGGTCAGGCCCGGGTGCGCCTTGAGCGCACCGGCGGCGCGGTCCTGCTGGGCGCTCTGCACGCCGCTGGATACCACGTGCGCGGCGGCGTCGTGGCTGGTGCTGATATCGGTCGAGCGCGCGAGACGGCTGCTCATCGGTACTACCTCGTTGATTCATCGGGCCGCTTGAGGGCCTGAAAAGGGACAACATCGCCATTGCTTCGGGAGAGCCGGTAGCGCCGCCCCAATTCGGCGCGGGCCAGATCGGTTGCGGCCTGGTCAACGGTCATCCCGGCGTGGGCCGCGTACTGCTCAAGGCGTTTTCGCTCGTCGCGCGACAGCAGTAATTCCATAGGCCCTCCATCGGGACTCTTCTGGCCCTTCAGGCGGCGTCTGCATCAGAGCTACGCTGTTCCAACGACGCGAGGCCAGCCAGCACCAGGTCGCGCACGAACACCGCCGGCTGGCGGCCGTTGAAGTTCGCCAATGCCTCAATCACAGCTTTTTCGGAGTCGTTGAACCGGACCTTGATCGGGTTATCACGAATGTTCGAAGGGTCTGCGTACATGTCCGTATGAATGCCTCAGGAGGAATGGGTGAAACAGCGCAATGCAGAGCGCGGCACGTCAGGCCGCGTCAACAGAAACGATTCGATCGATATCCGCGTCTTCCGGCGCGGTAGCAGCCTCTTCTTGTGGCTGGACGCCGAGCAGCTGCACCACCTGCGGGAGAGCTGGGACGCCCTGCTCTTCCGGCCAGGCCTGGACCTGGCCAACGGGAAGCTTCAGCACCTTGGCCAGGTGTCCGTCATTGCCCAGCCCCAACTTCTCCCGCAGCGCGCGCTTGGTGATCTGCGCCTGTGCGATCGATGCGCCCGGCGAGATGGTGCCGTCGGTCGCCGGGCCGAACACGGCCGGACACAGTTCGTGCCGGGAAACGCCGGTGATCGCCTCAATCTTGATCACGTGGCCTGGCGGCACACGCCGGCGCTTGCGCCAGTTGCTCACTGTGTTCTGTCCTACGCCCAAGGAAATGGCGAGGGAAGTGACCCCGCCGGCGGCTTTCACAGCTTTGTCGAGTGCGTCCATGCTCAGTAGCATCACATATCGTGATCCTGTGTGCAACACGTTTTGTGTTGGCGCAACATCACAGACCGTGAAGAATTGCGGCATGGCCTTTTCTGACAACCTCCGCGCCGCCCGTCTCCGTAGTGGGATGACCCAAGAAGCCCTGGCACTTGCCTGTGGCTGGTCGGGCCAAAGCCGCATCGCGAATTACGAGTCGTCGGCACCCAGCGCGCGCGAACCCAAGGTGTCCGAGGTTCCGCTCCTGGCCAAGGCGTTGGGCGTATCAGTCGCCTCGCTCTTCGGTGAAGCGCAGGTGTCTCAATCCGCGCGACCCGATCCTGCCATCCTCGCCAGCACGTACCGCTTCTTAGTCGATGCGTTCGCAACGTTGGGCAAGGCCGTCGAATTTGAAACCGAGGCCGACCTGTTCGCAGACGTGTACGAGTGGATTGCGGCGGACGACCGCCCGGCCGATCAACGGAACCTGGTGGATTTTGCGAAGTGGCGCGATAAGCGTGATCAGGAAAGGGGCAAAGGAATAGATGAGCAAAACGGAAGCGCTGCTACACAAGTTGGTAGAGCGAATCAACGCAGCGCCTAAGGCGCGTCCTCCACTTAAGTCTGTATCGGAGCTGGCAACGCCCGGCTTTGATTCAGTGGTCCGTGAGAGCCACATCCGGATGATCCGGTCGCTGGCGCGAACCTATAGGCAGTTCGGCATGCAGCTGCTTGTCGACCAAGCCACGCTGGGTAAAGCCGGCATCGACGACCTGACCGATGACGAATTGATTGCCCTCCACCGCGATCTGGATCGAGCCCGCGAGTGCATCCGGGACGACGTGTCCTTCGAGGAAGCGGGAATCCTCCGCAACTCCTTCGACCAGCGATAAGCAGAATCTGGGCGATTTCCTGAACGGAATTTGCCCAGTTCATAAAACGCGCGTCGTAACATCACATATCGTGTTGACTTAAGGATCACGTTTTGTGATTCTACTGCCGTCGCCCCAGTAACAGCCCATCCGGGCCGGGGCACGGAGACTTCCATGGCTTACATCACCGCCAGCGCGCGCGCACGCCCCGTCGTGGAAGCGCGCCCCCGTAACGAATCCATCGTGATCAAGGTCGGCGACGCCCTGCTCGTCCTCGACCAGGCCGAAGCCATCCAGCTCAGCGCCGACCTGATCGCCGTCGCCGGTCATGCCGACCCCGCTGGCATCAGCGGCGGGGTCGCTGCCTTCGCAGATCATGCCCTCGATGCAGTGGCGATCGCCGTCGGCAGCAGGCGCATCCTCGACCTGTCCGCATCGGCCTGGGCAACGCTTGCCATGCAAGGCTCCAGCGCCGCGCTCGAACTGCGCGCCAACCACATCCGCACCGGCATGCGCATCGGCCCCCTGCAGCTCGGCAACGCCGACCTGGTCGAGGCTCAGGCATGAGCGCGTCCCCCGCGATCCAGCAACTGCGCAGCAACCTCGCATGGTGGATTCGCCTGGAGCGAGGCGCATCCCGCCGGGCGCGCCACTTCGAGCGTCGCGCGAACAACCCAGCAAACCCGAACCGCGCCGCCTCGGCACGCGTGGCAGCTGGCTATCAGATCGATGCCGCAAAGGACCGGCGCCGTATCGAGGAGCTGCGCAACACGCTGGCTCGACTCGAAGGCGGTGCCGCATGACCGACCAGGACTTCATCGCCGCCATGAAGCGCGGCCTGCCGCCCATCGACCCGCCGGTCTGGTGCGGCATCGATCTCGCCACCGGCGCGGACGTCTCCGTAGAGGCAGACATAGACGCCGCCGGGGCCATCACCAACATCCGCGTCATCCAGCCCTCCCAGGAGCCAGCATGAGCGCCGTCATCCTCCAGTTCCCCACCAACACCGCCCAGCGCGCCAACGGCGCCAGCCTGGCCGTGGCGATCGCTGCCAAGCGCATGGGCTACCGCCCGCACCACATCGCCCGGGCCGCCGCCCTCGCCCGTCGCGAGGTGCTGGACGGCCACAAGAGCGCCGCCCGCGCCGTCGCCGACATGACCCGCGACCTGTCCCGTGCCGCCCGCAACCACACGCCGGGGGCCGCATGAGCGGGATCGACTTCGCCTTCGGCCTGATCGTCGGCTTTGCCGCTGGCGCCCTGCTGGCCACCGCTTGGCTTCAGCGCCGCCAGGAAGAGCACTTCGCCAAGCTCATGGAGCAGATCCGATGCGCTGGCTGAGCCAACACTGGCGCGCCGCCCTGCTGGCGCTGCTCGCCGCGCTGCTGGGACTCGTCTCGTTCGGCATGGCATGGGTCCGCATCTACGACACCGGCGTGTACCTGCTGATGGGTGCCCTGCTGTGCGCCAGCTTCGTGCCCGACGCGTGGAGGCGCGGCCGCGATGGCTGATCCGACCGTGGCCTCTACGGTGCGTGCCATCCGCCGGGCAGGCGCCGCCGGCGAACCAGTGCCGGCTGAGGTCGCCGCAGCCTGGGCGAAGGCCCTCATGGAGCAGCTGTATGGCATGCAGAAGCCAGTTCGCTACGAGTGCCGGCGCCGCGGCACCAACGATCCATGGGAAGAGGCCGAGCCGGGCGACGTGACGCACCCGCGCCGCCGCAACTTGGTGATCCGCGCGCTCTACCTGCACCCGCCGGTCGGAAAGCAGGAACACCGGTGGCCGCCCGGAAGCAACGGTGACGGCCGATGCCTGGACTGCGACGAGGCCGAATGGCTCGCAGGGCCGGACTGCCGGCCGCACGCCCCGCTCCGCGACCACCGCTCATCCGTGCCCTTCCGCATCACCTGGCTGATCGAGCCGCTCGAAAAGCTCCAGTACCTGACTAAGTTCCTCGGCCCGACAGACCGCGCCAAGTGGCGCAACGAAACCACCTACCTCATCGACCGCATCAGAGACCACGAGAAGGGAAGCCAGCCATGACAACCGAGAAGCCCGCCGCGCCACTCAGCACCAGCGATGGCGCCCGCTGCTACATCGCTCACTTCTTCGCGCGCGAGATGCGTCGACACGACTTCACTACCTACATCGCGACTGAACTGGCTGCCGACTTCGCATGCGCGCTGGCCCAGTACCTCGCCGCAACTGGCAAGCAGCCGGTTGGCGAGGTGCAGGGGGATGCGCGGGCAAAGTGGCTGGAGGTTCGTGGTCTGGCCGCGGGCATCGTCAAGAATCTCGAAGCATTCGCCGCATCGCCGCACAAGGCGGCATGGTGCGGGGCGCTGGATGATTCGCTGTCGTTCGCTGATCAGATCGAAAAGGATGCGGCCGCCGCCCTCGCTGCCCGCCAGCCGGTTCGCATCTACGGTTGCTGCGCGCAGCCGGAGGGTGAGCTGCACACTGCCGAATGCCCGAACATGCGTCACCTCGCCGCCCGCCAGCCGGGGGCGCAGCCGCCTGTCGGGCAGGTACGCACAAGGGTCGATGGTGGATTCATCGCCGAGCTGTTCCCTGGCGTGGCGGATCGCGTGAGCAACATGGCACCGCTTTATGTCGCTGCGCCCGCGCAGGGCATCGACCTGGGGCCGTTCCGCACCCAGGTTGCCGAGTTGCTGCGCATGGAGTTCGATCTGGAAGTCGCAGATCCGGAAGACCACCGGCACGACGATGGGGCAAGCGAAGCCGAACGGATCGCCAGCAAGATCGCGGCCCTGATCGACCAGCGCGATGCAGCGCCGGGGGTGGGCAATGGCTGAGTTAGTTACTCATCCTCAGGGAGCGATTCCACCACTTTCAGTGCTTGGTTTTTCGCAAGGATCAGCGCCTCGCCAGGATACGGACAAATGTCCGTGCTTCCCCGGGCAACCGAACGGTCGAAATTGCACTGATGAGCATGGTAAATCGCCCAATGCCCAGTCCATTGGCCCGCAGCACAACGCTGCTCGCCAGTCGCACTCCAGTGAACAAGATATGGACCAACGAGCTCGTACATCTGGCAGTTCCTCCCTGATTGACGTCGTCGTCCACGACTGTGCCGCCACGCCTTCGAGTTGCCTATTCACTAGCCAGTGTAGGAAAAGTCCGTCACAGACACTGCAGGCTTGTGATCACCCTACCACCCTGGCCACCGTCAAGCCGCCGCGTGACCGGCGCACCAGGCTGCGGGAGGACCGGTAATGCGCGAGCGACCCATCCTGTTCAACGGCGCCATGGTGCGCGCCATCCTGGCCGGCCAGAAGACACAGACCCGGCGCGCGGTGAAGGGTATCGCGTTGGACTGGCTCGGTAAGGCCCAGTTCACGCCCGAGTACGTGGCCAGCCCGGGTAACGACCTGTGCCCCTTCGGGCAGCCCGGAGACCGGCTGTGGGTGAGGGAGACGTGGCGGCCGGAGACCATCCATAGCTGCGCGATGGACACCTGCGACTGCGATAGCGTCGGCGTCAGCTACGCGGCAGACGGCGAGTGGATCCCGCACACCTGGCAGAACCCGCCGCCGGACGATTGGTACATGCCGGCAGCGGCGGCGCGCGGCAACGTCCCGAGCATCCACATGCCGCGCTGGGCCTGCCGGCTGGTGCTGGAGATCACCGCCGTCCGCGTGGAGAGGCTGCAGGCGATTAGCGAGGCCGATGCGATCGCGGAAGGCCTCTCCCAATCCGATACCGGCAGCTGGCTGCCCGGGCCGTGCGACCACCCCGAGTGGGCCTTCCACCAGCTGTGGGCGCAGGTCTACGGCGATCCCGCGTGGGAAGCAAACCCTTGGGTGTGGGTCATCGAGTTCAACAAGATCAACGAGGTTTCCAATGGCTGATGGCTCCCGCTCCTTCAACTTCCCCCTGCCGCAGCGCTCCCGCCTGCGCGCCGGTGAGATCGTGGTCGATCTGTTCGCCGGCGGCGGCGGCGCCAGCGAGGCGCTGAAGCAGGCGCTGGGCCAAGACCCGGCGCTCGCCTACAACCACGACGCGCTGGCGATCGGCATGCACGCGGCGAACCACCCGCTCACCAGCCACCACCGCGAGGACATCTGGCATGCGGACCCGCGCGTTGACGTGGCCGGCCGCGCGATCGGATGGTTCCATGCCTCGCCGGACTGCACGCACTTCAGCCAGGCTAAGGGCGGCCAGCCGCGCAGCCGGAAGACCCGTGCGCTGTCCTGGGTTGTGATTAAGTGGATCGGCATGCTGCTGCGCGCTGACCTGGTCAACGGCACCAACACCGCGCCGCGCATCTTCTCCATGGAGAACGTGTGGCAGATCCTGACCTGGGGCCCGCTGATCGCCAAGCGCTGCAAGACCACCGGTCGTGTCCTGAAGATGGACGGCACCGTTGCTGAGCGCGGCGAGCGTGTGCCGGTCGAGCATCAGCAGCTTGTGCCGGACAAGAGCCGCACCGGCCGTACCTGGCGCCAGTTCGTCGCCGCGCTGCGTGCGCTGGGCTACGTGGTCGAATGGAAAAAGCTGGTGGCGAGCGACTACGGCGCCGGCACCAGCCGGGTGCGCCTGTTCCTGCTGGGCCGTCGCGACGGCGAGCCGATCGTGTGGCCTGCGGCAAGCCACGGCACCGCGCCGGGCCAGAAGCCGCGCGTATCGGCCGCCGACTGCTTGGACTTCAGCATTCCCTGCCCGTCCATCTTAGGGCGCAAGCGGCCGCTGGCCGACGCCACGATGCGCCGCATCGCCAAGGGCACCATGCGCCACGTCATCCAGTCTGCGGACCCGTTCATCGTGCCGGTGACACACCAGGGCGCCGACCGCGTCCATGGCGTGCACGAGCCGCTGCGCACCATTACCGCCGCCAATCGCGGCGAGCTGATGTTGGCGATGCCGGAACTGGCGCCCTTTATCACCGAGCATGCCAACGCCAGCACCCAGCGGACCATGGATGCGAGCGACCCGCTGCGCACGATGTGCGCCGGGGTGAAGGGCGGCCACTTCTCGGTGGTGACACCGATCCTCGCCGGCGTCGGCGGGCGCGCTGGCCAGTCCGAGCCGCGGTCAGGTGGCGATCCGCTGTACACGACGACCGCCAAGGCCGACACCGCGCTGGTGGCGCCGCACCTGGTGAAGTTCCGAGGCGACAGCATCGGCACGCCCGCCACTGAGCCAGTGCCAACGATCACCTCGGGTGCCGGCGCCGCCCGCCCGGCTGGCGCTGCGCACGCGCTGGGCGTATCCACCGCCTTCATGGTCCAGGCCGCGCACGGCGAAGGTCGACCAGGCGGTGCACAGCGCTGGGGAGCTGGCAGCAAGTCCGCCGATCTGCCAGTTGGCACGGTGACCGCCAGCGGAAACGGCGGCCACGCGGTTGCAGAGGCAGAGCTGGCAGAGCTATCGCCCGAGCACCACGAGGGCGCGCTGCGGGTGGCCGCCTTCCTGGTCAAGTACTACGGCGCCGGCGCCAACGTGCCGAGCCTGACCGATCCCGCCGACACGATCACCACGAAAGACCGGCTGGCGCTGGTCACGGTGGTCATCAAGGGCACGCCCTACGTCATCGTGGATATCGGCCTTCGCATGCTGAAGCCGCACGAGCTCTACCGCGCGCAGGGCTTCCCGGCGGGCTACATCATCGATCGCACTGCCAACGGCACGCCGCTGACCACCAGCGCGGCCGTACGCATGGTCGGCAACAGCGTCAGCCCGCCGCCGCTGCGGGCCCTGGCCGAGGCCAACCTAGACCCGGTGGCGCTGCCGCTGGCGGAGGCGGCCTGATGGCTCCGTCAGCGGACTCGCAAGGTTCCGTCTTCGCTGACGCCGGTCACGCCCTGAAGCTGCTGCTCAATGAAATCAGTAGCTTCGATTGCCTGGGTAAGTTGAAAGCCCTCGAAGTAGTGGGGACGAATGATGTTCCGCCCGGCGTGCTTGACCCAGATAACGGGTCGATAGACCGAGCCACCGTCGTGTTCTACCGCCGTCCACGCTTCCCATTCTCCGAAATTCCTCTGCATGGCAATCCCCCTGTCGTTGTGAGTCCGAGGCTGGACGAGAAAACGACCCCGCGTCAAGCACCTTCCCATAGTTCAGGAGCCCGTCGATGACCCAGCGACACATCAGCCATCCCGAGCCGCTGCCGGCCTGCGCCGCCGGTCACAGCGCGCGCCACATCCACGACCTGCGCAGCATCGCCGCCGGCGGCGGCCACTTCGTTGAGTGCCGGTGCCGGGCGACCCGGAAGCACGCTGAGCCGGACGCGGCCTTGGCCGAATGGCGCCGGGTCAACCGGCCCGCCCGCAGCGCGCGAAAGGTAATGCCCGCGATCGCCGCGCCCGGGGCGGACAACATCGTGCAGCTGGACTTCGGTGCGGCCCTGGCAGAACCGCAACGCCGGAAGGCGGCGGGAGGGGCCCATGGGCGCCGCTGAGCGACTGCCGGAGCTGTTCACCGAGGAACAGGCGGCAGACTATCTCGGGGTCGCTGAGGTGACCCTACGCCGCCGCCGCGCCGCCGGCATGATCGGCTTCACCCGAATTGGCCGCCAGGCCCGCTACACCGAAACGCACCTTCTGAACTACCTGGAGCAGCAAACGTGTCAACCCGCTTCCGTCTCGGCGATTACTGGCTCGAG
The DNA here is from genome assembly GCF_056393115.1 of Stenotrophomonas sp. Steno-Z10-BAI. NCBI lineage: Bacteria > Pseudomonadati > Pseudomonadota > Gammaproteobacteria > Lysobacterales > Lysobacteraceae > Stenotrophomonas > Stenotrophomonas sp. Steno-Z10-BAI. The sequence goes on along the minus strand of NZ_JBWJOZ010000004.1, from coordinate 101,930 downwards.
CAGCGCAAAGGCTCAACCGTCTGGTATCGCGCGTGGCGCGACGCCACGGGATGCAAGCAGCGCGCTTCGCTTGGCACAAGAGATCCTGACGAAGCCAAGGTAGCGCTGGCGCAGTGGTTTGTTGAGAACGCTGCCATGAATGATCAGGCGCCGTCCGACGTGCTGCTGAGCACGGTGCTTACGCGGTACATGCATCAGCATGGGGATGCTCTGGCCAGCAAGGACAGCGCGAGCCGCGGCGCGGATCTCTGGAACGAGTTCTTCGGGGCGGCCGCCACAGTTGCCGACGTGACCATCCCGCGCCAGGAGGATTTCTTGAAATGGCTGGCTGAGCGCGAGTATTCCGACGGGTACGTGCGCCGCATGCTGGGTGTGGGCAAGTCCGCAATGAACCGGGCATGGAAGCGCGGCGAAATCTCGCAGGTTCCATTCGTCGAATTGCCGCCGGTCGGCGAGGCCTACCCGCACTATGCAACGCGCGACCAGATCGTGCGGCTGCTGAACGCTGAAATGCCCGAGCACATCTGGGCTTACTTCCTGGTGCGCCTGTGCACGGCGTGCCGAGGCGATGCAGCGCGCGACCTGCAACGCTTCCAGGTGGACGTGGAAGCGCGCCTGGTGCACCTGAATCCGGCGGGCCGCAGGCAGACGAAGAAGTACCGCCCGACAGTGCCGCTGCTGCCGGCTCTGGAGGCCTACCTCGCCACCGCCAAGCCCGAGGCCTATCTGGTCCACTGGCACGGAAGCCACATCAAGTCGATCAAGACCACGTGGCGGAAGCTGCGCAAGCGCGCCCTGCTGCCGGCGTGGTTCGTGCCAAAGACCCTCCGGCACACCCTGGCGACGTGGCTGCGCCAGCGCGGCGTGCCCGCATGGGACGTGTCCGGCCTGCTGGGCCACCACGCCGGCGGCACGACGGATACCTACGCGAAATTCGACCCGGCATACATGGGCCCGGTACGCGCCGCGCTGAACGAGATCATTGAGGATTTGGGGAAGGATGTTCCAAGACTGCGTGCCCTACTTGGGGTCACTATGGGGTCACCTTGCGTGACCCCTGAATCTGCTCTTTCCACCTCAAGCCTTGGTGTATCTGGCCTGAGAGTGGTGGGCGGTACAGGGTTCGAACCTGTGACCCCTACCATGTCAAGGTAGTGCTCTACCGCTGAGCTAACCGCCCGTTTTGCTTTCCTGCCCCGCTGCGAATGCGTCGGTGCAGGCCGCGTATATTACGGACGCCCCCCGGAAAGCGCAACACTTTTGTGAAGATATTTCACAACGTGGTGTTCAGCCCAGACTGGCCTCCTTCAACTGGCGGATCTGATCGCGTACGCGGGCCGCATCTTCGAACTCCAGATCGCGGGCGTGCTGGTACATCTGCTGCTCCAGGGCCTGCAGGCGCTTGGCGATCTGAGCCGGCTCCATTGTGCGGTAATCGGTGGACTCTTCGGCCACGCGCCCGCCCTTGCCTTTGCCCTTCCCTTTGCCGCGCGACTCTTTCTCGGCCGCTTCCGAACGCGCGCCTTCGAGCACATCGGTGATCGGACGCAGCACCGATTTGGGCACGATGCCGTGCAGTTCGTTGTATTCGACCTGCTTGGCGCGGCGGCGGTCGGTCTCGTCGATCGCGGCCTGCATCGAGCGGGTCATCTTGTCCGCATAGAGGATCGCCTTGCCGCGCAGGTTGCGCGCGGCGCGGCCGATGGTCTGGATCAGCGACCCGGTCGAACGCAGGAACCCTTCCTTGTCGGCATCCAGGATCGCCACCAGCGACACTTCCGGCATGTCCAGGCCTTCGCGCAGCAGGTTGATGCCGACCAGCACATCGAACTTGCCCAAGCGCAGATCGCGGATGATCTCCACACGCTCGACAGTATCGATATCCGAGTGCAGGTAACGCACGCGGATGCCGTGTTCGGTCAGGTACTCGGTCAGGTTCTCGGCCATGCGCTTGGTCAGCGTGGTGACCAGCACGCGGTCGCCCAGCTTGATGCGTTCGTTGACTTCGGACATCAGGTCATCGACCTGGGTGCCAACCGGGCGGATTTCGACCACCGGATCGATCAGGCCGGTCGGGCGCACCACCAGCTCGGTGATCTCGCCTTCGGTCTCGCGCAGCTCGTACGGCCCCGGCGTGGCCGAGACATAGATGCTGCGCGGGCAACGCTCCTCCCACTCTTCGAAACGCAGCGGACGGTTGTCCAGTGCCGACGGCAGGCGGAAACCGAACTCGACCAGGGTTTCCTTGCGCGAGCGGTCGCCTTTGAACATGGCGCCGATCTGAGGAATGGTCACGTGCGATTCGTCGATCACCAGCAGCGCATCCGGCGGCAGGTAATCGAACAGCGTCGGCGGCGGATCGCCGGCGTTCTTGCCGGTGAGATGCCGCGAGTAGTTCTCGATGCCGTTGCAGTAGCCGACCTCGGCCATCATTTCCAGATCGAACTGGGTACGCTGCGCCAGGCGCTGCGCTTCCACCAGCTTGTTCTGTTCGTACAGCTGTTCCAGGCGGACCTTCAACTCTGCCTTGATCGTGTCCACCGCCGACAGCACGCGCTCGCGGGTGGTCGCGTAGTGGGTCTTGGGATAGATCGTGTAACGCATCATCTTGCGCAGGCTTTCGCCGGTCAGCGGATCGAACATGCTGATCTGCTCGACCTCGCCTTCAAACAACTCGATGCGCACCGCTTCGCTGTCCGATTCGGCCGGGAACACATCGATCACCTCGCCGCGCACGCGGAAGGTGCCGCGGTGAAGCTCGAACTCGTTGCGGGTGTACTGCAGCTGGGTCAGGTGCTTGATCAGGTCGCGCTGGTCGATCCGCTCACCGGTGGAGAGGATCAGGCGCATCGACAGATAGTCCTCGGGCGCGCCGAGGCCGTAGATCGCCGACACCGTCGCCACCACGATCGCATCCGGGCGCGACAGCAGGGTCTTGGTCGCCGCCAGCCGCATCTGCTCGATGTGCTCGTTGATCGAACTGTCCTTCTCGATGAAGGTGTCCGACGAGGGCACGTAAGCCTCCGGCTGGTAATAGTCGTAGTAGCTGACGAAATACTCGACCGCGTTGTGCGGGAAGAACGACTTGAACTCGCCGTACAACTGCGCCGCCAGGGTCTTGTTCGGCGCCATCACCAGCGTGGGTTTCTGCACCCGCTGGATCACATTGGCGACCGTGTAGGTCTTGCCGGAACCGGTGACGCCGAGCAGGGTCTGCTTGGCGATGCCCGCCTCGAAGTTGGCGGTCAGTTTCTCGATGGCCGCCGGTTGGTCGCCCGCCGGCGAATACGGGGATACAAGTTGGAAACGATCGCTCATGGTGCCGCCACTGCCGGGAAGCCTTCAGTATAACGGCCGGGTTGGTGACGGCCTGTTGAGGGGAGTGCCGACAGCAAAACGCGGCATGAACCGGCGGCGGCGGGGCCTTCGGGCCGCCAGAGTGAAGGTTGCCTGCCCCCTCCTGGACGGTCACCGTGAAACACTCCCGCCCAGCCACCTGCGCCGGCGTGACGCTGATCCAGTCGCTGATCGCGATGGCGGTCATGGCCGTGCTCACGGGCATGGCCCTGCCGGCCATCAAGCAGACCCGGGAACGCCTGCAGGCCGACAGCCTGCGCATGCAGCTGGCCTCGGCGTTGGCGACCGCGCGCAACACGGCGATCACCGAACGGCGCCCGATCGCGGTCTGCCCCACTGACGATGGCGTGACGTGCGGCCGGAACTGGAGCCGGGGCTGGGTGCTCTATGCCCCCGCAACGCCCTCCTCGGCCGAGGCTCCCTCCGCAGGTCACCTGCTGGTGCAGCAGCACGCCCGCTCGCGGCTGAGCGCCGGGGGGAGTCAGTCCAAGCCCCGCATCCAATTCCGGCCGGATGGGCGGCTGAATGGCAGCAATCAGTCAGTCACCTTCTGCCTGGACGGCGCCTCCCAAGGGAAGGTGGTGGTCAGCCTTGCAGGCCGGATACGCAGCGAGCGGCCGCGTGGTCCCGTGGCCTGCTGAGGCACGCGTTGCCCGCCGCGCGGAAACACAAAAAGCAAAAGCCGCGATTGCTCGCGGCTTTTGCAGATCTGGCGCCCGAAGTTGGACTCGAACCAACGACCCCCTGATTAACAGTCAAGTGCTCTAACCGGCTGAGCTATTCGGGCGGGGTGCGCATTCTAGCCAGCATCGGCAGTGTGATGCAAGCACTCCCACACAACCCGCGATATGCCAGCGTCACCAGCACCCGGAGACGGTCTTTTCAGTGGGCTTCTTGCGCCCCGCCTGATCCAGCGCCAACGTGCCGCACTTGTCCTTCGCCTGGGTTCCGCCGGCCACCGGGACGGCCTGGATACCGAACGTACTCGCCGTCGGGTCCTTGTCGAAAGACAGGGTGTAATGTGCGGTGCCATCGCGCGGTGACTGGGTGAACTGCAGCGTGGCGGTGGCGTACGTGTTCTGGACCGTGTGGTAACGCTCCAGGTTCTGGGCCAGTTCCACCAGATCGGCCTTGGCCTGGGCGCGCCGGGATTTCCGCACGGAGTCCTGGTAGGCCGGCATGGCGATGGTGGCAAGGATGGCCACCACGGCCACCGTAATCATCAGCTCGATCAGGGTGAAACCGGCGACCCGGCGGCGCAAAGCGGTCTGCATGGGGGCTCTCGTCATGAAGGTCATCAGCGCACCTGCCGCCAGGACTGGCGTCCGCAGGGGCGCGGCATGTACAGCGGATCCGCACCCGGTGCACGCAGCACGAAGGTGCACTGGTTGGCCTTGATCAACTCATCCACCGTGCAGGTGGCCTTGGTCGGGTCGCACGGGGTCAACTTGGGCACGAAGATGTTGCTGTCCTTCACCGGTGGGCCGCTATTGGTGGCCCCGCCCTTGGTCAGCGCGATGCCGCCGCAGTTGCCTGTGCACAGCGAATCGCCCCCGATGTCCAGACTGAGGCCTGTCATCGATCCAGCGCCGGTGAGCAGATCCAGCGAGTACATCCAGTTGGTGCCGCCACCGCCGCCGCAGACTGCCTGCCCCGGCTCGTAGGTGGTGAATACCACCTTGCGGTCCTGGATGGTCGGATAGCCAACGAAGCGCTCACCGGCCACCACGTCGCCGACGATCAGGTCGGTATACCAGCCGCGCTGGCTCACATAATTGACGGCGTTGCTGCTGACATCCCGCAGCGAGTACCCCCCGCTTCCGGCACGCGAGGTGATCTGCTGCGAGATCAGGTCACCGCGCCCGCCAATCGTCGAGCTCATGTTGTCCCAGACGCCGTACAGCGATTGCACCGGCGAAGACGAACTCACGGAATTGTCGTCATTGGTGAAGTACTGACCGGTGCCGAACACGATGTTGTAGCCACGCCCGGCCGCCTTGGAGACCTCCAGCCCCCCCATGATCGGCTGGGCGACACTGTTGCGGCTGGCGGTGAACAGCGGCGCGCCACTGTAGGCCACGGCCCACTTGCTGGGATCTGGATCGCGGAGGTCGAACTTCCACAGGTTGCCCTGCATGTCACCGCCATAGACGGTGTCGGCGATCCCGTTGTTGTTGTAGGCGGCCACCGGGGCGACGTTGATCAGGCCGTTGCGCAGCGCATAGCCGCTGCCGCTGGGCGACAGCCGCTTGAGCACCTGCCCGGTCTGGATATCCACCACGAACAGCACCGGCTTGCCACTGGATGCATTCACGCCGTTGCCGAAGATCGCCACGAACCGCGGCGCGCTGTCGGCCGTACTGCCGGAGACCGGGACAATCACCGGCTTGCCCAGCGCGAAGCCCATGTCCGAATCGGTCTTGCCCGAGACTTCCCACAGCACGTCATCCTTGGTGAAAGCCCCCGGATTGCTGATGTTCAAGCCGAACACCGCGCCGTTGCCGACAGCCTCTGCATTGGGCGCGCGGGTGGCGCCACCGGCACCGGTGGAGCCGACCAGCACGGTATGCCAGGCATCGCCGTAATAGACATCCGACGAGGTCAGCGCGCCATCCACGTAGTACCGATGCGAATAGGTCGGATTGGCCAGCTCGGCCATGTGTTGCAGCGATGCGGACGGAATGAACGCGAAGAGTTCATTACCCGCCGTTGTGCCGGTGGAGGCGTCGAAGGCGTGCAGCATGCCGTCGTTCGCGCCGACATACACCATGGTGCTCCGGCTCTTCTTCGCGGTCAGGTAGTCGTTGTACCGGGTGGCCAGCGTCGCTTTCCAGGTGGGCGTGGAGCCCCACGCGCCATAGCCGTAGTTGTCGGCCGTGGACACGATCTCGGTGGTGGAGTTGACGATATCGCCAAGAATCGAGCCACGCGAGCGGAAGCCGCTGATGGCCGAGCCTTTCAGGTAGTTCACAAGATCGGCCACGCTGTGCGAGCCGAACCAGTCGGGAATCGAGCTGCTGAAGCCCATGTTGGCCAACTGGGCCTTGCGGTCCGCACCCGGGACATCGTTTGCTTCGAACGGTGCGGCCGCCACCGGCACCAGCGCCCCGCTCCCATTGACCGTGGTCGGCGAGGTCGCCATGACGATGGTGCGGCCACTGGAACTCATCTTGGTCGAAGCGCGCCACAGCTCGATGTCATCGGTACCCGTATCGGACACCTTGCTGGCAACGACATCCCCCACCCAGTCATTCGTTCCGGAGGCGACCTTGTAACTGGCCGAGACCGTGAACGAGCCCGCATTGATACGCGCACCGGACCCGCCGCCAGCCACCGGCGCGTCCCCCTCGGCTGCACTCTCGAAGATCGCCTCCAGGGCAGCCTTGAGCGCGGCCGGGTTACGTGCCAGGAAGTAGTTGTCCGGCGTGCCCGGCACCTTGGTGTCCCACTTGCCACTCGGGACACCGTACTTGGCGGCGTACCAGAGAGGACTCTGCAACTGGTTGGCCTGGGATCCGCTGAGCTTGTAGCGCACCACCGAAGGCTTGGTCCAGTTATTCGGCGGGTTCTCGGTGGAGCTGAGCACCGAGCCATTGCTGTTGCCAGGACGCAGCAGCAGACGCTGCACGTTGTTGGCCGCATTGGAGCCAACGATGGTATAGCCGGTCAGCATCGCATTGCCTGCATACGCCGACAGATTCTCAAGGCGCACCAGCACCTCGTCTTCGCCGATGGTCGCACTCAACAGTTCGTTGGAGCACACGGTATTGTTCGGCGAACGCCAGCACATGTCCGCGATGCCCGCCTTGTCGCCACAGGCTGCGCCGACGCAGTAACTCATCATGGTCACAACGTCGTTGTCATGGTCGTTGCCCCAGAGCGAATCCTCCCAGACCAGCGAGAAACTGCCGGACTTTCCGTCGGCACGGTACGGGCGCCCGTAGACGCGTTTGGGCCCGACCGCCGCCTCTTTGGTCCCGATGCCCACCGAGCCCAGGAAGCAACTGCGCCAGCCATTGCTGTTGAAACCTGCGCCACCCTCGTTGTTGGCCTGGCAAAGAGGAGACAGCGAAATCGTGCCGCCTGCGACGCTGATGTCGAACTTGGGCAGGTTCTCGGACATGGCCACCGTATACGTGGTCGCCGTGACCTTGTAATCGCCCGGCTTTCCTGCCAGGCCCGGCCGCAGGTCCGTCTCGGCGGCCGCCTTGGCCAGGCCCGCGATCAGATAGCTGCCTTCGGTGGACGGAATGTCCGGGCAGATACCGCGGACCAGGCTGAGCTGGTTCACCTCCAGCGCCTGGCAGATATCCTCGTGCGTATTGATCGATGCGTAACGCGGGGTTGCGGTGACGCGACCGGCCAGGTAGCGCTTGCCATTGATGCCTTCAGCGGCGCCAAGCGCATCCGTGGCGGACTCCGCCGAGGCAAGATGCGGGACCGAGCCGACGTTGTCGCTGTCAAAGGACGGCAGACCCGAAGACATCACCAGGATGTTGCAGGTCGCGCAGTACGAATTTCCGCCCTGCGCAGGGCTCCGATAGGGATCTTTCCACTCCACACCGACGGGCAGTCCGGACAGATCGCCGGTGTCGTCATACACCTTCGTGCCGGCACCGACGTAGCGCAGTGCCTCGGCATACATCTCGGCCAGCGGATTGCCCCACGCACTGCACTTCTTGGCCTTGTCACCCGACGTGCCCGGGTCCAGCAGGTTGCCGCGATCACCAAAACCCTGGCGATTGAGGATGCTGTAGTCGTTGCAGTCGTTCCAGTTGTTGCTCCAGTTCCACTGATCGATGCGGAAGTTGGACATCGTGTTGATGATGCCCTCCGTCCCGCTGTTGCGCGCCAGACAGAACTGCCCGGTGGCCAGGTTGATCTCATCGCCGGCATCACACAGCTTGCTGCCGTTGCCGGCGATCTTGCCGATGTTCCTGCGCAGGACCCCGCCATCGCGCGGGTGGGAATAGGTGCCGCTCACCAGGCCGAAACGCAAGCGCCCGCTTTCACCGTAGGCCTGCAGCAGGCCGCTGGGCTTATAGTGATCCTTGGTGCCATCGTTGTACTTGCGGCAGAAGCTCTCGCGATGCGCATCATTGGCGGGGTCACAAACTTCCACCCGGACGTCGTAGTCGGTCGTCGCCTTGGGCGTATCCGCTCCACCCTCGCCGGTGCGGTTGACGCCACACTGATACGAAGCCGTGGACGCCCACTCGGACCAGTTGCCACCGGCCACCCGCATCAACGGCGCGCCGTTGGCACTGATGCTTGCGTTGCAGAAGGATGTGGTCGAGGTCAATGGCGTGAAGCTGTTGATATCGGCGCCGGCATATACCTTGACCCAGGCATGCAGGTCGCTGGGAATCTGCGCGCGCTCCAGGACCGTCTTGGCCGCATCATCGGTGGAGCGTTGGCCGCCGTAGAGGACGTAGCGCATCACGTCCAGCCGGCTCATGGTCACCCAGTTGAGGAAGTTGCCCGACCAGCCCGTGCCACCACAGCTGTGCCCGTTGGTGCCGGTCGCCGGACCTGATGCCTTGAAGTGATTGCTGGTGTAGCTGTAGCAGAGTTTTGAATCGAAATAGCCTTCGTACGGGAACTTGTCCTGGTACGTGGTATCGATGATTTTGTCACCGTCCAGATCGCTGTAATCGCTGTAGGCCTTGTTGAACAGCTGCTCATCGCGCGACATCACCATCATCATCAGCGGCGGCTGGCTCTGCTTGGTATACAGCGGCTCCTGCGCGATGTCGTAGTCGCCCAGCGCGGCGCGCAGCGGCACGACGCGGCTGAGCAGGAAGCCCACCACGATGACAAGGAAGCCAATGCGCAGCCAGTTGATCGTGCGCTTGCTGAAATGGAAGCGATCAGAGGTCATGGGATATAGATCGTGTCGACGACCGCACTGGCCGAGGGATTGGTCGGTTCGTCACTGGCCAGTGCAGTGATCTGGTAGATGTTGCCGGTCTCTTCGTTCTGACGCTCACCCACGCGCGCACTGGAGGCGGCGAAGCACTTGTCCAGGCGCCGGGTATAGCTCGCCTTGGCATCAGAGGTCCCGTCGGCCCAGGTCAGCGGATCGAAGATCGGGCTGCACTCTTCCTGCTTTGCCGTGTAGGTACCGCCGGCCGCCAGGTCGGTATCGATGGTGTTCTCCAGCGTGCGTGCATCAGCCTCGGCATTCTGGAAGGCCAGGTTGGTGCGCAGGTAGTTGGCCGCCATGCGCTCCTGCATGCCGGTCACCTGCATGCCTGCTACGCCGAGAAGGGCAAGCAGGATCAATATGATGAGGGCCACATACAGCACGGCACCGTTCTGGCGGCGCGGTGCGACAAAGGGTTTTGGACGCGATGCCATGGAAGCCTCAATTGCCATAAAGGCGATTACGTACGGCGATCGTGGTTTGATAGACCGTCCGGAAACGACCGTCCGTCGGCGCGGTGAAGGTGACGCCCATGGCTGTCAACGCCGCATCCGCGTTGGCCTGGGCTGCGGCTGACGGATCCGGGCTTTCCAGCACCAGGCCCAGCTGCACTGACCCGACCCGGCGCCACGCATCGGCGGCCGGCGTGATCGAGGCATCCACGTCGGCAGCGGTTCCCTGCCGATCGATGTAGCCGGTGGGCGGCGAGGCGGCGCTGAGCGAGCGATCCTGCCCATACAGCAGCTGCATGTTGCGGACCCCCTCCACCAGTGCTTCCGGCGTACCCGCGACCAGGGCTTCACCGGGTTTGGCCGAGAACCGCACGCGATAGAGCGAACTCTGCTTGGTAGTGGCGTCGTAGCCGATGTAATAGACCACGCTCTCCGCGCGGTACAGCATGGCCTGGCCCGGCGTATAGAGGCTGGTGAAGCTGCCGGTGTTGTTCGGCGCGGACTCGAACGTCACGGTACCGGCTGACCCACTCACCGCGCTTGCCTGGAACATGGTGGCGGTCAGGCAGTCGGCGACACCGAACAGGCCCGGCGCTTCCACACCACTTTGGAGAACGGCCCAACGGCTGCTGTCGAAATTGAACACGGGCTTGTCGTCCGTGCCCCCCACCACGGTGACCGGGACACCATCGGGCACCAGAAACCGGAGCGCGACGATGTCGCTGCCGTCCACCCGATTGGTCAGCGCCGCGGCGTATTCCGTCGGCAGCGCCGGGGTGTACTCGATGCCGCCGGTCGACGGTGTGGCACTGAGGGTCAACGGGTCGCCGGGCTTGGTATCGGCGGCCTCGAAGCCCTGGATGGATTGCATGAAATCCAGCGCCGGGTGGCCGCCGGCATCGAACGTCGTCTGCATCGAGCCAGGGCTCTGCACGTTGTGACTCTGGTCGTTGACGCAACCGAAGTGGCCGGCCATGCGCAGATCACGCTGCAGGAAGTCCATCGCGAAACGGCCATTCTCCTGCACGCGCGCCAACCCTTCCGAGAGGCGCGAGGCCGTGCGCGAAGCGGCGAACACCTGCATCAGGCCCAACAGCAGGACCAGGCCGATGACCATGGCGATCATCAACTCGATCAGCGAAAGACCGCGTACGCGTTCTCGGGACGACATGGCGCGCATCACAGCTGGGTCCTCGCCGCAAAGGTGGTGTCTGCGGCATCCAGCCAGCGCTCGTCGCCCCAGCTCACGCTGACCGTCACTTCATCGCCGCTGCGGGTCACCTTGGCACTGGCTTCATCGCCCAGGGCCTTGCCCAGCCGGCAGCGCCAGTCCGTCATGTACTGATCCTTGGTGATCTTGGCGCCGATCGGCGATTTGCAATCGGCCGCCTTGGTGGTGGCCGCGTAGGTGCCTACGTAGGTCGTCGCGGCGACGCGGTTGATCCGGATCTGGTCCAGCAGCTCGTAGCTGAGGTTGGTCGCCTGGGTGCGGAAATTCGCGCTTTGCACGAACCGCACGTTCATCGTCTGCAGCAGCGCGAAACCAAGCAGGCCGATGCTCATCACCACGATCGCGATCAGCACCTCGATCATGGTGAAGCCGCCCTGCCCTGCGCGCCGCGCGCCAAGATGTCTTGCCGTCACTTGCAGCTCTCCCGTTCCACACGTACCTGCCCCACCGCCGACAGCCGCAGCGTGCGCTGCAGCGGCAGGTCCCCGCACTCATCGGGCTTGAGGGTGATGTCCAGCGCCGATGCAGCGCGATTTCGACCCCGGCCGTCAAAGGCCAACGTCAGGTTGTTCTCGCTGCCCAGCATCTTGGTCGAGCCAGCCGAGTACCGCAGCACCGGTTCGCCGGAATCGAAACTGCCGCTGCCGTCGGCATCGGACCAGACCATCCAGCCGTCGCCCCAGGTATCACCGTTGCAGCTGGTGCCATCGGATGAGGCGCATACCCCCGCCCCCCGGGTGTTCTTCAGCGCTTCGCTGCGCGCCAGCGCCAATGAAGCGATCAGCTCGTTGGTGGTGGTGGCCGCCCGGTTCGAGCGCAGCACGCCCTGGAAGCTCGGAAACGCAATCACTGCCAGGATGGCAAGCACCGCGATGGTGACCATCAACTCGATCAGTGTGAAGCCGTTGGACCGGCGCAAAGACATGAAACGCTCCCCAGCGTTGATGACACAGAAGATGAACGTCCCGCCGCCGATCAGCAAGAGGCGGCAGGACGAACGGTCGCCCGGAGGCGACAGGCGTCAATCAGTTGACGCAGATCCAGACCGACGGCCGGCCCCTGCCCGCCGCCGGCCCGGTCAGGGCCTCAGGCCATGACCTTGTAGCAGGGCTGGTACTCGCCCGAGATCTTCATGCGGCGCTGTTCGACGAAGGCGCGCAGCAGCTCATCCAGGGCCTGCATCATGTCCGCATCGCCATGGATCTCGAACGGACCGAACTGCTCGATGCGGCGCATGCCGTCTTCCTTCACGTTGCCGGCCACGATGCCGGAGAACGCGCGACGCAGGTCGGCCGCCAGGGCATGCGGCGGACGGCCGTGATGCAGGTCCAGCGCGGCCATCGCCTCGTGGGTCGGCACGAACGGCTGCTGGTATTCCCACGGAATCTCGATCGACCAGTTGAAGAAGAACGAGTCCTTCTGCGCCAGGCGGTGCTCGCGCACGCGCTTGATGCCCTGGGCCATCTTGCGGGCCACGTTGACCGGGTCGCCGATGATGATTTCGTAGCGGCTGGCAGCTTCCTCACCCAGGGTGAGGCGGATGAAGCGGTCGATCTGCTCGAAGTACGGCGCGGCGACGGTCGGGCCGGTCAGGATCAGCGGGAATGGCAGGTCCTTGTTCTCGTCGCGCAGCAGGATGCCCAGCAGATACAGGATCTCCTCCGCGGTGCCGACACCGCCGGCGAACACGATGATGCCGTGGCCGATACGCACGAACGCTTCGAGACGCTTCTCGATGTCCGGCATGATCACCAGGTGGTTCACGATCGGGTTCGGCGACTCGGCGGCGATGATGCCCGGCTCGGTCAGGCCGATGTAACGCGTGGTGGTCTTGCGCTGCTTGGCATGGGCGATGGTGGCGCCCTTCATCGGGCCCTTCATCGCGCCCGGGCCGCAGCCGGTGCAGATGTCCAGCCCGCGCAGGCCCAGCTCGTAGCCGACCTGTTTGGTGTACAGATACTCATCGCGGCCGATCGAATGGCCGCCCCAGCAGACCACCAGGTTCGGGTCGCCCGGGTTGAGGATGCGCGCGTTGCGCAGCAGCCCGAACACCGCGTTGGTGATGCCTTCCGAAGATTCCAGCTCCGCCGCGTACGCCGGGCCCATCTCGATGGCCATGTAGGCCAGATCGCGGACCACCGCGAACAGCAGCTCGGCCACGCCGCGGATGATCTCACCATCCACGAACGCCATCGCCGGTGCATTGACCAGATCGATGCGCACGCCGCGGTCCTGCTGGGCCACCTGGATATCGAAATCGGGATACAGATCGCGCGCCGCGCGCGGATCGTCCGAGGCGCTGCCGCTGGTCAGCACGGCCAGCGCGCAGCGGCGCAGCAGCTCGTGCATGCCGCCACCGGAGGCATCGCGCAGGCGCGCCACTTCCGCGCGCGACAGCACATCCAGCCCACCGCGCGGGTAGATCCGCGCGTCCTGCACCGGCAGCGTCCGCGCCGGCTTTTCGTTGATCGTCATGTCCATCTTTTTCGCTTTCCTCAAGGTTACCGACTGTACCGCTGCCCCCTTAAAAAGCAAAACGGCCGGGAAACCCGACCGTTGGATGTGTCCTGACCGCGACAGGGGCACTGGGCCGTCGCAATTGCGCTGATTTCCGCGCAACCCATTGAAGATACATCCACGGTGCCGTTCTGGCAAGGGTGTCGAGACGACAGGACAACGGCAACGCCGGCCCCAAAAAGAAAGCGGCCGGGTTTCCCCGGCCGCTTCCATTTACTGCATCAGGTCCTGACGGATCAGAACTTGTACTTCAGGGTCAGCTGCATCGACCAGCGCGACACGCCGGTGTTGCCCTTGTCGTTGTTGTTTTCCTGGATCGTCGGGGTATCGGTGGAACCGGTGAAGTTGTAGATGTACTTGCCGGTGGCCGGATCGATACCTGCGTAGCTGGCTACGCGAGCGGTCGAGTTGAAGCCGTAGTCTTCGATGTGGCCCCACTTCTTGTTGATGAGGTTGCCGACGTTCATGATGTCCAGCGCCAGCTCACCCTTGTGCTCCTTCATGAAGCCCGGGAACTCCTGGGAGATGTGCACATCGAAGCTGTTGGTCCACTTGGTGCGGAAGGCGTTGGCCGGGGCGATCTGGCCCTGGTACTTCTCCAGCTGCGGGTTGGCTGCCAGCCAGTCGAAGAACTGCTTCTCCATCGCCGCGCCGCCGGTGAACTTGACGTCACCGTAGCCGTTGGGCACGTAGAACAGGTCGTTGAAGTAGCCGGCACCGGTGGTGGCAGCGGCATCGCCGTTCATGTCGTTGTAGTAGATGTAGCTGAACGGACGACCCGAACGCCCTTCGTAGAACAGGCCCACCGAGGTGTTGTAGTCGCGGAAGAACGCCTTTTTCCAGTTGATCGAGCCGGTCACACGGTCCTTGATCGCGTAACGCGAATCATAGGCCACGTTTTCGTTGGCGGTCCCGATCAGGGTGCTGCCCCAGTTGGAGGTGTTCTGCGAGCTGGTCAGCGGGCTGACTTCCTTCGCGGCGGTGTAGGTATAGGCCAGCGACCAGCCCCAGTTCTCGGTCAGCGGCTTGTTCAGGCCCGCGGTGAACTGGCGGCTGCTGCCCTTGTCCGTGTTCTTCATGAGCAGCACGTCGCCCATGTCATCCGGACGGTTCGCCTTGCCATTCGCTCCCGCCGCACCCTCTCGGACCGAGCAGTTGGTCGGCGAGGCGGCCAGACCAACACACGGCACGTAGCCGGCGTCGTTCCAGTACAGCTCACGACCGTCCTGGCCAATGCGGGTTGCAGCAACGGGGCCATTCTTGCCACGCAGGTCCAGGCGCTCGAAGTAGATCGCGTTGTTGACCTTGGTGTACAGGAACTCGGCCGATGCCACGATGCCATACCACGGCAGCTCGTGATCGAACGCGATGTTGGTCTTCCACACCGACGGCAGCTTCAGATCCGGTGCCGCGATATCCACGTTCTGACGCGCACCCGCGCCGGCAGCCGGGATGTACGGCGGATTGGTATCCGGCGTGAAGATCCCGTTCTGGTTGCGGACCGTGTACTCGGTGTAGTTCAGGCCGGTGTTCTGGTACGCACCTGCCAGCCAGACGTTCGGGGCGGCGCCGCCGAACAGGCCCACGCCACCGCGCATCTGGGTGGGGCGATCGGTATCGAAGGTGTAGTTGAAGCCGAAGCGCGGCTGCACCAGCTTGTCATCGGGGAGCTTGGTGTTGTCGTAGCCGTACAGCTCCATGATGCGCGGGTTGTACAGGCGCTGCGAGCTGAAGTCCGGCATATCAACACGGACGCCGGCCTGAACGGTCAGGTTGCTGTTGACCGCCCAGCTGTCCTGGACGAACACACCGGTGTTCTTCAGGGTGTACTTGGCCGGAATGTCGTCATAGCTGCCGCCGGCGCGCGGCGCGCGCACAACGTACTGGTTGACGCGGCCGGCAGCGAAATCAGCCAGGTTGGAGAACACGTACGCACCGTTGACGTTGCGGCCGTAGTAATTCAGCAGGTCGTTGTCGGAGTAATCGAAGCCGAACTTGACGGTGTGGTCGCCCACGTACCAGGTGGCGGCACCGAAGGCGCTTAGTTCCTTGCTCTCGACCGCGTTGACGTGCGAATTCTGCTCGGTACCGAAGTAGAGAGAATCATTGCCACCGTTGCCAAAGCCACGGATCTGGATCTGCGGCAAGCTCGACGGCGTGGTGCGGACCGAGGTGTACTCCTTGTGCGAGAGCTTGAACTCGGTCGAGAAGTTCTCCGACCAGTCGCTGAACAGTTCACCCATCCAGGATTCATAGGTCTTCGGCTGCTGGTACCAGAAGCTGCTCAGCGACACGGCGCTGTTGCTGATCTGGGGGAAGCGGACCACGTTCTGCTCGAGCTTGTTGTAACGCACGGCAGCACGGTGGTTATCGCTGATGTTCCAGTCAACCTTCAGTGCGTACTCTTCCACTTCGGTCTTGTTGGCCGGCGCGTTGAGCGAACCGGCATCAAAGCCGTAACCAGTGGCGATCTGCTGCGCACGGGTGATGTCGGCGTCGGTGATGGTGCCCTTGCCGTACGGCGAATCGGTCAGGCTGACGCCCGGGGCCGAACGCTCCATCTTTTCGTAGTTCGCGAAGAAGAAGACCTTGTCCTTGATGATCGGGCCACCCAGGGTCATGCCGTAGGTCTTTTCGTCATCGAAGCCGTTGAAGCGGACGCCTTCCAGATCCTTGCGGACCATGTCCTTGTCGCGGTACGCGTAGTAAACGGTGCCGCCGAAGTTGTTGGTACCCGACTTGGTCACCGCATTGATCACCGCACCGGTACCACCGGCGATGGTGGTGTCGTAGTTGGCGATGTCGATGTTGATTTCCTGGATCGCATCCATCGACACCGGCTGACGCTCGGTCGGCAGGTTGTTGGATTCCAGACCGAACGGATCGCCGGCACCGATGCCGTCGATGCGGATCGCGTTGTAACGGGTGTTCTGGCCACCGACCGAGATCGCACCGTCGGCCTTGCTGACCTGCGAGATGCGCGGGTCGAGGCGGATGTAATCCTGGATGTTGCGGTTGACCGACGGCAGCGACTCGATCGTCTGGCGATCGACGTTGGTGCCGGTGCCCATCTTGTAGGAACTGAAAACGTCCGAACCACCCGCCACAGCCACAACCTGCACGGCCTCGAGGTTGGTGGCACCGGCAGCGATATCGCCGGCCAGGTTGGCGTTGACGGTGTTTACCTGATTGAGGTTCAGGTAAACGCCTTCTTCAGTCTTCGTGCCTTCACCGGACTTGTTGATGGTGATGGTGTACGGACCACCCACGCGCAGGCCGCGCGCGTTGTAACGACCCGACGCATCGGTGGTCGCACGGCTGACCGTGCCCGACTCGGTGTGCGTGATGGTGACTTCGGCACCGACGACAGGCGCGCCTGCGGCCGACGTAACCTGACCGCCGACACCGGCAGAGGTGCTCTGGGCGAAGGCGGGAGCGGCGGCAAGTGCAGCCACGAGACCAAGCGTCAGCTTGGACATCCGGAGACAACGGGAGTGGGTCATTGGGGAGTAGCCTCGATGCGAGATTGGCGATGGCGGAGAAAAAAACGCGCCCAAGCAGCCTTGCTGGCGGCTGACTGGACTTTTATCTGGGTTCCCTAGCCGCGAGCTGGTTTCAGCCGCAACGGTTAACACTAGATTAACACGGTAACCCCGGATTGTGACGTTTTCGCTACAAAACACACGCCATCACAACGGGATCGTGACGCTATTTTCACATCTGATTGTGACCGGCTGAATGCGGGCCATTTGGCGCCGCCAGCGGTTTTCGGGAGGGTCCCCGCGGGGTTTTCAAGGTTCACTGGGGAGCCGGCCAGCGGCCGGCACTACCTGACAGCCGTGGGACGGCCCTGGGCACGGTCGCCCTGGGCACGGTCACCCGACGGTGACGCCCTTCCCGCCCTCAGGCCTCGAGAATCTGGCCGCGATGGGCAGCGCCGGCGGCGGACAGCAGCAGGACCGCCGCGGCGGCGCACTCGGCCGGGTCACGGGCGGTGCGGTCTTCATCCAGGGAGAAGGCACGGGCGCGCAGCGCCGTACGCATCGGGCCGGGCTGCAGGCCGCTGACCCGCACCGGGCTGCGGCCGAGTTCGTCATGCAGGGAGGCGATCAGGCCGCGCAGCCCGTGCTGCGCCGCGCCGTAGCCGCCCCAATACGCCTGCCCTACCCGCGCCGGATCATCCACAGTGAACACCAGCGCGGCATCGTCACTCTGGCGCAGCAGCGGCAGGCAGGCCTGGGCCAGCCAGGCCGGCGCGGTCAGGTTCACATGCACGGCGCGGGCGAAGGCGGCCGGGTCGGCCAGCTCGAACGGGGTCAGCCCGGCGAAATCGGCCGCGCAGTAGAGCACCCCATCCAGATGACCGAGCTCGGAGTGCAGGCGCTCGGCCAGGGTGGCGTAGTCGTCGGGGGTCGCCCCTTCCAGATCCAGCGGATACAGCAGCGGCTCGGGGCCGGCAGCCTCGACGGCAGCGTAGACCCGGTCCAGGCGGCGGGGTTTGCGCCCCAGCAGGACCACGGTTGCCCCGGCCTGCGCGCAGGCGACAGCGGCGGCGCTACCAAAGCCTCCCCCGGCCCCGGCGATAAGAATGACGCGATCGGCGAGCGATCCGGTCCCGACCACCACGGACGGGACCGCACTCACGGCTGGGAAGCCTCTTCGACGATGCGCTTGAGCTCGCCGGATTCGAACAGCTCCAGCACGATGTCGCAGCCGCCGATCAGCTCGCCGTGAATGAACAGCTGCGGGAAGGTCGGCAGGTTGGAGAAGCGCGGCAGGTTGGCGCGGATCTCGGGTTCTTCCAGCACGTTGACGGTGCGCAGCGCGATCGCGCCGGCGGCCATCAACGCCTGGATGGCACGGCTGGAAAAGCCGCACATGGGATATTGCGGCGTGCCCTTCATGAACAACACGAGGGGGTAACGTTCGACTTCGGACTGGATCTGCTGCATCACCGCCACAACGACTCTCCCTCCAATGGGACAACCCGGCCTCACCGGTCGGATAGACTTCCCTGGCCGCCATTGTATGCCCTACCTTCGGGTGGTGGGCACCCTGCCATCGGCCACACTGATGACGATCCGCCATGGATCGGCGCTCTCCCTTCCCAATCTGTCGTGCCCATGCCCCTCGAATTGCCCCGCCTTCCCTACGACCGCGCCGCCCTTCAGCCTCACCTGTCGGCGGAGACACTGGACCTGCACCACGGGCGCCACTTCCGTGGCTACCTGGATACGGTGAACGCACGTATTGAAGGCACGGAGCTGGCCGAGCTGCCGCTGGAGGAGATCGTCCGCCAGAGCCAGGGCAGCCTGTTCGATGCCGCGGCACAGGCCTGGAACCACCAGTTCTATTTCCAGTGCCTGCACCCGCGCGCCGGTGGCGATCCGCAGGGCCGGCTGGGTGAACTGGTGACCCGTCATTTCGGGGATGCCAAGCGCCTGCGCGAGGCCTTCGACCGCGCCGCACTGCGCCTGTTCGGCTCGGGCTGGGTGTGGCTGGTGCAGCACCCCAATGGCGCACTGGCGATCCAGGCCACGCGCAATGCGGGCACGCCGCTGACGGGCGAAAGCACTCCGCTGCTGGCCTGCGATGTGTGGGAACACGCGTATTACACCGACTACCAGAATGAGCGCTCACGCTATCTGGAGGCGTTCTGGAAACTGGTGAACTGGGACTTCGTCACCGCGCAATTGCGCGATTGAGGCGGTGCCGGCCAACGGCCGGCACTACCCGATGCTCAACCGCGCAGGATCTCGATCACCGGCGCGACCTGCTCACCGCGATCGAGCTGCGCACCGACGCTTTCCAATGCACCGGCCAGCGCCGCCGCATCATCATCGCGCAGCGTGGCATGGCCGACCTTGCGGCCGTCCCGCGCCTGCTTACCGTAATCGTGCCAATGGCCGCTGGCCTGGCCGAGCACGGCCGCGGCACCGGGCATCTGGCCGATCCAGTTGAGCATGCAGGCATGGCCCAGCATGCGCGTGTCGCCCAGCGGGAGGCCAAGCACGGCACGCAGATGGTTCTCGAACTGCGAAGTCTCGCTGCCTTCGATGGTCCAGTGGCCGGAGTTGTGCACGCGCGGCGCCATCTCGTTGGCCAGCAGTTCATCGCCGCGGCAGAACAGTTCGAGCGCGAACACGCCAACATAGTCCAGGCGCTCGGCCAGCGTACGTGCGTAGCCGATGGCCGCCTCGTACTGGGCCGCCGGCAGCTGCGCCGGGGCCAGACTGGCCGAGAGCACGCCATTGACGTGCCAGTTGCCGGTGATCGGCCAGGCGCGGAACTCGCCATCCTGCCCGCGGACCGCCACCACGCTGACCTCGCGATCAAAGGCGACGAAGCCTTCCAGAATCAGGCCGGTCTTTTCGACGTAGCTGCCGAGGGTTTCCCATGCCGCGTCGATGTCGGCCGCGCTGCGAATCCGGAACTGGCCCTTGCCGTCATAGCCCAGCCGGCGGGTCTTGACGATGCAGGGCATGCCGAACTCGGCGACCTTGGCCGCCAGTTCATCGCGGCTGCGGATATCGGCGAAGGCCGGCAGCGGGATGCCCAGCGACTGGAACAGGGTCTTCTCGCTGAGCCGATCCTGGGCCACGGCCAGCGCATCCGGATTGGGATACACCGGCACGCGCTCGGCCAGGAACGTGGCGCTGCGCGCCGGCACGTTCTCGAAATCGAAGGTCACCACGTCCACGCGGGCGGCGAACGCAGCCAGGGCCGCCTCATCCTCGAACGCGGCCACCTGCAGCGGGGCCACCTGGGCACCACAGGCATCGGCGGCCGGGTCGAACAGCTCGAAGCGCAGCCCCATCGGCGCACCAGCCAGCACCATCATGCGGGCGAGCTGACCGCCGCCCAGAATGCCAACGGTCCTGGACGTCATTGACGCGGATCGTCGTGGGCCATGACGTCTTCGGTCTGGCGGGCGCGGAAGGCCTCGAGCGCTTCACCGATCGCCGGCTGGTCCGAGGCCAGCATGGCGGCTGCGAACAACGCCGCGTTGGAGGCGCCGGCGTTGCCGATGGCGAAGGTGGCGACCGGGATACCGGCCGGCATCTGCACGATCGAGAGCAGCGAATCCATGCCGTTCAGCGCCTTGGACTGCACCGGCACGCCCAGCACCGGCACGGCGGTCTTGGCGGCGATCATGCCCGGCAGGTGCGCGGCCCCGCCGGCACCGGCGATGATCGCGCGCAGGCCACGCTGGCCCGCCTGCTCGGCGTAGGTGAACAGCACGTCCGGCGTGCGATGCGCCGAGACCACTTTCACTTCATAGGGAACGCCCAGCGAATCCAGCTTCTGGGCGGCGTGCTGCATGGTTTCCCAATCCGAGCGGGATCCCATGACGATGCCGACGAGCGGCGCGGTTTGGTTGAGGGTCATTGGCCGTCACCTGCCTTAAAGACGTATTCTAGCCGTCTTCCACGCAAGACGAAGAATCCATGGATCGCAAGCTGCTCGACCTCCTGTGCTCGCCCGATACGCGCCAGCCCCTGTCCCTGCTCGACGCCACCGGTCTGGACGCGCTCAACCGCGCGATCGGCAGCGGTGCCGTGCTCAAGGCCGATGGCAGCCCGCAGGCGCAGACGCTGCGCGAGGCCCTGCTGACCCGTGACCGCAAGCAGGTGTTCCGCGTGGACGACGGCATCCCGGTGCTGCTGGCCGAAGAGGCCATCGCCACCGCCCAGATCGCCGATTTTCCGGAAAAATGAGCCACCTCCCCGTGCCGGCCCCCGAGGCCGCCCTGGTGGCCGCCGATGTGGCCCGTGCACTGGCCGAGGACATCGGCAGCGGTGATGTCACCGCCGCCCTGCTCCCCGACCGCCCCGACAGCGCCTACCTGCTGTGCAAGCAGGACGCGGTGATCGCCGGCCGCCCGTGGTTCGATGCGACCCACCGGGCGCTCGATCCAGAGGTCCGGATCGAGTGGCGCGTGGCCGAGGGCGACCGCGTCGCCGCCGGCACCGTACTGGCACTGCTGCAGGGCCGCAACCGCAGCCTGGTGAGTGCCGAGCGGACCTCGTTGAACTTCCTGCAGACGCTGTCCGGCACGGCGACCACCACCGCGCACTACGTCGCGGCGGTGGCCGGTACCGGCGCGCGGATCCTGGACACCCGCAAGACCCTGCCCGGGCTGCGCGTTGCGCAGAAATACGCGGTCCGCTGCGGTGGCGGCGACAACCATCGCCTGGGCCTGTTCGACACGGTGATGCTCAAGGAAAACCACATCCGTGCGGCCGGCTCACTGACCGCAGCGGTGCTGGCGGCGCGTGCGCAATGGCCGGCGTTGCCGCTGGTGGTCGAGGTGGAAGACCTGGACCAGCTGCGCGAGGCGCTGGCGGTGGGCTGCACCCGCATCCTCATCGACGATTTCGACGCCGCCACGCGGCGCGAGGCCGTGCGCATCGCGGCCGGGCGGATTCCGCTGGAGGTGTCCGGCAGTGTCGGCCTGGACGGCCTGCGCGCGATCGCCGAGGACGGCGTGGACTGCATCTCCATCGGCGGACTGACCAAGCATGTGCAGGCAATCGACCTGTCATTGAAACTGGGCCCGCCCCCACAGGGCTGATGCCGCTTTCACGGTATGGGCAGATGCGGTCTGCGAGGCTGCGTCTGCCCCCACCTGGAATGCACGCATGCGCTGCCTGCCGCTTCTCGCCTGCCTGTCTCCCCTGTTCGCGCTGCTGCCGCTGCAGGCGTCCGCCGCCGAGGTCTGCGATGTACCCCCGCGGTTCGGGCTGAGCCCGCTGGCCGTGGCCATCGTGCAGACCGCCTGCAACGAACATCGCCTCTGGTACCGGCCCTTCATCGACCGCGATGGCCGCGCGGCCAGCCTCAGCGTGACCGAAGCCGAGGACGTCCACCTGGCCGACAACGGCCTTGTCGCGTGGCAGCGGGTGGTCGGCTACTGGCGGCAGAGCGGCACGTTGTCGCCGATGGGCAGCCAGCCCGGCGCATCGAGCTGCATGGCCCCACCGGGCACGCGCTACACCGATAGCGACTGCCGTGCGTTCCTGGTGGACAACCCGTGGTCGGCCGCCTTCATTTCCTGGGTGATGACCCGCGCCTCGGTGCCCGGCTTCACCCGCTCGCCCCGCCACATCGACTACATCCGCGCGGCCTACCAGAACAGCGGGCCATACCGGATGACCGACCCGGCGCAGGAGAAACCCGCGCCCGGCGACCTGCTGTGCTACCTGCGCGACCGCCGCGAGACCCTGAGCTACAGCGGGCTGGTGCAGTCGCTGGGCAGCGGCGCGGTCTCGCACTGGAAATCGCACTGCGAAGTGGTGATCGCGGCCAACATGGGCGGCGACCGCACGCTGTATCTGATCGGCGGCAACGTCATGAACACCGTGGCGTTGCGCAAACTGTCGCTGGACCGCAGCGGCCGGATCGAGCTGCCGCCCGCGAAGACCAGTGCAGGCGATGGGGTGGATCTGGGCTGTACGCCGGGCCGCGAAGAGGAATGCAGCTTCAATCGCCAGGACTGGGCCGCACTGCTGAAACTGGTGGCCACCGCGCCGGCGGCGGTGCCGATGGGAACTCCGGACCCGGCGCCCCTGCCCGCTCCCGGCGTGACGGCACCGCCGATGGCGGCCCCGGCTTCCCAGGCACCGATGCGCGCGCCCACCGTGGTGCCGCCCCGTCCGCCGGTCCCGAGCGCGAACCCGGTTCCGGCCCCGCCGGCGAGCCCGACTCGGACGCCGACACCCACACCGACACCGATACCCGTCCCGCCACCGCCACCGCGCACGCCCTGATCGCGATCGCGCGGATGGCTTGATCCGCGCCGCATTCGTCGCCATCTTGGAGGGACCGACCTCCCTGACCGCGCCGAGTCACCGATGCCCAGTTTGATCCTGTTGATGATTGCCGGCGCGTTTGCCTACGCCTTCTGGAATTCTTCGCGTGCCGCCGCCGAACGTGCTGGCGTGCTTGGGCGCAATGCCTGCCGCGCTGCCGATGTGCAGTGGCTGGACCAGAGCGTGCACGCCACCGGCCTGCGCGTATGCCGAAAGGACAACGGCTGGCTGGGCTGGGAGCGCACCTTCAAGTTCGAGTACTCGCACGATGGCGTGGACCGCCACAGCGGGCGCATGGTGCTGCGCGGTGATCAGCTGATCACGTTCGTGGGGCCATCGGCGGCACGGATCAGCGAGATCCGGCGCGATATCGATACGCGCGATGCCGAGGACGTCTGATGAAATGGCCGCCTTGCGGCGGCCATGGTGGATCTTATTTGACCACCCGCAGATGCGGGCGACCGCTGGGCTTGGGCGGTGCGTCGTCCGGCGGGGTCGGTGAATCGTCCGGCGGCAGCTCATCGTCCGGACCCGGCTCATGGCCCGGGATGTCATCCGGCAGCGCCATGCCCTGCCCCGTCTCGCGGGCATAGACGGCCAGCACGGCCGAGATCGGCACCTGCACCGGGTAGCTGGTGCCGGAGAAGCGGGCCGAGAAGCTGACGCTGTCATTGTCGATATGCAGGCGCACCACGGCGCGCTCGGCGATGTTCAGCACGACGCGGCCATCCTTGACCGCGCTCTGCGGCACCTGCACGCCAGGCAGGCCGGCGTCGACCAGGATATGCGGCGTCAGGTCGTTGTCATTGATCCATTCCACCAAGGCCCGCAACAGGTACGGGCGGTGGCTGGTCATGCGAAAAGTGTCTTCAGTCATGTGGTAGAGCCGAGCCGTGCTCGGCTGCTCTTGATCCGGATTGCCTGATGCAAGTGTACGCGCCCGCCTACCCGCAGGTCAGCCATGGCGCGTACCGGCACCGCGATTTCGTTCAGTACACGGGTGTGCCGCATGCGGCACACGTACCCCGATCAGACCGGCAGATCGCGCAGTTTCTTTTCCTGGTCGGTCAGGCTGCGGATGAAGCCGGGGTGCCGGAAAATGCGGTTGCCATAGTCTTCGATCGACTTGCCATCCTTCGGCAGCGGCACGTCCAGTGCCTGCAGCCGCCAGATGATCGGTGCCATCGCGCAGTCGGCCAGGCTCATTTCCGGGTTGAGGAAGAACTTGCTGGCCTTGAACAACGGCACCGCGCTGGTCAGCAGTTCCTTCAAGCGTTTGCGCCCGGCCTCGGCCTGGGTCTTGTTGCCCAGCTGGATGGCCTGCACCTGTGGCACCCAGTCGTGTTCGATGCGCAACATCGCCAGGCGGATGCGGGCCCGCGAGAGCGGATCGACCGGCATCAGCGGCGGGTGCGGATAGCGCTCGTCCAGGTATTCGCTGACCACTGACGCCGCGTACAGCACCAGCTCGCGTTCCACCAGGGTGGGCACGGAGTGGTACGGATTGAGATCGATGAGATCTTCGGGCGGGTTCTGCGGGTCGACCGGCACGGAGTCATAAGTGACGCCCTTGGCCGCCAGTACCAGCCGCACGCGATGGCACAGCACATCGTCGTTCGAGGAAAACAGCGTCAGGGTATTCCGCATGCGTACGCTCGCCGCCATCAAAGGCTCTCCAACGTCCGGTAACCGCCGGTCGTATCGGCGCCGCCAGCCCATTGCCAACGGTCGTCACAGTACCCGAGTGTGCAACCGCACATCACAAAAGCCAATAGGTCGATCGTCCCACGGCAGGAACGATCGACACGGGAAGGCGCCCGGCCGCTCAGTGGACGTCCTTCCAGTATTCCTTCTTGAGCAGATAGGCCAGGAAGGTCAGCAGCGCCAGGAACAGGATCACCCACACGCCCAGCTTCTGGCGTTTGAGGGCCGCCGGCTCGCCGGCATACTCCAGGAAGTTGGTGATATCGCGCACCACCTGATCGTACTGCCCGGCATCGATGTTGCCCGGCTGTTCGATCTTCAGCCCAACCACCGGTGCATCCAGCCCGGGGCCCTCGGCCTTGCCGTGCACCGCATGCTGCAGCCCCTGCATTTCCCACAGGGGGTTGGGCATGGAGGCGTTGGGGAACACGGTGTTGTTCCAGCCCAGCGGCCGCGTGGGATCCAGGTAGAACGATTTGAGGTAGGTGTAGACCCAGTCGCTGCCCCGCACGCGCGAGATCAGGCTCAGGTCCGGCGGCATCTTGCCGAACCACTTCTCGGCCTGCGCCTTGGGCATCGTCACCGGAATCGGCTCACCCACCGGGGTGCCGGTGAAGTTGAGGTTGTTCATGACCTCTTCTTCGCTCAGCCCGAGATCGGCGGCCATGCGCGAGTAGCGCAGGTATTTCAGCGCGTGGCAGCCGGAGCAGTAGTTCATGTAAAGCTGTGCGCCGCGTTGCAGCGAGGCACGATCGCTCAGGTCATTGCCTGCCTGCAGGGTCTTGGCGCCCTCGGCGGCATCGGCCACCGCGACACCGAGCATCAGCGCCGCCGCGCAGGCCAGCCGGACAATCCAGTGGTCAGTCATGCGTGGTCACCCGGTCCGGTACCGGCTTGGTCCTGTCCAGCTTGGTCCATAGCGGCATGGTGATGAAGAAGGCGAAATACAGGAAGGTCAGCACGCGCCCGATGTAGGTCTCGTGCGCATCCGTACCCGGGCCGGAGCCGATCACGCCCAGCCACACGAAGCACACCGCGAACATGCCCAGCAGGCCGCGCGAGAGCAGGCCGCGGTAGCGGTAGGACTTCACCCGCGCGCGGTCCAGCCACGGCACCAGGAACAGGATGGCGATCGCCGAGAACATCACGATCACACCACCGAGCTTGTTGGGCACCACGCGCAACATCGCGTAATACGGGGTGTAGTACCAGACCGGCTTGATGTGCTCGGGCGTCACCAGGCGGTTGGCCTCGGTGAAGTTGTCGTGCTCCAGGAACAACCCGCCGAAGGCCGGGGCGAAGAAGATGATGAAGGCGGCGATGATCAGCAGGAAGCCGGCGCCGACCGCATCCTTGAGCGTGTAGTAAGGATGGAAGGGAATGCCATCGGTAGGCGCGATGGCCGACCAGCGGTTGCCCTTCGGGCCCTTCTTGATCTCCACGCCGTCCGGGTTGTTGGAGCCCACTTCATGCAGCGCGCCCAGATGCAGCACCACCAGCAGCAACAGCACCAGCGGCAGTGCGATCACGTGCAGGGCGAAGAAGCGGTTGAGGGTGGCGTCGCTGGGCAGGTAGTCGCCCATGATCCATTCGGTCAGGCCGGTGCCGATCACCGGGATCGCGCCGAACAGCGAGATGATCACCTTCGCGCCCCAGAACGACATCTGGCCCCACGGCAGCACGTAGCCCATGAAGGCCTCGGCCATCAGCACCAGGTAGATCAGCATGCCGAGGATCCAGACCAGTTCGCGCGGCTTCTGGTAACTGCCATAGAGCAGGCCGCGGAACATGTGCAGGTAGACCACGATGAAGAACAGCGAGGCACCGGTGGAGTGCATGTAGCGGATCAGCCAGCCCCACTCCACGTCCCGCATGATGTATTCGATGGAAGCGAACGCTTCGGCCGCGTTCGTCTTGTAGTGCATCGTCAGGAAGATGCCGGTGACGATCTGGTTGACCAGGATCAGCAGCGCCAGCGAACCGAAGTAGTACCAGATGTTGAAGTTCTTCGGCGCGTAATACTCGCTGACATGCTTGCGGTAGACCGGCATCAGGCCCGGCGCGCGGGCGTTGACCCAGTCGGCCAGTCCGGTGGCGGTGCGGGAAAGGATATTGGCCATGATCAAGCCGCCCCCTGCGGATCAACGCCGATGATGATGGTGTTGTCGTCCTGGTAATGGTGCGGCGGCACCAGCAGGTTGATCGGTGCCGGAACATCCTTGAACACGCGACCGGACATATCGAAACGCGACTTGTGGCAGGGGCAGAAGTAGCCGCCCTTCCACTGCGGGTCGTAGGGCTCGGGGCGGATCTCGGCGACCATTTCCGGCGAACAGCCCAGATGGGTGCACAGCCCGACCAGCACCGAGACCTCGGCCTTGATCGAGCGGAACTCGGGATTCTGCTTGAGCACGTACTCGGGCTGCTGCTCTTTCTCGCCCGACTCGGGATCCTTCAGGCGGCCGTCCAGCCCGTGCAGCGCGTCGAGGATGGCCTTGGAGCGCTTGACGATCCAGATCGGCTGTCCACGCCACTCCATGACCAGACGCTGGCCTTCCTGGAGCGCACTGATGTCGGCAATCACCGGGGCACCGGCCAGTTTGGCGCGGGCGCTGGGATTCCAGGACTTGATGAACGGTACCGCTGCAAATCCGACGCCGACCGCTCCGACCACCGCAGTGGTTGCTGAGAGAAACCGCCGACGTCCAGTGTTGACTGGATCGTTTACCCCATCGTTGGCCATCCGGCACTCCGATATTGATTTAGGTAGCTTGAGGCTGCCAGCAGACCGGTGGGGGCCAGTCCACATTGAATCAGCCGCGAGTGTAGCTGAACCGAAGTCGGCCACACAACGCGGTACTACGGAACGACATTACCCCGACAGTACGGCATCAGGTACCACCGGCGCCATGGGTTATTGCTGGGTGGCGACCGCACTTCGATAGCGGTCGGCCAATACGGCCACCCGCTTCACGTAATACTGGGTCTCGCTGTAAGGGGGCACGCCGCCATGACGGGCTACCGCGCCCTCGCCCGCGTTGTAGCCCGCGGCGGCGAGGGTCAGGTCGCCATTGAAGCGTTTGAGCAGCCAGGACAGGTACTGCACGCCGCCGCGGATGTTCTGCGAAGCATCATAGGAATCACTGACCCCGAAGCGACGCGCGGTGGGCGGCATCAGCTGCATCAGGCCCTGCGCGCCGGCCCGGCTCAGCGCCAGTGGGTTGTAGGCGGACTCGGCATGGATGATCGCGCGCACGATCGCTTCTTCCACCCCGAACTCCCGGGCGGCCGCGGCGATCTCGCTCTGATAGGCCGTGGTGTTGAGGCGGACCGAGCCGAAGTTGACCGAGGGGTTCGCGCCACAGGCATAGCAGCGTTCGATGAAGGTGTAATGGATGGTGCGGACCTGCCCGAGGCTGGCCATCTGGGCCGGACGTGCGCTGGTGTAATGGCGCACGCCGTCCTTCATATACGAATAGAGCTGACCGCTGCGGACCTGCCCAGCCTTGCCGGCTGCGGGGGCCCGGGTGGGCGGCGCGGTCAGCACGGTGGCCGGAGCCGGAGCCGGAACCGGAGCGGGCGTGATCGCGGTGGCGACCGTGGCGGTATCGGCCCGGACCGGCGCGGCGGTGCCCCCCGCTGCAGGTGTGGCGCTGGCGATCTGGGCGACCGGGGTCGGCGCGGGCGGCGCAGTCGGGGCCCGGCGGGGCGCGCTGCGGTCGGGCCGGTAGCTGCTGATCACGCTGCAGCTGGCCCCGCCCACGCGCTTGCTCACATAGCTGGGAATGCCGTCGGCACCAACACACTTGTACAGGTTGCCCGCACTGGCCGGCATAGCGGTCAGCGCAGCCAAGGCCAGCGCAGCGATCCCCAACATCCCCTTCATGAGCGGGAGTGTCCCCAATTCGCCGGGGATTGCCAAGGGGGGCGCCCGACCCGGCTACAATGGCCTGCTCACCGCAGCCATCCGGCTGCCTGCCCGCCCACCCGACTGGAATAAGCGCCATGACCGGGACGCCAGCTTCGACCGCACCGACTTCGGCCGGTTCTGCCTTGCCTGCCTCTGCTCCGCCCAGCTCCGCCCCCCGCCCCGATCTGCTCCCCCTGCCCGGCGCCACGCCGCAGGTGACCGGTCCGGTGCGCGGCAAGCTGTACATCAAGACCCACGGTTGCCAGATGAACGAGTACGACTCGACCAAGATGGCCGCCGTGCTCGCCGCCTCGGAAGGGCTGGAACTCACCGACGACCCGGCCGAGGCCGACGTGTTGTTGATGAACACCTGCTCGATCCGCGAGAAGGCCCAGGAGAAGGTGTTCAGCCAGCTGGGTTACTGGAAGGCACTGAAGAACAACGGCCGTGGCGTGATCATCGGGGTCGGCGGCTGCGTGGCTTCGCAGGAAGGCGAGGCGATCATCAAGCGCGCGCCACACGTGGACCTGGTGTTCGGCCCGCAGACCCTGCACCGCCTGCCGGAGCTGATCCGCCAGCGCCGTGAATCGGGCAAATCGCAGGTGGACATCAGTTTCCCGGAGATCGAGAAGTTCGATGCCCTGCCCGAGCCGCGTGCCGAGGGTGCCTCCGCGTTCGTCTCGATCATGGAAGGTTGCTCGAAGTACTGCTCGTTCTGCGTGGTGCCCTATACCCGCGGCACCGAGGTCAGCCGCCCGTTCGAGGACGTGGTGGTGGAAGTGGCGCAGCTGGCCGCGCAGGGTGTGCTGGAGATCAACCTGCTCGGCCAGAACGTCAACGCCTACCGCGGCCCGTATGGCGACGGCGAGTTCGCCGACCTGGGCCTGCTGATCCGCACCATCGCCGAGATCGACGGCGTCGGCCGGATCCGCTTCACCACCTCGCACCCGCTGGAGTTCAGCGATTCGCTGATCGATGCCTACCGTGATGTGCCGCAGCTGGCCAACTTCCTGCACCTGCCCGTGCAGGCCGGCAGCGACCGCGTGCTCTCGGCGATGAAGCGTGGCTACACCGCGCTGGAGTTCAAGTCCAAAATCCGCAAGCTGCGCGCGGTGCGTCCGGACATCTCGATCAGCTCGGATTTCATCGTCGGTTTCCCCGGCGAGACCGATGCGGAGTTCGAAAAGACCATGAAGCTGATCGAGGACGTGGGCTTCGACCAGAGCTTCTCCTTCATCTACTCGCGCCGCCCGGGCACGCCCGCCGCCGATCTGGAAGACACCACCCCCGATGCGGAAAAGCACGCGCGCCTGTCGCGCCTGCAGGCCCGGATCAACGAGCAGGCTGCAGCCATCTCGGAAAAGATGGTCGGCACCGTGCAGACCGTGCTGGTGGAGGGTCCGTCCAAGCGCAACCCGAACGAGTTGACCGGCAAGAGCGAGAACATGCGCTCGGTGAATTTCCCGGGGCACCCACGCCTGATTGGCCAGTTCGTGGATGTGGTGATCACCGAGGCGTACAGCAACTCGCTGCGCGCGCGGATGGTGACGGCAGACTGAGCTCAATGGCCGGACCGCGGTCCGGCCATCGTTGACGCTTTTTTGACCACGCAATCGAACCCGTTGCCGCAGTAGGGCTGGCGCCACCTATCCACAGGTTGCTGCACCGGCATTGCACAGCCCCTGTGGAAAACCACTTTCCGCCGGTGCTGTAGCGGCAGCCCCACACCCGCGCTACCCTGTTCTCCCTTTCCCTGCTTGCGGCCCGGTCGGCTGGACCGGCGGCCGCCGGACGCAATGACCGCACTCGCACAACGCGACTTCACCCTCACCCCGGAAGACAACGAGCGCCTGGCCAACATGGCCGGTCCGTTCGATGAACATCTCCGCCAGGTGGAACTCAAACTCGGCGTGGAAATCGCCAACCGTGGCCACGTGTTCCGCGTGACCGGCCCAAAGGCCGTGGTGGCCGATGCGCAGGCCCTGATCGAAGCGCTGTACGCCGAAGCCGGCGACGTGGTGTTCGACAGCCATGCCATCCACCTGCGGCTGAACCAGGCCAACGTGGAGCATGTGGTCGAGCGCGCCTACGAGGCCCAGGACGTGGCGATCAAGGTCAAGCGCGGCACCGTGCGCGGCCGCGGCGCCAACCAGGCCCGCTACCTGCACCAGATCACCACGCATGACATCAACTTCGGCATCGGCCCGGCCGGCACCGGCAAGACCTTCCTGGCCGTGGCCAGCGCGGTGGAAGCGCTCAATGAAGCGCGCGTGCAGCGCCTGATCCTGGTCCGCCCGGCGGTGGAAGCCGGCGAGAAGCTGGGCTTCCTGCCCGGCGACCTGAGCCAGAAAGTGGACCCGTATCTGCGGCCGCTCTACGACGCGCTGTACGAAATGCTCGGCGTGGAGAAAGTGCTCAAGCTGCTGGAGAAGAACGTCATCGAGATCGCGCCGCTGGCCTACATGCGCGGCCGCACGCTCAACGATGCGTACGTGATCCTGGACGAAGCGCAGAACACCACGGTCGAGCAGATGAAGATGTTCCTGACCCGCCTGGGCTTCGGCTCCACGGCCGTGGTGACCGGCGACCTCACCCAGACCGATCTGCCCAAGCACGTGAAGTCCGGCCTGCGCGATGCGATCGATGTGCTGCGTGATGTCGAGGGCGTGAGCTTCACCTTCTTCGAAGCGCGCGACGTGGTCCGTCACCCGCTGGTGGCCCGCATCGTCAGCGCCTACGACCGCCGCGATCTGCAGCAGGTCCAACCCGGAGCGACCCCATGACCCGTGGTCCCGTGCGACTGGACGTCGCCATCAGCTACGCCCTGCCCCGGGCTGGCCTGCCCTCGGCGGTGAGCTTCCGCAAGTGGGTGGCCGCCGCACTGAAGGGCCGCATCCGCGAGGCCGACCTGGCGATCCGTCTGGTCGATGCCAAGGAAGGGCAGTCCTTGAACCGGCACTACCGCGGCAAGGATTACGCGACCAACGTGCTCAGCTTCCCGGCCGAACTGCCGGAGGGCCTGCCCAAGGGCGTGAAATTCCCACTGCTCGGCGATCTGGTGATCTGCGCCCCGGTGGTCGCGCGCGAGGCCGACGAGCAGGGCAAGGCGCTCAACGCCCACTACGCGCACCTGACCGTGCACGGCGTGCTGCATCTGCTCGGCTGGGACCATGAGGACGAGAAAGAAGCCGACGCCATGGAACAGCTCGAGCGGGACATCCTGGCCGAGCTGGGCATTGCCGATCCGTATGCCGGCGAACGCTGAGCGTCCCCTGCGTTGCGTGCACTGATTGCTCAACCATACAAGGATGTATGCCGCCATGCTGGTTCCTGATCGTCGCTCTGTACTGGGCCCCGTGCTGCTCGCACTGTCGTGGGTGGGATTGCTGTACGCCGCGATCGGTGCCCCCGGGCTCGCCGCGCTGACGCCGGCCGGCCGTGACCCGGGCGCGCTGCAGCTGGGCATGCTTGCGCTGTCGGCGGTGATCGCCGTGCTGTCGTTGGCGCCCGCGCGAAGCTGGTGGGCGGCGCGGCAGCGACGCGCCCCCTTGTCCGCCGCATGGGCCGGACGTCTGGCCGGCCTGGCTGCCGGCGTGTTCGTGCTGGGCACGCTGACCTGCGTGGTGGCGGGCCTGATCCTGCCGCATCTGCTGGCCGGTGCTGACGAAGCGACCCTCAGCGCCGCCGGCCTGAGCGTGGTGATCTGGTCGGGGCTGGCGGCCGCGCTGGTGGCGCCGCTGGGCTGGCGCACGCTGTATCGCTGGTCACGTCGCGACGGCGCCTCCCCGGCGCAGTCATCGACCTTCCACGCGCGGCCGGTGCAGGTCGCGCTCCTGTTCGTCCTTGCCGCTGCATTCGCCCTGGTGTTCGGGCGCGCGCTACTGTCGGCCACCGCCGACGGGCCGGGCGCGCTGCATCTGGCTGCCGCGGCCCTGGTGCTGTGGGCGGCGGGAATCGCGGTGGTCACCTTCTCCGCCACCCTGCGCTGGCTGTTCCGCCGTCGTTGACGCCTGCCACCGCCGGCCGGTGCCGGCTATGATCGTCGCCGCGTCCGTGCGCTGCACGCCTTAGTTGATGGACCTGTTCCGATGATCCCGTTCCGATGTGCCTGCCTGGGCCTGCTCGCCCTGCTGCCCACCCCGGCCTTCGCCGAGGCGGCGCCGCTGGACCTGCCCTCCTTGATTGAATGCCGCAAGAGCGTGAGCGATTACGATGCCGTCGCCCCGGTCGTGGCCGACCCGCTCAAGGCGGTCGCCAACGGCCTGCAGCCGCTGCCGCAGACCAACCAGTTCATGACCGAATTCCGCCTGGCCGCCCCGATCACGGTGTTCGGCGAGCGTGCCGAGTACATCACGGTGGCCGGCGCCAGCATCATGGCGATCCTGGACCTGGCTGACCCACGCCCGCTGGCCAAGCGCCTGGCCCTGGAGGACGGTGTGGATACCCCGGCGAAGTTCATGGCCGGGCGCGAGCTGGTCAGCCGCGACGTCACCGACCCGCGTACCGGCGAGGCCCTGATCGAATCGGTGATCCTGAGCCTGTCCACGGTCAAATCCCACCCCGGCAAGACCTTGGCCGGCTGTACCTACAGCCTGGACCTGCCACCGGAGGAAGACACCCCACCGGCGGGCGCCGCCCCGGCCCCCTTGCCGGGCGTGAATCCGCCCTCGGCCGGGCGCTGACAGGCGCCCGCATCCTGATAGACTAAATCCAACGCCCGGCACGCCGGGTGCCTTTTTTTCCAGAGATGTCTGAAGACGACAGTAGTAGCTCCACCCAGGAGCACAATGAAAAGAAGCGCAGCTGGCTCGAACGCCTGACCGCTGCCTTCTCCGGCGAACCCCACACCCGCGACGAGCTGGTGGCGGTACTGCACACCGCGCACGAAGACGGCCTGATCGCCGCCGACACGCTGCGGATGATGGAAGGCGCCATTTCGGTGGCCGAGCTCACCGTCGGCGACGTGATGATCTCGCGCTCGCAGATGGTCTCCCTGCCGGTCGAAGCCCCCTTCCTTGACCTGATGAAGCAGGTGGTCGAATCCGGCCATTCGCGCTTCCCGGTGCACGGCGACAACAAGGACGACATCCTCGGCATCCTGCTGGCCAAGGACCTGCTGCGCGGCGTGGTGGCCGACAACGGGCCGGCCAACATCCGTGAGCTGCTGCGCCCGGCGGTGCTGATCCCCGAGGCCAAGAAGCTCAACGTGCTGCTCAAGGAGTTCCGGCTCTCGCGCAACCACATGGCCATCGTGGTCGATGAGTACGGCGGTGTCGCCGGGCTGGTCACCATCGAGGACGTGCTGGAACAGATCGTCGGCGAGATCGACGATGAGCACGACGAGGCCGAGGACCACACCTCGCAGATCGCGATCCAGGCCGACGGCCAGTACGTGGTCGATGCATTGACCGCGATCGAGGATTTCAACGAGCGCTTCGGTGCCACGTTCCCCGACGATGATTACGACACCATCGGTGGCCTGGTCACCGAGGCGATCGGGCACCTGCCTGAAACCGGCGACGAACTCACCCTGGACCGCTTCGTGTTCCGGGTGGCGCGTGCCGATGCCCGCCGTGTGCAGGCGTTCCATGTGACCGTGCTGCCGCCCGACACCCACAACGAGGATTGACCCACGCCATGCGGCCCCCTTTGAATCGGTGGTCGCCGTGCCGCCTGTTGTTCGTGTTGTCGCTGCTTGCGATGGCCAGCCTGCCCTTCGGGGCGATGGCCGCGCAGGATGCCGCCCCGGCCACTTCCGCCGAGGCGCCTGCCGCCGAGGCGCCACGCATCGGCGTGGTCACCATGCAGCCGGGCGAAATCTTCTTTGAACGCTTTGGACATGACGCACTGGTCGTAGTCGATCCGGTCACCGGCGACGCCACCTCGTACAACTTCGGTTACTTCGACCCGAGCGAGTCCGATTTCATCGGCAACTTCGTGCGCGGCGACATGATGTACTACCTGGTCGCGCTGCCGCTTGGGCAGGACCTGTCGTACTACCAGGAGAGCGGCCGCGGTGCGAGCGTGCAGTGGCTGGATCTGACGCCTGCGCAGGCGCGTACCCTGGCCGCGTCGCTGGCCGAGCGGGCCAAGCCCGAGAACGCGCGTTACCACTACGATTACTACACCGCCAACTGCGCCACCATGGTCCGCGATGCGATCGACGGCGCGTTGGGCGGCGGGCTGCATTCGCAGCTGTCCGGGCGCTCGCGCGGCAACACCTACCGCAGTGAATCGGTGCGCCTGGCTTCGCCGTCGCCGTGGATGTGGCTGGGCTTCGATATCGGCCTGGGCCCGTTCGCCGACCAGCCGCTGTCGCGCTGGCAGGAAGCCTTCGTGCCGATGCGCTTGGCCGATGCGCTGCGCCAGGTGCGCAACAGCGAAGGTCGCCCGCTGGTGCAGGCCGAGCAGGAACTGCTGCCGCACCGGATCGCCCCGGAGCCGACCGAGTCCCCGCGCAGCTGGTGGCCGTGGCTGCTGTGCGGCCTGATCGCCGCTGCGGGTGTGGTTGCACTGCGCCGCCGGCGCCGCCTGCTTGGCGGCCTGGCGCTGCCGTTCTGGCTGTTCTGCGGGATCGGCGGCGCGCTGCTGACCTACCTGTGGGGCTTCAGTGCGCACCAGGCCGCCTGGGCCAACCGCAACCTGCTGCAGCTCTCGCCGCTGTGCCTGCTGCTCGTTCCCGCTGCGATCACCCTGCTGCGCGGCCGCGCGCCGCGCGCGTGGTTCCGGCTCGTGCTGTGGGCGGTCGCCGGCGTGTCGCTGCTCGGCCTGGTGCTGCATTGGCTGACCTTGCAGGCGCAGTACAACCTGCAGTGGATCGTGCTGTTGCTGCCCATCCACGTGGCGCTGGCGTGGGTGCTGGGCCGCCGTGACCTGCCCGTCACGGGCCGCTGACGCACGATGCCCGCCATGGATACCGTCACACCTGAAAACCCCGCCTGCGTCATCAACTGCGTTCACTACGATGACCAGGGCAAGCGCCACGACATCGGCCTGGATGCGATCAGCGATGTGATCGCCAGCGACAACGGCTTCGTGTGGGTGGGGCTGTACGAACCCGACGACAGCGTGCTGCTGAAACTGCAGGAAGAATTCGGCCTGCACTCGCTGGCCATCGAAGACGCCCGCAATGCGCATCAGCGGCCCAAGGTGGAGGCCTACGGCAATTCGCTGTTCGTGGTGGTGACCACCGCGCAGATGGTGGACGAGCGGATCCGCTATGGCGAGACCCACGCCTTCCTCGGGCCACGCTTCCTGGTCACGGTGCGCCATGGCGCGTCGCTGTCCTATGCCGCCCCGCGCGCCCGCGTGGAGCGCGAGCCGGAGCTGCTGCGCACGATGGGCCCGTCGTACTGCCTGTATGCGGTGCTGGATTTCGTGGTCGACAACTACCTGCCGATCACCCAGCGCTACCGCGACACGCTGGAGCTGCTGGAGAAGGACATCTTCTCCGACAACTACAAGCGCCAGACCGTGGTGCGGCTGTACGAGCTCAAGCGCGAGCTCAACAAGATGCGCATGGCCGTCGCACCGCTGCAGGACATGCTCTCGCAGATCAAGCGCTACCAGGGCGAGCTGGTGCCGGACGAAGTGAAGCTGTACCTGCGCGATGTGCATGACCACGCCGTGCGGATCAGTGATGTGATCGACACCCTGCGCGAAATGCTGGGTACCGCGCTGAGCGTCAACCTGTCGCTGGTGACGCTGGCGCAGGGCGAGACGGTCAAGCGCCTGGGCGCCTGGGCGGCGCTGCTGGCCGCCCCGACCTTGATCACCAGCTGGTATGGCATGAACTTCACGAACATGCCCGAGCTGGACAAGCCGTGGGCTTACCCGGCGATGATCATCGGCGTCGGTGCGGTGTGCGTGGGGCTGTACCGCTTGTTCAAGCGCGCGCGCTGGTTGTAGGTGTAGGTAGGCGACCGTTGGTCGCTACGGTGGTGACCGTTGCTGGCTACGGCGGGCGACGGCTGGCCACGACGGCGGGTAGGCCGGCCGCTGGCCGGCTCCTCCGGTGGCATGACCCTCATCTGATGTTCGCGGCCGTCCGGGGCATGGGCGTGAGCCGGCCAGCGGCCGGCACTACCCGGTTCATGGCATCAGGCCACGTAAACGGTCTTGATGTTCATGAACTCATGGATGCCATGTTCGGCGAGTTCACGGCCGAAGCCGGAGCGTTTGCTGCCGCCGAAGGGGAGGCGTACGTCGCTCTTGACGATGGCGTTGACGAAGGCGGCACCGCATTCCAGCTGCTGGGCGATGGCTTCGCCGCGCGCCGCATCGGTGGTCCACACGCTGCCGCCCAGGCCGAAGGTGGTGTCGTTGGCCACGCGCAGTGCTTCGGCGTCATCGCTGACGCGCAGGATCGCGGCGGCCGGGCCGAACAGTTCTTCGTCATAGGCCGGCATGCCGGGCGTCACGTTGTCCAGGATGGTGGCCGGGTAGCCCGCATGCGAGCCGGCTACCGGCTCACCGCCGAGCAGCAGCGTGGCGCCCTTGGCGATGCTGTCCTGCACCTGCTTGTGCAGCTCGTCGCGCAGGTCCGCGCGCGCCATCGGCGCGAGCGTGGTCTTCTCGTCCTGCGGATCGCCGTAGACACGCTTGCCGGCGGCGGCGACGAACTTCTCCACGAACGCATCGGCGATCGCATCGACCACGATGAAGCGCTTGGCCGCGATGCAGGTCTGGCCACTGTTGTCGAAGCGCGACTTCACCGCTGCGGCCACCGTCTTGTCCAGATCGGCATCGTCCAGCACCACGAAGGCATCGCTGCCGCCCAGCTCCATCACGCACTTTTTGAGCTGGTCACCGGCATTGGCCGCAATCGACCGCCCGGCGCGCTCGCTGCCGGTCAGCGTGACCGCCTTGACCCGCTTGTCGCGCAGCACCTCGGCGGCCTGGTCGTTGTCGATATGCAGCACATCGAACACGCCCTCGGGGAGCCCACCATCGCGGCACACCGCCAGGATCAGGTCGGCGCATTGCGGCACGTTGCTGGCGTGCTTGAGCAGCGCCACATTGCCGGCCATGAACGCCGGCGCAAGGAAACGGAATACCTGCCAGATCGGGAAGTTCCACGGCATCACCGCGAACACACAGCCGATCGGCTCGTAGCGCACGTAGCTGCGCTGGGCCTCGGTATCGATCAGCTGCGGCTTGAGGTAGTCGGCCGCGTGATCGGCGTAGAACTCGCAGGCCTCGGCGCATTTGTCGATCTCACCCAGCGCTTCCCCCTTGAGCTTGCCCATCTCGGTGGTCATCGCCTGCTGGATGTCCCCCTTGCGCTGGCGCAGCTGGGCCGCGATGGCGCGCAGGATCGCCCCGCGCTCCTGCAGCGAACGCGCTGACCAGGCCGGGAACGCCTCGGCGGCCGCGGCCAGGCGCTGCTCGACCTCCGTGGCGGTGAGCAGTTCATGGCGATACGTGACCTGGCCGGTCGCGGGATTGATGATGTCAGCGGTCATCGCGGGTCTCCAAAAGTCAGACCCGTAGTGTGCGCCCGGCCCCGTGATCCGGATGTTGCCGGATCGGGATGACGTTCAGCTGGGGTCCTGCAGCGCCATCTGCATGTCGCGCTGGCGGCGTTTCTCGGCGCGGGAGGTGATGTACCAGCCCACCACCGCCGCGATCGACACCGCCAGCACCATCAAGGTGGCCAGCGCGTTGATCTCCGGCTTGATGCCCATCCGCACGGAGGAGAACACCTTCATCGGCAGGGTGGTCGAGTTCGGGCCGGCCACGAAGCTGGCGATCACCACGTCATCCAGCGACAGCGTGAACGCCAGCAGCCAGCCGGCCACCAGCGCCGGGGCGATGATCGGCAGGGTGATCTGGAAGAACACCTTCAACCGGCTCGCGCCGAGATCCATCGCGGCTTCCTCCAGCGAGCGGTCCAGCTCCTGCAGGCGTGAGGACACCACCACCGTCACGAAGGACAGGGTGAAGGTGACATGCGCGATCCAGATGCTGGTCACGCCGCGGCTGGGGAAACCGGGAATGCCGCCCATCGCCACCAGCAGGGTCATCAGCGAGAAGCCCAGGATCACTTCGGGCATCACCAGCGGCGCGGTGATCAACGCACCGAACACGGTCTTGCCCGGGAAGCGGCGCATGCGGGTCATCACCATCGCCGCCATCGTGCCCAGCACGGTGGCCGCGCAGGCCGTCCAGAACGCGACCTTGAGGCTGATCCACAGCGCGTCCAGGATCTGCCGGTTGTTGAACAGCTCGCCGTACCAGCGCGTGGAGAAGCCCGACCATACCGTGGCCAGCTTGGAGGCGTTGAACGAGTACACCATCAACAACAGGATCGGCAGGTACAGGAAGGCGAAGCCCAGCCCGAGCAGGCTCCAGCCCAACCAGCGGTTGCTGCGCACCATGCTCATGCCAGCTTTCCTTCCAGCTCGCGCTGCTGCATGCGGTTGAACAGCAGGATCGGTACCAGCAGCAGGGCCAGCATCACGATCGCCACCGCCGAGGCCGTGGGCCAGTCACGGTTGTTGAAGAACTCGCCCCACAGCACGCGGCCGATCATCAACGTATCCGGCCCGCCGAGCATTTCCGGAATCACGAACTCACCCACGGCCGGGATCATCACCAGCATGCAGCCGGCGATGATGCCGGTGC
Source organism: Stenotrophomonas sp. Steno-Z10-BAI (assembly GCF_056393115.1). Lineage (NCBI taxonomy): Bacteria > Pseudomonadati > Pseudomonadota > Gammaproteobacteria > Lysobacterales > Lysobacteraceae > Stenotrophomonas > Stenotrophomonas sp. Steno-Z10-BAI. Next base: position 62,395 of record NZ_JBWJOZ010000004.1, on the reverse strand, counting down.
GCGAGAGCGGCAGTGTGATCCGCACGAAGGCCTGCCACGGCTTGGCGCCGAGGTCGTAGGCGGCTTCGAGCAGGCGGTTGTCCAGCTTGACCAGATTGGCGTACAGCGGCAGCACCATGAACGGCAGGTAGCAGTACACGATGCCGATGTAGGCGGCGGTCGGGGTGTACAGGATCTGCAGCGGCGCATCGATCAGGCCGAGCTTGAGCAGCAGCTGGTTGAGCAGGCCATTGCGGTCCAGGATGCCGATCCAGGCATACACGCGGATCAGGAACGAGGTCCACGAAGGCAGCACCACCAGCATCATCGCCACATTGCGCGCGGCCGGGCTCATCCGCGAGATCACGTAGGCCATCGGGTAGCCGATCAGCAGCGTGAGCAGGGTCGAGATGACCGCGATCTTGATCGAACTCAGGTACGCCAGCGCGTACTGGTTGTCCTTGACCAGGGCCGCGTAGCTGCCGAGGTTGAGCTTGAGCGAGAACGCGCCGTCCACGTACTCCAGCAGCCAGGTGTACGGCGGCGAGCCGACCTGGCTGCGGGCGAAGGAGATCATCAGGATGATCACGAACGGCACCGCGAAGAACAGCAGCAGCCACAGGTACGGCGCGGCGATCACGCCGGCGCGCGTGCCCGGGAGCCAGCGCTTCCAGCCGGTCGCGCTCATGAGGTCAGCACCACGCCGTCGTTGTCGCGCCAGTGCACCCAGACGGCGTCACCCCAGGTCAGGCCATCGCTGGCCCAGCGCTGCGAATTGGCGAAGTTGGACAGCACCTTGGCCCCGCTCGGCAGGCGCACATGGAATACCGAGTGGCTGCCGAAGTAGGCGATCTCCTCGATCACGCCCTGGGCCTTGTTGGTATCCCCGGCCGGCTCGTCCTTGCCGATCATCACCTTCTCCGGGCGCAGCGCGAACGCCACCGGCTGGCCTTCGTAACCGGTGATGCCGTGGGCGACGTAGATCGGTGCGGGGAACAGCGGCGTGCGCACGGTGACGTACTCGGGCAGGTCCTCATCGAGCACGCCATCGAACAGGTTCACCGAGCCGATGAACTCGGCCACGAAGCGGTTGGCCGGCTGCTCGTAGATTTCATCCGGCTTGCCGACCTGCTGGATCCAGCCGGCATCCATCACCGCGATCCGGGTGGCCATGGTCATGGCCTCTTCCTGATCGTGGGTGACCATCACGCAGGTCACCCCGGTGGTCTCGATGATGTTGACCAGCTCCAGCTGCATCTGCGAGCGCAGCTTCTTGTCCAGCGCGCCCATCGGCTCATCCAGCAACAGCAGCTTCGGGCCTTTGGCCAGCGACCGCGCCAGCGCCACGCGCTGCTGCTGACCGCCGGAGAGTTGGTGCGGCTTGCGCTTGGCCAGCTTGCCCAGCTGCACCAGCTCCAGCATTTCGCCGACACGGCGGTTGATCGCATCACGCGCCATGCCGTCCTGCTTCAGGCCGAAAGCGATGTTCTGCTCCACCGTCATGTGCGGGAACAGCGCGTAGGACTGGAACATCATGTTGATCGGGCGCTGGTACGGCGGCAGCGCGTTGATGCGCTGGCCGTCCAGGTCGATGGTGCCCTGGGTGGGGGTCTCGAAGCCGCCCAGGCAGCGCAGCAGCGTCGATTTGCCACTGCCCGAGCCACCCAGCAGCGCGAATATCTCGCCTTTGCGCACGTCCAGGGTGACGTCGTCGAGCGCGACGAAGCCGTCGAACTCCTTGCGCAGCGCGCGGATGGACAGGTAGCCCGGTTCCAGGACCGGCAGGACCGCGCCTTCCGGCTTGGCTTCAAATGGCATGGTCAGCGGCTCCGGGAGCGGCGGCGGGACGGGGGGAGAATGCCATTTTACCGGTGGTGGCCGCGTCATGTCCTACCCCCTGAAACGACGACGCCGGCGCGGGGCCGGCGTCGCGGGGGCGGTCAGCGCCCGGTTTTCACCTCGGTCCACAACCGGGTGTAGAGCTTGTCCACTTCCGGCGTGTTGATCGAATAGGTGAACATCTTCGCCGCCACATCGGCCGGCGGGTAGATGGTCGGGTCGGTGCGGATCGATTCGTCCACCAGCGGCGTGGCCGCGGTCACCGGGTTGGCGTAATGGATGAAGTTGGTGTTGGCCGCGGCGACCTTCGGCTCCAGCAGGTAGTTGATGAAGGCGTAGGCGGCCTCCGGGTGCTTGGCATCCTTGGGGATGGCCAGCATGTCGAACCACTGCGGGCCACCTTCGCGCGGGATCGAGTAGGCCACGGTCACGCCATTGGAGGCTTCAGCTGCACGGTCACGCGCCTGGATGATGTCACCGGACCAGCCCACCACCAGGCAGGTGCCGCCGTTGGCCAGCGAGCCCACGTACTGCGAGGAGTGGAAGTTCTGCACGTACGGGCGGATCGTCTTGAGCAGCGCGGCGGCCTTCTCCAGCGTGACCGGGTCCTGGCTGTGCGGATCTTCGCCCAGGTAGTGCAGTGCGATCGGGATCATGTCCGACGGCGTATCCAGGATGGTGATCCCGCAGTCCTTCATCTTGGCGATGTTTTCCGGCTTGAAGATCAGATCCCAGCTGTTGGCGATGTCGGTGCTGCCACCGAAGCGCTGCTTGAGCAGCTCCACGTTGTAGCCGATGCCGGTGGTGCCGATCATGTACGGCACGCCGTACTCGTTGCCCGGGTCCTGCTGGGCGATGCGCTTCATCACCTCCGGGTCGAGATTGGCCAGGTTCGGGATCTTGCTCTTGTCCAGCGGCAGGAACACGCCGGCCTTGATCTGGCGGCCGAAGAAGTTCAGCGTTGGCACCACCACGTCATAGCCGCTGTTGCCGGCCAACAGCTTGGTTTCGACCATCTCATCACTGTCGAACACGTCATAGGTCACCTTGGTGCCGGTGGCCTTTTCGAAGTTCGGGATGGTGTCTTCGGCGATGTAATCGCTGTAGTTGTAGACGTTCAGCACCTTGGCGTCGTCCTGCTTGTCACCGCCGCCACAGGCGGTCAGCACGGATACGGCAATGCCGAGGGTGAGGATTCGCAGCTTCATCGGACTCTCCACAGGTCAGGTGCGAGTTGGGGGGAACCGGCCGGACCGGCGCAACGGGTGCCAGCCTACCGGGCATGCCCCCATTTTCCCAGCACATGGCCCTCACGGCCATGCCGGATCAGGTGCCTCGGGTCAGACGTTGAGCAGCAGGAACTCGCGCTCCCAGGAGCTGATCACCCGGAAGAAGGTCTCGTACTCCTTGCGCTTGACCGACACGTAGGCGCGGCAGAAGCGCTCGCCGAGCATCTCGCGCAGTTCCGGGCAGCCTTCCAGCCCGTCCAGCGCCTCGCCCAGCGAGCGCGGCAGGTCATAGCCCAGCTCCTTGGCGCTGCCACTGATCGGCGCGGTCGGGGAGCCTTGCTCGCGGATGCCCAGCAGCCCAGCCGCCAGGGTCGCGGCGATGGCCAGGTAGGGGTTGGCATCCGAACCGGCGAACCGGCTTTCCACCCGCATGTTCTCCGGCGTATCCAGCGGCACGCGCAGCCCGCAGGTGCGGTTGTCGAAGCCCCAGTGCACGTTGCTTGGGGAAACCTCGCCGAACATCAGCCGGCGGTAGGAGTTCACGTTCGGAGCGAAAAACGCCATCGCCGCCGGGACGTACTTCTGCAGGCCAGCCAGGTAATGGCCGAACAACGGGCTGAAATCCTCACCGCCATGCTCGCCGGTGAATACGTTGCTGCCATCGCTGATCCGCAGCAAGCTCTGGTGGATATGCATCGCACTGCCCGGCTCGTTCTCCATTGGCTTGGCCAGGAAGGTGGCATAGATGCCGTGGCGCATCGCCGACTCACGCATGGTGCGCTTGAACAGGAATACCTGATCGGCCAGATCCATCGCATTGGCGTGGGTGAAGTTGACCTCCAGCTGTGCGGCGCCGGATTCATGGATCAGCGTATCCACGTCCAGCTTCATCGCATCGCAGTAGTCATACATCAGATCGAGGATCGGATCGAACTCGTTCACCGCATCGATCGAGTACGACTGGCGCGCGGTTTCAGGACGCCCGGAGCGGCCGGCCGGCGGCAGCAGCGGGAAATCCGGGTCGGTGTTCTTCTGGACCAGGAAGAACTCCAGCTCCGGTGCCACCACCGGGCGCAGGCCCAGTTCGGCATAGGCATTGAGGACGCGCCGCAGCACATTGCGCGGGGCCAGCTCATGCGGCTCACCGGTCTTGGTGAAACAGTCGTGGATGACCTGCGCGGTCGGATCGGTCGCCCAGGGCACCATCCGTACCGTATCGGCATCCGGGCGCAGGATCATGTCCGAGTCCGAGGGCGAGGTCAGCTCGTAGTAGTCGTCCGGGAATTCGCCGGTGACCGTGGTGGCGAAGATGCCCTCCGGCAGGCGGGTGCCGTAATCGTGGGAGAACTTGTCGGCCGGAATGATCTTGCCGCGCGCGTTGCCGGTGATATCCGGCACCAGGCACTCCACCTCGGTGATACGCCGGTCCTTGAGCCAGCGCAGCAGCGTGCTCTCCTGCGGAACAGGCTTGGGGGCGGCGGCTTTGCGCGAACGCGTTCGGGTGGTCATGACCGGTCTGCTGTAAGAGAGTTGCGGCGACAAGCATCGCCGAAAGCGTGAAAAATGCTGTGATAGAACGAATTGTCGGCCACCCGCCACTCCGGATGCCACTGCACCCCGAGCACGAAACGATGCGCGGTGCTGCGGGCGGCTTCTATCAGGCCATCCTCAGCGACGGCCTCGATCTGCAGGCCCTCGGCCAAACGATCGATGCCCTGCCCGTGCACGGAATTGACCCGTGCCGTGGGCGCGCCGGCCCAGCCGGCCAGCCAACCACCCTCACACAGCTGGACCGCATGCGCCGGCCCATAGTGCACCTCGACCGGCGCCTCCGGGTCTTCACGATGATCGTTCATGCCCGGCACCGCGTGCACGCGCGGGTGCAGACTGCCACCGAGCGCGACGTTCAATTCCTGGAAACCCCGGCAGATCGCCAGCACGGGCAGGTCGCGGGCCAGCGCCTCATGCAACAGGGAGAGCGCGTTCGCATCGCGCGCCGGATCATGGCGGTTGCCGGGCCAGCTCGGGGGCCCGGCATACAGATGCGGTTCGATATTGCTCACCGCGCCGGTCAGCAGCAGGCCGTGCAGGCGGTCCAGCCAATGCGCGGCCGGCAACGGCGGCTGCAGGCTGGGCAGCAGCACCGGGGTAACACCGGCCGCTTCGGCCAGCGCGCGGATGTACTTCTCACCCGCCGCCGCGAAGCGGTGATGGCCCAGCATCGTGCTGTCGGTGGGCAGGCCGACCCAAGGGGGCGAGACCATGCGTCATGCTCGGATGACCTGCAGCCACGTTACCCCCGTGCGCAGACCTCGCGCAACACAGCGCGCCACCGCCGGCGCGCGCGCCCCTCACACGCCGGCGGCAGTAGCTGCGACAGACTGACCCCTGTTCCGCGCGCCGGTTGCTGGCATCCTTTGTCCATGATTGTTGTCCTGTCCTCTTCCCGCCGGTGCCCGGCATGACGGCTGCCGGCGAGGCGCATGCACCCAGCTGGTACGCCGACAGCGTGCCGGGCGCGCCGCTACGTGAACCGTTGACGGGCGATCTCAGCGCCGATGTCTGCGTGCTGGGTGCCGGCTACACCGGCCTGTCCGCCGCCCTGACCCTGGCCGAGCGCGGTTATCGCGTCGTGCTGCTGGAGGCGCACCGCGTGGGCTGGGGTGCGTCCGGCCGCAACGGTGGCCAGGCGATCGTCGGCTACGGCTGCGAAGTGGATACGCTCGAGCATCTGGTGGGTGCTGAAGACGCGCGGGCGCTGTTCGAGTTCTCGCGCGATGGCATGCGCCTGCTGCGTGATCGCATCACCCATCACCAGATCGAGTGCGATTGGCGCGATGGCCACGCCAGCGTGCCGATCAAACCCCGCCAGGAGCGCATGCTGCGCGCCGGGCTGATCGATCTGGCCCAGCGCTACGCCTATCCCCTGCAATGGTGGGACCGCACGCAGCTGCGCGGGCAGCTGGACAGCCCCCGCTATCGCGGGGCGATGTTCGATCCCCACAGCGGCCACCTGCATCCGCTGGCCTACGCGCAGGGGCTGGCCCGTGCCGCGGAGGCGGCCGGCGCGGTGATCCACGAGCAGTCCCCGGTCCTGCAGCTGATCCGCGGGCCCCGGCCGCAGCTGCGTACCGCACACGGCACGGTCAGCGCCGACCACGTGGTGATCGCCGGCAACGCCTGGCTGGAGGGCATCGCGCCGGAGCTGGAATCGCGGATCATGCCGGTCGGCACCTATATCGGCGCCAGTGCGGTCCTTGGGCAGGCGCGGGCGGAATCGCTGATCCGCAACGGCATGGCGGTGGCCGACGTCAGCTGGGCACTGGACTATTTCCGCCTCAGCCGCGATCACCGCCTGCTGTTCGGCGGCCAAGCCAGCTACTCCGCCCTGCCCCCGCCTGGCCTGCGCGGTGTGATGACCCGGCGCATGCGCGCGGTGTTTCCGCAGCTGGCCGACGTGGAGCTGGAGTACGTGTGGGGCGGCTATGTGGACATCACCCGCAACCGCGCCCCGCACTGGGGCCGACTGACCCCGAATGTCTATTTCGCGCAGGGCTTCTCGGGCCACGGTGTTGCCGCGGCGGGCCTGGCGGGCCAGGTGCTGGCCGAAGCCATCGCCGGGCAGGCAGAGCGGTTGGATGTGTTCGAACGCATTCCCCACCGGCCCTTCCCCGGCGGGCGCATGCTGCGGACCCCGCTGCTGGTGGCGGCGATGTCCTGGTACAAACTGCGGGACGCGTTGTGGTGAGGGCTTAAGGGGCTTTCGGGGTGGCGGGCTCGGCGAGGGTGCCACGTTGGAAAAGTGAGACACGGCGCGGGATCTGAAAACGGGCTTTCCATTTCCCGGCAGCTCCAGAACGGCGAGTGCCAGCAGATGGTATGGGAGCGCTTGCCGTGCTGTGCACGCCGCGCGTCACAGACCAGCGAAGTGTGGAGAATGCGTCATATCAATGCCCTCAGTGGCAGAGATTGGCACTCCTCAACCACGGGGAGTCATCTGCATGTCCGCGGCGCAGCTCGAATGCGGCCCCCATGACCGGCGTGAAGAGTTTCATAAAAAAATGAGATATTTGTCACGCCCATGGGCGCGACACGTGTCTACATGTGTATCCATACGCTGTGCGCGCCATCACGCCGGACCACTTGCGCAATTGCATAATCCGGCGCGTATATATACCGTCCAATCTGATCGCGGCATTGATACACAGGGACGTTGAAGGCACGAACAGGGGGAGCCGGTGCGAGGAGAATGGTGGAAAAATGGACTTCAGGTGAATCTGCGCATCGAGCCGATCGGGCTTGTTCTTGCCGTCATCTACGCCTTTGCATGTTGGGGCGCGCGCAAGTTGTCCCTCGACCAGTTCTACCTGCCTGCTGGCATACGCGTGGCTGCACTCCTGCTCTGTCCACCACGACTGTGGCCCTATCTGTTCCTGGGTGAGTACGCCTACTTCGCCCAGATGCGTTACCCGATGGTGGAGAAGTACGGGCTGACGTGGGTCGTTCTCGCCTCCGTCTCGCTGATGCCCACGGTGGCAATGATCGTGCGACTGCATCGCAAGATGATGGCCGCCACCACGCAGGCCTGGTTGCTCTCAGTTGGCGCGGCATCCGCCGTAGCCGTTACGTCAATCAATCTTGCTCTGGCGGAATTGCTTTGGACAACGCCGGATATGCCATTGCTCACTGGCATCGCGCGCTACATCGTAGGTGACTTCATCGGGATCCTGACCGTGGCGCCGCTGGCCTTGCTTTGGGCAAAGCGGCACACGGAGCCGGCATGGACTAGCAGATTACTCACGCCAATCATTGCCGCACTCGCCTTGATGATCATGTTAGGCATATGCATGACGCTGACCCCTGCGGAATCGCCCACAGCCAAGAGCAGCCTGCAGCTGTTCATGGCGCTCCCGGCCATTGCACTGACGTGCCTGCTCGGCTGGCGTGGCGCAGCAGTGGCGGTGCCAACACTTAATCTGATCATTGGTCTTACCACGCCCAAGCCCTATCCGTCGGCATTTGATCCCTCGACGTTTACCACGCAGATGATCATGGCCATTGCAGGTGCCGCGTTACTGATGTTCGGCTCCCGGATCACTCATTACTATCACCGCTACCGAATCCGGGACGATGGTGAGAAGAACGCTATCAAGCTGGCCAGAAACTCCCATATGGCGAGGGAAAACGGTCTGCGCGAGCGTGCGCTTAGCCTCCGGAAGCTTGGAGATGGCATTGATGTCTCCCTCAACGAAGTCGTGAACTGGTTGAAGCTGCATGGACATCATGAAATCGCCAGCGGCCTGCTGCACACTGCAACGGTGCATTCGCGCCTGTTTCGGGAGCAGGCAAGCATGGTCTATCCCACCACTTTGGACCAACTGGGTCTTTATGTAGCCCTGCAGACCGGTGGCGTGCGCGAAGCGTGGGAGAAGAGCGACCGGGTGACCCGGCCTCGGCTGGAGGGCGACCCTTGCATGCTGAGCAATGGCCTGCAGCTGGCTGCCTATCGCGCACTGACCGATGCCGTATCCCTTCTGCTGGAGCATGAGAAGGGACAGGTATTGGTTCGCGCGCGCTGCGGACGCTTCGGACCGCAGCGGGGAATCCTCGTGGTGGTCGCTCGTCTTGATTCTGGAAGTGGATTGTCTGAGACGACTATCGCTATGGCAGATGAACGCTTGGCCGGCCTGCCTCTCGCATATGGCGGCGTCGTGCAGTGCCGTCGCAACCGGATCAGAATGGTGCTCACGGAAGCACCAACACGCTCCTCCAACAGAGCCGCCCGCTACCACTCGGCGGGGCGCGGAACATCTGACGTGGACAATAGCAAAGCGTTGACCTAATCGCGGTCTGACGCATGCTTCTGCGCTCGCTCCCGATGACCAAGGTCAGCTACTGGACGGCCCGTTGCACCAGCTTTTCATTGAACAACGTGCTGTCACCCTTGGGATGACAGCACGTCATGACTGACCTGTCAGCGAGTTCCTAGTTCAGGTCATCCTTGGCTTCGACAGCCCACACGGCGTCGCCGCCGTGTCCGTAGCGCACCAACGAGAATTTGGGCCCCCGATACACTTCGACGCGTGATGCGTTCGTGGAATGCCGTACTTGCTGCATCGGCAACGAAACCCGAGCCCGGCCGTCGCCGGCGGGCAATGTCCAGAACACATCATCGGTATTCCCGATGATTACCTGCACACGCCCGGCAAGATCATTCACCTGGAAATACGAGATACCGTCTCGCTGGAATCCGTACACGAGCCAGTTCGGATCCTGACTTAAGTTGACAGCCATGGGTTGTGCCTGGCCGAGTCCACTTCTCGCCAGAGGAGTTCCGTGACTATCTGACTGCGCCATTCCAACCATTGGAACCGACGCGAGAATAACGACACCCACAACACCCACAATCCTTGGAATGCGCACATTTACCTCCTGATTAAAACGTCGAGGGGAACTTCAGCGATAGTAACCGTAAGCGGACGTCCATCGAGCAAACGGGGACCGCCTGAGCCGCCAGCACAGGACGACGAGCCACACGGCAGCCAGGCGGAGGCTGCGACATTGCGCGGCACCCCCTCCCCCTAAAGTTGCATGTGAAACGGCCGCTACCAGTCCCGACCCACTCGGAATCGAGCGTACGCCTCATGCCGGCACTGTTGCAGGGCGCTGTTCTCAGCGACCCCGGTGATGCCCTGCCCCAGCGGATCCTGCTGGTGGAAAACTCGCGCACGTTCACCAGCATGCTGCGCGAGGCGATCGAGCAGCGGTTGGAGCTGCCGGTCTCGGTGGCGACCAGCCTGGCCGAGGCCGGGCGGTTGCTGGATGAGGAACAGGGCTGGTTCCTGGTCCTGACCGGGCTGGTGCTGGCCGATGGCGACCGCGATACCGTGGTGGACTACTTCCTGTCGCGCGGGCTGCCCACGGTGGTGGTCAGCGGCGTGTATGACGAGGATCTGCGCAAGCGCGTGCTGCAGCAGCAGATCATCGATTACGTGCTCAAGAACACTCCGGGCAGCATCGATTATCTGGTGTGGCTGGTGCAGCGGTTGGAGCGCAACCGGCGCATTGCCGCGCTGGTGGTGGACGACTCGATGTCGGCACGGATGTACGCCGCCTCCTTGCTGCGCATGTACGGGCACGACGTCTACGAGGCCGCCGACGGTGCCGAGGGACTCAAGGCGATCGAGGCCCACCCGGCGATCCGGCTGGCCGTGGTCGACCAGGAAATGCCCGGCATGGAGGGGGTGGAATTCACCCGCCGTCTGCGCACGATGCGCTCGCGCGACAAGCTCGCCGTGATCGGGATTTCCGGCAATACCGATCCGTCGCTGATTCCGCGCTTCCTCAAGAACGGCGCCAACGATTTCCTGCGCAAGCCCTTCTCGCGCGAGGAGTTCTTCTGCCGCGTCTCGCAGAACGTGGATCAGCTCGAGCTGATCGGCACGCTACAGGACCTGGCCACCCGCGATTTCCTGACCGGCCTGCCGAATCGTCGCTGCTTCCTGGAGCAGAGTCAGCGCCAGCTGCCGCAGCTTCACCTGGACGGTGAACAGGTCGCGGTGGCGATGATCGACATCGATCACTTCAAGCACATCAACGATACCCATGGCCACGAGGCCGGCGACGATGCGCTGCGCGCGGTGGCCGCAGCGGTGGCCCAGCATGCGCGCGAGGACGATCTGATCGCGCGCTTCGGGGGCGAGGAGTTCTGCCTGCTGGTACCGGGCATGGATGAAGTGCAGGCCGTGCAGTACTTCGACGAACTGCGCCAGACCATCGCCGCGCTGGAGGTCGACCTGGGCCACACCACCCTGCGCATGACGGTCAGCATCGGGCTGTGCTGCCTGCGGCCGCAGCGCGATTCCCTGCACCGGCTGATTTCCGAGGCCGACCGGCAGCTGTACCTGGCCAAGGCCGGCGGCCGCAATCGCGTCCACTGCGCTACCGTGGCGACCGGCCCACGCCAGCGCGAGCCTGCCCTGGCGCCTTGATCGAGATCAACGCGGCCCCGGCCGCGACTGCCTAGAGTCGCCCCCAGTTGAACAGCGCGGGGAACGCACCATGGCACTTCTGGTCTGGCAGGACGATCTGAACATCGGTATCGATGTCATCGATCACCAGCACATGCGCATCGTGGAGATGCTCAACCACCTGCACGTCGCCCAGAAGAGCCTGGAGCGGCTGGCCGTGGCCGAGGTCATCGACGAACTGGTGGACTACACGATGTCCCACTTCGCCTTCGAAGAAGAACTGATGGAGGAAGCCGGGTACCCGTTCTGTTCGGCGCACAAGCGTGTGCACGAGATCTTCGGCAAGCGCGTGGGCGAGTACCGGCTCCGTTTCCAGGCCGGTGAGGACATCACCGAAGAGCTGCGTACGATGCTGTCGCGCTGGCTGTTCAACCATATCCGTGGCGATGACAAGGCGTACGCGCCGCAGGTCAAACAGCACCTCAACCAGTTCGCGCGCGACCACCAGCAGGGTAGTTGGCTGGGCCGCACGCTCAAGCGCTTCTTCCGCTGATCAGCGCCCGCGCCGCCCCATCGCCAGCAAGGCAACGATGGTGACCAGTGCGGTCACGCACAGGTAATAGCCCACCGCGACCAGGCCATAGCGCTCGGCCAGCCAGGTGGCCACATACGGCGCCGGTGCGGCACCGAGAATGCCGGCCAGGTTGAACGACAAGGAGGCGCCGGTATAGCGCACCTGCACCGGGTAGATCTCGGCCAGGAAGGTGCCGCACGGGCCGTAGGTCAGGCCCATCAGGAACAGCCCCAGCGCCAGGAATCCGAGCACCAGCCACGGGCTGCCGGCCTGGAACAGCGGCGCGAACACCACGCCGAAGGCGAGGATCAGGCCGCTGGCCACGATCATCGTGCGGCGCGTGCCCCAGCGGTCGCCATACAAGGCTGAAATGGGAATGCCGGCGGCGAAGAACAGGATGCCGACCATCTGCAGCAGCAGGAACTGCTCGCGCGAGTAGCCGAGCACGGTGGTGCCATGGCCGAGGGTGAACACCGTCATCAGGTAGAACAGCACGAAGGTGGCGAATGCCCCCAGGGTGCCCAGCACCAGCGTCAGCGGATGTTCGCGCAGCACCGTCCACATCGGCAGCTTGACCCGCTCGTTGCGGTCCAGCGCGGCCTGGAATTGCGGGGTCTCGTGGATGTTCAGGCGTACCCACAAGCCGATGCCGACCAGCAGCGAACTGGCCAGGAACGGCACGCGCCACCCCCACTGCAGGAAGTCGGCCTCGCTCATCGCGCGGCCCAGCAGCAGGAAGATGCCGGCCGAAAGCAGGAAGCCCAGCGGTGCGCCCAGCTGCGGGAACATGCCGTACCAGGCGCGCTTGCCGGGCGGCGCATTCTCGGTGGCCAGCAGCACGGCGCCGCCCCACTCCCCACCCAGCCCCAGGCCCTGGCCGAAGCGGCACAGCGCCAACAGGGCCGGCGCCACCAACCCGATGCTGGCATGCGTGGGCAGCAGGCCGATCGCCACGGTGGAGATGCCCATCGTGAGCAGCGCAGCGACCAGCGTCGCCTTGCGCCCGATGCGGTCACCGTAGTGACCGAACACCGCCGAGCCGACCGGCCGCGCGATGAAGGCCACCGCGAAGGTCGCCAGCGACTGCAGCATCGCCGCACCATCGCTGCTCTCCGGGAAAAACAGGTGCGGGAACACCAGCACCGCCGCCGTGGCGTAGATGTAGAAATCGAAGAACTCGATGGTGGTGCCGATCAGGCTCGCCAGCAGGATGCGGCGGGGAGAGTTCACGACAGGCGCGACAGCAGGTGTGGACATCGGGTACGCAGGAAAAGGCAGCTGCCGGATTCTGCCACGGCCTTCCGCTGGGTGCCGCAATGGTTGCAGACGAGACTGTCAGCCTGTGACCGGGTCGGCGGCCTGCGCATCGGGCAGGAACTTCCCCGGCACCGCAGGGTCTGACCGCGGTCACCCCACCAGGACGGTCCCGGATGTCAGCCTCACGGAAGAGTACCGCCCCCTCGCGCTGGGCGCAGCCGGCCGCCATCGCGGTGGTGATCGTTGTGCACGGGCTGATGCTGGGCGTGCTGCTGCGTTCACCGCCGCCCGGTGGCGTCGCGGAGGACGCCCGCCTGGCGGTGTACTGGCTGCCGCGGCCGTTGCCTGCGCCGGTTCCCCCACCCTTGGCGACTCCCGCGCCCCCTATGCCGCAGCCCGCCGCCTCGCAGCGTTTGCCTGCGCCACGCGTGGCCACGCCCACCATCGCATCACATGCTGCGGCGGTGGATCCGCAGGCGCCACGCGCCGCACTGGACCTGAGCGTGCCGGGCTCGCTGATGGGCAACGGCATCGATGCCGCCTTGCTGGTTCCGCGTGTGCTGGGCGACCGGGAGGTACACCCGGCATTCCAGCCCAAACCCAAGCGCTTCCGCATGAAGGCGGGGATGACCCCGGAGCAGATCGTGCACGGCATCTTCCAGCTGATCGGCGCCTGGCCCCCGGGCTACACGGTGGACCCGTGCCGCCTGACGCGGCAGCAGATCGACTACCTGCGCAACGCCGTGGATGAAATGGATCGCGACCTGCTGCGCGAGTCGCTGATCCGCCACAGCCAGGACTGCTGAGCGGCGTCAGCCGCCCAGATGAATCCAGGTCGCCTTGAGCTCGGTGTACTTGTCGAAGGCATGCAGGGATTTGTCGCGGCCGATGCCGGACTGCTTGTAGCCACCGAACGGCGCGGTCATGTCGCCACCATCCCATTGATTGACCCACACACTGCCCGCGCGCAGCCCGCGTGCTACCCGATGCGCACGGCCAAGGTCGCGTGTCCACACCCCGGCGGCCAGCCCGTAGATCGAATCATTGGCCATGCGCAGGGCATCGTCTTCATGATCGAAGGTCAGCACCGACAGCACCGGCCCGAAGATCTCCTCGCGGGCGATGGTGTGCTGCGGATCGACCTCGTCGAACACCGTCGGTTCGACATAGCTGCCACCCGGCACCACCTCCAGCCGCTTGCCGCCCAGCAGCAGCCGCGCGCCATCGGCCTCGCCGCGTGCCACATAACCCAGCACGCGGCCCGCATGCGCCTCGTCGACCAATGCGCCCATCGCAGCGTCCGGTTCGAACGGGTGCTGCGGCTGCATATGCCGGCCATGCGCCAGTACCCGTGCCACGAACGCGTCTTTGATCGAGCGCTGGACCAGTAAACGCGAGCCAGCCGTACACACCTCGCCCTGGTTGTAGAAGATCGCGGTGGCCGCCGCCTGCGCAGCCTTGTCCAGATCGGGCGCGTCGGCGAACACCAGGTTCGGGCTCTTGCCGCCGCACTCCAGCCAGGTGCGCTTGAGATTCGATTGCCCGGCGCATTGCAGCAACCGGCGACCCACGGCGGTAGACCCGGTGAACGCCAGCGCATCCACATCCATGTGCAACGCCAACGGCTCGCCCGTCCGCTCACCATGGCCGGGAAGCACATTGAAGACACCATCGGGCACCCCCGCCTCGGCCACCAGCGCGGCCAGCCGGATCGCGCTCAGCGGCGAGCGCTCGGAGGGCTTGAGCACCACGGAATTGCCCGCCGCCAAGGCTGGCGCGATCTTCCACGTTGCCATCAGTAGCGGGAAGTTCCACGGCACGATCACCGCCACCACGCCCACCGGCTCACGGGTGATCAGGCCCAGCGTATCCAGCGCGGTCGGGGCAACCTCGCCGTACACCTTGTCCACCGCCTCGGCGGTCCAGCGCAGGCAGCGCACGACACCGGCCAGATCGCCCTCGCGCGCATCGCGTACCGGCTTGCCCATATCCAGGGTCTCCAGCAACGCGAGCGCATCGGCGTGCTGTTCGACCAGATCGGCCAGCCGCAGCAGTACCTGCTTGCGATGAGAGGGCGCAGCCCGCGACCAGTCGCCCGCATCGAAACTGCGCCGCGCCGCCGCGACCGCCCGGTCGACGTCCGCCATATCGGCATCGGCCACCTGCACCAGCACGCGCCCGTCGATCGGGCTGATGCAGTCGTAGCGTGCGCCGCTGGCCGCATCGACGTAGCGCCCATCGATGAAGGCCTGCCCCTGAAAGGTCAGTGCATCGGCCTGGCGCTGCCAGTCGTCACGGGTGCGTGCGGTGGTCATCGGCGTCGTCCTCATCCACTCAGTCGGGTAAGGCGGTTATACCCGGCGCCGTCACGGGATGACGTGAGGCGAGTGCGATAAAGTCGTGACCATCGCGCCCTTGCGGAGTGCCTCATGCCTCGTCCCGAACCGTCGTTGTCGATCCTGGCCATCCAGGTTCCCGCAGACCGGGATGCCTACTGGATGCCGTTCACCGCCAACCGCCAGTTCAAGGCCGCCCCGCGCCTGCTGGTGCGCGCCGAGGGCATGTACTACCACGACGTCGACGACCGCCCGATCCTGGATGGCGCGGCCGGCCTGTGGTGCTGCAACGCAGGGCATGCGCGGCCGCGGATCGTGCAGGCGATCCAGCAGCAGGCGGCCACGCTGGATTTCGCGCCACCGTTCCAGATGGGCTCGCCCTTGCCGTTCGTGCTGGCCCAGCGCCTCGCTGCGCTGGCACCGGCGAGCTTGAACCATGTGTTCTTCACCAACTCCGGCTCCGAAGCAGTCGACACCGCGATGAAGATCGCGCTGGCCTACCACCGCTTGCGCGGCGAGGGCCACCGCACCCGCTTCATCGGCCGCGAAAAGGCCTATCACGGCGTGGGCTTCGGCGGCCTGTCGATCGGCGGCCTGCCCAACAACCGCAAGACGTTCGGGCCGCTGTTGGCCGGCAGCGACTTCCTGCGCCACACGCTCGATCTGGAGCGCAATGCCTTCAGTCCCGGCCTGCCGCGCCACGGCGCCGAACTCGCAGACGACCTGGAGCGTTTGATCGCACTGCACGATGCGTCCACGATCGCGGCGGTGTTCGTCGAGCCGATCGCCGGCTCGGCCGGGGTGATCCTGCCCGCACCGGGCTACCTGCAGCGCCTGCGCGAGATCTGCGACCAGCACGGCATCCTGCTGGTGTTGGATGAGGTGATCACCGGTTTCGGACGGGTCGGCAACGCCTTCGCTGCGCAGCGCTTCGGGGTTACCCCGGACCTGATGACCTTGGCCAAAGGGCTGACCAACGGCGCGGTGCCGATGGGCGCGGTGCTGGCCAGCGATGCGATCCACGACGCGTTCATGCAGGGGCCGCCGGCCGCCATCGAGTTCTTCCACGGCTACACCTATTCCGGCCACCCGCTGGCCTGCGCAGCGGCCCTGGCGGCGCTGGATACCTACGCCGAAGAGCATCTGTTCGAGCGCGCCATCGAGCTGGGCGACTACTGGCAGGAGCGACTGCACAGCCTACGCGGGCTGCCGCATGTGGTGGATATCCGTAATTTTGGGCTCATCGGTGCTGTCGAGCTGATGCCGCGCAAGGACGCCCCCGGCGCGCGTGGCTACGAGGTGTTCGAGCGCTGCTTCCGCGATGGCCAGTTGCTGGTGCGCTGCACCGGCGATGTGATTGCGCTGTCGCCCCCGCTGATACTGGAGCGCAGCCATATCGACCGGATCGTGGACGTACTGGGCGAGATGATCCGCGCCACCGGCTGAGGCTGAATCCGCCGGCGACGACGGCGACCGCCGCGATCCTTACAATGGTCGGTCACGTTTCGCTCGCGTACCGGATTGCATGGACATTGTCGTCAAAGAAGAACTCAAGGCCTACATCGACCCGCTGACCCCGGACGAGCACGACGCGCTGGAGCGCAGCATCCTCGCAGAGGGCTGCCGCGATGCGCTGGTGCTGTGGGGCGAGGTACTGGTCGATGGCCACAACCGCTACGGCATCTGCCAGAAGCACGGCCTGCCGTTCCAGACGATCCAGAACACCCGCTTCCAGTCGATGGGTGACGTCCACCTGTGGATGATCGAACAGCACCTGGGGCGCCGCAGCGTCTCCGATTTCCAGCGTGGCGTGCTGGCGCTGCGCAAGCGCGACATCCTGGCCGAGCGCCACCGCGCCGACCAGGCCCAGCTGCAGAAGGAAAGCGACGGCGAGATCAGCGGGCCGGCCGATGCCGGTGACGAAGACAGCCCGCCGTGGGCCGCCGCGCCGAAGGTCAGCCGCGCCGACATGGCCCGCGAAGCGCGCCTGAGCAGCAGCCAGGTGACGATGATCGAGCGCATCCACAAGCAGGCCGCACCGGAGCTGGTGGAAGCGGTCAAGACCGGTGTGATCTCGATCAGCGCCGCAGCCGCCGTGGCTGATCTGCCCGAAGACGAGCAGCGCGCCGCGGCCGCCGCCGGCAAGGACGAGCTCAAGCAGGCCGCCAAGCGCGTGCGCGAGTCCAAGCGCAAGCCGCGCAAGCCGGTCCAGGAGGTGCTGCACAGTGCCGACGGCGAGGCCGAGGCCGACCCCAGCCGCGCCGCCGAGATCGCCGATGCGCTCAACGCCCTGGGCGAAGGCCCTGCCGAGCTGCGCCAGCGCATCATCGCGCTGACCCTGGAAAACGACACCCTGCGCCAGCAGCTGGCCGCGCTGCGCAAGCAGGTGGCGGACAGCGGGATGGCCGACGCCTGATCCGGTGTAGTGCTGGCCAGCGGCCGGCACTACCTGTTGCTCATGCCGGGGTCGTTAAACTGCCGCAATGACGCCCACCTCCCCTCCCGACCCGCGCCGCGCCCAGCTGCGTCGGCTCAAACTGATCGCCCTGGCCATGCTGGTGGCGATGCTGGCCGGCTTCGCGGTCAGCCACTGGCACGGCGAACGCGGCATCTGGGCCTGGGTCTCGGCCTTCTGCGAGGCTGCCGCGGTCGGCGCGCTGGCCGACTGGTTCGCGGTGGTGGCCCTGTTCCGTCGGCCGCTCGGCCTGCCCATCCCGCATACCGCGATCATCCCGCGCAGCAAGGACCGCATTGCCGACAGCCTGGCGCTGTTCGTGCGCGACCAGTTCCTGGAACCGCAGGCCCTGCTGGCCCGGCTGCAGGTATTCGATCCAGCCAGCCGCCTGGGCAGCTGGCTGGCCGAGCCGGCGCGAGCCCGCATGCTGGCCGACATGGCGCGCGGCTGGGCCCTGCAGGCGCTGGACTTCCTCGATGAAGCGGCCGTCCGGCGCAGCATCCAGGGCTTCGTGATCCAGCAGCTGCGGCAATGGAATGCGGCCGCCACCGCCGGGGAACTGCTCGGCCTGCTCACCGCCGACAACCGCCACCAGCGCGTGCTGGACGAAGGCCTGACCCGGATCAGCGAATGGCTGGGTAACGAGAAGGTCAAAGACCGCGCGTCCACGTTGATCGTGGGCTACATCCAGCGCGAGTGGCCCAAGCTGGCCAGCACGGTCAACTGGGTCAAGCCGATCGATGAGATCGGTGACACCCTTGCCGAGCGCCTGGCGCATGCGGTGCTGGAGGAACTGCAGCAGATCCTGGCCCAGCCCGAGCATCCGCTGCGGCGCGATTACGAAACCTGGCTGAGCGATTACATCCAGCGGCTGCGCGAAGACCCGGCCCTGGCCGAGAAGGTGGAACAGCTCAAGCAGCAGGTGATTGACCACCCGGCCGTGCAGGAGTACGTGCAGGGCCTGTGGGCGCGCATCCATGCCAGCCTGCGAGCCGACCTGGCCAGCGAGGACTCCGCACTGGCCGGCCATCTGCGCCGCAGCCTGGCCTCGGTGGGCGAGGCACTGCAGGCCGACCCGTCGCTGCGCGAGGCGCTCAACCAGCACCTGATGGACGGTGCCGAGCGCCTGACCACGCGGCTGCGCAGCGGCGTGACCGAGCACATCGCACAGACCGTCAAAAGCTGGGACGAACGCCACTTGGTCGAGCAGCTGGAACTGAGCGTCGGCCGCGACCTGCAGTTCATCCGTTTCAACGGCACCCTGGTCGGTGGCCTGATCGGCGTGATCCTGCATGCACTGACGGTATGGTTCCACTGGTAACGCGATAACCGCTCGCGTCGGCTGGCGACGCTGGCGGAAACACCGCCAGCGTCGTTGGGTACGTCAGCCCGCGACCGCGCGTACGGCCGCCACCAGTGCGTCCATCTGCGCCGGCGTACTGAAGATGCCTGGCGTCACCCGCAGGCAGGCGCCCGAGGCCAGCCCTTCGCGCGGCACCACGAACACGCCGGACTGCTTCACCATCCGCTGCGAGGTGG
Source organism: Stenotrophomonas sp. Steno-Z10-BAI (assembly GCF_056393115.1). Classification (NCBI taxonomy): domain Bacteria; kingdom Pseudomonadati; phylum Pseudomonadota; class Gammaproteobacteria; order Lysobacterales; family Lysobacteraceae; genus Stenotrophomonas; species Stenotrophomonas sp. Steno-Z10-BAI. Next base: position 43,217 of record NZ_JBWJOZ010000004.1, on the reverse strand, counting down.
CCGTGTTGTCGCGCATCGTGGTCTGCCCACGCAGCCGGAACGAGGTGATCGCACTGGACAGGCGCGGGTCGTCCGAGCCGAGCAGCTGGATGCGCGCGTCGCCGCGCAACGCGTCCATCCACTGATTGCGCAGGCGCAGCAGGCGCGCCCGCTTGTTGGCCACGCCGATGCGCTCGTGCAGGTCCAGTGCGGCCGGCAGCGCCATGTAAGCGGCGAAATTGACCGTGCCGGTGTGCACGCGGGTGCGGATGTCGTCGTGGTCCTGCTCCCCCATGTACGGATCCAGGTCACGCACCCGCCCGCGGCGGACATATACCGCCCCGACACCGACCGGCGCGCCGATCCACTTGTGCAGGTTGATCCCGATGAAATCCACGCCCAACGCGCGCAGCGGCGTGTCCACCTGGCCAATGCCGTGCGCGGCGTCGAGTACCACCTCCACGCCGGCCGCCCTGGCCAGCGCGGCGATCTCGGCCACCGGCAGCAGCATGCCGTTGCGGTGATTGACGTGAGTCAGCAGCAGCAGGCGCACGCGCGGGTTGGCGGTCAGCGCGCGGCGGTAGGTCTCCACGATGCTGTCGTGGTCGAACGGCTCGGGCAGCGTGATCGCCACCGGCTGCACGCCGCGCCGCGCCTGCAGCCACTGCATCGCGCTGATCATGCTGTCGTAGTCGGTGTCGGCGTACATCACCGCATCGCCCGGCGACAGCCTGCGGTAGCTGCCGATCAACACCTGCATCGCCTCGGTCGCACCGCGGGTGAGCACGATCTCGTCGGTCTCCACGCCCAGCACCTGTGCCAGGCGCACGCGCGCCTGTTCAAACAGCGGTGGAAACGCGAGCCGCCCGAACCAGGCGTTACCGGCATTCACCGTGGCGGTGGCCTGCTGGTAGGCCTGCAGCACCGGGCGCGCCATTGCGCCCCAGTAGCCGTTGTCCAGCATCACGACCTCGTCGGTGAGGTCGTACAGCGCGCGCACCTGGGCCCACCAGGTTTCGTCGGCGGCCAGCTCGGCCGGCGTGCGCGTGCCCACTGCCGGCAGCGTCATCGGCTCAGCGCCCATGGCAGTCGCACCGGTCAGTGCCGCAGCGACTGGCAGGGCCAGTGCGCCACGCAGCAGGTGTCGTCGTTGCCGGTCCATCAGTAACGGATCCGGTATTCGGCGTAGAGGTTGCGCCCGTCGGTGTCATACGGCGCGTTCCGCGAGTAGATCAGGCCACGGCTGGCCTGGAAGCTGGCTTCGTCCGGATAGCGGTTGAACAGGTTGTCCGCGCCGATCCGCAGCGTCTGCTGCTCGGTGACATTCCAGCTCACCGCCAGATCGACGAAGCTCATCGCCCCGAAGCGCTGGAAGATGTCGCCGGTGGCATTGCCCGAAGAGTCCGTCCATGCCCCGTAGTATCGCAGCTTGCCGAGCACGCTGAAGCGGCCCCACGCATACGTGCTGCTGAGCGTGGCCTTCTGCCGCGGCAGACGCTCTTCGAAGATGCGGCGCTGGCTTTCATTGGTGGCCACGCCGGTGGCACCACTGTCGACCTGGGTCTGGTTGTAGTTGTAGCCCAGCGTGGTACTCAGCCGGCCCGCGCCGAGCGCGGTGGCGTGGCTGGCGACCACGTCGACACCGCGCGTGGTGGTGTCGAAATCGTTGGTGTAGAAGCTCACCGAGGTGTACGCCAGCGGATTGGGCACGCCGGCCGGCACTGCGAACGAGGCCGACTGGCTGAAACGATCGGTGACTTTGATGTCGTACAGGTCCACCGAGCCGGAGAAGCCCAGCTCGTTCTTCCAGGTCAGCCCGAGCGAGGCGGTGCGCGACTGCTCCGGCTTGAGCGGTTGGGCACCGAGCTGGATCGCCAGCGGATCGCTGGGCGAGAGGCGGCCGGTGGTGAACACCTGCAGGGTCACGGTGTCCAGGCCCTGCTGGGTGCTCTGCGTGTAGAGCTGGCCCGGCGTGGGCGCACGGAAGCCGGTGGAAAGCGAACCGCGCACAGCCAGGTCCGGGGTGAACTCGAAGCGGCTGGAGAGCTTGCCGTCCAGGCTTTCACCGAAGGCGGAGAAGTGCTCGTAACGGGTCGCCGCGCCGACGGTCCAGCGGGCGGTCAACGGTGCTTCGACATCGATGTAGGCCGCGCGGCTGCGCTGGCTCCAGCGGCCGGCATTGGCCGCGCTGAAGCCCGGCGCACCGTTGGCGCCCCCGGCCAGCCCGGTCACCGCCCCCGGGCCGATCGCATACGACGCCGGATCACCGGCATCCACCCCGTAGGTTTCCTCGCGCGTCTCGGCGCCGAAGGCGATGTTGATCGGTGCGGCCAGCGCGCTGACCGGCAGCGAATAGACGATATCCGCGTTGAGGTTCTTCTCTTCCTGCGAGAGGCGGCCGAGGTAGAACGAGGTGGGGCTGTCCGGGCCGAGCGAGGCATTGATCGAGTTGCCCAGCGTGTAGTCGATGCGGTTGCGCCCGTAGGAGCCGCTCACATCCCAGCGCCAGCGTTCGCCCCAGTAGCCGCGCAGACCGAGTACGCCCTGAAGGTCGTCCTGTTCGTTGCCGTATTTCGGGCTGAAGCCGGTCGGGTACAGGCTGCGCGCATCCCAACCGGGGAACACACGGCTGCGGTTGTAGACCGAGGCAGTGCCATCGGGATTGCGCCAGTTGAAATCACTGACGCCCTCGCTGTGCCCGTACAGACCGAAGCCGTAGAGATCGACGCTGTCGTTCAAGGCCAGGTTGAGGTTGAAGCCGAAATGGCGGTTTTCCAGGTCCGGCTGGCCCCAGCGCTGCACCGGATCGGGCACGACCAGATCCGGGTGGGCGTTCTGGAAGGCGATCGCATCGGCGCGCTGGCGGCTGCGCGAGGTCGCATCGGATCTGTCCCAGTCGGCGAACAGCGACAGGCTGCCCTTGTCACCCAGCGCGAACCCGTGGCGGCCGCCGATCTTGCGACCGGTCCCATCGCCTTCGCTGTATTCGGACAGACCCAGCGACAGCTCCCCGCCGACGCGGTCATCCAGAATGATGTTGATCACCCCGGCGATGGCGTCCGAGCCGTACTGCGCCGACGCGCCATCGCGCAGCACTTCGATGCGCTGGATGGCGTGCACCGGAATCTGGGCCAGGTCCGGCCCCTGCGCGCCGCGCGCGCCCAGCAGCGCCGAGCGATGGAAGCGGCGGCCGTTGACCAGCACCAGGGTCTGGTCCGGCGAAAGGCCGCGCAGCGTGGCCGGCCGCACGAACACCAGCCCGTCGTTCATCGGCATGCGCTGGACCACGAACGACGGCACCAACTGGGCCAGCACGTCGTTGAGGTCGGAGGACTCGATCGCCTGGATCTCTTCCTGCGAGAACACGTCCACCGGGGCCAGCGTATCGAACTGCGTGCGGTTGCTGCCGCGCGTGCCGGTGACGATCATCGTGTCCAGGGTGGCGGGGGCCGCGGCAGTCCCTGCCGGGGCGGCCTCGGCGCGCGCATCGGCGGCCGTGGCGAAGGTAAGGACTGACAACACCGCTACAGCAAGCACACAACGATTCACTGACGACTCCGCAAACGAACAGGTGGGGATGGGCGTGACCGAGTGTCACGACATCCTCACAGTCTGTTGACGCGATGTTGCCCGGCAGTGACACGCAGGCGACGGTGGCTGCGGGCCGCCACACATACGCCAGCGCACGGCCTTGCATGGCTTCGACAGCGGCATAACGCTTGTCTAACGAAATGATAATGACTATCATTCACTGATCGGCTGTACGCCTAGCCAACCGGCGCCCGGATGCACCACGCCTTCCCCGCGCAACGCCCCGTGTACACCCCCTGATCCGCTGCCTTGCCTGCCCTGCTGCCTTCGGCAGCGCCGCTGTGCGTGGCGCGCTGACGTTCTCCCACACTGGAAGTGTTGCCATGCCCTGCTCGTCCGCTTCACCTTTGTCCCGGCCATCGCTGTTGGCGATCGCGCTCGTTGCTGCCCTCGCCGGCCCGGCGCTGCCGGCGTTCGCCGAGGCCGAACCTGGCGATGCGACCACCCTGGACACGATCAAGGTGACCGCCGACGGGGAGATCCCGAACGCCTACACGGTCAAGCAGGCCAGCACCGCCACCAAGTTGAACCTGTCGCTGCGCCACACGCCGCAGTCGGTCACCGTGCTGACCCGCCAGCGCCTGGACGACATGGGCCTGTACGCGCTGTCCGATGTGATGGGCCAGGTCACCGGCGTGCATGTATCGGTCACCGATTCGGAGCGCATCAACTACATCTCGCGTGGCTACAGCATCACCAATTTCCAGATCGACGGGATGCTCAACACGTTTGGTGGCTCGCTCAAGACCAACACCGACAGCGCGATCTACGAGCGCATCGAAGTGGTCCGCGGCGCGACCGGCCTGACCACCGGTGCCGGTGACCCGTCGGGCACCATCAACATGGTCCGCAAGCGCCCGACCCAGGAGATGGCGATGAGCGCCGGGCTGACCCTGGGCCGCTGGGGCAACCAGCGCCTGGAAGCGGACATCGGCGGCCCGGTCGCGCTGGACGGCCGCGTGCGTGCGCGCTTCGTCGCCGCCAAGCAGCAGAGCGATTCCTTCCGCGATGTGTACCGTCTGGACAAGGACGTGTTCTACGGCATCGTGCAGGCCGACCTGACCGACAGCACCCTGTTCGAAGTCGGCTATGACTACCAGTCGCCGGAAACCAAGGGCGTGACCTGGGGCGTGGTGCCGTACTGGGGTCCGGACGGAAAGCCGGCCAACCTGCCGCGCTCGACCAACCTCTCGGCACGCTGGAGCAGCTGGCCGATCGTGGAGAAGACCACCTTCGTGCGCCTGGAGCAGCAGCTCGGCAACGGCTGGTCGCTGAAGGCCAGCGCGACCCAGGCCAAGCGCAACACCGATGGCGACGTCTGGTATGGCGCGCAGGGCTATCCCGCGCCGGATGGCACCGGTGTGCGCGCCTACCTCTCGCATTTCGCCGAACGCAGCGAAATGAACGTGTTCGACCTCAACGCCAGCGGCCCGTTCCAGCTGTTCGGCCGCGAGCATGAACTGGTGTTCGGCGTCGGCCAGTCGGTTCGCAAGGGCGAATCGCCTGCCTCGGAATTCACGCAGCCGCCGGGCTACGACGTGGTACCGGACTGGCGCACCTGGACCGGGGATGTCGCCCCGTTGCCGCTCACCCGGCATGACTGGCTGGCCTCGGAGAACGAGTTGACGCAGAAGGCTGCCTACGTGGCCGCCCGCCTGCAGCTGGCCGATCCGTTGCTGGCCGTGCTCGGCGCGCGCTATGGCAGCTGGGAAACCCGCAGCTGGCGCTATACCAACGATGCGGCCGGCAACCGCACCGGTACTACCCGCGGCGGCTACAAGCCGGACGATTCGCTGACCCCTTATTTCGGCCTGGTCTACGATTTCAGCAGGCAGTTCAGCGCCTACGCCAGCTACACCGACATCTTCCAGCCGCAGGACTACCGCGACAAGAACAACGATTACCTGGAGCCGGTGGTCGGCGACATGTGGGAGGCCGGTCTGAAGGGGGAATTCTTCGGTGGCCGCCTGAACACCTCCGCCGCGGTGTTCAAGGGCGAGAAGGACAATGTGGCCGAGCTCGACGATTCGGTACCGGCCGCCTCGCTGCCCGATGGCGGCAGTGCCTACCGGTCCACCGGCAAGGGCAACAAGGTCAAGGGCTGGGAACTGGAAGCCCAGGGTAGCCTGACCGAGAACTGGAACCTCTCGGCCGGTTTCGCGCACACCACCATCCGCAACCAGGCCGGCGTGGCGCAGAACACCACCAACCCGGTGGACACGTTCCGCCTCAACACCAGCTGGCGCCCGAGCGGTGAATGGAACCGCCTCTCGCTGGGCGGCGGGGTGACCTGGCAGAGCCGGATCTACCGCACCAGCACCAAGCCGCGCGCGGATTACGCGACCAGCGGCCGTACCGAATCGGCGTTCATCACCCAGGATGCGTTCTACCTGGTGAATGTGTTCGCCGGCTACCGCTTCAACGACACCTTCTCCGCGCAGCTCAACGTCAACAACCTGCTCGACAAGAAGTACTACAGCAACGTCGGTTTCTACAACGGCGTGTACTGGGGCGAACCGCGCAACGTGATGTTGAACCTGCGCTGGAAGCTCTGACACAGGCTCCAAGGGACCACTGCGACGCGCAGTGAACACGGCCACGGATGGCCACTATCCTTCATCACCGGCTGCGGCCGGTGATGCCCGTTTCCCCGATTGATCAGCAGGTTTCCGTGGACAGCACGCCGCACGCCAGCGCCAGGTTCAACCGTCTTGGTTCCCTCTTCACCCGCCCCTGGCTGGGTGTCCTGTCACGTTCGCTCGCCGCGATCTTCGGCGGCTACGCGCTGGCCGCGACCTGCTCGATGTTCTTCGCGGTCGCGCTGCCGATCGCACGCGGGCAAGCCGTGCTGACCGGCATGCTGGTGGCGATCGTGCTGTGCGCCTGCGCGGCATTGTGGGCGTTCGCTACCCGCACCGCCCTGCGCGCCTGGGTGGGCATCCTGATTCCCACGCTGCTGTTCTGGGTGGGCACCCGCCTGCTTCAGGGGGCCGCATGAAGAACGGATTCCGCCAATCGATGGCCTGGCTGCACACCTGGACCGGCCTGCTGGTCGGCTGGCTGCTGCTGCTGATCTTCATGGCCGGAACGGCCAGCTATTACCGCGAGGAAATCAGCCGCTGGATGCGCCCGGAGCTGCCGCGCAGCAGCGTCACCGCCGACGTCGCCGCCGAGCGCGCCCTGACCTTCCTGCAGCACAAGGCCCCACAGGCCGAGAGCTGGAACGTCACCCTGCCCGACCCGCGCAACCCGGCGATGCGCATGTTCTGGCGCAATCCCGAATCGATGGTCAAGCCGCCGGTGGAAGGCGAGCGCCGCCGGCGCGGCGGTGGCCGCTTCGGCGATGCCACCGTCGATCCGAACACCGGCGAGGAGATCGCCGCACGCGAAACCCGCGGTGGCGACTTCTTCTACCGCCTGCATTTCGACCTACACTACATCCCGGTGTACTGGGCGCGTTATCTGGTCGGCTTCTGCGCGATGTTCATGCTGGTGGCGATCATCACCGGCGTGATCACGCACAAGAAGATCTTCAAGGACTTCTTCACCTTCCGCCCGGAGAAGGGCCTGCGGTCGTGGCTGGACTTCCACAACGTCAGCGCGGTGATGGCGCTGCCGTACCACGCGATGATCACCTACACCGGCATCGTCACCTTGATGTTCATGTACCTGCCATGGGGCGTGAGCGTGGCCTACCCCAAGGATGAGGAGGCGTTCTTCAGCGAGGCCTTCGCGCGTCTGGCCGAGATCGAGACCCCGGCCGAAGGACGCGCCACGCCGCTGCCGATCCAGCAGTTGCTGGACAGCGCCCGCGCCGAATGGAAGGGTGCGGATGTGGCCGGCTTCACCCTGTACCACCCGGGGGCGGCGAATGCGATCGTGGATATCACCCAGCGCGATGGAAAGCGCCTGTCGGTGGATACACCGTCGCTGCGCTTCAACGCGATCACCGGCCAGTTGCTCGAGGCCAGCCCGGCCTCGGGCGGCGCCACCCAGACCCGCGGCGTGATGTACGGCCTGCACCTGGCGCGCTTCGCCGATTGGGGCCTGCGTGCGCTGTTCTTCCTGTCCGGCCTGATCGGCTGCCTGATGGTCGCCAGCGGCGTGGTGCTGTGGGCGGTGAAGGAACGGCCCAAGCACGCCAAGTCCGGCAAGACCGGGTTCGGCCTGCGCCTGGTCGATGCGCTCAACATCGGCGCGGTGGCTGGCCTGCCGATCGCGTTCGCCACCTATTTCCTGGCCAATCGTCTGCTGCCGGTCCAGATGGCCGAGCGCGCCAACGCCGAGGTCAATGCGTTCTTCTATGCATGGGCCGCCGCATTGCTGGCCGGTTTCCTCTGGCCCAAACGGAGGATGTGGACCTGGCAGCTGTACCTGGGCGGCGCGCTGTTTGCGTTGATTCCGGTGGTCAACGCACTCACCACGCATGCGCATCTGGGCGTCACCCTGCGCAGCGGTGACTGGGTCCTGGCCGGGTTCGATCTGACCATGCTCGCGTTCGGCGCGATGCTGGCCTACTGCGGCCATCGCATGCAGCGCTGGCAGCCACCACTGAGCGCGGCCGAGAAGAAGCGCCGCCAGCAGGCCGCTGCTGCGCGGGCGACGGCATGATGCTGCTCGCAATCACGCTGACCTTCTCCGCGTTCACGGCGTTGTCGCTGGCCATGGACAAGCACCAGCTGGACCTGCACGGCAAAGCCGGCGCCAGCGCATCGCGCATGCGGGTGTGGCGCTGGGTGGGGTGGACGTTGCTGGCCGTCACGTTCGCGCTGTGCGTGATGGACCACGGCTGGGCGATCGGCCCGGTGCTGTGGCTGGGCGCGCTGACGATCAGCGGGGTGGTGATCGCGTTCGGGCTGTACCCGTACCGCCCGCGCTGGATCGCGCCGCTGGCATGCGCGTTGCCGGTGGTGGGGCTGGCGGTGGCGCTGGTCGCGCGCTGAGGGAGCAGCCACGCAGCCGCATCGCGATCGCCGATCAGGGCACCAGTGAGAACATGTGCGCGGCGGCAGGCCGGTCGTCGATGACCAATCGGTTGCGCGCCACGCCCTCGCGCAGGGCGCCGGCCTTTACCGCCACCCGTTCGCTGGCCAGGTTGCCCACGGCCACGACGATCTCCACCCGATGCAGGCCCAGCGGCCCGAATGCCTGGGCAGCCAGCGCCTGCACGACGCGGGGCGCCACGCCCTGGCCACGGCACGACTGCCGCACCCAGTAGCCCAGGTTGCAGAACCGGGGGTCGTGCTGGATCTTGTTCAATCCCGCGCCGCCGACGAAGGCGGCCGTGTCCTGGTCGAAGATTCCGTATTCGCAGGCGGTGCCTGCCGCCCAGCCATCGCGGCAGGCCTGGAACCACTGCAGCGCCTGCTCGGCGCGGTAGTCGACCGCGCTCCACGGCATCCAGCGCCGCATGCCCTCGGCCGATTCGCGCACCGCCGCCGCAAAGGGGGCGGCATCGGAAGCCTCGAACGGACGCAGCAGCAGTCCCTCGGCGTGAAGCGGGCTGGCGTCCATGTCAGCCCCCCGGTCCGTCAGGCGCCGTAGCGGCGCAGTTCCCACGCGCGATGGATGCGCGGGTTGCGCTCGAAGTCCGCCCCGATGGTCTCGGGCGAAATCTCCTTGCACGCCGCGAATTCCTTGATCGCTTCGTCGTCCAGCTTGAAGCGGCGGAAGTTGTTGGAGAAATACAGCACGCCTTCCGGGCTCAAGCGCGCCACGGCCGCGCGCAGCAGGCGCACGTGTTCGCGCTGGATGTCGAAATCATCGGCGCGGGCGGAGTTGGAGAACGTCGGCGGATCGCAGAAGATCACGTCGAAGCGGTGACGTTCGGCTTCCAGCCACGCCAGCGCATCGGCCTGGATCAGCTGGTGCTGGCTGCCGCCCTTGCCGTTCAAGGCGAGATTGTCGGCGCACCACTGCAGATAGGTGCCGGACAGATCCACGCTGGTGGTGGTCGCGGCACCGGCCACGGCGGCCTGCACCGAGGCGACACCGGTGTAGCAGAACAGGTTGAGGAAGCGCTTGCCCTGGGCTTCCTGCGCCATGTGCCAGCGCAGCGGACGGTGGTCCAGGAACAGCCCGGTGTCCAGATAATCGAACAGGTTCACACGCAGCAGCGCATCGTTCTCGCGGACCAGCACGAACTCGCCGCGCTGCTCGAAACGACCGTACTTGCTGCCGCCCTTGCCACGCTCGCGTGACTTCAGCGCGACCTGCTCGGCCGGCACCTGGAAGACCTCGCGCGCGGCCGAGAGCAGCTCGTTGCGGCGGCGACGCACATCCACGTCCGGAATGGTCGCCGGGGCCGCGTATTCCTGCACATGCAGGAACGTGCGGCGGGCACCGCCGTCTTCTTCATAGACATCGATGGCGGCCGCGTACTCGGGCAGATCGGCATCGTAAACGCGGTAGCAGGTGATGCTCTCGCGCGTCCGCCACGTCTTGAACTTCTTGATGTTCTTGCGCAGGCGGTTGGCCACCATCTGCGCGCCCTCGCTGAGCTCGCGCGGCTGACCGGTGTTCTCGCGCTGCGGCACCGCGATCGGGTCGCAGACGATCAGCGCGCACTCGATGGCGCCGTTGAACAGCTGGTACTTCTTGTTGGCGCGCAGGCCGGTGGCGAAGGCCAGGTCGGCGCTGCCGCACAACAGGCTGGCGCGCCACTGCGGCACCGCGCGCTTGAGCGCGTCGCCGAGTTGGCGGTACAGCACCGCGTCGGCGGCCAAGCGCTCGTCATAGGGCGGGTTGCAGACCACGCAGCCGGTCTCCTGCGGCGGGACCTGCACATCGGTGATGTCGCGCACGCCGAACCAGATGGCATGGCCCACACCGGCCGTTTCGGCGTTCTGCTTGGCCGCATGGATGGCGTGCGGATCCACGTCGCTGCCGTGGATCACCTGCTTGAGTGCGCTGCGGCCGGCGGTTTCGCGGGCGCGCGCTTCTTCCATCAGGCTGTTCCAGGCGTCGCGGTCGAAGCCCAGCCAGCGGCTCGGCGGAATGCTGCCGTGGCGCTGCAGGCCCGGGGCCACGTCGGCGGCCATCAAGGCGCCTTCGATCAGCAGCGTGCCGCTGCCGCACATCGGGTCGAGCAGGCCACCGCCTTCGCTGTGGATCTTCGGCCAGTTGGCGCGCAGCAGCACCGCGGCGGCGAGGTTTTCCTTCAGCGGCGCATCGTTCTGCGCCATCCGCCAGCCGCGGCGGTGCATCGGGCCACCGCCCAGGTCGATCGAGATCGTGGCCCGGCCCTTGCGCAGCGACAGGTTGATGCGCACGTCCGGGAAGTCGGTGTTGACCGACGGCCGCTCCAGGCCCTGCGCGCGCAGGCTGTCGACCACGCCGTCCTTGACCCGCTGCGCGGCGAAGCGCGCGTGCGTGATCTCGGTGCCGGACACATGTGCATCCACCGAGAGGGTCAGCTCGGGGCTGATGTGCTGCTCCCACGCCATCGCCGAGACGCCCTGGTAGAGCGATCCCTCGTCCGGGCACTCGAACTCGGCCAGCGGCCACAGCACCCGGCTGGCCAGGCGCGACCACAGCACCACACGCTGCGCCTGCGCCAGCTCGCCCTCGGCGTTGACACCGGAAATGGTGGCGGTGGCCTTGTCCAGGCCGAGCGCCAACAGTTCGTCGGCGAGCAGATACTCCAGGCCCTTGGCGCAGGAAACAAAGAATTTCACGGAATCGGTATCGCAGGTCAGCGGAGAGGGGGTGCCCACGGGCACGGCAAGCAGCCGGGCACGGGGTCCGGGGGGCCATTGTACGTGAGGTGGGCTGGAACGCCCGGTTACAGCGAGGCCAGCAGTTCCTCGAAGGCCCGGCTCGAGGCCTCGACGTGGCCGGCCAGCCGGTGCCCGTCGTCCACCATCAGCAGGCGAGCCGAGCGGGCCTGGGCCCAGGCGATCACCTCCGCCGGCGGGATCAGCTCGTCGTGCCAGGCATGCACCACGCTGGTCGGCACGCGGGCGGCATCCAGCGCCGGCATCGGCCCCATCCGGGTCGGCGGCACCATCAGGAACAGGCCCTGGACCGGCACCTGCAGCGAGGCGATGGCCGAGATGTACGAGCCCAGGCTGGAACCGGCCAGGACCACCGGGCCCTGCGCGGCACGGGCGGTGGCCAGGGTGATCAGGCGCTGCAGGCGGGCACGTACATCGCCGAGACTGCTGACCTCGCGCTGGGCGTCCAGGTCGGTGTAGTCCGGGCGCTCGTGGGTCCAGCCCAGGCGCTCGGCCACCTCGGCCAGGGCGGTCACCTTGATGGCGTCCGGGCCGCTTTCAAAGCCGTGGGAGAGGATGCAGTGGCCGCGGCTCATGCGCATACCGCGCGGGAATCGATAGGAGCGTTCATGCCCGAATGCTAGCATCGCCGCATGCCCGACCGCGCCCCGCCCGCCATCGATGCACAGCCCCTGCCCTACCAGGACAGGCTGCTGCCCCGCACGCACGACGAGATCGATCTGGTGGTCATCCACTGCACCGAACTGCCGGACCTGGCGATGGCACGCGAGTACGGCGAACGCGTGCTGTATGACAGCGGCACCGGCAACAGCGGGCATTACTACATCGACCGCGACGGGCGCATCGTGCAGTACGTGTCCTTGGACCGCGTCGCGCATCAGGTCAGTGGCTATAACCCGCGCTCGCTCGGGATCGAACTGGTGAACACCGGACGCTACCCGCACTGGTGGGATTCGCGGCACCAGGCGATGGACGAGCCCTACCCGGATGCGCAGATCGCGGCGCTGATCGACCTGCTGCAACACCTGTGCGGGACGCTGCCCGCGTTGGCACATATCGCCGGGCATGAGTGGCTGGATACGCGCGAGGAAGTGGCCAGCGATGATCCGGAGCGGCGGGTGCCGCGCAAGCGCGATCCGGGTCCGATGTTCCCGTGGCCACGCGTGCTGGCGGCGGTGCCGTTGCAGGAACTGCGTGGGTGATGATCAGCCGGTTGCGACAGGACGCGAAGCATCGCTGACCCAGCCACTCCACGAATCCGCATAGATCCGCGCCCCTTCCAGCCCGGCCGCTTCCATCGCCAGCAGCAGATGGCAGGCGGTCACGCCGGAGCCGCACATCAGCACGACCTCGTCCGGAGCGTGCGTGCCGATCAAGGGCTGCAGCGCGGCGCGCAGATCCGCCGCAGGGCGCAACCGTCCTTCATGCACGTTCAACGCGAACGGACGATTGACCGCGCCGGGCACGTGGCCGGCGACCGGATCCAAGGGTTCCACGTCGCCCCGGAAACGCTCGCCCGCCCGCGCATCGATCAGCCAGCCCGGCGCGTGCTTGAGACGCGCCTGGACCTCCTCGACCGAGGCGATCTGGTTGCGGTCGAACTGACCCGGGTACGGCGGCAACGGCGTCACCTGCGGCAGCGCTGCGGTGACCGGCAGACCAGCGGCCTGCCACGCCGCAAATCCGCCATCGAGAACGCGTACCTGTGCATGCCCGATCAGCCGCAGCAGCCACCACAGCCGCGCGGCGGCCATGCTGCCGTCGCCGGCGTCGTAGACCACGACCTGGGTCTGCGGCCCGATGCCCCATGCGCCCAGGCGCGCGGCGAACGCATTGCTGTCCGGCAGCGGGTGACGGCCGTGACCGGTGCGGCCGAGATCGGACAGATCCCGGTTGAGATCGGCGTACAGCGCGCCGGGCAGATGGCCCTGTGCATACAACGCCGCACCGGACTGCGGATCGGCCAACGAGAAGCGCGCATCCATCACCCGCAGCGAGGGGGCGGCACTGGCCGTCGCACGGGCATCCATGAGGCGCGCTGCGCCTTCGTGGAGGGCGTGTGCGAGGGTGCTGACATCGATCAACGGCGTGGTCATGCGGTCTGCTCCAGGCGGCGACGCAGGTTGTAGAGAATGGCGGCGGTCGCGCCCCAGATCCGCTGCCCGGGCCAGCCGTACTCGAGCACGTGGCGGATGCGCCCGCGGTGATCGATCTCCACGTGGTGCAGGTTGGCCGGGTCCATCAGGTAGGACAGCGGCACTTCGAAGACTTCGGCGACCTCACCCGGCTCGGGCACGGCCACGAACGCAGGATCGATCACGGCCACTACCGGCATGACCCGGTAGCCGGTAATCGTCACGAACGGATCCAGATACCCCAGTACCTGCACCTGATCGTGCTTGAGTGCGATTTCCTCGTCGCTCTCGCGGATCGCGGCAGCGACGGCATCGCGGTCCTCCGGCTCCATGCGGCCACCGGGGAAGCCGACCTGGCCCCCGTGATGGCGCAGCGTGTCGGTGCGCCGGGTCAGCAGCACCTGGGCGCCGCCCTCGCGCGGAATGATGCCGGCCAGCACGGCCGCTTCGACCGGCGGACCAGGCGGGAGAAGATCGATCAGTTCGCTGCGGTTCCAGCCATCGCCGGGCGGCGGCTGGTCCAGCGGATGCAGCGCGCGCAGCAGGCGCTCGTGTTCGGCCAGCGAACCGCACAGCGATTGCCGCAGTTGTTCGCGCAGGGGCAGCGTGTGCTGCATGACGTGATGCTGTTCGGGTCGGCTCATGGTTCGCCAGCGGGTGATTTCATCCACGGTGCGCAGGCAGCCCGTGCACACACCGGCACGATCCAGCGCGCAGATTCCGATGCAGGGAGAGGGCACGGCATGCGGGGATTCTTCCATCGATTGCACCGGTCAACAGTACCGCGATTGCACGGAAACAAAAAACGCGCCGGTGTTGCCACCGGCGCGTTCTTGATGTTGCGAAAATTACTTGACGCTGACGAGCTTGATTTCGAACTGCACCGCAACGTTCGGCGGGAACGGCGTGCGCGGATCGGCACCATAGGCCTGCTCCGGCGGCAGCGTCACTTCCCACTTGGAGCCCGCCGGCATCTGCAGCAGGGCTTCACGCATGGCCTTCATTTCGACTTCGCTGACCTTGATGCCCGGGATCTGCTGGGCCGGACGTGCTTCGGCCGGACGGGTGCCGAACGGGTACGGACCGGCCACTTCCAGCTGCACGGTGCTGGCCTGGGTCGGCTTGGCGCCCTTGCCGGCTTCGATCACGCGGTACTGCACGCCGCTCGGGAGCGACTGCACGCCGGCCTTGGCCTTGTTGGCGGCCAGGAACTGGGTGCTCTTGGTCTTGTTCTCGGCGGCAGCCTTGTCGTACTCAGCCTTGGCGGCCTGCGCACGACCCTGCTCACGCTTCTGGAAGGCTTCGACGGCGGGTTTCAACTGCTCGGCCGTGATCGACGGCTGCTTCTTGGCGTAGGCATCCTGCAGGCCCTTCACCACCGAGTTGATGTCCAGCTGCTCGCCGCGTGCGGTGAGTTCAGCCAGGTTGTTACCGTAGTCGTAACCGAAGTAATAGCTCAGCTTGCCCTTTTCGGACGAGGTGTCCTGGGCGAAGGCATTGCCCGTCAGGGCCAGGGCCGCGACGGCGACCGCGATAGAACGCAACTTCATCAAACTTTTCTCCAGGGGTGGTAACTCAGGACGCGTTGGGCCGCCCTGAGGCGACGGGTTAGGATAGCCGCCGCAACGTTGAACCGCCACTAACGACGCAGGCTCTGACCTGACTTCGTTTCAAGAGTTCAACAATCACTTTTTTTTAACGTTTTCAGGAGTCCTGCCGTGGCCGACGCCCTTATCTCGATTATGGACGATGCTGCCGTGCGCACCGTGACGGTCAACCGCCCGGACAAACTCAACGCCCTCAACCGGGCGACCCTGGAAGCCCTTGATACAGCGTTCTCCGAGGCAGCCGCCGACCCGGCCGTACGCGTGGTGGTGCTGACCGGCGCAGGCCCCAAAGCCTTCGTGGCTGGCGCGGACATCGCCGAAATGAACGGCCTGAGCGCGGTTCAGGGTCGTGATTTCTCGTTGCTGGGCCAGGGATTGATGCGCCGGATCGAGCGCATGCCCAAGCCGGTGATTGGCAAGATCAACGGATTCGCGCTGGGCGGCGGGCTGGAGCTGGCCATGGCCTGCCACATCCGGGTGGCCGCGGAGACCGCCAAGGTGGGGCAACCGGAGATCCATCTGGGCCTGATCCCCGGCTTCGGCGGCAGCCAGCGGCTGCTGCGCCTGTGCGGCCGCGCCGCCGCGCTGGAGTTGTGCCTGCTGGGCGCCCCGATCACCGCCGCACGTGCCGCGCAGCTGGGTATCGTCAACGAGGTGGTTCCGGCCGAGGAACTGGATGCCCGCGTCGACGCACTCGCGTCGCAGTTGGCCTCGGCCGCGCCTCTCGCGCTGCGCGGCATCCTCGATGCGATCCACATCGGCGGCGAGTGCCCGCTGGGCGAGGGCCTGGAGTACGAGAGCGTGCAGTTCGGCCTGATGTTCGCCACCGAGGACATGCGCGAAGGCACCAGCGCGTTCCTGGCGCGCCGGCCGCCGGTGTTCCAGAACCGCTGAGCCATGTCGCCTTTCGATACCGCTTCGCCGGCGCAGCTGCTGGCACTCGTCCTCGACGATCAATGGGATGCCGCGCTGGCGGCCGGGTTGATGGACTACGTCCCGCAGCCGGGCGACGAAGCGCTGCGTCCCGATCATCCCGATCTTCCACAGCGGCTGCAGCACGCACAGCAGCAACTGCAACGCGCCTGGGCCGCGCGCGCGCGCTACCGCCAGCGCCAGCAGCGGCTCGCGCGCCGCGCTGCCGAGCGCGATGCACGCCGCGCACCGCCCCCCACACCCGAGATCCAGAAACCCGCCCTGCCCTCGGCCGCTGCTGCGATCCTCGCGCGCGCCAAGGCCAAGGCCGCGGGCCGCACGTCCTGATGGCTACGATGAAGAAACCCGCCGCACGCACCGCGCGCATGCCCAAGGCCGACGTGATCGAAATGTTCACGCGCCTGCGCGAACTCAACCCGCACCCCAAGACCGAACTGGAGTACAGCTCGCCGTTCGAGCTGCTGGTGGCGGTCACATTGTCGGCACAGGCCACCGATGTCGGCGTCAACAAGGCCACGCGCAAACTGTTCCCGGTCGCCAATACGCCGCAGGCGATTCTCGCTCTCGGTGAAGACGGCTTGAAGAAGTACATCGCCACCATCGGCCTGTACAACGCGAAAGCGAAGAACGTGATTGCCGCGTGCGCCATGTTGGTGGAACAGCACAGTGGCGAGGTGCCGCGTGATCGTGCGGCACTCGAGGCGTTGCCCGGTGTCGGCCGCAAGACTGCCAATGTCGTGCTCAACACGGCCTTCGGCGAGCCGGTGATGGCGGTGGACACGCACATCTTCCGCGTCTCCAACCGGACCGGTCTGGCGCCGGGCAAGGATGTGCGTGCGGTGGAGGATCTGCTGATCAAGGTGATCCCGGCCGAGTTCCTGCTCGATGCGCATCACTGGCTGATCCTGCATGGCCGTTACGTGTGCAAGGCACGCAAGCCGGACTGCCCGCAATGCGTGATCCGCGACCTGTGCCGTTTCAAGGAAAAGACCGCCGCCTGAACGGGGGGCGCGACTGCCATATGGGCGCAACCCGGCGGTCATCTGCGCCGGGCATCAATAGCAGCCTCTGACGCCGCTTGGGACACGGGCGATGACGGTTTGTCTGAAACTGTCACATTTACGCAATCTTCACTAATTAGCCTGCGCAGCATCTTCCCACCTGCCTGCAAGGCTCCTTCCATGAAACTGCATCGCCAACTTCTTACTGCGGCCGTGGCGGCTGCGCTGTTCGTTCCGGCCGCTCACGCTGAAGTGGCCATCGACGTGATCGGCGGTTCGGAAATCACGTTCGAAGGCCTGGTCCAGGCCGACGGCAACTGGTTCGACAACGATGTGACCGACCTCAATGGCGGTGACGCCGGCAACGGCAAGAACAGCGAATTCGAGCTGCGCCGCGCCGAGCTGGTGCTCAAGGGCAAGGGCCCGGGCAATGTGGAATGGGTGGTGGGCTACGACGCCAAGGCCGACAAGTTCCTGGACACCAACCTGAAGTACAAGCTGGCCGGCAACGCCAACCACTTCGTGCAGTTCGGCCAGTTCAAACAGCCCAACAGCCTGGAAGAACTGTCCAGCACCAAGAACAACGACTTCATCTCCAAGGCCACGGTCACCAACACCTATGCCGTGGCCCGCCGCCTCGGTGGCGCCTACAGCATCGGCGACAACAACTGGTCCGTCACCGCCAGCGCCTTCGGCCGCGAACTGACCCGCAACCTCGCCCACGGCAGCGGCTACGGCGCGCGTGGCACCTGGGCCCCGATCAATGAAAAGGGCCAGGTCCTGCACTTCGGCCTGAGCTATGTCGATTACGACACCGACGCCGACACCCTGCGTGTGCGCGCCCGCCCGAATGCGGATCTGGCCACCGCGCGCCTGGTCGACAGCGGCAATCTGGTCGATACCGACCGCGTCAGCACGATCGGTGCCGAAGCGATGTACATCGGCGGCCCGTTCAAGGCCCAGGCCGAGTATTACACCAGCAAGGCCAAGCGTTACTCGCACGACAACTACAGCAGCGACGGTTACTACGTCAGCGGCCTGTGGAACATCAGCGGCGAGACCTGGGGCTACAAGGGCGGCACCCCGACCACCGGCCTGCCGGACGAGCCGGGCCGCGGCATGTGGCAGCTGGGCGCGCGTTACGACCACATGGACCTCAATGACGGCAACCTGCTGGCGAACCCGGTGGCCGGTCGCCCGCCGATCGTCGATGGCGTGCTGGGCGGCAAGATGGACATCTGGACCGTGGGCGTGAACTACTACTGGCGCTCCAACACCAAGTTCGCGCTGAACTACGTGATGGTGGACAGCAAGAAGTACAGCTCGACCGCGCGCACGTTCGTCAACGACGACCCGAACATCCTCGAAGCGCGCCTGCAGTTCTTCTGGTAAGCCCTGCAACACGCGTGTGACACAAAGGCGCAGCTTCGGCTGCGCCTTTTTTCGTGCCCGCTCGCGGGTATGCTGTGCGCCCTTTGCCCATGGCTGGACCCGATGCGTATCGCACTCTCGCTGTTGCTGGCTGCCGCGTGCGGTGCCGCCCTGCCCGCCCACGCGCAGGACTGCCACGACGCCCAGGCCGCCGCGGAGGAAGCGTACGTTGTGCGGGCGGACGACGTACTGCCCGATCGCCCCGGCTACACCCGCGACACCGCCGCCAGCGTCTGCCGGCGATGGCTGGCACGCCCCGAGCTGACCCTGGTGGCCACGCCGGTCTGGCGCGACGGCGGCGACCACGACGCCCGCGATGGCGACGTGGAGGTGCTGGTGATCGATAGCGACACCCTCGCCACGCGCGCATGGACGGTGCTGCCCGGCGCGCTCGACAGCGATGCGATCTTCTTCGACGGCATGCAGCTGGATACCGCGCGCTACCTGCTTGCGCCGGACACCCTTGCCTTCGGCCTGCGCGTGCAGCGCCGCAATGGCTCCGGGCCCAATCCGTTCAGCGAAGAGCAGTTGCATCTGCTGGCGGTGCAGGCAGACACGCTGCGCACGCTCGGCCCACCGATGGTGCTGCGCCGTTTCCAGGCCGAGTGGGATACCCGCTGCGCCGGTGAGTCCACCGATGTAACGCGCACCGTGGCCGTCGGCTCCAAAGGTCAACACGGCTTGGCCGACCTCATCCTGCGCGAGCGGCGGGTCACCACGCACAGCTGGATGGACGGCGACACCTGCCGCGACCAGGACACGCCGGTGGACGGCGAGCGCCGCGTGCTGCGCTTCGACGGCCGCCGCTACGCGGTCCCGGAGGCGCTGCAGCCGTTGTGACACCCCGCCCGGAAGGCGTGTCACGAGGTGGTCATATGACAGTCGCTGCGCTGTCATCGAACCGTTATGGAATGAGCACCGGGCGGGACACCCCGCACCTTCATCCATTCCAGGAGCCACCCCGTGATCCACGCCTTCAAGTCGCGCGCCGCTGTTGCCGTCCTCGCCGCGTCGTCCGTGTTCGCCGCCAACGCCGCCGATGTGACCGGCGCGGGCGCCTCGTTCATCTACCCGGTCATGTCCAAGTGGTCGGCCGACTACAGCACCGCGACCGGCAAGAAGGTCAACTACCAGTCCATCGGTTCCGGTGGTGGTATCGCCCAGATCAAGGCCGCCACCGTTGATTTCGGCTCCTCCGATGCCCCGCTGAAGCCGGAAGAACTGGCTGCGGCCGGCCTGGCCCAGTTCCCGTCGGTCATCGGCGGCGTGGTCCCGGTGATCAACGTGGCCGGCATCGCGCCGGGCGCGCTGAAGTTGGATGGCCCGACCCTGGGCAACATCTTCCTGGGCAAGATCAAGACCTGGAACGACCCGGCGATCGCCGCGCTGAACCCGGGCGTGAAGCTGCCCGACGGCAAGATCACCGTCGTGCACCGCTCGGACGGTTCGGGCACCACCTTCAACTTCGTCAACTACCTCTCCAAGGTCAACCCGGAGTGGAAGACCAAGGTCGGTGAAGGCACGTCGGTCCAGTGGCCGGTCGGCATCGGCGGCAAGGGCAACGAAGGCGTTGCCGCCTACGTGAAGCAGATCAAGGGCGGCATCGGCTACGTCGAACTGTCCTACGCACTGCAGAACAAGATGTCCTACGCTGCGATGAAGAACGCTTCGGGCAAGATCGTGCTGCCGAGCGATACCTCCTTCGCCGCCGCTGCGGCCAGCGCCGACTGGGCCAGCGCGAAGGACTTCTACCTGGTCATGACCAACGCCCCGGGCGCCGATGCGTGGCCGATCACCGCCACCAACTTCATCCTGGTCCGCAAGCAGCCCAAGAACGTCGCCAACGCCAAGGCCACCCAGGAGTTCTTCCGCTGGATCTACAAGAGCGGTGATGCGCAGGCCAAGCAGCTCGATTACGTCCCGCTGCCGGACGCTCTGGTCAAGCAGATCGAGACCTACTGGTCGCAGAACCTGAAGTACTGATCCACCGCACAACGAGGCAATGGCGCCGGAGGGACCTCTCTCCCCCTTCGGCGCCATCGGGCGCGGACCGCAAGGTTCCGCGCCTTTTTGTTGCCTGCCGCTGAATGCCCGGCCCTTGTGCCGCAAGGCTTTGCGTGCGCTCGGTCACGGCGTCATCAAGCTGTAACAAAAACATCATTTCATAGTCGCGTCGCCGGAAAGACCGGCCCTTGTCCCGCTATGGAGTGACGCATGAAACTGCACACGGCCAGCATCGCCGCCCTTTCCCTGGCCATCGCGCTGGGTCTTTCCGCCTGCAAGCCGGGCGCTGAAGGCCAGGCCACCGCGCCGGCCACCGACGCGCCTGCCGCTGCTCCGGCTGCTGGCGATCGCCTGACCGCCGAGATTTCCGGCGCCGGTGCGTCCTTCATCTTCCCGCTGGTGTCCAAGTGGTCGGCCGACTACAACACCGCCACCGGCGCCAAGATCAATTACCAGTCGATCGGTTCGGGTGGCGGCATCGCCCAGATCAAGGCCGGCACCGTTGACTTCGGTTCCTCCGACAAGCCACTGAGCAGCGAAGAGCTGGCCCAGGCCGGCCTCGGCCAGTTCCCGTCCGCCATCGGCGGCGTGGTGCCGGTGGTCAACATCGACGGCCTGGAAGCCGGCAAGCTGCGCCTGAGCGGCGCCCTGCTGGCCGATATATTCCTGGGCAAGGTCAAGACCTGGAACGACCCGGCCATCGTCGCCGCCAACCCGGGCGTAAAGCTGCCCGACGGCAAGATCACCCTGGTCCACCGTTCGGACGGCTCGGGCACCACGTTCAACTTCTCCAACTACCTCTCCAAGGTCAGCCCGGACTGGAAGAGCAAGGTCGGCGAAGGCACCTCGGTGCAGTGGCCGGACGGTGTGGGTGGCAAGGGCAATGAAGGCGTGGCGTCGTACGTGAAGCAGATCAAGGGCTCGATCGGCTACGTCGAACTCGCCTACGCGCTGCAGAACGGCATGCCGTATGCCTCGATGCAGAACGCCGCCGGCAACTGGGTGCAGCCGAGCGCGGAAACCTTCGCCGCTGCCGCCGCCAGCGCCGACTGGGCCAGCGCCAAGGACTTCAACCTGGTCATCACCAATGCCCCGGGCGACCAGGCGTGGCCGATCACCGCCACCAACTTCATGCTGATGCACAAGCAGCCCAAGGATGCGCAGCGCAGCAAGGACACCCTGGCGTTCTTCAAGTGGGCCTTCGAGAAGGGCCAGACCCAGGCCAACGAACTGCACTACGTGCCGCTGCCGGCCGAACTGGTCACCCAGATCGAAGCCTATTGGACCAGCGAGTTCAAGTAAGCCAGACAGCGGGCCTGTGCACAGCGCAGGCCCGCTTTCCTCGCCGCACCACCCTGCCGAACCACCACTCGGGCCCCCGCCTCAGCCATGAATGCCATCGCCCAGCCTGTTCCCGCACCGTCCCTCCGCGACCTGCGTGATGCCCGCAACGACAAACTGTTCCGCTGGGTCCTGATCGCCACCGTCATCCTGGTGCTGGTCGCCCTGGCCTGCGCCGCGCTCTCGATGCTGTGGGGCGGCCGCCATGCCCTGCAGGAGCAGGGCCTGAGCTTCTTCTACTCCTCCGAATGGAATCCGGTGGAGAACAAGTTCGGTGCACTCGCACCGATCTACGGCACCCTGGTCACGGCCCTGATCGCGATGGTCATCGCCGTGCCGGTGAGCTTCGGTATCGCCTTCTTCCTGACCGAGGTCGCCCCGCGCTGGCTGCGTGGCCCGGTCGGTACCGCCATCGAACTGCTGGCCGGTATCCCCTCGATCATCTACGGCATGTGGGGCCTGTTCGTGCTGGTCCCGGTGATGACCGAGTACGTCACTCCGTTCCTCAATGATCACCTGGGCACGCTGCCGATCATCGGCCCGCTGTTCCAGGGTCCGCCGCTGGGCATCGGCGTGCTCACCGCCGGCTTCGTGCTGGCGATCATGGTGATCCCCTTCATCTCCTCGGTAATGCGCGAGGTGTTCCTGACCGTGCCGACCCGCCTGAAGGAATCGGCCTATGCGCTGGGCTCCACCAAGTGGGAAGTGAGCTGGGACATCGTGCTGCCCTACACCCGCTCGGCGGTGATCGGCGGCATCTTCCTCGGCCTCGGCCGCGCCCTGGGTGAAACCATGGCGGTGGCCTTCGTGATCGGCAACAGCGTGCGCCTGTCGCCGTCGCTGCTTGAACCGGGCACCACCATTGCCGCCCTGATCGCCAACGATTTCGGCGAAGCCACCGAAACCTATCGCTCGGCACTGCTGCTGCTCGGCTTCGTGTTGTTCCTGGTGACCTTCGTGGTGCTGGCGATCGCCCGCCTGATGCTGATGCGCCTGGCCCGCAAGGAGGGCAACTGATGTCCACCGCCAATGCCCAACCGCTGTACCTGCGCCGCCGCATCGTCAACGTGGTCGCGCTGCTGATGTCCTGCCTGACCGCACTGTTCGGCCTGTTCTTTCTCGGCTGGATCCTGTGGACGCTGGCCTCCAAGGGCCTGGCCGGCATCAATCTGGATCTGTTCACCAAGATGACCCCGCCGCCGATGCAGGACGGTGGTCTGGCCAATGCCTTCTTCGGCAGCGCGGTGATGTGCGGCCTGGCCATCGCCATCGGGACGCCGCTCGGCGTGCTGGCCGGCACCTGGCTGGCCGAGTACGGCAACTTCCGCAAGACCGGCACGGTGGTCCGCTTCGTCAACGACATCCTGCTCTCGGCGCCGTCGATCGTGCTGGGCCTGTTCGTCTATACCCTGTACGTGATGCAGACCGGTGGCCAGTTCTCGGCCTTCGCCGGTGCGCTCTCGCTGGCCTTCATCGTGCTGCCGGTGGTGGTACGGACCACCGATGAAATGCTGCGCCTGGTGCCTTCGCAGATGCGCGAAGCGGCGCTGTCGCTGGGCATCCCGCAGTGGAAGGTGACGGTGCAGGTGCTGTACCGCAGCGCCGCCGCCGGCATCGTGACCGGCATCCTGCTGGCGCTGGCCCGCATCTCCGGTGAAACCGCCCCGCTGCTGTTCACCGCCTTCGGCAACCAGTACTGGAACAGCAACGTGTTCCAGCCGATGGCCTCGGTGCCGGTGGTGATGAACCAGTTCGCCGGCAGCCCGTACGAATCCTGGCAGGTGCTGGCCTGGGCCGGCGCGCTGGTGCTGACCGTCTTCGTGCTGCTGGTCAGCCTTTCCGCGCGCGGCATCCTGCTGCGCAACCGTATCTCCCATGACTGACCTTTCCACGGACATCGCCATGAACGATCTCTCCAACGCCGTGCCGATGCAGCGCATCGTGGTCCCGGCCTCGCATGAAAGCCTGCAGACCCCGGCGCCGATCAAGCTGGCCGCACGCGGGCTGGATTTCTACTACGACAAGTTCCATGCGCTGAAGGGCATCGACCTGGAGATTCCGGAAAAGCGCGTCACCGCGCTGATCGGTCCCTCCGGCTGCGGCAAGTCCACCCTGCTGCGCATCTTCAACCGCATCTACGCGCTGTACCCCAAGCTGGAAGCGCGTGGTGAAGTGATGCTGGACGGGGAGAACATCCTCTCGCCGAAGTACCCGATGAACCGCCTGCGCAGCAAGGTCGGCATGGTATTCCAGAAGCCGGTGCCGTTCCCGATGACCATCTTCGAGAACGTGGCCTATGGCATCCGCCACCACGAGAAGCTCTCCAAATCGGAGATGACCGATCGCGTCGAGCAGGCCCTGCGCCAGGGCGCGCTGTGGGACGAAGTGAAGGACAAGCTCAACCAGAGCGCGCTGGGCCTGTCCGGTGGCCAGCAGCAGCGTCTGTGCATCGCCCGCGCCGTGGCCCTGCGCCCGGACGTGCTGCTGCTCGACGAGCCGACCTCCGCGCTGGACCCGATCTCCACCAGCCGCATCGAGCAGTTGGTGGAAGAGCTCAAGCACGATTACACGATCGTGATCGTGACCCACAACATGCAGCAGGCCGCGCGCGTGTCCGATTACACCGCCTTCATGTACCTGGGTGACCTGATCGAGCACGACCGCACCGAAGTGATCTTCTCGCAGCCCAACAAGCAGCAGACCGAAGACTACATCACCGGCCGTTTCGGCTGATTCCGGCCCACGAACCCTGGATAGAACCGCATGAGCATTCCCAACGACCACATCGTCAAGAGCTACGACGAAGAACAGCAGCGCCTGGTGGCCGAGATCGTGCGCATGGGCGAGATGGCGGTCGCGCAGCTGGAGGCGTCCATGGACGTCATCGAGAAGCGCGACGAGAACGCCGCCCAGCGCATCATCGCCAACGATGAAGCCATCGATCAGCTTGAGCAGCACATCAGCCACGACGTGATGCGCCTTGCGCTGCGCGGGCCGATGGCACGCGACCTGCGCGAGATCCTGGCCGGCCTGCGCATCCCGGCCGATATCGAACGCATTGGCGATTACGCGGCCAACGTGGCCAAGCGCTCGATCGCGCTGAGCAAGGTGCCACCGCTGCCGCAGATCCAGGGCCTGCGCGCCCTGGGCCGGCTGGCCGCACAGCAGGTGCGCCGCGCGATCGAGGCCTACCGCGACAACGACGCCGCCGCGGCGCTGGAGCTGCGCGACGATGACGCCCGCCTGGACGCGCAGTACACCGCGCTGTTCCGCGAGCTGCTGACGTACATGATGGAAGACCCGCGCAACATTACCCCGTGCACCCACCTGCTGTTCATGGCCAAGAACCTGGAGCGCGTGGGCGACCATGCGACCAACATCGCCGAGAACGTGTGGTTCCTGGTGCATGGCGAGCAGGCGCTGCCGCCGCGCGAGAAGCGCGACGAGACCAGCAGTACCGATCACGTCTGAGCGCGTGCTCCAAAAAGGAAGCCAAGAGCCGCTGCCTCCGGGTGGCGGTTTTTTTGTTCCTCACCCAAAGCACGACAGCACCTCAGCGGTACTTTGGATCCACCAGTGTTTCCGCTTGGGCCTGCCGCGGGCGTCACGCCCCGCATCAACCGGCCGGCCCCTCGGCAAATGTCCCCCGGCCGGCGCCTCGCGGCGACGGCCTCCTCCTTGATTTTGCCCAGGGGCCTGCCGGCCTCTACTGGGCTCGCGTGTTGGACGACTCCGCGAAGTCGTGCCTTTCTGTGGGCGCGCAGGGTCTCGAGTCGCTGGGTCGTGATGCCCTTGTGGGCGAACTCAAGGAGGAGGCGCCGGCCGCAGGCCGACGCCGGGGGCCATTCGCCGACAAGGGCATCGCGGCCCAGCGCCCGACCCGTCCACCGCTGTTGAATAACGCAACGCACTGCACTGCACTTCACGAAACGTTGAATCCTGTGTGAGGATTCGATGAGCCGGGCCGGGCCACCATGGCCGCACCTGCTGCCCCCACGCAGCCATCCCGGGCCCCGGCCCATTCCAAGGAGCGTTACCCGATGAGCACACCCACCCGTTCGCTGTCCCTGCTGGCGGCCACTGCGCTGGCTGCAGGCCTGGGCGTCACCGCCTCGGCATCCGCGTTGAGCATGACCGAGCTGGCCCAGGGCTACCTGGTGGCTGGACAGGCGGCGACCAAGGCCGCCGAGGGCAAGTGTGGCGAAGGCAAGTGCGGTGCGCATGGCGAGAAGGCCGGCACCAAGGCAGGCGACAAGGCCGCGACTGCCGGTGCCAAGGCAGCCGAAGGCAAGTGTGGGGAAGGCAAGTGCGGCGCCGACAAGGGCAAGGCTGCTGGCACCAAGGCAACGACCGCTGGCGACAAGAAGACGGCGGAAGGCAAGTGCGGCGAAGGCAAGTGCGGTGCCAAGCACTGACGCCCTCGTCACTGGCCTGGGCCGGTCGCCGCTGCCTGCGGCGGCGACCGGACTGGGTCTGCGCCGCGCCCTGCTGCAGGACCTGCGTGACGCGCCCGCCGGCGATATCGACTTCCTCGAATGCGCGCCGGAAAACTGGATCGGTATCGGTGGGCCGGCCGGTGACGCACTCGCCGAACTGGCCGCGCGCCATCCGCTCACCTGCCATGGGCTGTCGCTCTCACTGGGCAGCACCGCGCCGCTGGATACCGTGCTGCTGGAACAGGTAGGACGATTCCTGGCGAGGCACCACGTGCCGCTTTACAGCGAACACCTGAGCTATTGCAGCGATGAGGGGCATCTGTACGACCTTCTGCCGATTCCGTTTACCGACGAGGCCGTACGCCACACCGCATCACGCATCGCCCGCGTGCAGGACCTGTTGGGCCGGCGGATCGCGGTGGAGAACGTGTCCTATTACCTCGCCCCGGAACCGGCCATGGACGAACTGGCCTTCACCAACGCCGTGCTGGCCGAGGCTGATTGCGATCTGCTGCTGGACGTCAACAACGTCTACGTCAACGCCTGCAACCACGGCTACGACGCCGATGCGTTCATCGCCGGGCTGCCGGCCGCGCGCATCGTCTGCCTGCATGTGGCCGGCCATCTGGACGAGGCGCCCGATCTGAAGATCGACACCCACGGCAGCGCGGTGATCGATCCGGTCTGGGACCTGCTCGCCCGCACCTATGCGCGCATCGGTGCGCGCCCGACGCTGCTGGAACGTGATTTCAATTTTCCGCCGTATGCCGAACTGCGTGGCGAACTGCAGCACATCCGCCAGCTGATGGCCGCCCATGCAGGGAACGGACATGACTGACGCCCCGGCGCGCCTGCACGCACAGCAGAGGGCGTTCACCGCGCACCTGCGCGACCCGGACCATAACGCCGCACCCGACGGCATGGACGCGCGCCGGCTGGGCATCTACCAGCGGTTGGTCTTCAACACTCTGCTGGGGCTGCTCGGCAACGGCTTCCCGGTCTGCGTGCAGCTGCTGGGTGAGGCGGCGTGGGCCACCCTGGTCCGGCGCTTCCTTGCCGGACACCCGGCGCAGACCCCCTTGTTCACCGAGCTGGCCGCCGAGTTCGTGCAGTGGCTGCACCATCAAGCCGCGCTGCCGCACCCGGCGTTGGCAGAACTGGCCCATTACGAGTGGGTGGAAACGGCCCTCTACCAGCTGGACGCGCAGCCCCTGCCGCCCTCGCCGGGCATCGACCCGATGCACGCGGCGCTGCAGCGCTCGCCGCTGGCCTGGCCATTGATCTATCACTGGCCGGTGCATCGGCTGGGCACCGATGATGCGCCCTCGCAGCCCGCCCCCGAGCCGACCGGGCTGCTGGTCCGGCGCGACCCTGATGGCCAGGTCCGCTTCGCCATGATCAGCCCGATGGCCGCGCAGTTGCTGGAGCAGATCGGCCAGCACCCCGGCAGCACCGGTGCCACTTACCTGCAGCAGCTCGCGCAGGCGCACGGCATGGCGGCCGATGCCTTGCGCCTGCCCGGCGCCGCCCTGCTGCGCCAATTCCACGACAACGGCGTGATCGGGCCCGCCGCGCCCGTCACCTGACCGTTCCACAAAGGAATCGCATCGATGAAGTCACCGCCCCTGGTCGCCCTGCGCGCCCGGCTGGATCACCTCGGCCCGTGGTTGGCCCCGCTCGGCCTGCGCCTGCTGATGGGCTGGGAGTACTTCGAGTCCGGCCGTGAAAAACTGCGAGGCCAGAACTGGTTCGAGGACCTGCAGCAGGCCTTCCCGTTTCCCTTCGATCAGCTGCCGGCCACCCTGAACTGGCAGCTGGCCACCTGGTTCGAGCTGGTCGGCGCAGCCTGCCTGCTGCTTGGGCTGGGGACCCGCGTGGCCGCCAGCTGCCTGCTGGTGCTGACCGTGGTCGCCACCGCCGCCGTGCACTGGCCGATGCACTGGAGTGGGTTGGCCGAGCTGGCGATGGGCTATGTCATCACCGATCAGGGCTTTGGCAACTTCAAACTGCCGCTGCTGTTCATGGCCATGCTGCTGCCTATGGCCCTGCAGGGCGCCGGCCCGTTGAGCCTGGATCACCTGCTGCACCGCGGCCGCGGGCGCTTCCCTGCCCTGGCCTGAGCGCAGGGGGGGGTACAGGCCGCTCTGCTAAACTGCCGCGATGACTGACGACCTCCCCCGCTCCGACGCGCCGGCTGCTGCCGACGCACTGCCCGCTGCCGCCCAGCGCTTGATGGCAACCCGCTTCCGCGGCTTCCTGCCGGTGGCGGTGGATGTGGAGACCGGGGGATTCGACTCTGATCGCCACGCGCTGCTGGAGATCGCCGCCGTTCCGATCGAGATGGACGAAAACGGCCTGCTCTATCCCGGCCAGACCGCCAGTGCCCACGTGGTTCCGGCCGAAGGCCTGGAGATCGATCCGAAGTCGCTGGAAATCACCGGGATCATCCTGGATCACCCGTTCCGGCTGGCCAAGGTCGAGCGCGATGCGCTGGACCACATCTTCACCCCGATCCGGGCGGCGATGAAGAAGTACGGTTGCCAGCGCGCGATCCTGGTCGGGCACAACGCCCATTTCGATCTGGGCTTCGTCAATGCGGCCGTCAACCGCACCGGCCACAAGCGCAACCCGTTCCATCCCTTCAGCGTGTTCGACACCGTCACTCTCGGCGGCATCGCCTACGGGCAGACCGTGCTGGCACGCGCGGCCACCGCCGCCGGGCTGGGCTGGGATGCCGATGAAGCGCACAGCGCGGTGTACGACACCGAGCAGACCGCCAAACTGTTCTGCAAGGTCGCCAACAGCTGGCCGCGCCCCTGAGCTGCATCACCCGATAGCGGTCCTGTCGCGCCCTTCGCTCTTGGCGCGGTACAGCGCGCGATCGGCGCGCTGGTAAAGCAGCATCGGGGTGCGGTCGGCAGCGTCCAGTTCCACCAGACCGGCACTGAAGGTGACCTTCAGGCCCGGAATACCGGCCCAGTCCGGATGATCATGGAACAGCCCGCGCAGACGCGCGCAGACCTGGGCCGCTTCATCCAGCCGGGTATCGTTGAGCAGCAGCGCGAATTCTTCGCCGCCCGTACGTGCGGGCATGTCCGAATCGCGGCACGCCGAGGCCAACAGACGCGCCACTTCCACCAGCACCACATCGCCCACCGAATGGCTGTGCCGGTCGTTCACTTCCTTGAAGTGATCGATATCCAGCACCACCAGACACAGCGGGTGACGGCTGCGCTGCGAACGGGCGAAATCGCGCGCCAGCGCTTCATCGAATGCACGCCGGTTCGGCAGCCCCGTCAGCGCATCTTCGCGGGCCTGCCGCTCGAACGCCTCGGCCTGCACCGCCAAGCGGTCGGCCAGTTCGGTCTTCTCCTGATTGAGTGCCTGCAGGTTGACCGTCTGGGTCTGCAGATCCAGCGTGGCTTCCTGCACCATCCGCGCCAGCCGCACGTTGCTGGCCTTGTAGCGGTTGATCAGATACCGGTACAGCGCCACCAGCCCAGCCAGCAACAACAGCGCGGCGATCAACTGCACGCTGTGGCGCTGCCACAGGAACGGCTCCACCGTGAATTCCCAGACCGCTTCGCTGTCGCTCCAGACACCGCCTGGATGCGCGGCGGAGACGTGCAGCGTGTAGTCGCCCGGCGGCAGGCCGATGAATTCCACACTGCGCTGCTGGCCGCGCTCGATCCACCTCTTGTCCAGGCCGTCCAGACGGGTCCGGTAGCGGATCCGCTCGGAAAGCAGATAGCTGAGGCCGACGTAGCTCACGCTCAGCCGGCGCCCGCCCGGAATCGCATTGTGATTGCTGCCCTGCCAATGCAGGGGCGCGCCATCGACCTGCACGTTCTCGATCACCGCCGGTGGCGCCATGCGCTCACGGAAGCGCTGCAGGCGCAATGGATCGACCGTGCTCAAGCCACCGGCGGTCACCACCCAGAAAGTGCCGTCCTGGCGCAGGATCGCCGAGGGCCCGGAGCTGCCGTTGGCCTGCGAATTGGCCATGCCGTCAATCTCGTTGTAGTGCTCCACCTCGACCCGTTCGACGCGGCCATCGGCGACCGCGTTGAGCATCGCCATGTCGGTGCGAAGCACGCCGCGGTTGCTGCTGATCCACACGTTGCCGACGCGGTCGGGCACCAATTGGAACACCGTATCCACCGGCATGCCCTGCTCCAGGCCGACCCGTGCCAGCCTGCCCTCCTGGTAGCGGTACAGGCCGCGGTCGGTGCTGACCCACATCGCATCGCCGATCTGCTGGAACCCGAACACGCTGCGGCCACCGCCCAACGGCTGTAGATCGATCGTCTGGACCCGGTCACCGCGCAGCACGCGGATCCCCTCGATGGTGCCGATCCACAACGCGCCGTCGTCGTCATGCGCCAACGCGGTGATCAGCCCGGTCGGCATGCCCGGGATCACCGGCTGCTCGGCCTTGCCGGCCTCGATGCGGACCACCCCCTTCTGGGTACCGGCCCAGACCACCCCGTCGCGGTCGATGCTGATCGCACGGATGTTGCCGCCCGGCAGCCCTTCGTCCGTGCCGTAGTCGCGCAGGCGCTGCCCCTGTTCGTTGATCCGGAAGATGCCGTCGCCAAACGTGCCCACCCACAGCGTGCCCTCGCGATCCTGGGCCAGGCTCAATACCGAGGGACTCTTGCCGACGTTGTTGCGCAGTGGCATCGCGCTGAAGCGACCCTGGGCATCGCGCCGGTCCAGCCCGCTGGCGCTGCCGATCCACAGCTGCCTCTGGCGATCCTCGAACACCGTGCGCACGTAGTCGCCACTGAGCCCGTCGCGCTCGGTGAAGCTGCTGAACAGGGTTTCGCGCAGGCGATACAGCCCGCCGTTGGCGCCGACCCAGATGCTGCCCTCGGCATCTTCGCGCAGGCTGACCACGCGTCCTCCGGGCAACGACAGGCCCGGCGGCAATCGCTCCAGCCCGTGCCGCGACAACCGCAGCAGACCTTGATTCTCGGTGCCCAGCCACAGGTCGCCATGGCGGTCCTGCAGCATCGCGGTGATGTGGGTCACGCCCGGCAGCCGGTGCTGCAGCAGCGGTGCGCCGTCCTGCATCCGGTAGATGCGCTCGCCAGCCACTACCCACATCACCCCGTCGGGCGCGCGATACGGCCAGACCAGGCCACGCCCCAGCCCCCAGCTGTCCGGCGCACGGCGCAGCACGCCATCGGTATCGCGTACGACCAGCCCGTCGAGTGTGCCGACCCAGACCCGGTCCTGCGCATCCACGACCAGCTTGGTGAAGCTCATGGCCATCGGTACGTCGGCCGGTGGCTTCTGATAGTCGAACGTCCCGTCCGGCGCCAGACTGCCGATCCCCTTGCCCTCGTACAGCAGCCACAGGCGCCCATGGCTGTCCATCTGCATCGCCTGGATCAGCACCTGCGGCGTATCGGCGCGGTGCTCCCAGACCTGCCAGCGGCCGTCCGGGCCGCGCCGGGTCACGTTGCCGCGCGAGTCACTGATCCACAATCCGCCGCTGCGGTCCACCAACAACGCGCCGACCCCGTTATCGCGCAGGCCCGGCGTGGTGCTGCGGTCGAACACGGTGAAATCCAGGCCGTTGTAGCGGACCAGGCCTTCCCAGGTGGCGAACCACAGGTGCCCTTCGGGCGTCTGCGCGATGTCGCGCAGGGAGTTGTGCGGCAACCCGTTGCGCGAGGTCCAGACATCGATGGCGTAGTCGCGCAGCGGCGGCGGGCCATCCTGCGCCGACAGCGACCACGGCAGCGCGCACAGCAGCAACAGCCACAGCGCTGCCGCCTGCAGCGTTGGCATGCCCGGGAACTTCAGTTGTGCCGGCCGCCACCGGATCCTGCCCCCCCGATCGCTCATCCGTATGGATCAACCTTGGGCAGGCGCCGTGTGCATGGGGGGAACGGCCGTGCACCGGCGCGATGGCCGGCAGAGTCGTACGCTCTCATGGGGGAGACGCTGGAAAGAGATGCCCATAGTAGGCAAATCCTTTCGCTTTGGGGGACCGGCGTCAGCCCCCGCGTGGCCCCGCCGCCGCCCGCGCCGGCGCGGCCCAGCGCACGATCGCTTCCAGCCCGCCCTGCGGATGGTTGCGCAGATGCAGCGTCGCGCCGTCCTTTTCGGCCAACGCCCGGGCGATGGTCAGCCCCAGGCCGGCACCGCCGGTCTGGCGCGAGCGCGAGGTCTCCAGCCGCACGAACGGGTCAAACACCGCCTCCAGCTCGTCCTCGGCCAGGCCGGGGCCGCTGTCGCGGATGCGCACCTCCACGTCCTGCCCGGCCTGCTCCACCCGCACGCGTGCGGTCTGGCCGTACATCACCGCGTTGTCGACCAGGTTGGAGAACAGGCGGTGCATCGCCAAGGGGCGCAGCATGAGCACTGCCCCGCTGGGTTGCTCGAAATGGACATCGGCGCCGGCTTCGGCGGCATCTTCGACGATGCTCTCCAGCAGCGAATCGAGGTCCAGCGCGGCACGTTGTTCAGCGCTCTCGGCACTGCGGGCCAGCTCCAGCCCTTCACGGATCAGCGCCTGCATCGCGCCGAGATCGGCGATCAGGCGTTCACGCAATGTCTCATCGGTGACGTTCTCCAGCCGCAGCCGCAAGCGCGTCACCGGTGTCTGCAGATCATGGGTGATCGCTGCCAGCATCTGGGTGCGCTCACCGAGGTGGCGCTGCAGCCGCTTCTGCATGGCGTTGAACGCCTCCGCAGCCCGGCGGACTTCCACCGGGCCGGTCACCGGCATCGGGGCGCCCTGCAGATCATCACCCAGTGCGGCGGCGGCATCGGCCAACCGCTGCAGCGGGGCGCTGGCCATCCGCGCCACGATGTAGGCCAGGATGGCGATCGCCACGACCAGCAAGGTCAGGAACAACGGGTCCACGGCGAGCACGCCGTTGTGCGCCACGGCGGGGGAATCCAGTGCCAGCCGCAGCGGTGTGCCGTCGGTCAGCTGCAGCGTGACCACGCGGCACTTGGGTGGGATGAAGGCCGGGTCGCGCTCACGCGGCGGGTGCCGCATCTTTTCCTTGTCGCGCGGCGGCGGCAGCAGCTCCGGCAACCGCGGCAGGCAGGAGCGGAACGAGGTGAAGGCCACCTGGCTGCTCGCCACCGGGCCGGGCCGGTCATCGAGGATCTCCATCAGCGCGGCATCGGGCCGGCCGATGCGTGCCCCCTCCGGCAGCTGCCGCACACTCGGCCCGCCACTGGTGAGCAGCCGCTGGCGCAACTCCGGATTACCGTCCAGCAGATTCACGAACCCCTGCAGGCGGTCGGCGATGCGGTTGAGGTTCTGCCGCTCGAACTCCTGCTGGCGCTTGGTACTTGCCAGCATGGTCGCGCCGATCGCGGCCACGCTCATGCCCAGCAGCAGGATCACGAACAGTCGCCCCACCATCGAGGAAAAGAAGTGGCGCAGGCGTTTCATTCCAGGGTGACCGCCGCAGCAAGCACATAGCCTTCGTTGCGCACGGTTTTGATCAGGCCGTCGCTGCCGCCATCATCGGCCAGCTTGTTGCGCAGGCGGCTGACCTGCAGATCGATGGCGCGATCCTGCGATTCGTAGTTGCGGCCGCTGCTCAGCGACACCAGTTGTTCGCGCGACAGCACCTTGTTGGCATGCCCGACGAACACCCGCAGCAGCCGGAATTCGGCGCCGGACAACACCACCACGCGCCCATCGGGATCAACCAGATGGCGGTGTTCGAGATCGAAGATCCAACTGGAGAAGCGCGCACGCCGGATCGCCAGCGGCTCCAGGTTGGCCGGCAGCGCCTCGGTGCGGCGCAGCACGTTGCGGATGCGGGCAAGCAGTTCGCGCGGTTCGAACGGCTTGGCCAGATAGTCGTCGGCGCCCATCTCCAGGCCGAGCACGCGATCGATCGGCTCGCTGCGCGCGGTCAACATGATCACCGGCGTGCTCGAGCGCGCGCGAAGATCGCGGCACAGGGTCAGGCCGTCTTCGCGCGGCAGGTTGAGGTCGAGCACGATCAGATCGACGTGTTCGCGCTCCAGCAGCTGGCGCATGCCCTGGCCATCGCTGGCCGTGCTCACCAGGTAACCGGCGCGGCCAAGCTGCTCGGCGAGCAGCTGGCGGATATCGTTGTCGTCATCGACGATCAGCAGTCTGTGCATGCTGTTGGCAGTCTCCATGCAGTGATCATCCCCTGTCGGGAGCTGAACCGCATCTCCTGGTTTACGTACGTCTGTTTCAAGGGGTGATGCAGATACACAATGAAATGCGCTGTGCACCGCAGGGATACATCTTGGTACACGGCGAGCATTGAGCCGGCGGTGAACGATCTTCACAATGCTGACAACGCCGATGCACCGGCCTGCCGAGTTGACGATCATCGTGAAGCCCCGTTTGCCCAGAACCCGCCGTGCTCGCCTCCTGCTGTTGCTCGTGGTCCTCGTCCTGATCGCCGCGATTGTGGCATGGATGCTGCGCAAGCCGACCGCGCCCACCCTGGCGACCACACCGGTCAGCCGCGGCGACATCGAACAGACGGTGGAAGCCACCGGCGTGATCGACGCCTACAAGCTGGTCAGCGTCGGCGCGCAGGCTTCCGGCCAGGTCACGTCGCTGAAGGTCCAGCTCGGCGATACCGTCAAAGAGGGCGATCTGATCGCCGAGATCGACGCCACCACCCAGCAGAACCAGGTGCTCAATGCCCAGGCCTCGCTGGACCAGGTCAAGGCACAGCGCGCGGTGCAGCAGGCCAGCCTGCGCGAAGCCGAGCTCGAGTTCGCACGCCAGCAGCAGATGCTGGCGGCCGAAGCTACCTCGCGCGCCGAGTTCGATGCGGCCGATGCCAAGCTCAAGACCGCCCGTGCCCAGATCCAGTCCTTCGACGCACAGATCAAGGGGCGCGAAACCGAATTGGGCACGGCCCGCGCCAATCTCGCCTACACCCGCATCATCGCGCCGATGGACGGCACCGTGGTCGCGGTGGTCACCGAAGAAGGGCGCACCGTCAACGCCAACCAGACCGCACCGACCATCGTGATGCTCGCCCGCCTCGATCTGGTCACGGTCAATGCCGATGTGTCCGAAGCAGACGTGGTCAAGATCCGGGCGGGCATGCCGGTGTACTTCACCACGCTGGGCGATCCAGACCGCAGATATCACGCCACGCTGCGCCAGATCAACCCGGCCCCGGCCACCATCGTCAAGAAGGATTCCACCACCAGCGACTCCTCCACCACCACCGCGGTGTACTACAACGCGCTGTTCGATGTGGAAAACCCGGACGGCACCCTGCGCATCGACATGACCGCCCAGGTCTCGATGATGCTCAAGCAGGCCAAGGATGTGCTGCTCATTCCCGCCGTGGCGCTCGGCCCGAAGAGTCGCGATGGGCAGTATCTGGTGCGCGTGGCCGGTGCCGACGGCATGCCGGCCCCGCGCAAGGTCAAGATCGGCATCAACAACGGTGCCAACGCCGAAGTCCTGTCCGGCCTGGAAGAGGGTGACAAGGTCATCGTCGGCGAAGGCGGTGGTGCACAGGGCGCAGGCGGCGGCAGCCGCGGTAGCGCCGTGCGGATCAGCGGCCCCGGCATGGGCGGACCGCGCCGATGAGCGCGGCCTCGACGGGCACGCCGCTGCTGCGGCTGCGCGACCTGCGCAGGGAATTTCCGGCAGGCGATGACACCATCGCGGTGTTGCGCGACGTCAATCTGGACATCGCTGCCGGCGAGATGGTCGCCATCGTCGGCCAGTCCGGCTCGGGCAAGTCCACCCTGATGAACATCCTGGGCTGCCTGGACCGCCCCACGCGTGGCAGCTACCAGGTGGCCGGCCGCGAGACCGGGCGGATGGAACCGGACGACCTGGCCGAACTGCGCCGCGAACACTTCGGCTTCATCTTCCAGCGCTACCACCTGCTCGGCGATCTGGATGCGCGCGGCAATGTCGCGGTACCCGCCGTCTACGCCGGCAGCCCCGGCCCGGTGCGCACTGCGCGCGCCGAGGAGCTGCTGCAGCGCCTCGGTCTGGGCGACCGCATGAACCACACCCCAGGCCAGCTCTCCGGCGGCCAGCAGCAGCGTGTCTCGATCGCACGGGCGCTGATGAACGGTGGCGAGGTGATCCTCGCCGATGAGCCGACCGGTGCACTGGACACGAAATCCGGCGAAGAAGTGATGGGCATCCTGGGCGAGCTGCATGCCGAAGGCCACACCATCATCATCGTCACCCACGACATGAGTGTGGCCCAGCACGCCCAGCGCATCATCGAAATCCGCGATGGCGAGATCATCGCCGACCGCGCCAATCCAGCGGCGCCGAGCTATCGCGCACAGCGGCAGCCAACCGTGGCCGCGAGCAAGGGCCACAGCTGGCGTGCCGCCCGCGACCGCTTCACCGAAGCGTTCCGGATGGCCCTGCTGGCCATGAATGCCCATCGCCTGCGCACCTTCCTGACCATGCTCGGCATCATCATCGGCATCGCCTCGGTGGTCTCGGTGGTGGCGTTGGGTAATGGCTCGCAGCAGCAGATCCTGCAGACCATCGGCTCGCTCGGCACCAACACGATCGATGTGTATTCCGGCCGCGGATTCGGCGACATGCGTTCGGCTCGCGTGCAGACCCTCAAGGCCAGTGATGCCGATGCGCTGGCCAACCAGAGTTACGTCGACAGCGCGACGCCCAGCGTCTCCTCCTCGGTGACCGCCCGCTACCGCAACCAGTCGGCCACGGCCCAGGTGAGCGGCGTCGGCGAGCAGTTCTTCCGGGTCAAGGGCGTCAAGCTGCTCGCCGGCAGCTTCTTCGACCGCGACGCGGTCACGCGGCTGGCACAGGTGGCACTGATCGACGAGAACACCCGCACCCAGTTTTTCCCCAATGGCGAAGATCCAATCGGCCAGGTGATCCTGCTCGGGAATGTTCCGGTACGCGTGATCGGCGTCGCCCAGCGGCCAGGATTTGGATTTGGCGGCAGCACCAGCCTGAGCGTGTGGGTGCCTTACACCACCGTGATGTCGCGCATGCTCGGCCAGAGTCACGTGTCCGGCATCACGGTGCGGGTGGATGATGCGACCCCGATGGATGCTGCCGAAGCAGCCATTTCCAAGCTGTTGATCATGCGCCACGGCACCGAGGATTTCTTCCTCAGCAACAGCGCTGAAATCCGCCAGACCATTGAACAGACCACTCGCAGCATGACCCTGCTGATCAGCGCCATCGCCGCGATCGCGCTGCTGGTCGGCGGCATCGGCGTGATGAACATCATGCTGGTCTCGGTGACCGAGCGCACCCGCGAAATCGGCGTGCGCATGGCCGTGGGCGCGCGGCAGAGCGATATACGCCAGCAGTTCCTGATCGAGGCGGTGCTGGTCTGCCTGCTCGGCGGCCTGCTCGGCGTCGGCCTGTCGCTGGTGGTCGGCTGGCTGTTCGGCAGATTCGCGCCGGACTTCCAGATGCTGTTCTCGACCGCGTCCATCGTGGCCGCCTTTGCCTGCTCCAGCCTGATCGGCGTGGCGTTTGGTTTCCTGCCGGCCCGCAATGCCGCCCAACTTGATCCCGTGGAGGCGCTGGCGCGCGAATGAAGATTTCTCCTGCTCTGCTGCACCCCGCATCGCTGCGTCCACTGGCCCTGGCCTGCGTGACCGCACTGACCCTGTCGGCCTGCGTCAGCACCGGCCGCTACCAGGTCGAGGCGCCGGCAGTACCGGCCACCTATGGCCGTGGCGATGCCACCTTGAACACCCCCACCGAGGCGGTGAGCGAGCAGCCGCATGCGGCTGCCGCCGATGTCCGCAGCGATGCCTGGTGGACCCAGTTCGGCGACACCGGCCTGGACCGCGTGATCGATCGCGCCCTGGCCGCCAACACCGATCTGGTCTCGGCCGGCTTGGCGGTGCAGCGCGCGCGCCTGCAGGCCGGCCTGGCCGACAACGCGCTCTGGCCACAGCCCTCGGGCAGCGTCAACAGCAGCGGCAACCGCCCGATCGACCAGCGCGCGGACTGGAACCGCGGCAGCTCGGCCGGCGTGTCCCTGCAGTGGGAGATCGATCTCTGGGGCCGCCTGCGTACCCAGCGCGACATCGCCCAGTGGGAGGCCCAGGCCAGCCAGGAAGACCTGCAGAACACCGCGCTGCTGGTAATCAGCGACGTGGCCACGCAGTACTGGACGCTGGCCTTCCTCAACCAGTCCATCGCCGCCGGCCAGGCCAATCTGCAGCGCCTGGAGCGCACCCGCGAGCTGGTCCAGGCGCGCTTCGATGCCGGTGCGGTCTCGCGCCTGGAAGTACGTCAGGCCGTACAGAGCCTGGAGGCACAGCGTGCTGCGCAGAGTGCACTGGAGCAGCAGCGTGTGGCTGCGCGCAATGCACTGACGGTGCTGCTGGATGGGCAGCCGCTGGCACTGGCCGAGGAACCGCAGCAACTGCAGCGCGCCGGCAGCCCGGTCGTGGCCGAAGGCCTGCCGGCCGATCTGCTCGGCCGCCGCCCGGACCTGCGCGCCGCCGAGCTGCGCCTGCGCAACAGCCTGAAGACCATCAAGGTCACGGCTACCCAGTACTACCCGGCGTTGAGCCTGACCGGCAGTGTCGGTACCGGCGCGCCCTCGCTCTCGGACGTGCTGAAGAATCCGGTCGCCACCTTGGGCGCGGGGCTGTCGCTGCCGTTCCTCAATGTGCGCCAGGCCCAGTTGAACACCCGCCTGGCCGGCACCGATTACCAGATCGCGGCCAACGGGTTCCGCCGCACGCTGTACACCGCGCTGTCGGAAGTGGACAACGCCCTGTCGGCGCGCGCCCAGTTCGCCACGCAGGTGGCGGCCTCGCAGGCGTCCTACGACGAAGCAGTGGAGATCGAGCGGATGTATGAAGTGCGCTACCGGGTCGGCGCTACCGACCTGCGCACCTGGCTGGAAGCGCAACAGACCCGGCGCGATGCCGAGCTGTCACTGGCGTCCGTGCGCCAGCGGCAGTTGATCAACGATGTGACGTTGTTCAAGGCGCTGGGCGGCAGCGCGGGGTGATCCCCCGCGCCAGGCGCATCACAGGTAGAGCGCGCGGCTTACAGCCCGCGCTGACGCACCGCTTCGAACAGGCTCACGCCGGTGGCGACGGAGACGTTCAGGCTCTCGATATCGCCCGGCATCGGAATCTTGACCAGGCCATCGCAGTTTTCGCGGGTCAGACGACGCAGGCCGTCGGCTTCGCCGCCCAGCACCAGCGCCACGTTGCCCTTCAGGTCGATCGCGTACAGCGACTCGGTGGCTTCACCGGCCAGGCCGTAGATCCACACGCCCAGCTTCTGCAGGTCCTTCAGGCAGCGCGAGAGGTTGGTCACCTGCACCACCGGGATACGGTCGGCCGCGCCAGCCGACGTCTTGCGCACGGTCGCATTGACCGACGCCGACTTGTCCTTGGGAATGATCACCGCCGTGGCACCGGCCGCCGCTGCGCTGCGCAGGCAGGCGCCGAGGTTGTGCGGGTCCTGGACCTCGTCGAGGATCAGCAGCAGGGCCTTGCCCTCGGCCGCTTCGACCAGCCCTTCCAGCTCGTTCTCGCCCCAGGTCCGTGCGGCCTGGTAGCGCGCCGCCACACCCTGGTGACGCACCGAACCGCCCACACCGTCCAGCGCCTGGGTGTTCACCTTGCGCACGTCGATGCCCTTGCGGCGTGCGTTTTCTTCGATCTCGGTCAGACGCGGGTTCTTCGCACCGGCCTCGATGAGGACCTCGCGGACGTTCTCGGCATCATTCTCGATCGAAGAGGCGACGGCGTTGACGCCGACGATCCACTGGTTTTGCTTGCTCATTGCGGGGGGCGGGACCGGTAAAGGGGTTAGTAATGGTAGAGCATCAAGGCCCACCCTGCCCTGCCGGGCGTTCACAGACCGCCTTCAGCCCGGCGGCCACTCCGCGGTGTCGTGGTCCGGGTGCTGGTGGGAGACGATATGCAGCAGGAAGTCGCCGGCCTCGGCGTCTTCCTCGCTGCGCAGCGCGCTGAGCGACCCCAGGGCATCCACGAACGGAAGCTTGGCCTCGATCCCGTACTGGATCGTCGGCGGCAGGCGGGCCGGTTCGTCGAAGGCGCCGGCCGCGACCGCCACGCCATCGGGGGCTTCGTAGGTCAACGGGGTGCCGCAGTCAGCGCAGAAGCCGCGCTGGACTTTGTTGGAGGATTGGAAACGTCGGGGCTCACCACGGGTCCAGCGGAAGTCGCTGCCACGGACCGAGACCAAGGGGGCGTAGTAAGCGCCGAAGGCCTTCTGGCACATCCGGCAATGGCAGATCGAGCTGTGGGTCAGCGCACCGACCACATGGAAGCGGATCGCGCCGCACTGGCAACCACCGCTGTATTCGGGGAGGGCCTGCATGGGATCGCTCCGGTGGAATCCGTGTGCCCACCAACGGTGGGCGGATAGACAGCGTGCCGACCAACGGTCGGCACCTGCCGCTTACCGGCCGTGGGCCGGTAAGCGATGATCAGTACTTCTGCTTCTGGCGCTTGGCCGGCTGGCCGCGCGGCGGCAGCTCGGGCAGCGAATCGTCCTTCTCTTCCACCAGGCGGAAGTCGATCTTGCGCTCTTCCATGCTGGCCTTGAGCACCAGGATCCGCACCCGGTCACCGAGGCGGTAGATCTTGCCGCGGCGTTCGCCGTTGAGCGTTTTGCGCACCGCATCGAACTGGTAATAGTCGTGCGGCAGCTGGGTCACGTGGACCAGGCCGTTGACCTTGGATTCGTCCAGTTCCACGAACAGGCCGAAGCTGGTCACGCCACTGATCACGCCCTCGAACTGGCCACCGACGTGCTTTTCCATCCACGCGGCGCGGTAGCGCTCGTCCACTTCACGCTCGGCTTCATCGGCACGGCGCGCCCGCTCGGAGCACTGCAGGGCCAGCGCGGCCATCTCACGCGGCGAATAGGTGAACTTCTCCGGCGCGGCTCCGCTGAGCGCGTGCTTGATCGCACGGTGCACCAGCAGATCGGGGTAGCGACGGATCGGCGAGGTGAAGTGGGCGTACGCATCCAGCGCCAGGCCGAAGTGGCCCAGGTTGTCCGGCGAGTACACCGCCAGGCTCTGGCTGCGCAGCAGCACCGATTCCAGCAGCGCTGCGTCCGGGCGATCGCGCACTTTCTTCAACAGCTTGGTGAAATCGGCCGGCTGCACCTTCGACCACGGCGGCAGGCTCAGCTTGAATTCCTTCAGGAACTCGAGCAGATCGGCGTACTTGGATTCCGGCGGACGCTCATGGTCACGGAACGGCGCCGGCACCTGCTTGGCCAGCAGGTAGCGCGCAGCCTGCACATTGGCCGCGATCATGCATTCTTCGATCAGCTTGTGCGCATCGTTGCGCACCATCATCCCGGCCTGGGTGACTTCGCCGGTGTTGTCCAGCACGAAGCGCACTTCGGAGGTTTCAAATTCGATCGCACCGCGGCGGGTACGCGCCTTGGCCAGCACGTGATACAGCTGGTACAGGCGATCCACCTGCGGCATCAGCGGACCGATCGCCTTGCGCGCAGCCGGGTCGTTCTCGCCCACCGCTTCCCAGACCTGGTTGTAGGTCAGGCGCGCGTGCGAGTTCATCACCGCTTCGTAGAAACGCGAATGAATGACCTCGCCTTCGCGGTTCACCTGCATATCGCAGACGAAGCACATGCGGTCGACCTTGGGCATCAGCGAGCAGATGCCGTTGGACAGCGTTTCCGGCAGCATCGGCACCACGAACCCGGGGAAATAGACCGAGGTCGCGCGCTTCTGCGCTTCAGTGTCCAGCGGCGTACCGGGACGCACGTAATTGGAGACGTCGGCGATCGCCACGACCAGGCGGAAGCCTTCGGCATTGGGTTCGCAGTAGACCGCGTCGTCGAAGTCCTTGGCGTCCTCGCCATCGATGGTGACCAGCGGCGTGTTGCGCAGGTCCTCGCGGTGGCCGATCTGTTCGGGGGTGACCACCATCGGGACCGCGGTGGCTTCAGCCAGCACTTCGGCCGGGAACTCGAACGGCAGCTCATGACCGTGGATGGCGGTTTCCACCACCAGCGAGGCCGTCAGCTTGTCGCCGAGTACGGCGATGATGCGGCCGATCGGCGGGCGGCGGGTGTCCGGCGCCTGGGTCAGCTCGCAGACCACCAGCTGGCCATCGCGGGCATCGCCGGTCTGGTCGGGTGGGATCTGTACATTGCGCTGCACGCGCTTGTCGTCGGGCACGACGTAGTTGATGCCGAACTCGACGCTGAAGCGACCGATCAGGCGGCTCATGCCACGCTCGAGCACACGCGAGATGCTCGCCTCGCGACGGCCGCGACGATCGATGCCGGTCACGTTGACCAGCACGCGGTCACCATGCAGCACCTTGCGCATTTCGAACGGCGGCAGGAACAGATCGTCGCCACCTTCGACCGGGCGCAGGAAGCCGAACCCTTCCGGGTTGGCGATCACCACGCCGGTGATCAGGTTGACGGCCTGCAGCGGTGCGAAACCGCCACGGCGGTTCTGCACCAGCTGGCCGTCACGGCACATCGCGCCCAGACGCTTGCCCAGGGCATCGGCACGGTCCGGCTCGGTCAGGCCGAGGTGGATGGCGATCTCTTCGGCGGTCTGCGGGCCATCGCAGCGGTCGAGCAGCTGCAGGATCGCCTCACGGCTGGCGATCGGCTGCGCATAGCGCTCGGCCTCGCGGGCGGCGAAGGGGTCGACCTGGACCTCACCGTCGAGCGGGGTCGGATGCGGGCGGCGGCGGGTCGGGATCGGCCCGGCATGCGCGGGCTTGGGCCCGCGCTTGTTGCCACGCGACGGCTCAGCAGTGTTCAGGGATTCGGGCATCCAGGGGGGCAGCTTGCCGGCTTTCTTGGCGGCAGCGCGGGGCTTGCCCGACGGACCGGCTGCCTTCTTGGGCGCCGGGGACTTGGGGGCTTTCGCGCCCTGGGTCGGTTTCTTTGGTTTCATTGACCTCAATAGTAACCGCTGCGCGTGTGCAGAACCGATCAGCGGCGCTCCTGTGCAGGATTGTGAAGAAATTTCACAAAACCGTTGACAACCTGCGGGGACATGGCCAAAATTCGCCC
>NZ_JBWJOZ010000003.1:0-471634 GCF_056393115.1 Stenotrophomonas sp. Steno-Z10-BAI | reverse complement strand
CACCCGGCTCGACCATCGCTGGAATTCGCGCCGTCCCTCTCGACGCTCCCCGGCATCCTGCCTTCGATACCATCACTCTTCCCTGCGTCCTACTCGAGCAGATGATGATGGCCGTGAGAGGATTCTGGGAGGACATTGAATTCGTGCGCTGCAACTCGTTTTCGAGGAAATCCGAAGGGGTCGAAAGACATATGAACGAACTTCGGAATAGGCGCGCGCTTCGATCAAGCGAACGCGTCTGGACGCCCAACTGACTGCCCGAGGACTGAAGACCGGCACCTCGCTCTTCATTGTTCTGCGCCCACCGGCACCCTGTGAAAGTTGACGTTCAAACGTTTAACGAGCGCCTGCGGGTCTTTTGCGGGACTCTAGGACATATCTGGACGGCGTCGCCATTGGGAACCTTGCGGTCGGCCGCCATCCCGGCCCCGCTCTCTGTCCCAATGGCAAGTGCAACTCGAGCTATTTGGCCGTCAAGGGGGACGCGGAGCTGAGGATGCAAGAGATTCAAGAGCTAGGCTCGCGAAGCGAATGCGACGCCGCGGTCCCTTTCTCGCCCGAGAGGCATCTCAAGCCCTCGGTCTGCCCGGATTGTAGTTCGACCGTTTGTGCCGTGATTGCGGCGGAGGCACTGGCGCTCTCCGGTCCATCTAATCGAGAAGAAGAGGTGGGCGCTTAGTCCCACCTCAACTCTACCACGACCATCCGCACACGCCGAGCACGTTTGCCCGGCACGTTACCCACGTTGCAGCTCCGTAGGCCGGGCGGCCGCCCATGAGATAGAGGGATAGCCGCGACATAGCTCGTGGTGCTAAAACTTGAGTGCACAGACGGCAACGATGCATGTATGCCCGTTTGCAAGATCCGTATTGGATTCGCTTACGCGGCCCGCTCAGCGCCACATACAGGGAAAGGACAACATGTTCAAGAAGATCATTGTGACCAAAGACACCTCGCACGGCACAAAGAAGCTCCAC
Organism: Stenotrophomonas sp. Steno-Z10-BAI; assembly: GCF_056393115.1. Classification (NCBI taxonomy): domain Bacteria; kingdom Pseudomonadati; phylum Pseudomonadota; class Gammaproteobacteria; order Lysobacterales; family Lysobacteraceae; genus Stenotrophomonas; species Stenotrophomonas sp. Steno-Z10-BAI. The sequence goes on along the minus strand of NZ_JBWJOZ010000003.1, from coordinate 470,657 downwards.
CCATTAGTTCCCACCTCTATGGAATGGGATTGCGAAATGCTGTCGGCACTTCTCGTGACCGGCATACTTACCACGCCGATTCATGCAAAAGCCTTCAGCCTGGCCCAGTTTTGGCCATGGATGCGCTATCTACCTGCCTTGGAAAATGCACCTCGCTTGCGCCTTCGGTCAGAATGGACGGATCTGGACAGCCATCAAAAAACACTTCTCTCGGATGATTTCGGTCTCGGTTTAACCAGCTATTTCCTGGTCGATGAGTGTGACTTCACCCACTTTGGAGACACTACGAGAGTTTTAGCAACGGTCCTGAGCGGCTTTGCCACACTAGCTAAAGATCCGAAAAAGAAAGGACCAGCGAAAAGCCCTGATTTCATTGCACTGGATGCCAGCGGTCATTTTCACGTGTTGGAATGCAAGGGATCCCAGGACAGCCTATCGAAGTTGTCAGAATCCATTGCCAACGGCATTCAGCAGAAAAACAACATTTCCAACTGCAGCCCCAATCTTTTCCACTCTTCCATGGTCGGAGGGATCTTCGTGCCGCAGTTTGCCAGCAGCGAACCTGCCCGCATCATCTTTGCCGACCCTATTCCCGAAGAGCTCAAACAACTCGAAGAAGTAAATTCCGATATAATTGCCACGGCAATCCGACGTGACTTCTTCTCAAGGTGTCTGACTTTCGCTGGACTCCAAACAACTGGCCGCATTATTTCGATAAATAACGCGACGGAACGCGAAACAGCGAAACTGCAAAACCAGACAGAATTTGAAGAGTCCGGCTTTCTTGATTCAGAAAATTGTTTAGAGAAATCTGCAACCCGATTCTTTGATGAAGACGGACCAGGTCGTGAGCGCTCCAAATTGACATTCACGATTCGGATTAAAAATGAGGTGCGCGATGTCCTAGCAAAGACTGCAAAGCCTGGAGGTAAACTAGAAACAGAGGCCCTTGACCATTTTTTGCGTGAACGGCACGGGAAATGGGCTCAGCACAGGACACCGGACGATCTTGGCATGGTTGTCACGCTACCATTTGGTATGGAGTTCGAACTAAAGGAAGAACCAAGCTAACGGCCACGCATCATCATGTTCCACCCATCGTTATCCGCATTCCTTGCTCCTGCTGCTGGGTCCGTTGCTGCGTCTTCTTCATCGCCTTTAGGCGGGCCTGATTCTGCTGAAGCATCTCAGCTTGCTGGAGGGTCTGTTGAGCCGACTCCTGGGCCGCTTGGCGGCCGTCTACGTGGGCATGGAACATCGGAGAGACCCCATTCCATGAGGAGCGTATACCGCAATTACATTGTGCGCGCCGTCCTTCCCCATGCCGCCCGTGACCCCATCTACTCGCTTGCCCTGTGGGTCGTCCACCCACTGCTTGTACAGCGCCGCGCTGAAGTTCCGGCTCACTAAGAGTGCTCATGCCTACAGCATTAGGTTCAGAGTTCAGAGTTTCCGGCGCGCATCTCAGCCGTGGATCGCAGAGCTGTGGGACACTCAGGCCATCTTTGGAGCCACCCCAACCATGCGAATCGCAAAACGAAAAGCCGCCCTGACATTTTGGATGAGAGTGGAGGCACTTGCAGCGCTGATAGCCATATCGCTTGCAGGGTGCGCGACAGGTGATCCCGTCGCGAGCCGGCCCATCGAAGGCCCGGTGCGCCTGGGAGAGATTGCGGCGGTTGATGGCCCCACGGTGCGCCCGGACTGGGTTATCGAAGACAGCCGTTGCCCGGCCGACGTTCAATGCATTCAGGCCGGCCGGCTGGTCATCAGGTCGACAGTGCTCGGTGGCGGCTGGTCGAAGGAGATTGACCTCACGCTGGGCGTCCCGGTCCCTGTAGCTGATGGGATGTTGACGCTGATCGATGCTACGCCTGTGCCTGTCGCTGGGGAGACCTCCAGGTCCGCCGCCCGCTTCACCTTCAAGTTTCAGGGCGGCCGTTAGGTCTCCCGCCAGATGCCCAAAAAGCGCATACCCAAGAGAAGAAGGGCTCATTGCTCGGCTGGATCTCGGTAAGCGCCCAATCCCAAGAGCGAAGGCGCCCGGGCCGCGCAGGTGATCTCGCAGAGAGAGCCGGCCCCTTCCTGGAAGCTTATGGCCACCACATCGCAATACCAGTGCGGGCCACTGGTGTCGGGATTTCGGAGAGTGCAACCGCTTTTACTCCACTTTGAAACTGGCGGACGTAGTGAGCCCCAGCGCAGCACCACAGCGATGCGCGACCCGTGAGTCGTGCCCATCATTCCGCTGCCAGCAACTCACCCACCATGGCAAACAACAAAAAGGGGGCGCCGACACGCGCCCCCTGAACCGCTCTGCTGTCAATCACTTGCCAGTCTTGTGCTTGTGCGGCTTCAAACTAGGCGTGTTCCCGGGCGTATCCTTATTGTCTCGTCGACGCTTATCCGGCTCTCCGGTGGACGGAGCGATCGGCTTCGGGCCAGGCTTAATCGACATAACTTGACTCCTTCTGTGAGAGGGAACGGCCATACAAAGCTGCAACGTCGCGCCCCTACTGTCAATAGAACCTCTCTCCGCCACACAAAAAAAAAGGCCGCCCTCAGGGGCGGCCTTTTTATTTGTGCGACGGACAGCATGGGGGACGAGAACCCCAACGGGTTCGACGGATTCGCCCGGAGCGAATCCGGACAGCCGAACGGCTGGCCCTGGAGCGCGTCAGCGCGGAAGGGCTGGGTGCATGGATGCACCCAGCAATCCCAATGAAGCGGCCAGCCTGCACCCGAAGCCGAATGCAGTGAATCCGTCGCTCGAACTGGCGCCGCACTGAGCGGCGCCAGTGATTTGATCGGGTCAGCAGTGCGCCAGCCACGCGTGGCGTGGCTCTACCCTTGAAGCCGCAGCCTTCGCTTTTAGCGCCTCAGCTGCTCGACAACTTCATCAACACCAACCCGCTCACGATCAACACCGCTGCGGCAATCCGCATCGCGCTGACCTGTTCGCCGAGGAAGGTAATGCCGATCACGAACGCACCGACCGCGCCGATGCCGGTCCAGATCGTGTACGCGGTGCCCAGCGGCAACGTGCGCATCGCCAACGACAGCAGCCAGAAGCTGGCAATCATGGTGACGAGGGTGATGATCGAGGGGGTGAGCTTGCTGAACCCCTCGGACTGCTTCATCGAGAACGCCCAGACGATTTCCAGTACACCCGCTGCCAACAGATAGATCCAGGCCATGCGGCCCTCCTTGATGGGGGCCAGGCCGTCCTGGTCAGTGATTCCCGAAATGGGGGAGGCCGTTCCTCCTGTGCAGCGCATTTTAGCAACCCGCCCGCGCATTGGCCGCTCCGTGTCACGACGGGCTACACGGGATTCAGCCTCCGCGTCTGGCACTGCGTGCCACGCATGCGCTAGAATGCGCGACTGCACTGCCGGGCCTGTTCCTGCGGTGCACCTTCCGCCTGCGGCCGGCTGATCCTTGATCGCCCTGCAGCCGGAACGTCTCTATGGTGGCCCCGTCGGCCCCTCGCGACGCTAGGTCGAAAATCCCGCCAGGGCCGGAAGGCAGCAACGGTATCGATCGACGCGGGCGCCGAGGTCAGCCGGCGGGGCCGCCACCTTTTTGGGCTCCCGGTTTTCCCCACGCGATGCTGCCGCTCAAGGCGCTGCGGGCGTGCCCTGGTGGAACACCATCCGCCATGCCTCGCCGTGCAGCCGCCACAGCGAGCTGCGCAGCACCTCGCGCTGGCGCGCCCCGTCGATCACATACCAACTGCGGTAGCGCACCTGCGCCAGCGTCGGGGCCAGCAGGCCGACCTCGTAATCGCTGGACACGATCTCCACCTGCGCGCGCTCGCGCGGAATCTCGGCCAACGCGGCAGCACGGTCGAAACAGGTGCCCGAGCTGCCGATCTCGCGGAAGTCGTCATCCAACAGCGCCGCCAGCTGCGCGACATCACCGCGGACCGCCGGCCCATGCAACGCGCGTTCGAGCGCCTGCAGATGGGCGTCCAGCGCGTCGTCCATGCTCAGGGAGGATCCTGGGCCAGCACGTGCATGGCGGTCGGGGTGGCCAGCGCCACACGTTCACCGGGCAGGGCCACGCGGTGGCCACGCTGGCGCAGCGCATCGCCGTCGCTCTCGCTGGCGTAGTGGTACAGCACCATCCGCACCTGCAGCTCGGGCGTGTACTCACGCTCCAGGTCATCCACACCGGTGTGCGAGGGATTGCCGTGCAGGCCGCAGTCGTGGGCGATCAGTTCGTTGTCGTCGGCATAGCGCGCCAACATTTCCGGAATCGGGCGGGTATCGCCGCTCCAGGTGACCGCGCCCTTCAGGCGCAGCCCATACGCGGTTTCCGGCCAGTGATGGCGCACCGGGAAGACTTCCAGGCGCACGCCGTCATGCCAGAACGCATCGCCGACCACGATCAGCTGGAAGGCATCCCAGAAGTTGGCGCCGCCCTCGGCCAGCACGTTCGGATAATCGGCCACGCGCCTGTGCAGCAGCGGCACGACCGTCGCCGGCACGTACACGCGGATGCGCCCACGACGCTGCGGCGAGAAATAGGCACCCACGAACAGGCGTTCGAAACCGGCGACATGGTCCAGGTGCACATGGGTGACGAACAGGGCCTGCGGCACATGCCCGTAGTGCGCCTGGAAGGCGGTCAGCCCTTCCCCGCCGCAATCGATGGTGAGCCACGGGCGGCCGTCGCGCTCGATCACCGCCATCGGCGAACCCAGCTGCACGGCCGACGCATTGCCGACCCCCATGAAGCGCAATGCCCAGTCCATCAGTAACCCCGGTTCCAGGCCAGGTCGTAGGCGCGGCGCAGCCGTGCGTAGTCCTTTTCGACATCGTCATGACTGCGTTCACCGCGCAGCTTGATCAGCGAGCGCAGCAGCCGCTTGAGATTGCGTTCGCGCCAGCGGGTGGCCGGGATACGCAGCACGCCGCGATCGAAATCGATCAGCCAGCCGTGGCCGTTGGCGTCGAACAGAATGTTGTGGGCGTTGAGATCGGCATGGTCCAGCCCGGCGCGATGGAAGCGCGCGATCAGCCGGCCGGTCTCTTCCCATGGCGCGCCGCGCCCGGCGACCAGCGCGCGGTCGGCCAGCGAGCGCACGCCCTCCAGCCGCTCCATCAGGATCGCCGCTTTGTAGCGCAGGCCTTCGCGCATGTAGAACGCGGCGATCGGGCGCGGTACCGGCAGCTTCTGTGCGTGCAGGGCGCGCATCAGCCGGAATTCGGCAAAACTGCGGGTGCGGTTGGCGCCGCGCCAGAGGTAGTGGTCCCGGCTGAGCTTGGCCGCCAGGCCGCCGCGCAGGTACTGGCGCAGCACGGCATGACCGAAGGGCGCATCGACGAACCAGGCGCCGCCGCGGCCGCCATCGGCGACCGGTCGTGCCCGCTCGCCCCAGTGGGCCGGCGCGAACAGGCTCATCTCGGCTTGCCGCAAGGCTTCGCGGTCGAACAGAATGGCGCCGATACCGCGTCCATCGCGGCAGGGCGTCAGCGCTTCAGTGGCGTCGAATGCGACCATTCCTTCGAGTCTAACAACACCATGGCACCAACGTCCTCTTCCTTGTGTCTTTTGCGTTTGTCCGCGCTGGGGGACGTGACCCACGTGGTGCCGCTGGTGCGCACCCTGCAGCAGGCCGATCCCGGGGTGTCACTGCACTGGATCATCGACAAGGCCGGCCACAAGCTGCTCGACGGGCTGCCCGGCGTGACCTTCCACAGCTACGACAAGAAGACCGGCCTGGCCGGCATGCGGGCCCTGCGCGACAGCCTTCCCGCGGGGCGGTTCGATGCGCTGCTGCAGATGCAGGTCGCCTTCCGCGCCAACGTGCTGTCTGCCTTCGTACCCGCCAAACGCCGCATCGGCTACGACAGATCGCGCTCCAAGGACCTTCACGGGCTTTTCATCAATGAGCGCATTCCCGACCGCCCGGGCATCCACGTACTCGACGCGATCGGCAGCTTCTGCGAGCCGTTGGGCCTGAAACAGACCGAGGTCAGCTGGGACCTGGCCGTGCCGCCGGCGGCGTTCGAGTGGGCCAATGCCCAATGGGCCGACGATGGCCGCCCGGTGTTGATGATCTCGCCCTGCTCCAGCCACGTGCGCCGCAATTGGTATGCCGACCGCTATGCGGCCGTGGCCAACCACGCCACCTCACGCGGCTGGCGGGTGGTGCTGTGCGGTGGGCGCAGCGACCTGGAGCGCGGCATGGCCGATGCCATCCAGGCACAGCTCACCACCCCGGCGCTGGATCTGGTCGGCAAGGACACGCTGAAGCAGCTGCCCGCCCTGTTGGCGCGCGCCGCGCTGGTGATGACGCCCGATTCGGGCCCGATGCATATCGCCAACGCGATGGGCGCCAAGGTGCTGGGCCTGCATGCGGCCAGCAACCCGCACCGCAGCGGCCCCTACTCCGACCGCCGCTACTGCGTGGACCGCTACGACGCTGCCGCGCGCAAATTCCTGGGCAAGCCGGCCAGCGAACTGAAATGGGGCGCGAAGATCGAATTCGACGACGTGATGCAGCTGATCACGGTCGAGGACGGCATCGCCGCCTTCGAGCGGTATGTCGCCGATTACGCCCCGCGCGGCGCGTAATCCTTGTACGACTTCTCTTCCACGTAGAGCGAGCCCAGCGCCAGGTTGATGTCCTTCTTGATGCGGGCACGCTCATCGTTCTGCTGGTAGACGCTGCGGGCCAGTTCGACGAAGTGGTCATCGAAGGCCTGGGCCTTGTCCTGCAGGCGGATGTTGTCTTCGATGTCCCACAGGCGCTCGTTGACGGCCTTCAGTTCGGCACGCAGGCGCGCGATGTCCTTGACCCCGGCCGGGTGCGCCATCCAGGTCTTTTCCAGCGCGCTCAGCTCGGTGCGGATGTTGGCCAGCTTGGCCTCGTCGCTGATGCGCTCGGACTTGATCTGCAGGATCGAGATCTTGTCGAGCAGTTCACCGAAGGACACGGGGACGAGGATTTCAGCGGTCATGGTGGGGATCCGTATACGTGAGGTGGGCAGTTTAGCGGAGCGCATGTTGGAGGGGTGTGGGGCAAGCGTGCGGCCGCTTCATTGGGACTGCTGGGTGCATCCATGCACCCAGCCCTCCCGCGCTGCGCGCTCCAGGGCCGCGCCTCCCAGAGCTGGAGACGCCGTTGGGGATGACCGCGTCGCCACGCGCCCGGGAATGTCGGTGATGGCGCTGAGGGCTTCGGAAACAGGGTGGCCGCTTCATTGGGATTGCGGGGTGCATCCCTGCACCCCGCCCTTCCGCGCTTGCGCGCTCCAGGGCCAGACGTTCGTCTGTCCGGATCTGCTCCTGCAGATCCGTCGAACCCCCGTCGGGGGTTCTCGTCCCCCCGCAATTGGGCGCCGCTCATTTCGTAGCGGTCGGAAGACGCCCGATCTCGGACATGAAAAAGGCCACCCAATGGGCGGCCTTTTTCATGTATCTGGCGGAGAGGGGGGGATTCGAACCCCCGAGGCGCTATAAACGCCTGCCTGATTTCGAGTCAGGTACATTCAACCGCTCTGCCACCTCTCCAGATGGTCCCGGCGAACCGGGACGCGAATGATACGGGCAGGACGCGCTGGCGACAAGTCATTGCGGGCAAAGAAGTGAATTTCTTCTGTATGGATGCCTTGCCGGATGTCCGGCGGGCCGCGATCATGCCGTTATCCCTCGCAATCCTCACCGGCACGCGCCTTCATGATCGAATTCGGACACCTGACCCACCCCGGCCTGCGCCGTGACCTCAATGAGGATACGTATTACGGCGATGGCGAACTGGCGCTTTGGCTGGTCGCCGATGGCATGGGCGGGCACGCCTGCGGTGAGGTGGCCAGTGCGCTGGCGCGCGAGACCATCGTGCGCGAGATCCGCCGCGGGGCGACGCTGGCGCATGCGATCCGCATCGCCGATGAGGAGATCATCCGCACCTCGCGCCGCCGCAACGACAGCCTGCCGATGGGCACCACCGTGGTGGCGGCCCGTGTGCAGGGCAGTCGGTATGAGGTGGCGTGGGTCGGCGACAGCCGCGCGTACCTGTGGCGCGACGGCACGCTGGCCCAGCTCAGCCAGGATCACAGCGTGGTCCAGGAACTGGTCGCGCAGGGCAATCTGACCGCCGAGCAGGCGCGTGCGCATCCGCATCGCAATGTAGTGACCCAGGCGCTGGGCGTAACCGATCCGGCGCACCTGAATGTGGCGACCACCACCGGTGAGCTGCGCCCGGGCATGCAGTTGCTGCTGTGCAGCGACGGGCTGACCGAAGAGGTCGAGGACAAGGGCATCGCCCGTACCCTCGCCTTCGATGATGCCAGTGCGCAGGAATGCGTGGATACGCTGGTCGCCGCCGCGCTGGATGGCGGCGGTTCGGACAACATCACCGTGATCCTGGTGCGGTGTCATTGAGGCAGGCATCCCGACCAACGGCCGGGATCTACCGGGGGCGGGCCGTCAGGCGCTGACCGCTTCCACCGCTTCAGGCTCACCATCCCAGATCGCGCGGCCGGCCTTCTTGCGCAGCTTGGCCAACCGCGCTTCGTGCGCTTCCAGCTCGGAGGCGGTGGCAACCACGCGCGGGCGTGGCAGCAGGCGCGAGGTGTCAAAGGTCTGCGCGTGGGCGCTGCCGGTTTTCTGCTCATCGGCCGAGCCGAAGCCGATTTCTTCCTGGCCCGAGGTCAGGGCGATGTACACATCGCCCAGGATCTGGGCATCGAGCAGGCCGCCGTGCAGCTGGCGGTGGGCGTTGTCCACGCCCAGGCGACGGCACAGTGCATCCAGCGAATTGCGCTGGCCGGGGAAGCGCTCGCGCGCCATCTTCAGCGTATCGATCACCGTGCAGCGGTCGGTGATCTTGCCGTAGTGGTCGCCCAGCAGCGACAGCTCGTTATCCAGGAAGCCCAGATCGAACGCCGCGTTGTGGATGATCAGCTCGGCGCCGTCGATGTAGGCGAGGAAGTCGTCGACGACCTGGGCGAAGTCCGGCTTGTCAGCCAGGAACTCCAGGGTCAGGCCGGTGACTTCCTGCGCGCCCTGTTCGAACTCGCAGTCCGGCTTGAGGTACTGGTGGTAGTTGTTGCCACTGGGGCGGCGCTCGAGCAGTTCCACACAGCCGATTTCGACGATGCGGTTGCCCTTCCGCCATTCCAGGCCGGTGGTTTCGGTATCAAGGATGATCTGACGCATGGGCTCAGTGTACCGGGCCAGCGGCGCGGATCCGGATCGCGGCGTCGCGCGCCAGCTGATCCACGCGCTCGTTGTCCGGGTCGCCGGAATGGCCCTTGACCCAGCGCCAGTCAATGGTGTGCTTGAGCGTGGCCGCGTGCAGGCGCTCCCACAACTCCCGGTTCTTGACCGGCGAGCCGCCGGCGGTCTTCCAGTTCTTGCGGATCCAGCCGGGCATCCACTCGGTCAGGCCCTGGCGCACGTACTGCGAATCGGTGAACAGCACGATGTTGCACGGCTCGGTGAGCGCTTCCAGCCCCGAGATGGCCGCCATCAGCTCCATGCGGTTGTTGGTGGTATGCGCTTCACCACCGCTCAGTTCGCGCTCGTGCGCGTTGTAGCGCAGCAACGCCGCCCAGCCGCCGGGACCGGGATTGCCGAGGCAGGAACCGTCGGTGTGGATTTCTATCGTCTTCATTCCATTCCAGATCAGGTGGCCACGGTGCCGTGCCAGCGTGGCGCAGCCACGGGCGTCGGTCCCGGCAAGGCCAGAGTGCGTTTTTCAGCGGTGAACAGGCAGGCAGCACGCAGCGGGGCCAGATCGCGCCGCGCCGGCGAGCGGTCACGCCACATCGGGCCGAGGTACTGCAGGTCTTCGCAGCTCAGGCCTGCCTGCGTGAGGGTGTGGCGCAGCCGCTGCGGGCTGCGCACGACCAGCCCGTGATGGCGCCACTGGCGGCGGTACGGGCTGAACGGGTTGAGCGTGGAAAGCCACAGGCGGCCGCCCGGCATCAGGACACGGGCGCAGTCGGCGATCAACGGCTCGGCATCCCGCGCGGTGACATGCTGCAGGACGATCGCATTGACGCTCTCGTCCGGCAGCGGCAACGGCAGCCCGCAGTGCACGTCCCCGGCGTAGGCCGCGCCGTCCCGGAACAGGCGCAGGCCACGGCCGGGCAGTTCCACACTCCCCAACCAGCCAGGCGTCGGTGCCAGCCACAGCCAGGGGTTCACCGGACGCTCGGCGAGGAGGGTGCGCAACCGCTCGGATTCCAGACGGCACAACGCTTGTGCCGGTTCAGTATCAAACCAGGATGCGACTGTCGCTTGACGGGGGCTCGGCACGAGGGGCATGGTCCAATTCTATGCGACTGACCGCCCTACCCGCGTTTGCGGACAATTACATCTGGGCGCTGGTCGCCGACGACGGCCGCGCCGTGGTCATCGACCCCGGCCAGGCCGACCCCGTCCTGGCCGCCGCAGCGCGGCAGGGATGGGCCCCGCACAGCATTCTGCTGACCCATCACCACGACGACCACATCGGCGGCGTCGCCGAACTTCAGGCCCGTTTTCCGGCGGTGGAGGTCTATGCACCGGCGGAACCGCGCATTGAGGTCCCGGCCCATCGGGTCGCCGAAGGTGAATGCGTTCAGGCATTGGGGCTGGGGTTCCACGTAGTATCCGTGCCCGGGCACACCCGGAGCCATATCGCGTTTCACACCGCTGAACACCTTTTCAGTGGCGATGCGTTGTTCAGCCTGGGCTGTGGGCGCATGTTCGAAGGTACGCCTCCCCAGCTTCTGGCATCCCTGCGGAAGCTGGCGTCCCTGCCAGCGCAACTGATGGTCTGTTGCGCCCACGAGTACACCCTGTCCAATGCCGTCTTCGCGCGGCATGTAGACCCCACCAACGCTGCGTTGTCGCAGCGCCATGAGGAGGCCTTGGCCATGCGCCGCGATGACCTGCCAACGCTGCCGGTTTCACTGGCAAGCGAGCTGGAATGCAACCCGTTCCTGCGTACGAACACCCCCGCCATCCAGGCGGCCGTCAGCGCCCATCTCGGGCGTCCCGTTACCGATGAAGTCGATGTTGTCGCAGGCCTGCGACACTGGAAAGACGGATTTCGAACATGAGTCGGCGATTGTTGCCGCTCGCGCTTGGCCTGGCGATCGCCGTGGCCGGCAGCGCGGGCGCCCAGTCGTTGACCGCCGGCATGTCGCAGAACGTGGCCGGCCTGTCCTCCCTTCCCCTGACCGCTGCGGCCCTGCCGCCGGCCTCGGTGCGCAACGGGCAGGATATCTTCGCCAGCTTCCGCGCTGGCCTGGCCGAACCCACCTGTGACGCCGAGGCGACCAGCCCGCGTTGGCAGAAGCAGTTCGCGCATGCCCCCTCTCGGTTGGCCAACCAGGACGATGACGCCCTGGTGCTGTTCGGCTACGTGGTCGAAGAGCTGCGCAAGTCCGACCTGCCAACCGAATTCGCGCTGATTCCCTTCGTGGAAAGCGGTTACCGGCCCAACGCCCGCAACGGCGGCGGCCCGGCCGGCCTGTGGCAGTTCATCGCCACCACCGCCAAGAACCACCGCGTGCAGATGACCCCGGGCTACGACGGTCGCCTCTCGGCAGTGGATTCCACCCAGGCCGCGGTGCGGTACCTCAAGACCCTGCACGGCATGTTCGGCGGCGACTGGCGTTTGGCGACGATGGCCTACAACGCCGGCGAGTACCGGGTGCTGCAGTCGCTGCGCAAGGCGGGCATGAACGCGCAGAACGCGCGGCCGGCCGAGTTGCCGGGGCTGTCGCCGGTCACCTATGCCTATGTCGAGAAGCTGCATGCGCTGGCCTGCGTGCTGGAAGACGCGGAAACCGAGCCTGCGGTGATGGCCTCGCTGGATCGCACCGTGCCCGTGCTCAAGGGCCACACCCTGCCGGCCGGCACCAGCGTCCAGCAGTGGGCCCAGCAGCGCGATCTGGACCCGGCGCGGATCGCCCGCCTCAACCCGGCCCTGGCCAGCGGCAAAGGCCGCCCGAGCGGCCAGGTGACGGTTCTGGCCCCTACCGCGCACGCCCCGGTGGATGCCAGTGCCAGCGTGGCCGCCCTTGCGGTGGCGCCGAGCGCACCGGCCGACACCACGGCGGCGCGAACGGCGCCCGGCCCGGTGGCCACCCGTACCGTGGCCAGCGCGGACCGCCCGCGCAGCCGCCGCCACACCGTGCGCGATGGCGAGTCGCCCTGGACCATCGCCCGCCGCTACGGCATGCCGCTGAAGGCGCTGCTGTCGCTCAATGGGCTCAGTGGCAGCAGTGTGCTCAAGCCGGGAGCGGTGCTGCGCGTCGAAGACTGACTCCGCGTCCGCATTGCAGGTGACGACACTGCCCGGTTCTGCCGGGCAGTGTCGTTTCCGGGCATTGTTCGCCGGCGCCGGCGAAACCCGCATGGCGGACGAGGCGCGCACAACAAACAGCCCGGCATTGCCGGGCTGTTTGTTTTCCTGCAGAAGCCGACCCCCGTTAGAGGTTGGCTTCTTCGGTCTGCACCTTGAAGTGCTTGCGCATCGCGTCGACGTAGGCCTTGGCGGCGGCCATGCCGTCGATCTGGCTCAGCTGCTCCTTGAGCTGCTGCTGCTGGGCGGGATCCACTTCGGCCACGTTGCCCGGGGTGACCTTGGTCACCGCGTAGATCACGTAGCGGCCCTGCACGGCAACCTTGCCGTAGCTCGGCTTGCCTTCGGCCGGCAGCGGCGCGCTGAACACGGCGCGGTTGATCTCCGGGGTCGGCACCGGCTGGGTACGCGGCAGGCCCGGCAGCGGGCTGATCTGCAGCTTGTCGCTGGTCGCCAGCGCCTGCAGGGTCTGCCCGGCCTTCAGCTTGGCCAGCACGGCGTCCACGGCCTTCTCCGAGGCCTGGCGGGTGCGGTCGGCATGGATCGCGGCGATCACCTGCTCACGGGCCTTGGCCAGCGGCAGCGCCTGCTCCGGGCTGTGCTCGGTCACGCGGATCATCACGTTGTGGTTCGGGCCCAGTTCGATCGGGTCGCTCACCGTGCCATCCTGGGTCAGGATGTCGGAGAACGCCGCGCGCAGCACGGCCGGATTGGCGGCGATGCCGCTGGCGGTGGCGTGCGTGAACGGACCGATCGTCTGCACCGGCAGGCTCATGTCCTTGGCCGGGCCTTCCAGCGAGGTCGGGTTCTTGTAGACCAGATCGACCAGACGGCCACTCAGCTCGGTGAACACGCGGTCGGTGTCGGCCTTGAGCTGCTCGGCGGCCAGCTGGTCACGGACCTCGTCGAACGAACGGCCTTCGCCGCCCTTGGTCTCACGCAGCTTGAGCACGTGGAAACCGAAGTCGGTCTTGACCGGCCCGGTGACCTCGCCCGCCTTCATGGCGAACAGGGCATCTTCGAACGGCTTCACCATCGCGCCGCGTTCCACCCAGCCCAGGTCGCCGCCGGTGTCCTTGGAACCCGGATCTTCGGAGTTGGCCTTGGCCAGTGCGGCGAAATCGGCGCCAGGTGCCTTGGCTTGCGCGGCCAGGCGCGTGGCCTTTTCTTCAGCGGCCTTGAGCTTGGCCGGATCGCTGCCGTCGGCGCTGATCAGGATGTGCGAGGCCAGACGCTGTTCCGGCGTCGCGAAGCGTGCCTTCTCATCTTCATAGCGCTTGCGCAGGGTGGCTTCGTCTGCCGCCGCCGGCGCCGGCAGGTTCGCGCCGTTGATCTCGACGTACTCCAGCGACACGGTTTCCGGCTGGCGGAAATCCTTGGCGTGGCTGTCGTACCACTGCTTGATCTGCGCGTCGGTCACTTCGGTGGTATCGGCCGGGGTTTCCGGCAGCGCGGCCAGTTCGACATCACGGGTTTCGCCCAGCAGCTTCATCAGGCGCTCGGCTTCGCTCTGGGTGGTGAACCCGGAACGCTGCAGGGCCGACGGAATGATCGACTGCTGGATGCTCTCGCGCACCAGCGCTTCGAACTGCGTCGGGGTGCGCGGCGGATTACCGCTGGCCAGCGCGATGCGGTAGTTGTCCTGGTTGAACTTGCCGTCCGCATCCAGGAAGGCCGGGATCGAGGCGATGTACTCGCGCACGGCACCATCGCCGATCACGATGCCGGACTGTTCGCCGGCCAGGCGCACGACCTGCTCATCGATCATCTGATCGAGCACGGCCAGTTTGCTTTCGGTGCTTTCGAACTGGCGCGGATCGAAATCCTCGCCCTGTTCCTGGCGTGCCTGCTGGCGCGCCTGTTCGAAGCGCACGCGGAAATCGTTGGAGCTGATCTCATGGTGCTGCCACAGGAACGAGACCGGCCACCACGACGGGGCGGACTTCCACCAGGTCGGCGGGGCGGCCACTTTGGCCACGTTCTGCGAGCCGACGCCACCGAGGTAGCTGGAGTCGATCACGAACAGGAACGGAATCATCAGCAGCCCCAGGATCACGGTAACGATCCAGCCCGAGGTCTTGTCGCGAAGTTTCTGCAGCATGGGAAAAATCAAGGCCTGATTGGCGAGCCCGGCAGTGTAACCCGCTTCGCGGCAGGCTCCAAAAGTGCCCGCGGCCGCCCCTGCGCGCGATCCGCCCGCTGCCACACCCGCTGACCGTGGCGGACGACGGGCGTGCGCCGCCTCGTCGATCGACATGCTGAATTGAAAACAAAAAAAAAGCCCTTGGCTTTCACCAAGGGCCTTTCAAAGATTGGCGGAGCGGACGGGACTTGAACCCGCGACCTCCGGCGTGACAGGCCAGCATTCTAACCAGCTGAACTACCGCTCCGCACTTGAACTTTGCAGGCGCTCATTCTATCCGAAGATATTCAGATTGCCCACCCCGAAATACTGCTTTTTTCGAGGTTTTTTAAAACTGGCGGAGCGGACGGGACTTGAACCCGCGACCTCCGGCGTGACAGGCCAGCATTCTAACCAGCTGAACTACCGCTCCGCACTAAACCGCTTTTGTTTCCACCGCGACCTGCGTCGCTGGAGAAAACAAGGCCCCCGATCGCTCAGGGGCCCTATTGAAACTGGCGGAGCGGACGGGACTTGAACCCGCGACCTCCGGCGTGACAGGCCAGCATTCTAACCAGCTGAACTACCGCTCCACATTTCAAAACTTTTACTGGCAGTGCCTGGTGGGTGCTGAGGGTTTCGAACCCCCGACCCTCTCCGTGTAAAGGAGACGCTCTACCGCTGAGCTAAGCACCCCAGCAAGCCGCTTAGTTTACGGCATCCTTCAGGGCTTTGCCAGCCTTGAACGACGGATTCTTCGACGCAGCGATCTTGATGGTGTCGCCGGTCTTCGGGTTGCGGCCGGTACGGGCAGCGCGGTCGCGGACCTGGAACGTGCCGAAGCCCACCAGCGTCACCGCGTCACCGCCCTTCAGGGCCTTGGTGACGGAAGCGATGACGGCATCAACGGCGCGGCTGGACTCGGCCTTGGTCAGGTCGGCGGCTTCAGCAACGGCGTCGATCAATTCGGTCTTGTTCATTCTCTACAGCTCCTTTGGCGGGGATTCCGCGGATTCAACATTGAGACACCCGAGGACGATACGCCGCCGGATGCCAGTGAAGTTCTCAGTTCGCCGAATTCAGCATGACGCTGACTTGCGAGTGGTGCTTTTATACCAGTGCCCCCCTACCCGCGCAAGCTGAAAAGCCAATAACGACGCGGGTTTCGGGCATTTCCACAGCACGCGTCAGTGCTTGACGCGCGTCGTGGAAGCTGTCTTGGACTTGCCACGTACCGTGACACGCTGCCCATCTTTCTTCGGCTTCGGTGCAGTCAGTGGCGTCTCCAGGGCCAGGTCGAGCACCTCCTCGATCCACTTCACCGGCACGATCTTCAGATCGCGGGTGACATTGGCGGGGATATCGGCCAGATCCTTGCGGTTCTCCTCGGGGATGATGACCGTGGCGATCCCGCCACGCAGCGCCGCCAACAGCTTCTCCTTCAGGCCGCCGATGGCCGTGACGCGGCCACGCAGGGTGATCTCGCCGGTCATCGCCACTTCGGCCCGGATCGGCACCTTGGTGAGCGTGGACACCAGCGAGGTCACCATCGCGATACCCGCGCTGGGGCCATCCTTGGGCGTGGCACCATCGGGCACATGGACGTGCACGTCGTGCTTCTGCAGGAACTCGTTGTCGATGCCCAGCCGCTCGGCGCGCGAACGCACCACCGACAGCGCCGCCGAGGCCGATTCCTTCATCACGTTGCCCAGCTGGCCGGTCAGGATCAGCTGGCCCTTGCCCGGCACCAGGGTGGATTCGATCTGCAGCAGATCGCCGCCCACTTCGGTCCAGGCCAGGCCGGTGACCAGGCCCACTTCGTTCTGCTCTTCGGCCCGGCCGAAATCGACCCGGCGCACGCCCAGGTACTTGTCCAGGTTCTTGCCGTTGACCACCACCAGCGCCTTCTTCTTTGCGCTGGCCTTCTTGCCGGCCTTGGCCGGTTTGGCGGCCTTGGCCGGTGCCACCGGGCCGGCGAGCGCGATCTCCTTGACCACCTTGCGGCAGATCTTGGCGACTTCGCGCTCGAGGTTGCGCACGCCGGACTCGCGCGTGTAATAGCGCACGATGTCCTGGATCGCGTCCGCCTCGATCTCCAGCTCTTCCGGCTTCAGGCCGTTGGCCTTGATCTGCTTGGGCACCAGGTAGCGCATGGCGATGTTGAGCTTCTCATCCTCGGTGTAACCGGGGATGCGGATCACTTCCATGCGGTCCAGCAGCGGGCCGGGGATGTTGAGCGAGTTGGAGGTCGCCACGAACATCACTTCGGACAGGTCCAGGTCCACTTCCAGGTAGTGATCGTTGAACGCGTTGTTCTGCTCCGGATCCAGCACTTCCAGCAGCGCCGACGACGGATCGCCACGGAAGTCCATCGACATCTTGTCGATCTCATCGAGCACGAACAGCGGGTTCTTGCTGCCCACCTTGTTGAGGTTCTGCACGATGCGGCCCGGCATGGAGCCCACGTAGGTACGACGGTGCCCGCGGATCTCGGCCTCGTCGCGCACGCCGCCCAGGCTCATACGCACGAACTTGCGGTTGGTCGCCTTGGCGATGGACTGGCCCAGCGAGGTCTTGCCCACGCCGGGCGGACCGACCAGGCACAGGATCGGGCCCTTCATCTGCTTCACGCGCGACTGCACCGCCAGGTATTCCAGGATGCGGTCCTTGACCTTGTCCAGGCCGAAGTGATCGGCATCCAGCGTGTCCTGTGCGGCCTTGAGGTCCTTGCGGACCTTGCTGCGCTTCTTCCACGGCACGCCCAGCAGCCAATCCAGGTAGTTGCGCACCACCGCGGCTTCGGCCGACATCGGCGACATCTGCTTGAGCTTGTTGAGCTCGGCCTTGGCCTTGGTCTCCACCGGCTTGGGCATGCCCGCCTCGGCGATCTTGCGGGCCAGCTCGTCCATCTCGCCGGGCGCGTCGTCCAGGTCACCCAGTTCTTTCTGGATGGCCTTCATCTGCTCGTTGAGGTAGTACTCGCGCTGGCTCTTTTCCATCTGCGACTTCACGCGGCCACGGATGCGCTTTTCCATCTGCTGCACGTCGATCTCGCCATCGACCAGGCCGACCAGCATTTCCAGGCGGTCGCCGATCTGCAGCGTTTCCAGCAGGCGCTGCTTGTCGGCCAGGCGCACGCTGATGTGCGCGGCGATGGTGTCGGCCAGGCGCGCGGGCTCATCAATGCCGGCCAGGGTCTGCAGCAGCTCCGGCGGCAGCTTGCGGTTGGTTTTGACGTACTGCTCGAACAGCGACATCAGCGAACGGGCGATCGCCTCGATCTCGCGCGGCTCGCGCGACTCGTCCGATTCGATTTCCATGCCCACGCCGTGCAGCGCGCCGTCGCGCTCGGTCACGTCGGTGACGTTGACGCGCGACAGGCCTTCGACCAGCACCTTGATCGTGCCATCGGGCAGCTTCAGCAGCTGCAGGACCTGGGCGAGCGTGCCGACCTGGTACAGATCGGCGGCGGACGGATCATCCGTCTCGGCGGACTTCTGCGCGAGCAGCAGGATGCGCTTGTCCGCTTCCATCGCCTGCTCCAGCGCATGCATGGACTTGTCACGGCCGACGAACAGCGGAATGACCATGTGCGGGAACACCACCACGTCACGCAGCGGCAGTACCGGCAGGTCGAGAGTCTCAGTTGGGGAACGGGCCATGTGGGCTCCAGTGGAACAGTGGGGATGGCCTCCGGGCGCCTCGCCCGGATACAAAAAAAGCCGATGGCCTCGTTATGGGGCCATCGGCTTCTAGATGCAAGCTGTTCTGAAAAAATTCTTTCAATTCAATTACTTGAACTGATTATTCAGCACCAGCCGCCTTCTGTTCAGGCGCCGGTGGCGTCTGGTAGATCAGGTACGGTTCGGACTTGTGTTCGATCACCGATTCGTCCACCACCACCTTGCTGACGTTCTCTGCCGAGGGCAGGTCATACATGGTGTCCAGCAGGACCGATTCGACGATCGTACGCAGGCCGCGGGCACCGGTCTTGCGCTTGAGCGCCTTGCGGGCAATGGCGGCCAGTGCGTCCGGACGGAACTCCAGCTCGACGTGCTCCATCTCGAACAGCTTCTTGAACTGCTTGGTGATGGCGTTCTTCGGCTCGGTCAGGATGCGCACCAGGGCGGCCTCGTCCAGCTCTTCCAGGGTCGCCACGACCGGCAGGCGGCCGACGAACTCCGGAATCAGGCCGAACTTGATCAGATCTTCCGGCTCGACTTCGGCCAGGATCTTGCCCACTTCCTGCTTGCGCTCGGAACTCTTCACCTTGGCACCGAAGCCGATGCCGCCCGAATCGTTGGAACGCTGCTGGATCACCTTGTCCAGGCCGGCAAACGCGCCGCCACAGATGAACAGGATGTTCTTGGTGTCCACCTGCAGGAATTCCTGCTGCGGGTGCTTGCGACCGCCCTGCGGCGGCACGCTGGCCACGGTGCCTTCGATCAGCTTCAACAGGGCCTGCTGGACGCCTTCGCCGGACACATCGCGGGTGATCGACGGGTTCTCGCTCTTGCGCGAGATCTTGTCGATTTCATCGATGTAGACGATGCCCTGCTGTGCCTTCTCGACGTCGTAGTCGCACTTCTGCAGCAGCTTCTGGATGATGTTCTCCACGTCCTCGCCCACGTAACCGGCTTCGGTCAGCGTGGTGGCGTCGGCCATGGTGAACGGCACGTTGAGCAGGCGGGCCAGGGTTTCGGCCAGCAGCGTCTTGCCCGAACCGGTCGGACCGACCAGCAGGATGTTCGACTTCGCCAGTTCGACTTCGTCGTTCTTCTGGCGGCTCTCGATGCGCTTGTAGTGGTTGTATACGGCCACGGCCAGGGTCCGCTTGGCGCGGTTCTGCCCGATCACGTACTGGTCCAGGACCTCGAGGATCTCGCGCGGCTTGGGCAGCGAACTGCGGGCCGACTGCGCCTTCTCCTCCAGCTCCTCACGGATGATGTCGTTGCACAGCTCGACGCATTCATCGCAGATGAACACGCTCGGACCCGCAATCAGCTTGCGCACCTCATGCTGGCTCTTTCCACAGAAAGAGCAGTAGAGGATCTTGCCGGTGTCCGTGGAACGACCTTGGCGGTCTTCGCTCATGCTTCGCTTACCCAGTTACCCCACCCGACTGAACGGGGGTTCGATTCGAGAATAGCACAGGGTCAGGAGGACGCCAGTCCTGCCCGACCCGGTGGAAACAAGCCGGTTTCCCGGCTTGGCACAACCTTACGCCGGCTGGATCGACTCTTCCGGACGACGCTCCAGGACCTGATCGACCAGGCCGTAGGCCACCGCATCGACCGCGCTCTTGAAGTTGTCACGCTCGGTATCCCGGGCGATGGTCTCCAGCGACTGGCCGGTGTGCTTGGCCAGCACTTCGTTCAGGCGCGAACGCAGGGTCAGGATTTCACGGGCATGGATGTCGATGTCCGTGGCCTGGCCCTGGAAGCCGCCCAGCGGCTGGTGGATCATCACGCGCGAATTCGGCAGCGCATAGCGCTTGCCGGCTGCGCCGGACGCCAACAGCAGGGCGCCCATCGAGGCGGCCTGGCCGACGCAGATGGTGCTCACGTCCGGCTTGATGTACTGCATGGTGTCGTAGATCGCCATGCCGGCGGTGACCACGCCACCGGGCGAGTTGATGTAGATGCTGATGTCCTTTTCCGGGTTGTCCGCTTCCAGGAACAGCAGCTGCGCCACCACCACGTTGGCCATGTGATCGTCGATCGGGCCCACGAGGAAGATCAGACGCTCTTTCAACAAGCGCGAATAGATGTCATAGGCGCGCTCGCCGCGGCTGGTCTGTTCGACCACCATCGGAACCATGTTCAGGGCTGTGGTTCGGTTGTCCATTAGTGAGGCACCTATTTTGGGGGGAACGACCCCGCGCCGGGGCGCGGGGCGTAAAACGCGGGCCGCTTACTGGCGGATCGCGTCCTGGAACGACAGCTTCTCTTCGGTGTGCTGGGCGCGCTCGGCGATCCAGTCGATCACCTGCTCTTCCATCACACGATTCTGCAGCCCACTCATCAGCTGGGGGTCGTTGCGGTACATCTCAATGACCTGCTCCGGCTCTTCATAGGTCGACGCGATCAGGCGCATGGTTTCATTCAGGCGCTTGGGGTCCAGGCGCAGGTCGTTCTTGCGGGCTACTTCACCAACCAGCAGGCCGACCAGCACGCGCTTGGCGGCCGCTTCCTTGAAGCCTTCATGGGCATCGGCCGGGACGTCGCCCGGGTTGCGGCCGCTGCGGCGGATCTGCTCGAGCTGCTGATCCAGCATGGCGCGGGCTTCGTTCTCGACCAGGCGCGGCGGCATTTCCACCGAGGCGTAGGCGGCGATCAGCTGCTCGCCGACTTCGCGGCGCAGGCGGTTCATCAGGGCACCCTTGAGCTCACGCTCCAGGTTGGCGCGGATGTCCTTGCGGAACTGCTCCACGTCGCCGCCCTTCACGCCGAAGCTCTTGATGAACTCGGCATCGACCTCCGGCAGCACCGGCGCGGACACGTCCACCGCCTTGACGGTGACCTTGACCTGCTTGCCGGCCAGCGCGGGCACGCGCCAATCGGCCGGGAACTCGACGTCCAGGGTCTTTTCTTCACCGGCGGTCAGACCGACCAGGCCCTGTTCGATCTGCTCGAACATCATGCCCTGGCCGACGATCACGCTGCCCTTTTCGGTGCCTTCGGCCGGCAGGCGCTCATCGCCGGCCTGCGACCAGGTTTCCAGGGCGACCAGATCGCCGTCCTGGGCGCCACGGGTGACCGGGCTCCAGCTGCGGCGCTGTTCGCGCAGGTTGGTGATCATCTGATCGATGTCGGCGTCGTTGATCTCGGCGGTGTGGCGGACCACGGTCAGCTTGCTGACGTCCACGTCGCCGAAGTCCGGCACCAGCTCGACGGTGGCCACGAAGGACAGCTCGCCCTCGCCCTTGTCGATGCGCGGGGTGCCGGCGATGCGCAGCTCGTGCTCGCGCAGGGCGGCATCGAAGGTCTCACGCAGCAGGCCGTCGACGGCTTCGCTGCGGACCTGCTGGCCGAAACGCTGCTCGATCACCTTGGCCGGCACCTTGCCCGGGCGGAAGCCCTTGATGCGCGTGGTGCGGGCGATTTCGCCCAGACGGCCGCTGATGTGCGTCTGCAGACGGTCTTCCGGCAGCGAGAAGGTCAGGCGGCGTTCCAGATTGCCAGTGGATTCGATCGAAGCTTGCATGTTGACTCCTGCCACCGGCGGCATGGGCCCCGGCACGATGTGATGGATGAAACGGGTTTTGGACGCGGGGTCGTGGACGCGCATGCCCGCCGCAGCCCTGTAGTTTCGCCGATAAACGCCAGCGCCGCCAGCGCGGGCCGAGAACGCCCGGGGGCCGCCAGGGCCCAGCATGTGGCCGTCTCCCCGATCGGGGACGTGCCCATGGTCATGGTGCGGGCGAAAATGCCCTGCATTGGTGCGAAAGGGGGGACTCGAACCCCCACGCCTTGCGGCACTGGAACCTAAATCCAGGGCGTCTACCAATTCCGCCACTTTCGCGAGTCTGAACACTCAGGCGCGCATTGTTGCAGGCCCGCGCCCAAAGCTGAAGCGCTTTGACAAGAAAAAAGCCGCCTGGCGGACCAGGCGGCTTTCGTCTTGGTGGGCTGTCAAGGATTCGAACCTTGGACCTATTGATTAAGAGTCAACTGCTCTACCAACTGAGCTAACAGCCCGAAAATCGGGAGGCGAATTATGCAGGGTTTCCTGCGCGCGACGCAAGCGTTTTATTTAAATGGATGGCGAATGGCGTCCGTAGACGCTCAACTACTACACCGTTCAACGCGATGTCTCAAACAAGAAAAAAGCCACCGGGCGGACCCGATGGCTTCTGTCTTGGTGGGCTGTCAAGGATTCGAACCTTGGACCTATTGATTAAGAGTCAACTGCTCTACCAACTGAGCTAACAGCCCTGAAAACTCAGGCGCACATTGTAGCGTGTGTGCTGCCTTTTGCAACCCTGATTCACTTTCGGTGAACCAGTCTGAATCAGTGGGGTGGCTGAGGGGACTCGAACCCCCGACCACCGGAATCACAATCCGGAACTCTAACCAACTGAGCTACAGCCACCACTGAAAACCTTGTTCCTACCGCTTGCACCGAATGGCGCGCCCGACAGGAATCGAACCTGTAACCGCCGGCTTAGAAGGCCGGTGCTCTATCCAGTTGAGCTACGGGCGCTCGATCCGGATTGTCGCATTCCAATCCCGATTTGAGCAGCGGGCTTGGTCGGGGTAGAGGGATTCGAACCCCCGACATCCTGCTCCCAAAGCAGGCGCGCTACCAGACTGCGCTATACCCCGGCGGTTTGTTTCCCTCCGGGGTTCCCCCCGAAAGAGCCGCCTATTGTGGGAATCGACAAGGCATCTGTCAACGGTTTTCACACATCAATTCACATGTCGTCATTGCCGATGGCGGCTTCGGCTATGCTCGGGGCAGCGGCCGGAGGGCCGAACCCCTACCCCATCAAGGAGATTGGCAATGCGCAGCGGCAATCCCGCACTTTCCGAGTCCACCTTCCTCGACCTGGCCAGCGGCTCGGTCGTGGCCCGCCCCGACCAGGCGATGACCATCAACGGCACCGTCAACAAGACCGGCGTCCTGTTGCTGCTCACTGTGCTGACGGCCGCGTTCGCGTGGAGCCAGTCGATCGATGCGAACGGCCTGCCCACCTCCAGCGCAATGCTCTACACGCTCGTTGGCGCGATCGGCGGCCTGGTGCTGGCCCTGGTGACCGTGTTCAAGAAGGAATGGTCACCGGTCACCGCACCGATGTATGCGCTGGTCGAAGGCCTGTTCCTGGGTGCGATATCGGCGATGTTCAACGCCAAGTTCCCCGGCATCGTGATGCAGGCCGTGATGCTGACCTTCGGCACGATGTTCGTGATGCTGGCGGTGTACCGCAGCGGCCTGATCAAGGTCACCGAGAACTTCAAGCTGGGTGTGGTGGCGGCAACCGGCGGCATCGCGCTGCTGTACCTGGCCTCGTTCGTGCTGAGCTTCTTCAACATCAACATCCCGATGATCCACGAGGGCGGCTGGATGGGGATCGCTTTCAGCCTGTTCGTGGTCGTGGTGGCGGCATTGAACCTGGTGCTGGATTTCGACTTCATCGAAACCGGTGCCGAGGCGCGCGCACCGAAGTTCATGGAGTGGTACGGCGCGTTCGGCTTGATGGTCACGCTGGTGTGGCTGTACGTGGAATTCCTGCGCCTGCTGTCCAAGATCCAGCAGCGCTGAGCCACACGCTCACTGCACGATGACGAAGGCGCCGCAAGGCGCCTTTTTCATGTCCCCACCCCCTGCCGAATGAGGCGCCAGGCAACAAAAAAGCGGGACGCCGAAGCGCCCCGCTTTCTGGACAACCGACCCGCGCGCTTACAGGCGGCTGGCGATGGCCTGGGCGAAGCCCATGGTGTTGCCGGTGCCGCCCAGATCGCCGGTCAGCGAATCCTTGGCTTCCAGCGTGGCCACGATGGCCTTGCGCAGGCGCTCGGCGTTCTCGACCTGGCCGACGTGGTCCAGCATCTGTGCGGCGGCCAGCAGCAGCGCGCACGGATTGGCCTTGCCCTGCCCGGCGATGTCCGGCGCGGTGCCGTGCACGGCTTCGAAGATCGCCGCGTTCTCACCGATGTTGGCACCCGGGGCCAGGCCCAGGCCGCCGACCAGACCGGCGCACAGGTCGGAGATGATGTCGCCGAACAGGTTGGTGGTCACGATCACGTCGAACTGTTCCGGACGCATCACCAGCTGCATGCAGCAGTTGTCGACGATCATTTCCTGGAACTCGATGTCCGGGTACTTGGCCGCCACTTCACGCGCCACGGCCAGGAACAGGCCCGAGGTCGATTTGATGATGTTGGCCTTGTGCACGGCGGTAACCTTCTTGCGGCCGGTGCTGCGGGCCAGCTCGAAGGCGTAGCGCACGATGCGCTCGGAACCCTTGCGGGTGATGCGGGTGCCGGAGAAGGCGGTCTCGCCATCGGCCGACACTTCCTGGCCTTCGGCCAGGTAGGCGCCTTCGGTGTTCTCACGGACGGTGATCAGGTCCACGCCGTCGCCGAAACGCGACTTGGTGTTCGGGAAGGACACCGCCGGACGCACATTGGCGTACAGGTCGAAGTGGCGACGCAGGCTGACGTTGATCGAGGTGAAGCCACCACCGACCGGCGTGGTCAGCGGGCTCTTCAGCGCGATCTTGTTGCGTGCGATCGACTCCAGCGTGGAGGCCGGCATCAGATCGCCGTGCTTTTCCAGCGCGACCAGGCCCGCGTCGGCGTCTTCGTATTCAAAGCCGGTGTCCAGCTTGCCGAGCACGAACAGGGTAGCGTCCATGATCTCCGGGCCGATGCCGTCACCGCGGATGACCGTGATTTTCTGCGTCATTGATGTGTATTCCGAACCGAGGGGGAGCGCCATCCGTGAGGTGCGCAAAGCGCGGGCGCAAGGGAAGTTTCATCGGCAATTATGCCTTACCCGCCCAATGGACCCCAAATAGGCCATTGGTCCAAGGCGGGCAAGGCAGAATTGCCCGCGCATGCCTCCTCTACCCCGCGCCGTTGGCGCGCCCCTGCAAACCGCGAAGCGGTTTGCCCGCGCATTCCTCCTCTACCCCGCGCCTGTCGGCGCGCCCCTTCAACAGAAGGGGCTTTCCTCCAGAGGCATTGCTATCCGGGTTGCTGAACGGGGTCTCGCACCTGAACGGTGCGCCACCGGGGGGCGACGCCATTGCCGGGGTGCCGGAGCAGCCGACCAACGGTCGGCTCTACCGCGGCGGGGCCATCACGGCCCCGGTCTCAATGCTCGTGAACGGCCGGCGCATCGGCGCCGCCTTCGAGCTGGTCCAGGAAGTCCACCGCGCGGCGCAGGTGCGGGATCACGATCGAGCCGCCGACCACCAGGCCGACCGAGAAGGTCTCGAAGAACTCCTCGCGGGTCACGCCGGCGTCCTTGCACTGGGCCACGTGGTAGCTGATGCAGTCATCGCAGCGCAGTACCATCGAGGCGACCAGGCCCAGCAGTTCCTTGGTCTTCACATCCAGCGCACCGGCCTGGTAGGTCTGGGTGTCCAGCGCGAAGAAGCGACGCACGACCTGGTTGGGTTCACCCAGGATGCGCTGGTTCATGCGCTGGCGGAACTCGGTGAATTCGGCGATGCGGTCCTTGCTGCCGTCGTCGGCCGCGCTCATGCCGGGTCCTGCCCGGCCAGCAGCGGCTCCAGCTTGCCTGCACGGTGCAGCGCCATCATGTCGTCGTAGCCACCCACATGGACCTCGCCCACGAAGATCTGCGGCACGCTGGTGCGGCGGGTCTTGGCCATCATTTTATCGCGCTCGACCGGGTCCAGATCGATCCGGACCTCGGTCCAGTCGCGGCCCTTGCTCTTCAGGAAGTTCTTGGCGGCCACGCAGTACGGGCACACCGCGGTCGAGTAGATGGTGATGGCGGGTGCGCCACCGGGGGTGGAAACAGCATCTTGGCTCACGGGAAACTCCACAGCGGAACGTTGGTCTGTATATGGTAGCGGTCCGCTGGATTTTCCACGTCACCACCGCAACACTGTGGTTTAACTGCAGGTTGTACTGGCCCTGTCACGCTGTCGTCCGTCTTCCCCCCAGGAGCTCCGTTTGCGCCCCTTGCTGCTCTCTGCCGCGTTGACCCTGGCCTTGGCCGTGCCGCTGGCCGGGGCCCAGGAAAGCAAGCTGCCAGACATCGGCTCCTCGGCCGGCGAGCTGCTGACCCCGGCCCGGCAGGCCGAGTACGGCGGGATGATGCTGCGCGAACTGCGCAATTACGGCTATCTGCTCGATGACCCGCTGGTCGATGACTGGCTGCAGACCATGGGCGCCCGGCTGGGCTCCAACAGTGCCCAGCCGCGCCAGTCCTACACGTTCTTCATGCTCAAGGACCGGCAGATCAACGCCTTTGCCACCCTCGGCGGCTATATCGGGGTCAACGCGGGCCTGGTGCTGACCGCCGAGCGCGAGGACGAAGTGGCCGCGGTGCTGTCCCACGAAATCGCCCACGTCACCCAGCAGCACGTGCTGCGCGGTGTCGAACGTGCCCAGCGCGACCAGATCCCGATCCTGCTCGGCATGCTCGCCGCGATCGTGGCCGCGCAGCAGGCCGGCGGCAATTCCTCCGGTGATGCCACCATGGCCGCGATCACCTCGGGCATGGGCCTGATGCAGCAGCGCCAGATCAATTACACCCGCTCCAACGAATCCGAGGCCGACCGCCTGGGCATCCGCACCCTGGCCCGCAGCGGCTACGACGTGGATGCCATGGCCGGCTTCTTCGAGCGCATGTCGGCCTCGATGCGGGGCAACCAGGGCGGTTACAGCGTCCCGGATTTCCTGCAGACCCATCCGGTCACCACCACCCGCATCAGCGAGGCCAAGGCCCGCGCCGAGCAGATGAAGAAGGACACGGTGCTGCTCACCACCGAGGTGCCCGGCGGGGTTCGCCAGGAGCGGGTAAACCCGTCCGACCCGGCGTTGTCCGATCCGCTGGTGCGACGGAGCAACCCCTTGCTGCCGGCCTCGATGCAGATTTCGGTCAACGCGCTCAGCCGCGGCAGCACCGGCCAGTTCGAGTGGGCGCGTGAGCGCCTGCGCGTGCTCAGTGCCGATACCCCTGGCGATGTCATCCGGGAATACGAAAGCCTGCAACGCGCGCAGAAGAACGGGTTGACCGAGCCGCAACGCTACGGGCTGGCCCTGGGCCGGCTGCGCAACAGTGCGGCCGCGCAGGCCACCCGCGATCTCGCCGAGATGCTGCGCGACCACCCGGACAACGTCTGGGTGGCGCTGGCTTTGGGCGAGGCGGAGTCGCGCAGCGGCCAGCCGGTGCAGGCCAACGCCCGGTTCGAAACCCTGATGCGCCAGCACCCCGGCAGCCGCCCGGTCGCGTTGACCTATGCGGCCATCCTCAATGAACAGGGCGGGCGCGAGGCCGGCCAGCGCGCGCAGGCGATGCTGCGCCCGATGCTGTCGCAAAGCGGCAATGATCCGGTCTTCCAGCAGCGCTTCGCCCGCGCCAGTGAACTGGCTGGCGACACCACCCGGGCCAGCGAGGCCTATGCCGAAGCCGCGTACCTCAGTGGCCGCCCGGAGCAGGCGCTGATCCAGCTGCAGGCCTTGAAGCGGCAGCCGAACCTGGATTATGTCGGCCGTGCCCGGGTCGATGCCCGGATCGAGAGCATCACCCCCACGGTGCTGGAAATGCGCCGGCAGGGAATCGACGACCCCGAGCTGGACCGCCGCTGAGGGGCGACCGGATGACGGTGGGATGGCGGCCCACGACGGTAACGGCCACCTCGTCACAAACCTGTCATGAAACCGTAGTCTACTGAGCTCAATCCCGATCTGATGAGCAATACGGTGGGCACGTGCAGAAACGCATCCTGATCGTCGATGACGAACCCGCGATCCGCGAGATGGTCGCCTTTGCCCTGCGCAAGGGCGACTACGACCCGATCCATGCCGGCGACGCGCGCGAGGCGCAGACCGCCATCGCCGATCGCGTCCCGGACCTGATCCTGCTGGACTGGATGCTCCCGGGCACCAGCGGCCTGGAGCTGGCCCGGCGCTGGCGCAAAGAAGCCCTCACCCGCGAGGTGCCGATCATCATGCTGACTGCACGCGGGGAAGAGAACGACCGTGTCGGTGGCCTGGAAGCCGGTGTCGACGACTACGTGGTCAAGCCGTTCTCGGCGCGCGAACTGTTGGCCCGCATCCGTGCGGTCATGCGCCGCGCCCGCGACGATGACGAAGATGGCAGCGTCGCGGTCGGTACGATCCGCATCGATGGCGCCGCACACCGCGTCTTCGCCGGCGACCAGCCGGTGCCGATCGGCCCGACCGAGTACCGCCTGCTGCATTTCTTCATGACCCACCCTGAGCGCGTGTACACCCGTGCCCAGCTGCTGGATCACGTGTGGGGCGGCAGCGTGTATGTGGAGGAGCGCACCATCGATGTGCACATCCGCCGCCTGCGCAAGACGCTGGAGCCGTTCGCCGCGGAGAACATGGTGCAGACCGTGCGCGGCGCCGGTTACCGGTTCTCCACCTCCACCTGAGTCTCGTCGGGCCGGTCCCGGGCGCGCATGCCCGGTTCCGGTCACTCCTGCTATAACCTTGGATCGAGTCCGAGGACCGCACTTTCTGCGAGACCGCAATGCCCCGCCACATCCGTTCTGCCTGGTTGAAAACGCTGGCCACCCTCGCCGCCCTGCTGCTCGCGGCCGGCTTGCTGGGCCTGGCAGCCGGCCATGTGTGGATGTGCATCGCACTGGCCTCGATCGGTGCACTGGCCTGGCATTACTGGCGGCTGCGCCGGGTGCTGCGTGGCCTCACCGCACGCCATCGCTGGGACATGGGTGACGGTACCGGTGTATGGAACGAGCTGGACCGCCTGCTCTACCGCAACCAGTGGGAAATGCGCACGCGCAAGCGGCGCCTGCTGGACATGCTGCGCAGTTATCGCGCCGCGGCCGCCGCCCTGCCCGATGCCGTGGTCGTGGTCGACCGCAACAGCCAGCGCGTGCAGTGGTTCAACGAAGCGGCGACCTCGCTGCTCGGGCTGCACCACCCGGGCGACCTGGGCGAAGCGCTGGTTGAACGCCTGCAGCCGATGCCGCTGGCGCACTGGCTGGCCGGGGGCCGCAATGCCGAACCGATCCTGGATGTACCCTCCCCGGTCGATCCGGCGATCCGCCTCAACCTGCGCCTGATTCCCTACTCGCCCGACTACTGGCTGCTGATCGCGCGTGACGTCAGCAAGCTGCTGCGACTGGAACAGGTGCGCCGCGACTTCGTCGCCAACGTCTCGCATGAACTGCGCACGCCGCTGACCGTGGTGCACGGCTACCTGGACATGATGGATCCGGAGGATTTCCCCGGCACTGGCCCGATGCTGGAGGAGATGCGCAAGCAATCCCAGCGCATGGCGCAGCTGGTCGAAGACCTGCTCACCCTGTCGCGGCTGGAATCGCAGGAGCACACCGAAGCCGAAGCCGTGGCGATGACGCCGATGCTGGCCACGCTGCGCCGCGAGGCCGAAGCGCACAGCCAGGGCCGTCACCAGATCAGCATCATCGATACCGCCGGTGTGGATCTGCAGGGCTCCAACAAGGAACTGCACAGTGCGTTCTCCAACCTGGTCACCAACGCGGTGCGCTACACCCCGGCCGGTGGCCGCGTGGAAGTGGCGTTCGCGCGCGAAGGCGATGGCGTGGTGCTGTCGGTACGCGATACCGGTTACGGCATTCCGGCCAACCATCTGCCGCGCCTGACCGAACGGTTCTACCGCGTCTCCAGCAGCCGCTCGCGCGAAAGCGGCGGCACCGGGCTGGGGCTGTCGATCGTCAAACACATTCTCGGCCTGCACCATGCCCGCCTGGAGATCCAGAGCGAGGTCGGTAAAGGCAGCACGTTCTCGTGCCATTTCGATGCCGACCAGGTGCGTGCGCGCAACGAGGTCGTCTCCCTTCCTTCTTCTGAAGACTTTTCCGCATGAGCACTCCTGTTCCCGTCGCCGTGCCTGTGGACGGCGATCCGCTGCGCGATCCGGCGCTGTACATCAACCGCGAGCTGTCGCAGCTGGATTTCAACTTCCGCGTACTGGCCCAGGCCATGGACCCGCAGGTGCCGCTGCTGGAGCGCCTGCGCTTCATGTGCATCTCCTGCACCAACCTGGATGAATTCTTCGAGATCCGCGCGGCTGCGGTGCGCCATGCGCAGGAATTCGGCCTGCCGCCCGCGCCGGACGGCATGACCCCGCAGGCGATCCTCAATGCCATCCATGACCGTGCCGCGCAGTTGGTCGACCAGCAGTACCGCTGCTGGAACGAGACCCTGCGCCCGGCACTGCATGACGCCGGCATCGACGTGCTCGGCCGGCACTCCTGGAACCATCGCCAGAAGCGCTGGCTGCGGGCGTATTTCCGCAACGAGATCATGCCGGTGCTGTCCCCGCTTGGCCTGGATCCGTCGCACCCGTTCCCGAAGATCCTCAACAAATCGCTGAACATCGTGGTGGTGCTCAAGGGCACCGATGCGTTCGGTCGCGCGGGGCATCTGGCGATCGTGCGTGCACCGCGTTCACTGCCGCGCATCATCCAGCTGCCGGAAAAACTCGGCGGCCCGCAGACCTTCGTGTTCCTGTCCTCGGTGCTGTCCACCTTCGTCGATGAGATGTTCCCGGGCATGGAAGTCCAGGGCGCGTATCAGTTCCGCGTGACCCGCAATTCCGAGCTGGTGGTGGACGAGGAAGAAGTCGAGAACCTTGCGCTTGCCCTGCGCGATGAGCTGGTCGACCGTGGCTACCGCCCAGCCGTACGGCTGGAGATCGCGCAGGATTGCCCGCGCGACATCGTCCGCACCCTGCTGCAGAACTTCGGGCTGACCGAGAACGCGGTCTACCGCATCGACGGCCCGGTCAACCTCAACCGCGTGGTCCAGCTGTATGACGTGATCCAGCGGCCGGACCTGAAGTACCCATCGCTGAGCCCGCGCGTCCTGCGCGACAGCGATGGCATCTTCGAGATCGTCGCGCGCCGGGACGTGCTGCTGCACCATCCCTTCGATGCGTTCACCGCCGTGCTGGATGTGATCAAGCAGGCGGCGGTCGACCCGAATGTGCTGGCGATCAAACAGACCCTGTACCGCACCGGCAAGGATTCGCTGATCGTCGATGCGCTGATCCAGGCCGCACGCAACGGCAAGGACGTGACCGTCGTGGTCGAGCTGCGCGCGCGCTTCGATGAGGAAGCCAACCTCGGCCTGGCCGACCGCCTGCAGGAAGCCGGCGTGCAGGTCGTCTACGGTGTGGTCGGTTTCAAGACCCACGCCAAGATGCTGCTGATCGTGCGCCGCGAGGGCCGCAAGCTGCGCCGCTACGTGCACCTGGGCACCGGCAACTATCACAGCGGTACCGCGCGGGCCTACACCGACCTGAGCCTGATCACCGCCGATGCGGACATCGGCAACGATGTGCACCTGCTGTTCCAGCAGCTGTCCGGGCTGGCCCCGCGGATGAAGCTCAAGCGCCTGCTGCAGTCGCCCTTCACCCTGCACCCGGGGCTGCTGCAACGGATCGAGCGCGAAACGCGCCTGGCCGCCAGTGGCCGCCCCGGGCGGATCATCGCCAAGATGAACGCCCTCAACGAACCCCAGATGATCCGGGCCCTGTACGCGGCCTCACAGGCGGGCGTACAGATCGACCTGATCGTACGCGGCGCCTGCACGCTGCGACCCGGCGTGCCCGGCGTGTCGGACACCATCCGGGTGCGCTCGATCGTGGGCCGCTTCCTGGAACACAGCCGGGTCTACTGGTTCGGCAATGACGGGGCCTCGGAGCTATTCTGCGCCAGCGCGGACTGGCTGGAGCGCAACCTGCTGCGCCGGGTCGAGACCTGTTTCCCGATCCTGGACCCGGAACTGGCGCGCAAGGTCTACCGCGACGTGCTGCAGAACTACCTGGACGACAACCTCAACGCCTGGGAACTGCAGGCCGACGGCAGCTACATCAAGTGCACGCCCGGCCACGACGAGCCGCCGCACGCGGCGCAGATGGCCCTGCTGCAGGGTCTGTAGCCTGCGACCCCGCGTCGCATCCCCTGTGAAGGCGGTGCGGTGACGCGGGGCCCCTGCCTTCGGCTAACATTCGCCCATGCCGCATACCTCCACGACTCCGCCCGCTTTGCAGGATGGCGACCTGCTCGCCGCCATCGACCTGGGATCCAACAGTTTCCATATGGTCATCGCGCGATACACCCTCGGGCAGTTGCGGGTGGTCGACCGCCTGCGCGAGACCGTGCGCATGGCCGATGGCCTGGATGGCAAGGGCGGCCTGTCCGCCGAGGCCCGCCAGCGCGCGCTGGAGTGCCTGGCCCGGTTCGGCCAGCGCATCCGTGCGATCCCCTCGGTGCGCGTCCGCGCGCTGGCCACCAACACGGTGCGCCAGCTGCGCTCGCCGCAGGCCTTCCTGATGCCGGCCGAAACCGCGCTCGGGCATGCGATCGAAGTGGTCAGCGGCCGCGAAGAAGCGCGCCTGATCTACCTCGGCGTGGCCCATGCGCAGCCCCCCAAGGCGGACCAGCGCCGGCTGGTGATCGACATCGGCGGTGGCTCCACGGAATTCATCATCGGCCAGGGCATGCAGACCCTGGAGCGCGAAAGCCTGCAGGCCGGCTGCATCGCCAGCACGCGCCGCTTCTTCCCCGGCGGCAAGCTGAGCAAGAAGCGCTGGAAGGACGCACTGACCGAAATCGGCGCGGAGTTCCAGCAGTTCGCCAACAAGTACCGCGCACTGGGCTGGCACGAAGCACTGGGGTCCTCTGGCACGCACAAGGCGATCAGCGAAATCTGCGCCACCATGAAACTGAGCAAGGGCGCGATCACCGCTGAGGCATTGCCGCAGCTGCGCGATGAACTGCTCAAGGCCAAGCGCATCGAGGACATCGATCTGCCGGGCCTGTCCGCGGATCGTCGCCCGATCATCGCCGGTGGCATCCTGGTGCTCGAAGCCGCCTTCCAGGCGCTCGGGCTGCAGAAGCTGCTGGTCAGCAAGGCCGCGATGCGCGAGGGCATTCTCTACGACATCCTCGGCCGCGCCAGCGAGAACGACCTGCGCGACGAATCGGTCGCGGCACTGACCCAGCGTTACGGCATCGATACCGTGCAGGCCGATCGTGTGGAACGCACGGCCATGAACCTGCTGGCCCAGGTCGAAGAAAGCTGGCAGCTGGATCCGGACGATGCGCGCATGCTCGGCTGGTCCGCGCGCCTGCACGAGCTCGGCCTGATGATCGCGCACAGCGGCTACCACGTGCATGGCAGCTACGTGCTGGAGAACTCGGACATCGCCGGTTTCTCGCGGCAGGAACAGCAGCTGCTGGCCGCGCTGGTGCGCAGCCATCGCCGCAACATTTCCAAGTCCGCCTTCGAGGCGCTGCCCGAACGTCTGCTGCAGCCGGCACGGCGCATGACCGCGCTGCTGCGCCTGGCGGTCCTGCTCAACCGCGCGCACGAAGACACCCCGATGCCGGCGCTGGAACTGACCGCCGATGACGCGCGACTGTCACTGATCCTGCCACAGGCGTACATCGATGCGCGTCCGCTGCTGCGCGCGGATCTGATCGGGGAAACCGAGGGTATGGCCGGGCTGGGTGTGCAGTTCCGACCCTTCGTTGCATGACGCTTTTCAACCGTTTCTAAACGTGCATCTGCAGCAATTCATGGGCTGAATTCGCAGATCGCTGCACCCATGAACTCATAGTGAGAACGGCCTCACATGTGCTTCATGGCTTCTTAACCAATCGATCTACTCTCGGGACACCGGTCTTCACACGGCCGGACTTTTGAAGCAGGCGGCACTTGGGTCCGCCGACTTCTTGGACGTCGTTCCGATAAGAGAGAGAGAGTCGATCATGTCTTCATCCACCACCCCGTTGTGGCAGGCGATCCGCCTTGCCCTCGTGGCCGGCACCGCTGGCCTGGCCTCCACCGCCGTCCTCGCCCAGGACGCCACCCCGACCACCCTGGACCGCATCGAGATCACCGGATCGCGCATCCGCCAGGTTGATGTCGAATCCGCGCAGCCGGTGCTCGCGATCAGCCGCGCCGACATCGAACGCCAGGGCTTCAGCTCGGTCGCCGACATCCTGCAGAACCTGACCGCGGTAGGCAGCCCGTCCATCAGCCGCTCCAACGTCCTGGCCGCTGGCGAGAACGCCGGTGGCACCTACATCGACATGCGCAACCTGGGCGCACAGCGCACCTTGGTGCTGATCAACGGCAAGCGCCTGGGCATCAACACCGGCGGCTACCAGGACATCTCCAGTGTGCCGGTCTCGGCGATCGAACGCATGGAAGTGCTGAAGGACGGCGCCTCGGCGATCTATGGTTCGGACGCCATGGCCGGCGTGATCAACATCATCACCCGCCACAACGTCAATGGCGTCACTGCCAACGTCTACCACGGCCAGTACAGCCAGGGCGATGGCGCGCGCAACAGCGTCGACGTGGTGGCCGGCTGGTCCAACGACCGCGCTTCGCTGACCTTCTCGGCCGAGCACACCGAAGAGAAGGGGGTGTGGGCACGCGATCGCTGGTTCAGCCAATTCCCGAACACCACGCGCCACCCCGGCGACAACTGGACCCAGGTCAGTCAGTGGGGTCAGATCAACGGCCTGAAGGGCCCGGGCTGTACCGCCGCGGCAGGCTGCAACTACTCACTGGACCGCGGCGCCGACCCGACCAACCCGGGCAACTACCATCTCAGTGACTTGACCCCCGTCACCGGCGACGTCAGCAACGCGCAGGAACAGATGCACCTGATCTCGCCGCTCAAGCGCGATTCGCTGTTCCTGGATGGCCGGTTGGAGTTGACCGATGACATCCGCCTGACCACTCAGCTGGGCTACAACAAGCGCACGTCCACCCGCCAGATCGCCGGCTATCCGCTGCAGTCCTCCACCGCCGGCATCGGGCGGATGTCGGCCGACAGCTGGTTCAATCCGTTCGGCAATCACCATGGGTACGAGAACCCCACTGACATCGCCTGGAATCGCCGCACCTGGGAGGTCCCGCGGGTCAGCACCAGCGAGCTGACCACCTGGCGTGCGGTAGCGGCACTGGAAGGCAGCTTCGAGGTGGGCGAGCGCTACTTCGATTGGGAAGTGGGCTACCAGTACAACCGCAGCGAACTGCTGCAGCGCGCCACCGGCAACCTCAACAAGGAACGCGTCAAGAACGCGGTCGGCCCGTCGTACTACAACGAGGTTACCGGCAAGGTGGAATGCGGCGTTCCTGGCGCGCCGATTGCCGGCTGCATGCCCTGGAATCCACTGGTGCCTTACGGCAGCAATGACCCCAATGGCCTGACCGGCAACCAGGCGCTGATCGACTATCTGTTCCCGCCGGAAGTCTCCCGCGGCAAGACCACCACCCGCAACGCGTTCGCCAGCATCGCCGGTACGATCATGACGCTGCCAGCCGGCGGTCTTGGCTTCGCCTTCGGCGTGGAAACCCGCAAGGAGGCCGGTGAGTTCATTCCCGATCCGCTGGCCCAGAGCGGCGCCACCACCAATCTGGCCGCCGGCCCGACCGGCGGCGACTACAAGGTCAACGAGGCCTACCTGGAGCTGAGCGTGCCGATCCTGGCCGACCTGCCGGGTGCGCGCGAGCTGAGCCTGAACGCCGCCACCCGTCACTCGGACTACAGCACCTTCGGCACCACCCTCAACAGCAAATTCGGCTTCAAGTGGAAGCCGATCGAGCAGCTGCTGGTGCGTGGCACGTGGGCGCAAGGCTTCCGTGCACCCACCATCTCCGATCTGTACGGCGGTGGCTCGGAGACCTTCACCACCGGCTACCGCGCCCCCTGCGATACCGTCTACGGCGCCTCGGCCAGCAGTGCCGAGGTCCGCGCGCGCTGTGCCGCTGACATCGCCAATGCGGACAGCTACCGTCAGCTGCGCCAGGGCGGCGTGCCGATCACCAGCAGCAGCGACCAGACCCCGGTGCCGTTCACCAATGGCTCCAATCCGGACCTGCAGCCGGAAACCTCGACCAGCCGCACGCTGGGCCTGGTCTGGAGCCCGACCTTCGTGCCCAACCTCAACGTGGCACTGGACTGGTGGAAGATCCGCATCGACAACACCATCGTCAACGACCACCCCAACGACATGCTGCGCGACTGCTATGAGCAGGGCATCGCGTCTCGCTGCAGCGGCTTCACCCGCGATCCGGTCACCGGCATCGTCGACCAGTTGAAGTACGGCAAGCGCAACTCCGGCTTCGTGGAAACCGAAGGCTACGACCTGGAGCTCAGCCACCATCTGGATACCGCTTACGGCAAGCTGAGCACGGGATGGTCGACCACCTATGTCAGCTCGTACCTGTCACGTTCGACCAACGACACCGACGTCGTGCCGACCCCAAGCAACGGCATCGGCAGCGGCTTCCGCGTGCGCTCCAACCTGACCCTGGGCTGGGACGTGGGCGACTTCGGGGTGAGCTGGACCGCGCGCTACTACTCCGGGGTGAAGGAACGCTGCATCGACGTCAAGACCCGGCCGGACGAGTGCTCCGACCCGGGCATGCAGGCGCCCTGGTTTGCCGGCTCGCGCGACTACAACCGGCGCGGCTCTGTCACCTTCCACGACGTGCAGTTCCGTTACAACCTGCCCTGGGATGCCACTGTCTCGGTCGGCGCCAACAACGTGTTCCAGAAGTATGGCCCCATCATGTACAGCCAGCCGAACTCGGCGTTCTCCTATTACGGCGGCTACGACATCGGCCGTTTCATGTACATGAAGTACCAGCAGCGTTTCTGATCGCCGCCGGATAGCACCAAGTCACTGCCACGGCCCTTCGGGGCCGTGGCTTTTTGTGGCGGCGCGTGCGTCATCCAAGCGTCATACAGCGGTCATGTCGGCTACATCGCCCGGCCCCAGCATGCGTGGCATACCGGAGGCCCGCCATGCGCTATGCCATCGTCACCGAAACCTACCCCCCTGAAGTCAACGGCGTTGCCTTGACCGTGCAGGGCCTGGAACTGGGTTTGCGTGCCGCGGGCCATCAGGTCGATCTGGTCCGGCCGCGGCAACCGTCCGACAGCGAGGCGGTGGACAGCACCGTGCTGGTCACCGGTGCCGGCCTGCCACGCTATCCCGGCCTGCGCTTCGGCCTGCCCGCCCCCACCCGCCTGGCCCGCCAGTGGCAACACCAGCGGCCGGACGCGATCTACATCGCCACCGAAGGCCCGCTGGGCTGGTCGGCACTGCGCACCGCGCGGCGCCTCGGGATCCCGGTCGCGACCGGCTTCCATACCCGCTTCGATGAGTACCTGCCCGACTACGGCGTGGCCTGGCTGCAGGCGGCCGCCCTGCGCTGGATGCGGCGCTTCCACAACCAGGCCGATGCGACGCTGGTGCCGACCCAGGAGCTGCAGCACTTCCTCGGCGAACAGGGCTTTGATCGGGTGCGTCTGCTGGCGCGCGCGGTGGACAGCAGCCAGTTCGAGCCCGAGCGGCGCGATCCGGCACTGCGCGAGGAATGGGGCATCGATGGCAACGGCTTCGCGGCGATCTATGTCGGCCGCATCGCACCGGAAAAAAACCTCGGTCTGGCGGTCAAAGCATTCCGCCGCCTGCAGCAGGTGCGACCGAAGGCGCGGTTCGTGTTTGTCGGTGATGGACCGTCACGCGCCAAGCTGTCGCATGACAACCCGGACTTCATCTTCTGCGGCGTGCAGCGCGGCGATGCGCTGGCGCGGCACTTCGCCAGCGGCGATCTGTTCCTCTTCCCCAGCCGCAGCGAGACCTTCGGCAACGTGACCCTTGAAGCGATGGCCAGCGGTCTGGCCACGGTCGCCTTCGATTACGGCGCTGCCCGCGAGTACCTGCGCACCGATGAAAACGGCATTGCCGTGAATGACGACAGCGAGTTTGTGACCGCCGCCGTGCAGTTGGCCGGCGACGACGCCCTGCGCCACCGGCTCGGCCGCACGGCCGCCGTTGCGATGAAGCGGCTGCATCCGCAGCACGTGGTGGCCGAGTTCGATGCGCTGCTGGCCGAACTGGCCCAGGCCCGGAGGCCGCATGCCGACCACGCCGCTTGATGCCCTGCGCGGGCGCGAAACCCGTTGGTGCCGCCGCGCCAACCACTACTGCCGGCACCGCCGGATCCGCCATGCCTTCGCGGTGATCAGCCGCTTGGGCGATGGCGCGTTCTGGTACGCGCTGATGGGCGCGCTGGTGCTGCTGGACGGCTTCGATGGCCTGCGTGCTTCGTTGCACATGGCTGCCACCGGCTTGATGGCACTACTGCTGTACAAGGGCCTCAAGCGCTGGACGCGCCGCCCGCGGCCATTTGCCGCCGACCTGCGCATCCGTGCCTGG
Source organism: Stenotrophomonas sp. Steno-Z10-BAI (assembly GCF_056393115.1). NCBI lineage: Bacteria > Pseudomonadati > Pseudomonadota > Gammaproteobacteria > Lysobacterales > Lysobacteraceae > Stenotrophomonas > Stenotrophomonas sp. Steno-Z10-BAI. The sequence goes on along the minus strand of NZ_JBWJOZ010000003.1, from coordinate 432,293 downwards.
GTGGCGCCGCTGGACGAGTTCAGTTTCCCGTCAGGGCACACCCTGCATGCGGTGTCCTTCACGATCGTGGCACTGGCCTACTACCCGTGGCTGGCCCCGCTGCTGGTGCCCTTCACCGTGCTGATCGGGCTGTCGCGGGTGGTGCTGGGCCTGCACTACCCGAGCGATGTGCTGGCCGCGACCGGCATCGCCGCACTGCTCGCTGCCGCCAGCCTGCAATGGCTGCCGTTGCCGGTGTGAGCAACAGGCACGCGCGCATCGCGCACCTGCGTTTTACAATCGGTCCATGACCACGCTGTTCATCTCCGATCTGCACCTGGACCCGAGTCGTCCAGCCATCACCGACCTGTTCCTGGCCTTCCTGCGCGATGAAGCGATGCAGGCCGAGGCGCTGTACATCCTGGGCGACCTGTTCGAAGCCTGGATCGGCGATGACACGCCCTCCCCGGCCGCCGATGCGGTGGCGATCGCGCTGCATGCCGTGGCCGATGCCGGGGTGCCGGTGTACTTCATCCGCGGCAACCGTGATTTCCTGGTCGGCGAGGACTACGCGCGCCGCGCAGGGTTCACGATTCTCCCCGACCCGAGCGTCATCGACCTGTATGGCCGTCCGGTACTGCTGCAGCACGGCGATCTGCTGTGCACGGATGATGTCGCCTACCAGCAGTTCCGCACGCAGACCCGCGACCCGGTCTTCCAGGCGCAGTTCCTGTCGCAGCCGCTGGCCGCACGCATCGCGTTCGCACAGAAGGCGCGCGATGCGAGCCAAGCGCGTCAGTCGGAAATGAAACAGGGCGATCGCGCCCAGTTCGAAACCGTCACCGATGTCGCGCCGACAGAGGTCGACGCCACGTTCGGCCGCTATGGCGTGGACACGATGATCCATGGCCATACCCACCGCCCCGCCATCCACGCGCTGCAGGCCGGCGGGCGAGACTGCACCCGCATCGTGCTGGGTGACTGGTACGAACAGGGTTCGGTGCTGCGCGTCACGCCCGAAGGCTGGACGCTGGACGCCCTGGCGAACTGAACCGCCCCCGCGACGGCCCAGTGGCCGCCGCGGGAAATCCAGATCAGCGGAATGCGGCCACAGCCGCCTTGGTGTTGACCAGCACGCGCTGGTTGTCGGCACTGCTGGCGATGCCCATCGGGATCCCGTTGTAGCTGACGTTCGGGTTGGACCAGTAGTTCAACCGCGGGCAGCTGCGTGTGCAGTTGTACGCCATGATCGTGCGCCAGCCGGTGCCGCTCGCCGGCTCGTAACGGTAGCCATGGCCGTAGGCATACGGCGAAGCGCTCCCGTCGGTGGCGATGTCGTGCCGTGCGCTCTGCAGGTGGCCGATTTCGTGCGCGAAGGAGTAGTACCCGGCCGCGCAGTCCCAATGCACCGCTGCAAACGCCGTCGCCGCCGTGGAGCCGATCCCCGAGGCCAAGCCACAGGAACTGGCGTTGTTGATCACCAGCACCGCTACATCGGCCCGGGTGGTGTTGCGGCTGGTATGGATGCTGTCCATCACCCCATCGCTGGTGTTGCGGAAGCGCGACAGATCCGTGGAAAAACTGCTCGACTCGGCGTAGCTGGTGGTCTCGTACCCGGCCAGCTCCAGGGTGATGCCGACATTGCTGTTGCTGTAGCCCTGGTTGGATTCGGCCACCGCCAGCTGCACCAGCGATTGCATGTTGCCGCCATAGGCCGCCACCGCACCATTGGTGGCTACCACCAGCACGCGGATGGTGGCCGGCGTACCCGACGAGGCGGCCGCGATCCCGAGCCGGTCATTGGCCGGCATCGCCACGGTGGGCAGGGTGTTGTACTCGGCGGGATGATCGGCCGGCATGCGCGCCTCATCCACTTCCACCAGCACATGGCGACCATCGCTCAGCGGACGCAGCCGGTACAGCTGGCCGTCCTTCCGGATCGAGCCAGTGATCGTGTCGCCCGAACGCACCAGGATCACCGCGTTCATCGGGTCCGGCGCGCCGGCCTTGATCAGGCGAGCGCCGGCACGCGTGCCGATCTGGCCGTACCAGATGCTGCCGCCGTCGGCGAGCGTCTCGACCTTGCTCTGCAGGGCCTGCACCGGCTGTCCCAGCAGTTCGAACTCCAGGTGTTTCTGTGCCGGCGCGACCGCCCTCGCATCCACCCGTACCTCCTGCACCGCGCTGGTCGACGGCGAGCCCATCAGGGCCTGCAGGGCCGGTTGATGAGCGTTGCCGGCCCGGCTCAACACAGTGACCGGCTCGAACAACGGCGCCGCGGCAGCGCCACCGGCCCCCAACAGACACAACGCCATCACACCTGCGGCCTTGCTCATCGAACTGGACATCATGTCGCCTCTCTTTGAGTGAAAAACGGGAGCGGAGTCGGTGCTGCGGTCAGCCGGTAGGGCCGGCATGCCCATCTGGCGCGACATGACCGCGTGAATTCAATAGAAATTGAGGACGAAACTTCCGAACTGTGATCGACCGCATCTTGGTTCAGGCTGGCCCAACATCCCGGAGCGCCGGCTGCAGCCCGGCTGGCCACACGCGCTGCAACCGGACCGCCGCCAGGGCTTTGAGGGTCAGGGCGCGGAAAGCGCCCCACCACCAGTCCGCATCGAACGTGGCGGTAAGCGCTCCGTCCAGATGCTGTGCCAGAGCGTGCCGGGGGAGGCTGAGCGCGGTGCTTCCCAGCGCCGCCAGACCGAGAAAACGACGCCGGTTCAGGACCGGTGGGCGAAGCATCATGGGAAGGCCCGTTGTGCGGAAACGGCCTGCAGAATAGGCACCGCTCGACACGGCCACGTAAACCTTGCGTTATATCGGCCTTGGTATCAAAACAAAATGCCGATAGCGACATCTCGATCATCGCCGCGTATTGAATTATCGTCCTACCGTGCGTCCCCGTTGCTGCTCAACGCCGCGGGTCGATCATGGCCGGACACAGGTGGATATGCATGCAGACCCGAACCAGGCGCTGGATATGAGCCCACCCGATCGCACCCGCCTCGACAGTACGCTGCACATCGGTCTGTTCTTCGATGGCACCCGCAACAACGCTGACAATCTGCAGCGCGCCTCACGCCCGGCAGGCGCCACGACGCCAACACCGCGCCCACCCGCCGTGGTCGCCGATGATGCCTCCCCGTACCAGAGCCGCTTGACCAGCAGCTACAGCAACGGCCTGACCAACATTGCGCGGCTGCATGCGCTGTATCCGGACCATCGGCAGATGCCGCCCGCAGGTAGCATGCTCGCGTTGTCGATCTATATCGAGGGTGTGGGCACGCGCACCGGTGAAGAAGACGACCTGCTGGGGCTGGCGTTCGGCATCGGCCGCACCGGTGTCCGCGCAAAGCGACGCCGGGCCCTGGAGCAGCTGCTACCCGACGCGCTGCGCCAGCTCGCCCGCGCACACCCTGACCGCGTACTCGGCAGCGCGCGGGTGGATCTGTTTGGCTATTCGCGTGGCGCGGCCAGCGCGCGCGACGCGGTGAACGTGCTCAACACACCCGGTGCCGCCGCGTGGCTGCGCGAGCAACTGGTGCGCTCGGGCTGGTCGTTGGCGCCGGGATTTCCAGCCGCGGTGCGGCCGGTGCGCTTCGTCGGGCTGCTCGATACGGTGGTGGCGATCGGCCGCCAGCACCCCGGTGAGATGCCGGCGGTGGCACTGCCCGCCGGCTGTGCGGACAAGGTGGTGCAGCTGGTCGCGCGCGATGAGCACCGCGAACATTTCGCGCTGACCAGCGTGGCGCCCGAACATGAAGAGATCGCGTTGCCAGGCGTGCACGCCAACATCGGCGGCGGCTACGACCAGCGCATCGAAGGACCCAAGCTGCTGAGCCGCCCACAGGGACAGCTGCTGCGTGGCACCGGACTGGCGGCAGGCGATGTACCGCCGCTGGCGCTGCTGCGCGCGAGCACTGTCTACCGCGCCGCACAGGCGACGTGCCGGCGCTGGCAGCGCGCACTGGGGCTGGGAGATGACGCGATCTGGGTGGACGTCTGGCACCACTGGCAACAGCAGCGTGTCGCCGGCAGCCGCAGCGTCCTGCCGCAATTTACCCTGCGTGCCTACGCGGCGGTGGTGCTGCGCCGCGAGATCGACGCACGTTACCAGTTCATCGCCTTGCGGTTGCTGCACCAGCATGCCGCAGCGGCGGGCGTGGCCTGGACAACCTCGCCTGACCAGCTGCCGGCATTGGCGTTGCCCACTGAACTGCAGCCCATCGCGGCCCGGTTGCTGGCCGGCCATCCGCTCGATGCCGCGCAGGAGCGCACGCTTGGCCAGCATTACCTGATGCAGTCCGCGCACTGGAACTTCGATGCACTGGGCGACACTGCGCTGCTCTATGCCGCCGATGAAGGCACGCGGGAACTGCCGTACCGGCCGGGGCCGGGCCTGTTCTATGTCAACCGGCCGACCGAAAACGGTCAGCGCGTGGTGCTGGCCAACACCTGACCGCGCAGTTCGGTCTGTTCGATCAGCTCGGCCAGTTCTTCTTCGTCGAATCCGGCAAGCAGCCTGGCTTCCAGGTTGAACGGGCCATAGAGGAAGCCGCCGGCGTACTCGCGCAGCAGTGCCATGAACCGCGGGCGCGGCTCGACGTTCTCGCGCGTGCAGTACCAGCGGTACCACCGCGAACCCGCGGCCACATGCGCGACCTCTTCGCGCAGGATGATCTCCAGCACATCGGCGGTGGCATGGTCGCCACCGGCACGCAGCTTCACGATCATGCCCGGCGTGACATCCAGCCCGCGCGCTTCGAGAACACGCGGCACCAGTGCCATGCGCGCGAGCCCGTCATGCGCGGTTTTCTCGCACATTTCCCATAGCCCGTTATGCGCGTCGAAATCGCCGTAGGCATAGCCGTTGGCCTGCAGCCGATCGTGCAGCAGCATGAAGTGGCGCGATTCGTCATCAGCCACGCTGACCCAGTCGGCATGGAAGGAGCTCGGCAGGCCGCGGAAGCGGTACACCGCATCCCAGGCCAGATCGATCGCATTGAGTTCGATATGCGCGATGGCGTGCACGAACGCGGCGCGCCCCTCCACGCTGCCCAGGCCACGCCGCGGCAGATCGCGCGGGTGGACCAGGGTCGGCCTGGCCGGGCGCCCGGGCATCCGGATCGGCTCCGGCGCCGGCGCATCGGCCGGTGCCTTCAGGCGACCGGCGCGGAACTGCACCGCGTAGTGCTGGGTCAGCGCGACCTTGCGCAGCGGATCCGGCTCGCCCAGGCACTGCTGCGCGGCCTGCAGCAGATCGCCGGCCGCGCTGTCCAACACGTCACTCATGCCCTGCCCTCAGGCGCGACGCTTGTGCTTGGCATCGTCCGAACGCAGCTGCTGGATGCGCTCGAAATACCCCGGCTCGATGCCGGTCGGGTAGACGCCGTTGAAGCACGAGGAATCGAACGACTTCAGCTCCGGATTGCCTTCGCTCACCGCCGCTTCCATGTCCTCGATGTCCTGGTAGATCAGCCAGTCGCAGCCCAGGTGCTTCTCGATTTCTTCGATGCTGCGGTTGTGCGCGACCAGTTCTTCGGCGGCCGGCATGTCGATGCCGTAGATGTTCGGGTAGCGCACCGGCGGCGCGGCACTGGCCAGGTAGACCTTGCGCGCGCCGGCGTCACGCGCCATCTGCACGATCTGCTGGCTGGTGGTGCCGCGCACGATCGAATCATCGACCAGCAGCACCACGCGGTTGCGGAACTCCAGGTGGATCGGGTTGAGCTTGCGGCGCACCGATTTCACCCGCTCACCCTGGCCCGGCATGATGAAGGTGCGGCCGATGTAGCGGTTCTTGATGAAGCCTTCGCGGTACTTCACCCCGAGCGTGTTGGAAATCTCCAGCGCGGCATCGCGCGAGGTATCCGGGATCGGGATGATGGTGTCGATGTCGTGATCCGGACGCAGGCGCAGGATCTTCTCGCCCAGCTTGATGCCCATGCGCATGCGCGCCTTGTGCACCGAGACGTTGTCGATCATCGAATCCGGGCGTGCGAAGTACACGTATTCGAAGATGCACGGGCTGTGCTCGACCGGCTCGGCGCAGACTTCGGAGAACAGCTCACCGCGCGCGGTGATCACCAGGGCTTCGCCCGGGCGCACATCACGCACGCGCTGGAAGCCGAGCACGTCCAGTGCGGCCGATTCGGAGGCCACGATGTATTCGTCGCCTTCGGCGTGCGCGCGCTTGCCCAGCACCAGCGGGCGGATGCCGTGCGGATCGCGGAAGGCCACCAAGCCCAGGCCCAGCACCACGCTGATCACCGCATAGCCACCCTTGACGCGGCGGTGCACGGCGGCCACGGCGCGGATCGCCGCTTCCGGGGTCAGCTGGCGCTGCGCATCCAGTTCGAAGGCGAACACATTCAGCAGCACTTCGCTGTCCGAATCGGTGTTGACGTTGCGGCGGTCCTGCTCGAACACCTGCTGGCGCAGCGCTTCGGTATTGATCAGGTTGCCGTTGTGGGCCAGCGCAATGCCGTACGGCGAGTTCACGTAGAACGGCTGCGCCTCGTCCATGCCTTCCGAACCGGCGGTGGGATAGCGCACATGCGCGATGCCGACGCGGCCTTCCAGCGTGGACATCCGCTTGGCATCGAACACATCGCGGACCAGGCCATTGGCCTTCTGCACGCGCAGGCGGGTGCCGTCGGCGGTGGCGATGCCGGCCGCGTCCTGGCCACGATGCTGGAGGACGGTCAGGCCGTCATACAACTGCCCGGCGACGTTCTGGTTGCCGACGATTCCGACGATGCCACACATGGTGCGAATTCTCCGCTGGGCTGCGCCCATCTACAGTGAAGGTGGCCGTGCCTGGCCGGGGGTACCGTTCCGTGCCGGAGCGGTGTCGTCCGGACGCGGGTGCGCCGGCTCGATATTGACTGGCAGTGTGGAAGCCGGCCCGCGCGCCGCAGCGTCGGCAGGTGCCGTCTCCCTCCCCTCGTCAACGGGACGCGGCCATCCGCGCCCTGCCACTACTTCGCCAAGGACGCCATTATCGCCTGTCGCGAGCGGCTTGCCCAAATCCATTGTCGGCAGTTGCGGCAGATTCACCTCCGGTAGCGCCATCTCGGGCAGCTGCGCCTGCATCCAGCGCACGCCAGGCTGCAGCAGCGGCCGCACCTGCGAGGTCTGCCAGGCCGGCTCCTGCGGCAGCGGCGTGAAGGCAGCCAGCATCAGCAGCACGCAGCCTAGGAAGGCGCCGCGGACCAGGCCCAGTGCCCCGCCCAGCAGGCGGTCGGCGCCGGTCAGGCAGGTGACCTTCACGGCCGCCTTGATCAGCATGCCGATCAGGCCAACGGCGATCATGACGATCAGGAACACCCCCAGGTAGCCGGCAACGTAATGGCCGGTGCCCGGTTCCAGCGGCGCCGCCCACCAGTGGGCCGCGTCATTGCCGAACAGGAACGCAGCCCAGCCGGCCAGCAGCCAGGACAGCGTGCTGACCACGATGCCGACAAAGCCGCGCATCAGGCCAAGCAGGACGGAGGCCCCGATCAGGACCAGCAGGACGATGTCGATCATGCCGGCAGGCCGCGCGGTTGGCGCCGTCCAGCGGGTGCGGGGCGGCGCAGAACAGGCATCAGGGGTGCGGGCGGACCATGCCGGCCACGCCGACCTTGGCGGCCACCTGGGCCTTGAGGTTCTCGGCATCGGCGCGGTTGGCGACCGGCCCGACGCGGACCCGGTTGAGGGTGCCCTTGTCGGTCCGGACCTGCTCAACGAAGGCGCTGAAGCCGGCGGCGCGGACTTTGTCGCGCAGCGCATTGGCCTCGGCCGCCTGGCCGAAGGCACCGAGCTGCACGGCGAAACCAACGCTGCTGGCGGCCGGGGCAGCCGGTGCCGCCGGTGCCGCCGGTGCCGCGACAGCAGTTTCGGGCTTGGGCGCCGGGGCCGGCTTGGGTTCGGGCTTGGGCGCGGCCGGCTTCGGTTCCGGCTTGGCGGCCGCGACCGGCTCGGCCGGCAGGGATTCGGTTTTCACGGTAGTGCCCGCCGGCGCGGCGGCAGCGCTGGAGGCAGACGGAGCCGCCGCCGGGGCCGGTGTGGTGGCGGCCGGCGTGGCGGCAACCGCGGTATCGGCGCGGGCATCCAGGGTGATGACCTCGGCCTTGACGTCATTGCGCACCTTCACCGCCTGCAGGCGGCCGGCTTCAGCCAGCGCGCGATCGGCGTAGGGGCCCACGCGCACGCGCCAGGCCTGGCGGCCATTGATCGTGGCCGGCTCGCGGAAGCCGGCCAGCTGGGCGCTCTTCAGCGAGGCGATGACGCGGTCGGCATCGGCTTCGGTGGCGTAGGCGCCAAAGCTCACCGCGTAGTTGCCGGCGGCCACGGCCGGCGAGGTGTCCGCCGGCGCCGGAGCGGGGGCGACCGCAGCGCTGTCGGCCAGCGGCTGGGTGGTGGATGCCCCGCTCTGCAGGCCGGTGGCGCCACCGGTGGGTGCGACCAGCGGCAGCTCGCGGGTTTCGAACTGGCCATCCGACGGCGCGGCCGGTGCACTGATCGGCACGTTGGCGACACCACTGTCAGGTGCGGGACCCTTGACCAGCATGGGCAGGAAAATCACGGCCAACGCCACCAGGACGATGGCACCAATCAGTCGCTGTTTCAGAGGAGTATCCACGTGAAGGCAGGCAGGCGGCGCGGCGGAATGCCACGGCGATTATACGGGTGCGCGCGTGTGCGGCGGCTGATGCGGCTGAACGGCGCTGCAAAGCAGCCTCAGGCGCCGGGATCGAGGGTCTGCAGCGCCTGCGCGGCGGTGTGGAAGGAACCGAACACCAGCACGCGATCGCCGGCCTTGGCCTGCGTCACGGCATGCTGCAGGGCGTCCACGACGGTGGCGTGCGGCGTAGCACCGGCCGCAGCCGTGCCGGCCAGGCGCTCCCGCAGTTCCTCGGCGCTCTGCGCACGTGCCCCCTCCAGCCCGGCCAGATGCCACTGCTGGACCTGATCGGCCAAGGCCTCGACCACCCCGGCGGCATCTTTGTCCTGCAGGGCGGCAAACACCGCGATGGTGTCGCCGGTGACGCGACTGGCCTTCAGTGCGGTGGCCAGTTCGCGTGCGGCCTGCGGGTTGTGGCCGACATCGACCAGCACCTCCACGCCGTCACGATCGAAGGCCTGCAGACGGCCACGGATACGCGCGGCGGCGACGCCTTCGATGAAGGCGGTGCGCGGCAGCGGACGATCCAGCGCACGCAGCGCGGCGATCGCCGTCGCGGCATTGGCCCGCTGGATGGGCCCGCGCAGCGTCGGGTGCGGCAGTTCGATACGGAAGCCGACATCGCGCCAGCGCCAGCGCTCGCCATCGATGGCATCGGCGAAGAAATCACTGCCGCCACGGATGGCGTTGGCACCCACCAGATAGGCACGCGCGAGCACACTCGAGGGCGGATCGATTTCACCGAGGATGACCGGCTTCCACCCACGGATGATGCCGGCCTTCTCGGTCCCGATCGCTTCGCGGTCCTCGCCCAGCCAGTCGCTGTGGTCGATATCGACGGTGGTGATCACCGCCACGTCGCCATCGACGATGTTGACCGCATCCAGACGGCCACCAAGGCCGACCTCAAGCACGGCCAGATCCAGGCCCGCCTGCGCGAACAGCTGCAGGGCGGCCAACGTGCCGTATTCGAAGTAGGTCAGCGTGGTGTCTCCACGCGCGTCCTCGATCGCGTTGAAGGCCGCCATCAGGGCGTCATCGGTGGCGTCCCGGCCATCGATGCGCACGCGCTCGTTGTAGCGCAGCAGGTGCGGCGAGGTGTATGCACCGACCTTCCAGCCGGCGGCACGTGCGATGGCCTCGATGAAGGCGACGGTGGAGCCTTTGCCATTGGTGCCACCGACCACGATGCTGCGCTCGGCCGGCGCCCCCAGCCCCATCGCCTGCGCCACGGTACGCACCCGGTCCAGCCCCATGTCGATGGTGGCGGGGTGCTGCTGCTCGATGTAGCTGAGCCAATCGGAGAGGGTCTGCGGGCGGGCGATGGTGGTCATGGTCGTTGGATCGGAATCGTTGGGGCGGACGGCAGGATGGGACGCAGTACGTTACAGCGCGCGGTGTTTGGCTTCGCCGAAGAACGGGGTGTGGTGCGCACAGTCGTTGAGGCGGACCACTTCCAGCTGATCGAGGTCGGGGCCTTCGAGCAGGTTGAGGGTGGTCGGTGCCTGGCGGAAGGTCCACAGGCGCGAGATCGGCAGGCCGAGGATGCGGCACAGGATCACGCGATTGACGGCGTCATGGGCGACCACCAGCAGGGTGTCGTGCTCGCCCAGGCCTTCCGCGGCACGGGCCAGGCCACGCCAGCTGCGTTCGAGCACCAGGCGCAGCGATTCGCCGCCGGGCATCAGCACGGTGTCCGGTTCTTCGCGCCAGGCGCGCAGGCGGGAGGGATCCTTGTCGTGGATTTCGCTGGCCAGCAGGCCTTCCCATTCGCCGTGGGCGATTTCCTGCAGGTCCGGCTCGGTCTGCAGCATCGGGGCGCGTTCGGCACCGAGGGCGAGCTGGGCGGTGAGCTGGGCACGCGAGAGCGGTGAGGCAACGGCGCGGGTGATGTCGACGGACTTCAGACGTTCCCCCAGTGCCTTGGCCTGGGCTTCGCCGATCGGCGACAACGGGATATCGATCTGGCCTTGGTAGCGGCCTTCGGCATTCCACGGCGTTTCGCCGTGACGGGCAAGCAGGATGCGCATGCGGACAAGGGGTCCTTGGGGGAGGAGGTTCCGGCGCTTCGTTCACATCCTGTGAAAGCACGCGGAACAGGGATGATACCCGGTCGCGGCGGTGAAGCTGTGTGGCTGTTTGGTGTACGTGATCTGCTTGCTCGGCGGCTTGCTGGCGGATGGCTCGTAGAGCGTGGCGCCTGACTGGCCCGCGCAGGCTGAGGCCGGGTAGCCTCTGGCAGGACGCGCCGTGTCTCGCCCAGCCCTGCCCGACGCGCTCCCGCAGGGGAAAGCAAGACGCCACGCGTTTGACTGTCATTCGCACATGAAAAAACCCCGCAGATGTCGCTGCGGGGTTCTGGAAACCGACGGGTCGGCTTACTTGCTGAGGTTCAGTTCTTTGAGCAGCTGCGGCGCCGGCGCCACTTCCTGCATGATCCACTGCATGTAACGGCTGTCGACCGCGATCATGCGGGTCATCACCGGATCGAACACCCAGTTCGAGCTCACCGACTCCCAGTTGCCATCGAAGGCCAGGCCGACCAGCTTGCCGTTGGCATCCAGCACCGGCGAACCGGAATTGCCGCCGGTGATGTCCAGGTTGGACAGGAAGTTCACCGGCACCGAGCCGATGCGCTTGTCTTCCAGGCCGCCGTAACGCTTGGCCTTGACCGCCTCCAGCAGCGCCTTGGGCGAATCGAACGGGTCTTCGCCGGTTTCCTTCGCGGCCACGCCTTCCAGGGTGGTGAACGGGGTGTAGTTCACGCCGTCCTTGCCGTAGCCCATGACGTTGCCGAAGGTGATGCGCAGCGACAGGTTGGCGTCCGGATAGACGAACTCGCCCTTGCTCTTCTTGTAGTCGGCCACGGCCTGCAGATACAGCGGGCGCGACACCAGCGACTCGCCTTCGCGGGTCTTCTTCTGCTCTTCCTGCTTCAGCAGCGCCGGCATCACCGCCACCGCGTACTGGATCGCCGGATCGGTGCTGGCCTCGAAGGCGGCGCGGTCGGCCTTGAACCACGTCAGGCGCTCATCCAGGCTGCCCAGCTTGGTGGCCGAGAGCTTGCCGACCAGACCCTGCACGGCCGCCGCATCGCTGCCTGCCAGCCACTGGTTGAGCACCTCGTTGGTGCGCTGCGCGGCCGGCAGGGCCACGTACTGGCTCAGCCAGTAGGTCTGCAGCTGCTGGTCCATGCGCGGCACGTAACGGCGGTCCATCTGCTTCAGGCCGCCTTCGATGGAGGGCAGATCGCGCTCCTGATAGCCGACCTCACGCTCGGCATCGGCCTTGCTGCGCTCGATCGAGAGGCGGTACAGGGTGATTGCCGAGCCCACTGCGGACGTACTGTTGAACTGGCTGACGAACAGGTCGCGCTCACGCGTGGCCTTGCTGGTGTCCAGGTGCTGGATCAGCTGCGCATGCGCAGCCAGGGCCGGTTTGCCGGCGGCGCCACGCTTCTTCAGCCAGGCCAGCACGGCGGCTTCTTCGGCCTGCTTCTGGCCAGCCGCGTCGATGCGCTTGAAGCCTTCCAGCTGGCCGGCGTAGTTCTTGGCCACGTTGTTCATGCTGGCCGCGGTCGCCGCGTACTTCACCTTGACGTCCGGGTCGGCCTTGCCGGCCTCGTCGATCATCTTCAGCACCGCGTTGTAGTGGCGCGCGATGGTCGGGTAGGTCCAGCTGGCGGTTTCATTGAACTCGCCGGCCAGCGCGTAGCGGTTGGTGCGGCCCGGGTAACCGGCCACCATCACGAAGTCGTCGGCGCCCAGCGGCTGGTCGGCGAACTTCAGGAAGTGCTTGGGCTGGTAAGGCACGTTGTCGGCCGAGAAGGCGGCCGGCTTGCCGTCCTTGCCCACGTAGGCGCGGTAGAACGAGAAATCACCGGTGTGGCGCGGCCACATCCAGTTGTCGATGTCGCCGCCGAACTTGCCGACGCTGCCCGGAGGCGCGTAGACCAGGCGCACATCCTTGATTTCCATGTTGCGGAACAGGCGGTAGGTGTTGCCGCCGGAGAAGCTGTACAGGCGGCAGCGGAAGCCGGTATCGGCTTCACAGGCGGCAGTCTGGGCCTTGTCGAAGGCGTCCAGCGCGCGGGTACGGGCCAGCGGGTTCTTGCCGGCGGCGGCGATCGCGGCCTTGGCCTGGTCGGTGACGTCGGTGATCTGGTCCAGCACGAACACGCGGGCGTTCGGGCCGGCGCTCAACTCGTCCTTCAGGGTCGGCGCGTTGAAGCCGTCCTTGATCAGGTTCTTTTCAGCCGTCGAATTCAGCTGGATCGCACCGTAGGCACAGTGATGGTTGGTGACCACCAGGCCCTGCGGGGAGACGAAGCTGGCGGTGCAGCCGCCCAGCGCCACCACCGCGCCCATCGGGTCGCCGGTCAGGTTGGAGATCTGCTCCGGGGACAGCTTCAGGCCGGCCTGCTTGAGCGGGCCGGCGATCTCCGGCAGCTGCTGCGGCACCCACATGCCTTCAGCGGCATGGGCGACCTGGACCAGCCCAAGGCTGGCGACGACGGAGAAGGCAAGCAGGTTCGAGCGCATTGAGCAGCCCCTGGTGAAAGAACCGCCGAGTGTAGCCCAGCCCCTGCCACGGCCCGATCCCCGGAAGTCATGGGCCAGGCCAGGCCGCCGTCCGCCGGGCATGGCCCGGCGAGCGCAGCGGCGCCGTTCGAAACGCCCATGCACCCCCGCCTTTCGTTCCGCCAACGCACCCGCAGCGCAACATGGGAATTCCGCGCAGCCCTCTATAATCCGCGTTTTCCCCCAGACGAGTTCCACCCCGATGGCGCAGCAAACAATGAAGGCCCTGGTCAAACGCGAAGCCGCCAAGGGCATCTGGCTGGAAGAAGTTCCGGTCCCCACCCCCGGCCCGAACCAGGTCCTGATCAAGCTGGAAAAAACCGCCATCTGCGGTACCGACCTGCACATCTACCTGTGGGACGAGTGGAGCCAGCGTACGATCAAGCCGGGCCTGACCATCGGCCACGAGTTCGTCGGCCGCATCGCCGAGATCGGCCCGGGCGTGACCGGCTATGAGATCGGCCAGCGCGTCTCGGCCGAAGGCCATATCGTCTGCGGCCATTGCCGCAATTGCCGCGGTGGCCGCCAGCACCTGTGCCCGAACACCGTGGGCATCGGCGTCAACGTCAACGGCGCCTTCGCCGAATACATGGTGATGCCGGCCAGCAACCTGTGGCCGATCCCCGATCAGATCCCGTCCGAGCTGGCCGCCTTCTTCGATCCGTACGGCAACGCCGCGCACTGCGCGCTGGAGTTCAACGTGATCGGCGAGGACGTGCTGATCACCGGTGCCGGCCCGATCGGCATCATCGCCGCCGGCATCTGCAAGCACATCGGTGCGCGCAACGTGGTGGTCACCGACGTCAATGATTTCCGCCTGAAGCTGGCCGCCGACATGGGCGCCACCCGCGTGGTGAACGTCTCCAACACCTCGCTCAAGGACGTGATGAAGGAGCTGCACATGGAGGGCTTCGACGTGGGCCTGGAAATGAGCGGCAACCCGCGCGCGTTCAACGACATGCTCGACTGCATGTACCACGGCGGCAAGATCGCCATGCTCGGCATCATGCCCAAGGGTGCCGGCTGCGACTGGGACAAGATCATCTTCAAGGGCCTGACCGTGCAGGGCATCTACGGCCGCAAGATGTACGAGACCTGGTACAAGATGACCCAGCTGGTGCTGTCCGGCTTCCCGCTGGGGAAGGTGATGACCCACCAGCTGCCGATCGATGAGTTCCAGAAGGGCTTCGACCTGATGGAACAGGGCAAGGCTGGCAAGGTGGTCTTGAGCTGGAATTGATCACCTGTGCCTTCGGCACAGATGATCCATTGTCCATTCCACCTTGATTCCCGCGCCGTTGGCGCGCCCCCTTGAACAACAAGGGGGCTGTTCTCCAGCAAGGGTTCCGGTGTGAGGCCAACATTGAAAAGGCGCCCATCCGGGCGCCTTTTCTGGTTCGCGAGGTTGCCGGCGGTGTCGGGCGCCGGCCAGTGGCGGGCTACTTGCCAACGGCGACCGTGAACACCACGCGGTTGTCAGCCAGCTTGCCGTTGTTGTCGCGACCGGCGCCATCGGTGCCGTGGTACCCCAGGCCCAGGTTGAACAGGCCGAACTGGCGGCTCACGCCGACGTTGAAGTCGGTGTAGTCCTTGCCAAAATCGGTCTCGAGCGAGGTGCGGCCCACGTTCGCGCTCAGGGTGAAATCATTGGGCAGACCCCACTCGCCGCCCACCGCGTAGTACCAGCTCTTGGTATCGGACCCGGACAGATCATCGGTGTAGGCCACCGTCAGCTTGTACTGCTCGGCGAAGGTGGTGGTGGTGATCAACTCGTTGTAGTTCAGCTCGCTGGCGCCCGGATAGGTGTAGCGGTTGAGCAGCACGTCGAAATTGACGCCGTCGGTGACATCCACCCCGTAGCCGATCAGGTAGTCGATCTCGGTGCTTGGGTCGCCCGGCCCGAAGTCCACGCCCGAGCCCCACACGCCCGCATACAGGCCTACCGGCGAGGTATAGGTGAAGCCGGCCTGCAGTGTCGGATCCTCATCGGTCTGGGACACACCACGGAACACGTAGTCCGACACCGCGGTGACGTTCCAGCTGAACGGCGATTCGGCCTCGTCCTGGGCGCTGGCGGCAAACGGGGCAAGCAGGGCGGCGCAGAGCACAACGGCGGCGGTACAGCGCGTGGCGTGGTTCATGCGGGGTCTCTCCAGACGTGGGTGGGGTGGGCGGAACGGCGCGGTTTACAGTTTTTTAACCTGATTGATATTGCGATGCAACAATCACGTCTGCAACCGTCCCCCGGCCTGCCCCGCCCTTCCACCGCCGGCGGCAACCCCGCCGTCGCCCCCGACAGGTAAAATCCCGGGTTTCCCGTGCCGAAGACTGCCTGCCATGACCGACGCCACCACCGCCTCGCTGACCCAGCACTACGTTGAAGAACTGGAGGCGATCCGCGCCCAGGGCCTGTTCAAGTCCGAACGCATCATCACCAGCCCGCAGTCGGCCGAGATCACCTTGGACGACGGCCGTACGGTGCTGAACTTCTGCGCCAACAACTACCTGGGCCTGGCCGACCATCCGGACCTGATCCAGGCCGCCAAGGACGCGCTGGATACCCATGGCTTCGGCATGGCCTCGGTGCGCTTCATCTGCGGCACCCAGGACCTGCACAAGCAGCTGGAAACGCAGATCGCCGATTTCTTCGGCAAGCAGGACACCATCCTGTACGCGGCCTGCTTCGATGCCAACGGTGGCCTGTTCGAGCCGCTGCTGGGCGAGCACGACGCGATCATTTCCGACGCGCTCAACCATGCCTCGATCATCGATGGCGTGCGCCTGTGCAAGGCCAAGCGGTTCCGCTACGCCAACTGCGACATGGCCGATCTGGAAGCCCAGCTGCAGGCCGCCGATGCGGCCGGCTGCAAGACCAAGCTGATCACCACCGACGGCGTGTTCTCGATGGACGGCTTCATCGCCCCGCTGGATGAGATCACCGCGCTGGCCAAGAAGTACAACGCGCTGGTGCACATCGACGAATGCCATGCCACCGGCTTCCTCGGCGCGACCGGCCGCGGCTCGGCCGAGGTCAAGGGCGTGCTGGAAAAGATCGACATCATCACCGGCACCCTGGGCAAGGCCATGGGCGGTGCGCTGGGCGGCTTCACCTGCGCCAGCGCCGAAGTGATCGAACTGCTGCGCCAGCGCTCGCGCCCGTACCTGTTCTCCAACTCGCTGCCGCCGCACGTGGTCGCCGCCGGCATCAAGGCCTTCCAGATGCTGGCCGCCGCCGATGACCTGCGCGATACCCTGGCGCAGAACACTGCCTACTTCCGCGAGAAGATGACCACTGCCGGTTTCGATGTGAAGCCGGGCGTGCACCCGATCAGCCCGGTGATGCTGTACGACGCGCCGCTGGCGCAGAAGTTCGCCGAGCGCCTGCTCGAAGAAGGGATCTACGCGATCGGCTTCTTCTTCCCGGTGGTGCCCAAGGGGCAGGCCCGCATCCGCACCCAGATCAGCGCCGCGCACACGCGTGCGCACCTGGACCGTGCCATTGATGCCTTCACCCGGATCGGCCTGGAACTGGGCGTGATCAAGGGGTGACCGGACGACGGCGCCCTGCGCGCCGTCCCCACAGAACGCCGGGCAGTGCCCGGCGTTTTTTTATTTTTTCTTTTTCTTCTTGTCCTGGGCCTGTTCCTTGCTGGCCACCACCACCGGTGCGGCGACCGGCCCATCCTGGCCGTTGCCCTTGGCGACGCGGATGCCGTTGGCCTTCATCCACGCATCGAACTCGTCGGCGCTCATGCGCTTGTCGCCATCGCTCATCAGGAAGCGGTAGCTGCCGCGGCCATCCAGCTCGGGGATCTTGATCTCCACCACCTTGTCGGTCACCGGCGGATCCTGTTTGGCGATCTGCTTGTGGCCGCCACAGGCGGTCAGCAGCGCGGCCGGCAACAACAGGCAGGCGCCGCGGAACAGGGAACGGTTGAGGGTACTGACGTGCATGGTCTTACTCCCGGTATTGAACGGAACATCCCTTCGAAGGCCATCCATTGCCCGGGTCGAATGGCCTGCCACATGCCGGCAGGCCACGAGGTCACGGTGTGGCCGCGGCGCTGTCGGCCACGGCGTAAAGCAGCTCCAGATCGTGTGGGCTGAGCTCGCGCCAGGCGCCCTTGCCCAGCTCGCCCAGCGGCAGCTGGCCGATCGCCACGCGCACCAGGCGCAGCACGTTGATGTCGAACGCGGCGAGCAGGCGTCGGATGTGCCGGTTGCGGCCTTCCTCCAGCACCACTTCCAGCCAGGCGGTCTTGTCGCCACTGCGCAGCAGCGTGGCGCGTCGCGCGCGCAGCAGTTCGCCCTCATCCTCGATGCCCGTACACAACGCCTGCAGCTGCGCGGCATCGGGGAGGGCATCGATCTGGACGTGATAGGTCTTGTCCGGGCCGGTGGCCGGATCGGTCAGGCGCGCGGCCCACTGCGGATCATTGCTGAAGAGCAGCAGGCCTTCGCTGGCCTTGTCCAGGCGCCCGACCGGCGCGATCCACGGCAGGCTGGCAGCATCGAAGCAGCGATAAACGGTGTCGCGGCCGCGCTCGTCCTGCGCGGTGGTGACCAGGCCGCGCGGCTTGTTGAGCATCAGGTGCACGCGCTTGGGCGCATCCAGCGGCTGACCATCGACGCGCACGTGATGGCGCCCGTCGATGATCGGAAATTCGGGGTTGTTGATGACACGGCCGTCGACCGTCACCCGGCCATCGGCGATCCAGCGTGCGGCTTCGGTCCGCGAGCACAGCCCGGCCTTGGAAAGCACGCGCGCCAGGCCATGGCGCGGTGCGCCCGCAGGGGTGCTGGAGGCGGCGTTGCGGGCAGCAGTTGCAGGGCTCGCACGCCGCTCGGGGCGGCGTGGTCGGGACGCGTTCGCGGCGGGCGGCCGGCGTGTCGTCATCGTGCTCCGCTCAGGCGGCTTACTTCTTGTCCGCCGGCTTGGTCTCAGCCGGTGCTTCGCTGGTGGCGGCCGGCACGGCAGCCGGTACCGGGCGCGCCTTGACCACGCGCACACCGCGCGCTTTCATCCAAGCGTCGAATTCTTCGGCGGTCATGCGCTTGCCGTTCTGGCTCATGTCAAAGCGCCACGGCGTGTTGTCGAACTCGGTCTGCGGCTTGTAGGCCGCCGGATCGTTCGGGTTGATCACCGGTGCGCTGGGAATCGCCTTGGCGATGTTCTGGCAGCCGTCGATGCGCAGGCGCTGCAGCACGCTGTCCAGCGACTGCTCGCGGTCGTAGCTGGAGGTCAGCACGCCGGCGGGCATGCCCAACTGGACGTTGCGGATGTACAGCTCTTCGGCAACCGGTGCGATCGCGGTGGCCGGCAGCGGCAGCGGCGATGCGCTGGCAGGTGCCGAACAGTCCACGGCAGCGTGGGCGGTGGGAACCAGGGCCAGGCCAAGCGCGGCGGCCAGTGCAAAACGCTGCATGGGATGCATCCAGGAAGGGGTCGACGCGGCGAGTTTAACAGCGCCACAACGTCTTTCAAGCGCCACTTTCAATGAATACGGCAACTTATTGGATTTATTGTCGATTTCCAGGATTCGACCCGACTGGATGCGTGACAAGGCGCTTCTCCATCGGCGAGGGCACTTCTTGAAGCGAACGGCGAACTTTTTGACGCTCGGCGGCCGGTGCGTCGAGCGCTGGGCCAAGCCCGTTGGCGCCGCAACGAAAGGCTGGGTTTTAGTGGACTTACAGCACGCCGAGCCTCGTAGCGGCCGGTAGGCCCCTGGGCAAAATCAAGGAGGAGGCCGTCGCCGTCAGGCGGCGGCCGGGGGACATTTGCCAAGGGGCCTACCGGTCGCTACGGGGCGTGACGCGCTCGGAAGGGCCCAACTGTCGAGTTGAGAGAAGACAAAAAAAAACAGGGCCCGGCAATGCCGGGCCCTGCTTAGTGAGACTGTACTACCAGAAGGATTAGTTCTGGACGTTCAGCTCGGTACGACGGTTCTTGGCGCGGCCTTCCGGGTTATCCGAACCATCCGGGTTGGTGTTCGGCGCAATCGGGCGGCTCTCGCCGTAACCGATCGGACCGACCAGACGCGAAGCGTCAACGCCGTTCTGGGTCAGGTAGTTGTACACCGAGGTAGCACGACGCTCGGACAGCTTCTGGTTGTAAGCGTCGGTACCCTTGGAATCGGTGTGACCGGCCACTTCAACGCGCAGATCCGGGTAACGCTTCAGGATTTCCGAAGCCTCGCTCAGGATCGCAACCGCGTCCGGACGCAGGTTCGACTTATCGAAGTCGAAGTTCACGCCCTTCAGATCGATCGACACCGGGACCGGGCAACCGTCCGGACCGATGGTCTGACCCGGCTGCGAGTTCGGGCACTTGTCGTCGCAGTTGTTGACGCCGTCACCGTCGTCATCCAGATCGGCGCAGCTCGGCGCAACCGGAGCCGGAGCCGGCACGGCAGCAACCGGGGCCGGGCCCAGCGGGATCACGACGCCGACCGAAGCCAGCACGTCGCCGAACCAGTCTTCGCTCGGAGCAGCAATGCTCTGGTCGTCGAAGTCAGCGCGGTAGGCCACTTCGGCACGCACGGCGACGCGCTTTTCGAAGGTGGTCTGCAGGCCGACGCCGACCTTGGCGGCGAAGTTGCCGTCCTTGCGCTCACGCGGACCATTGGTGTTCAGTGCCGGATACTCTTCTTCCGACTTCTGGTAGCCCAGACCCATCAGCAGGTAGGGGTTCCAGCCGCGGCCTTCCTGGATGAAGTGGCGACGCAGGTCGAGCGAGGCGCCGTACTGGCTCCAGTTCAGATCCTGGTTGGCGTCGAAGTTCGGATTCTGGTAGTTCAGCTCGCCATCCAGCGACCAGTTGGGGCTGATGAACTTACCGAGGCCCAGGGTAACGAACGGAGCGTCGTTGGTCAGACGGTCGCTATCCTGGAAGTTGAAGCCGGCCGAACCGGTCAGGTACCAGCGGTCGTCAAAATCCTGCGCCGATGCAGCCTGGGCGAAAGCCAGACCGCCCAGCAGCGCGGCAGTGAGGATCTTCTTGTTCATTGAGTACAGCTCCTATTTCGGGGGTATGAAACCGGTAGAGGCATGGGCCAGCACTACTGCGTCGTTTTCAGACTGCCGATTCAGCACGCCACCGCCGCGAACATTATGCTCAGGCGAGTGAAGGTGATGTTAACAGTCCCGTAACATGTGAAGACGACCGCCAGACCTCTACCGGGTCCAGCTGGTGGCACCCTATACAGGTTGATGAAATTCCGCAAGACCCAGCAATGACAAGGGTTTTGCCTAATTCAGGCGACGTCGCGACACATTTTTCACGTGAGGGTTCAAATGCCGATTGCGCCTTGATTCAGCGCAAAAACAGCGACGTCGTGATCCGTATGATGAGGGTGCCCCCCTCGTTTCCGGAGCCGATATGAAAGCCGTGGGACTGACCCGATATCTGCCGATTGACGACCCCGCCGCACTTCAGGACCTGAGCATTGCGCCACCGGGCGCGCCGCAGGGACGCGACCTGCTGGTGCGAATACAGGCTGTTTCCATCAATCCGGTCGACACCAAACAGCGCGCGCCGCGCCCGCAGCAGGAGAATCCTGCGCGGATCCTGGGGTATGACGCGGCCGGCGTGGTCGAGGCGGTAGGCCCGGAGGTCACCGCGTTCGCCCCCGGCGATGAGGTGTATTACGCGGGCGATGTCACCCGCTCGGGTTGCAATGCGCAGTATCAGTGGGTGGACGAACGCCTGGTCGGGCGCAAACCCACCACGTTGGATTTCGCCGAGGCCGCCGCGTTGCCGTTGACCACGCTGACCGCGTGGGAACTGCTGTTCCAGCGCATGCCGCTGCACCTTGAAGACCGCCGCCATCGCGGGCAGCACCTGTTGATCATCGGCGGTGCCGGCGGCGTCGGTTCGATGGCGACCCAGCTCGCGCGCCATGCCGGCTTCAGCGTGATCGCCACCGCCTCGCGCGAGGAAACCCGTGCGTGGTGCATGCAGATGGGCGCCGACCACGTGATCGATCATCGCCAGCCGCTGGCTGCGCAATTGCAGGCACTGGGCATCGCGCAGGTGCAGGTGGCGCTGAACCTGGCCGACACCGACCAGTACTGGGAGGCGCTGGGCGAGCTGCTGGCCCCGCAGGGACATGTGGGGCTGATCGTTGAACCGCGCGGACCGTTGCGCATCGGCGATCCGTACAAAGCCAAATGCATCGGCATCCATTGGGAGTTCATGTTTGCCCGGTCGCGCTTCCAGACCGAGGACATGATCGAACAGCACCGCATTCTGAGCCGAGCCGCCAGCCTGATCGACGCGGGCGAACTGCGCACGACCGCACATACGCATCTGGGCTCGATCACCGCAGCGAACCTGCGTGAGGCACATCGCCAGCTGGAAGGCGGCGGCGTGATCGGCAAACTGGTGCTGTCCGGCTGGGACTGACGCGCGCGGCAATGTGTCTGCGCAGATTCGCGCGTATCTGTATCTGTCGGCGGTGCGAAGGGCCCCCTACAGTCAGTGGCCGTTCCGGTGAAACCGACATGCCCACGTCCCTGCCCCTGCGCCTGCTGCAACTCCTGCTTGGTCTGTTCCTGTATGGCTTCGGCGCGGCGGTGATGATCCGCGCGGCGATCGGCGTGGCGCCCTGGGATGTGCTGTCACAGGGCATCGCGCTGCAGACGCCGCTGTCCTTCGGCGTGGCCACCAACGTGATCGGCGCGCTGGTGTTGCTGCTGTGGTGGCCGATACGGCAGAAACCCGGCCTGGGCACCGTGCTCAACGTGCTGCTGATCGGCCCCAGCGCGCAGTTCGGGCTGTGGCTGCTGCCGCAGGTGCAGGGACTGGCCTGGCAGATCCCGATGTTCATCTGCGGCCTGCTGCTGGTCGCGCTGGCTACCGGCCTGTACATCGGCGCACGCTTCGGGCCCGGCCCGCGCGATGGCCTGATGACTGGCCTGCACGCCCGCACCGGCTGGCCGATCTGGATCGTGCGCAGCGCGATCGAAGGCACCGTGCTGCTGATCGGCTGGTGGCTCGGCGGCAATGTCGGCGTGGGCACGCTCGCCTTCGCGCTGCTGATCGGCCCGCTGTGCGGGGTTACCCTGCCGCTGTTCGGCATCCGCAAGCCCGCCCCGGCCGCCGTCGCACCATAACAGCGCCGGTGCCGGACCGGCGATCGGCACCGGCCGGGGCGCCTGCGCTTGCTCTTCAGAGGCATTCGCGGCACCCTGCGGGCTTCCGTACGCAAGCGTATCCACATGTCGCCAGCCGCCGAATCCACCGCCTACCCGCATCTGTTCACCCCGCTCGACCTGGGCTTCACCCAGCTGCGCAACCGGGTCCTGATGGGGTCCATGCACACCGGCCTGGAAGATCGTGCGCGCGATTTCCCGCGCTTGGCGGCCTATTTCGCCGAGCGTGCCGCCGGCGGCGTCGGGCTGATCGTCACCGGCGGCTTCGCGCCCAACGTGGTCGGCTGGCTCAAGCCGTTCGGTGGCAAGCTGTCCTGGCCGTGGGAAGTGCGACCGCATCGCCAGGTCACCCGGGCCGTGCACGACAACGGCAGCAAGATCTGCCTGCAGCTGCTGCATGCCGGCCGCTACGCCTACCACCCCCTCTCGGTGGCCCCCTCCAAGCTGAAGGCCCCGATCAACCCGTTCACCCCGCGGGCGCTGTCCGCGCGCGGGGTGGAGCGCCACATCGCTGATTACGCGCGCAGCGCGCGGCTGGCCCGCGAGGCCGGCTACGACGGCGTCGAGGTGATGGGTTCGGAAGGCTATCTGATCAATGAGTTCATCGCCCCGCGTACCAACCAGCGCACCGACCGCTGGGGCGGCGACGCGGCACAGCGCATGCGCTTCGCCGTCGAGATCGTGCGCCGCATCCGCGAGGCCTGCGGGCCGGACTTCATCATCATCTACCGGCTCTCGCTGGTGGATCTGGTGCCCGACGGCAGCAACTGGGCCGAGATCGTGCAGCAGGCGCAGGCGATCGAGGCGGCGGGCGCCACGCTGATCAATTCGGGCATCGGCTGGCACGAGGCGCGCATCCCGACCATCGCGACCTCGGTGCCACGCGGCGCCTTTGCCGGGGTCACCGCCAAGCTCAAGCCGCATGTCCGCGTGCCGGTGATCGCGACCAACCGCATCAACATGCCCGACGTGGCCGAACGCATCCTTGCCGCGGGCGGGGCCGATATGGTGTCGCTGGCGCGGCCGCTGCTGGCCGACCCGCAGTGGGCCAACAAGTCACGCGCCGGGCGTCCGGAGGCGATCAACACCTGCATCGCCTGCAACCAGGCCTGTCTGGACCACGTGTTCGAGAACAAGACCGCCAGCTGCCTGGTCAACCCGCGCGCCGTGCACGAGACCGAGCTGGTCTACCACCCGACCACCGCCCCGCGCCGGATCGCCGTGGTCGGTGCCGGCCCGGCCGGGCTGGCCTGCGCGACCGTGGCTGCCGAGCGTGGCCACGCGGTGACGCTGTTCGACGCCGGCAGCGAGATCGGCGGGCAGTTCAATGTCGCCAAGCGCATCCCGGGCAAGGAAGAATTCCACGAGACGCTGCGCTATTTCCGCCACAAGCTGGGCGAGACCGGTGTCGAGGTGAAGCTGGGCACCGTGGCCGACGTGGCCGCGCTGGCCGGTTTCGACGCGGTGGTGATCGCCACCGGCATCATCCCGCGCCGGGTGGATTTCCCCGGCGCCGACCACCCCAAGGTGGTCACCTACCTGGATGTGCTGCTCGGCAGGGTCCAGGTGGGCGAGCAGGTCGCGATCATCGGCGCCGGCGGGATCGGCTTCGATGTCGGCGAGTTCCTGGTCCACCAGGGGCCCTCCTCCGCGCTGGACCCGGCACGCTGGATGGCCGAGTGGGGCGTGGACCCCAGCTTCGAGGGCCGGGGCGCGCTGGCCAAACCGGCACCTGAAGCACCCGCGCGCAAGGTCTGGCTGCTGCAGCGCAGCCCGGGCAAGCCCGGCGCCCGGCTGGGCAAGACCACCGGCTGGATCCACCGCGCCACGCTCAAGGCCAAGGGCGTGAGCATGCTGGGTGGCGTGACGTACCTGGGCGTGGATGACAGCGGCCTGCGTATCGGCGTGGACGGCCAGGAACAGCTGCTGCCGGTGAGCCATGTGGTGGTCTGCGCCGGCCAGGAACCGCGCCGTGATCTGCACGCCGCGCTGCAGGCCGCCGGCATCCATGCGCAGCTGATCGGCGGTGCGGACGTGGCCGCCGAACTCGACGCCAAGCGCGCGATCGATCAGGGCAGCCGGGTCGCGGCCGCGCTCTGATCCGGGTCGAAACCGACCTGAATACGGGGCTGAACGGCCGATTCAGCCCCACCTCCTAACCTGAATGTCAAGCGTTCGGGTTCAGGATGTATTGGGAAATCCCCCCCTATCGTGCGCCAACTTTCCCGCTCACCACCCAGTTCGAGTGAGCGCGCGGACCCCACGTCTATTCGGGTCCGCCCCCGGGCGGCCCCGATGGCCGCCTCCCCATGACGCCAAGTCGTACCCACGCCCCGTCCGCATGATCGGATGGAACAGCCAGGTGCGGCCCACACGGAGCAAGGAGATTTATGAAACTGGCCTGGATTCTCTGGCTGTCACAGTTGTTGCCGCAGCCTGCCGCCGATTCGTTGTGCCTGAGCACGACCGTCTACCTCGAAGCGCGTGACCAGACCCTGCGCGGCCAGCAAGCCGTCGCGGAAGTGGCCCTGCGCCGCCTGGACAGCGGCTTGTGGGGCGACTCGATGTGCCAGGTGGTGACCGCCCGCAAGCAGTTCGCCCCGACCATCGTCGCGCCCGGCACCCAGCTCGGCAACGCCGATGCCTGGCAGGAAGCGATGACCGTGGCCTTCGATGCCGAGCGCAACTGGGCCCTGCCGGCCGGTGAGCGCAAGGAGATCGTCCCGGGTGCGAGCCACTTCGCCGCCCTGGCAATCGCCAACCCGAGCTGGCGCAACGCCTACCAGGTGGCCACCATTGGCGATCACACCTTCTACCGCGTGCAGAAACTCAAGCCGCGCGCGTCGTAACGATCTGTTACGGCCATACCGTTGAGGATGCGAGGCCGGCTCTGGAATAGTGGGCGGCTCACCTTCCACCCATCCGCAACGGAGTTCCCATGAAGCTGTACAGCAAGCCCGGAGCCTGCTCCACCGCCGATCACATCGCCCTGCAGTGGACCGGCCAGCCGTTCGAGGTGGAACTGCTCGACAAGGACACCCTGAAGGCCCCCGCCTTCCTGGCCATCAATCCGGCCGGTTCGGTCCCGGTGGTGGTCGACGGCGATTTCGTGCTGACCCAGAACGCGGCCATCCTGGGCTACATCGCCGATACCTATCCGCAGGCCGGCCTGACCGGTGACGGCAGCCCCAAGCAGCGCGCCGAAGCCACCCGGTGGCTGTCCTTCGTCAACTCGGACCTGCACCCGGCATTCAAGCCGCTGTTCGGGCCGGCCACCTTCATCGAAGACGACACCCAGTACGACGCGCTCCGCGCCGCCGCCCGCAAGCGCCTGCGTGGCCTGTTCGAGCGCGCCGATGCGCAGCTGGCCGACCGCCCCTGGCTGGCCGGGTTCCGCAGCTTCGCCGACCCGTACTTCTACATCACCCTGCGCTGGGCCGCGGGCGCGAAGATCGACCTGAGCGGCCTGGACAACATCGCTGCCTTCAAGCAGCGGATGGACGCCGATGCCGGCGTGCAGGCGGTACTGAAGGCCGAAGGCCTGAGCTGACCGGTGCGGCTGACGTAGACGGATAAGAAGAAGCCCGGCAGTGCCGGGCTTCTTCGTTTCCAGCGCGTGCGAGGTGATCAGCCAACGACCTCGACCACAGTGCCCTCGGCATCGCGCAGTTCGCTCGGCTCCACCACCACCTGCAGCGCCGGCCAACCCGGGATCGCATAGGTGCCACGGCGGGGCATGACCGTGGCGACCAGCGCCTGCACCGTGGCCGGTGCCAGCTGGCAGTCCAGCGCATCACCCTCGACCACCAGCGCATTGGCGGCCGCCGGCGACAGCGTGATCTGCCGATCGTTGCCGACCAGCGTCAATGGCTGGCCGAACAGCAACCGCGCCGGCAACAACGCGAGCAGCGATTCCACCTGGCGCGCGCCCAGCGTCACGGTCAACTGCTGCCCTGCGCCCTCGCCCTGCACCGACCCGCCCAGCTTTTCCAGGAACAGATAGGCCGTCTGCGAGCCCTCGCGTGCCGCACCCTCGGCCACGGCGGCCGCCAGCGCGGGATCGTCCAGCAGCGAGCCGCGCGCGATATCGGTGATCCACAGCGGCATCTTCGGCAGCAGCGCCTCGAGCACGCCGGTGGTCGACCAGCGCTTCACCGCCTCCATCTCGTCATCGGTCAGCCCGATCACCTGCAGGAACGCCAGCGAACCGTTGGGCGTCTCGCGCGCCGGCAGCTGCGGGTCGCGCATGAAGGCGACGTGCCGCAGTGGCGTATCAGTGTCGGCGGCGATCGGCCCGCCCGCATTGAGGTAGTGGCCCTGCTGGAACACCTTGCCGTTGGCGAACACGTAGCGCGCCAGGTTCTGCAGGAAATTCATCGCCCACGGCGGTGGCTCGCTGCCTGCCGCAGCGGCAACCCGGACGCTCAGCTCGAAGCCGTAGCCACTGGTGGCCGGATCATCGCTCTCTTTTTCATACAGCTCGGAGAAGCCATAGCTGACGAAGTGCCAGTGCGGCAGCGGCGCATCGTTCCAATATGCGCTGATGCCGTCCAGCGGGTCCTCGCCACCCAGCAGCGAACGCAGCACCGGGCCGTAATGCTGCGGCGCCTGCGTGGGATACACCGCCTTCAACGCGGCATCGATGGCATCCCACCCGGGGGCGGCGTCGTCCTCGATCTCATCCACCATCGCCATCCTCCCGCACACGAAACAGCACGCATTCTAAACAGCGTGCTGCCTGGCTGCCGTCGACGTATCGCCTCAGGCGATCACGACCTCGGTGTGCAGCAGCGCGTGCGTTTCTTCCAGCCAGCGGTTGGCCAGTGCCGGGCTTTTCGCCTTGCTGATCGCAGCGGCCAGGTCCGGCCACAGCTTCTCCAGGCCGCCGGCATCGGTGCAGCGCTCGACTTTCAACTGCATGAAATACCCCTTCAGACCGAGATACCTGCGCACCGATTCGCTCATCCAGTCATACAGCCGCTTGTACAGCTCCGGATCCTGCTCGCGCCCGGCGGTCAGCGCTGCAGCAATGACCGGTGCGGCACTCCCGCCGACGACCTCGATCAACCCCATTGCCGACAGCTGCGCCAGCGCATCGTCCGGTGCGCGCAGGCCCGGCAACAACGCGGTCAACGCGGTGTCATCGCGCTGACCATCGACCATCAGCAGCATGGACCGCAGCGCAGGCGGCAAGCGCCGCGCACGGTCCTCGATTTCCTGACGGCCAGCGGCCGTCTTGGCCTGGATATACGCCATGTGTTCCCCCTTCACGTGGTGCCCTATCACACGCGTCGGCCGGCCGTTCGCCGCTACCTGCGCGCCCCCTGTGATCTTCCAGGCCATCAATGTCCGGCGGCCGCCCCAGGCGCGCCGTATCCCCAGCGCGCGCGTGCCGCCGGCAAGACCCGCACCGATCACGTCCGCAGCTTACCCGAGCGTTCGCGTCGCCGGTAATGCGCTGCAGCATCGTGCGGGGAGCCTAGCGGGTCAGCTCCCCAGCGCGCGCCGGATCTCGTCCAAGGCCGCCGGGTCGTCCAAGGTCGACAGATCACCCGGATCACGCTCCTCCGCCAGCGCCTGCAGCGAGCGCCGCAGCAGTTTGCCCGAACGCGTTTTAGGCAGCGCGTTGACGATATGGATGTGCGCCGGCCGCGCGACCGCGCCCAGGGTATTGGTCACCCGCTGCATCATCTCGGCCGCCACGGCACTCCCGTCGCCCTGCAGGGCCTGCTTGAGGGTGACGAACACCAGCGGCACCTGGCCCTTGAGTTCATCCTTGACCCCGATCACGGCGGCCTCGGCCACCAGCGGATGGCCGGCGATGCATTCTTCGATCTCGCGCGTGCCCAGGCGGTGCCCGGCCACATTGATGACATCGTCGGTGCGGCCGAGGATGAAGGTGTAGCCGTCTTCGTCCTGGATCGCCCAGTCCAGCGAGCTGTACAGCAGTTCCTTGAAGTGGCTGAAGTAGCTCTGGATGAAGCGCGCGTCGTCCTTCCAGACCGTGGTCATGCAGCCCGGCGGCAGCGGCGGGATCATCACCAGCACGCCCTTCTGCCCCGGCGCGACGGTCTCGCCGGTGTTCTCGTCGATCACCTTCATCCGGTAGCCGAGGTTCGGAAAACCGGGCGAGCCGAAGCGCACCGGTTTCATGTCCACGCCCGGCAGCAGGGTCAGTGCCGGCCAGCCGGTTTCGGTCTGCCAGTAGTTGTCGATGATCGGCTTGCCGAGTGCGTCGTTGATCCAGTGCGCGGTCGGCTCGTCGAGCGGTTCGCCGGCGAGGAAGACGTACTTCAATGCTTCCAGATCGTGGCGGCGGATGAAATCGGCGTCGTGTTTCTTGAGCACGCGGATCGCGGTCGGCGAGGAGAACAGCGTGCGCACGCCGTACTGTTCGCACAGCGCCCACCAGATGCCCGGGTCCGGGTGGGTCGGCAGCCCTTCATAGAGCAACGAGGTGCAGCCGCCGATCAGCGGGCCGTACACGTTGTAGGAATGCCCGACCGCCCAGCCCACATCCGAGGTGGAGAACATCACCTGGCCGGGCTTGCAGTCGAACACCGTCTCCATCGACTGCGCCATCGCGACTGCGTAGCCGCCGACATCACGCTGCACGCCCTTCGGCTTGCCGGTGGTGCCGGAGGTGTAGAGCAGATAGCTCGGCTCGCTGGATTCCAGCCACACCACCGGTACATCCTGGTCACCTACCTCGGCACGCAGCGTGGCGTAATCGACGTCACGACCGGGCACCTTCGGCTCGGCCGGGTCCAGCCCGCGTGAGACGATCAATACATGCGGTGGCGGCGAGGCGGCTTCGGCGCAGGCGGCATCGACCATCGCCTTGTACGGAATCACTTTGCCACCGCGCTTGCCGGCGTCGGCGGCGATCAACAGCTTCGGTTCGGCGTCATCGATGCGCAGTGCCAGGTTGTGCGCGGCGAAACCGCCGAACACCACCGAGTGGATCGCCCCGATGCGTGCACACGCCAGCATCGCGAACACCGCTTCGGCCATGTTCGGCATGTAGATCACCACGCGGTCGCCACGCTGTACGTCCAGCCGCTGCAGCACGGCGGCGAAGGCATTCACTTCGCGGTGCAGTTCGCGGTAGGTGATCTCGCGGGTAACGCCGGTTTCGCTGGAGATGGCGACGAGGGCGAGCTGGTCGGGACGGTCGACCAGATGACGGTCCACCGCGTTGTAGCAGAGGTTGGTTTCCCCGCCGACGAACCAGCGCCGGAACGGCGGATTGCTGTAGTCGAGGATCTGCTGCGGCGGTGTATGCCAGTAGATGCGCTGGGCCTCTTCGCCCCAGAACGCCTCGGGTTCATCGACCGAACGTCGATAGACATCTTCGTAACGCATGACAGCCCTCCCAGACAAAGTCATGGGATCGAGCATAGTCCGATGGTGAGGCGCGGGCCGTCCGACCTTGGTCGTAGGGCCGGTCGGTGGGTGGGGCGCTGGCCCCCCATACCCTTTCCGGCGAATGTCCTCCGGCGTCGGCCTGCGGCCGCCCCCTCCTCCTTTATTTCGCCTACAAGGGCATGGGGGGCCAGCGCCCCACCCACCGACCGCCGCGCGGAAAAGACTCAGTACGCGCCTTTGCACCCCCTATGGGAGAAGAAACAAAAAAAACGCCGGGCAATGCCCGGCGTTTTTTCAATTCGTACCGACCAACGATATTCGCGCCGTCCTGGCGCTCACCCTTCGGGCCGGCGCTTTGCACCGTTGAGAACGGCTCCTGCCGTTCTCTTCGGCACCTGTCGTGGCGTGCGATCAGCCCAGCAGGTGGGCGACGCCCGAACGCTCTTCTTCCAGCTCGGCCAGGGTCTTGTCGATGTACTTCTGGCTGAAGTCGTCGACCGGCAGATCCTTGACCAGGGTGTACTCGCCGTTCTCGGTGGTGACCGCGAAGCCGAAGATCACGCCTTCCGGAATGCCGTAGGAGCCGTCGGACGGCACGCCCATGGTGACCCACTTGCCGTTGCTGCCCAGCACCCAGTCACGGATGTGGTCGACGGCGGCATTGGCGGCCGAGGCGGCCGAGGACGAGCCACGGGCTTCGATGATCGCCGCGCCGCGCTTGCCCACGGTCGGGATGAAGGTGGAGGCGTTCCATTCCTGGTCGTTGATCGCCTCGGCGATGGAGGCACCCTCGGCGGTGGCGAAACGGTAATCCGGGTACATGGTCGGGCTGTGGTTGCCCCACACGATCAGCTTCTCCATGCCACCGACCGGCTTGCCGAGCTTGGTCGACAGCTGGCTCAGCGCACGGTTGTGGTCCAGGCGCAGCATGGCGGTGAAGTTGCGCGGGTTCAGATCCGGTGCCGACTTCATGGCGATGTAGGCATTGGTGTTGGCCGGGTTGCCGACCACCAGCACCTTGACGTCACGCTTGGCGACCTTGTTCAGCGCCGCGCCCTGGGCGGTGAAGATCTTCGCGTTTTCCAGCAGCAGATCCTTGCGCTCCATGCCCGGGCCGCGCGGACGCGCGCCGACCAGCAGGGCGATGTCGGCATCCTTGAAGGCCACTTCGGCGTCATCGGTACCGACCATGCCGGCCAGCAGCGGGAAGGCGCAGTCTTCCAGTTCCATCATCACGCCGCGCAGGGCGGCCTGGGCCTTGTCGACTGGCAGCTCGAGCAGCTGCAGGATGACCGGCTGGTCCTTGCCCAGCATGTCGCCGGAGGCGATGCGGAACAGCAGGGCGTAGCCGATCTGGCCGGCGGCGCCGGTCACGGCAACACGAACAGGTGCTTTCATGGGGATTTCCTCTGCTAAGAATCGTAAAAACGGCCCCCTTCACAGGGGGCCGTCGGGATCGGATCAGGCGCTGGGGATGAGCTTGTTCCACTCCGCCACGCGCTCGGCCTGGGCGGCCAGCACGGCGTCGGTGTCGCCTTCCAGGGTGATCGAATGGATCACGTCGCCCTGCTTGACCGAGTCCACGATGGCCTGGCCGTCGAGCACCTGGCCGAACACGGTGTGCTTGCCGTCCAGCCAATCGGTCTTGATGTGGGTGATGAAGAACTGGCTGCCGTTCGTGTTCGGGCCGGCATTGGCCATCGACAGCGAACCGACCTGGTGCTTCACGCCGTTCTTTTCATCTTCGAACTTGTAGCCCGGGCCGCCGGTGCCCTGGCCCTTGGGGCAGCCACCCTGGATCATGAAGTCCGGGATCACGCGGTGGAAGACCAGGCCGTCATAGAAGCCGTGCTTGACCAGATTGACGAAGTTGGCGACCGTCAGCGGGGCCTTGTCGGCGAACAGCTCGACCTTGATCGGGCCCTGGGTGGTGTCGAAAGTGGCGATGAGGGACATGCAAATCCTTGGGGTACGGGGGTTTGTCGTTAGCCCCATAGGATACACCCGTGGTATGCACCACCGCATGCGCGCTGCCGCCCCACGCTTCGCTGCGCGAACCGCGGCCCCCTCTTGCCAGCACCCACACCCCCGCCGCTTCGCGGCAGCCCCCTGACTCAGGGGGCGATGGTGCTTCCTGCATCATCGCGGCCACCCGGACAGGCGCCCCTCACACAGCTGAATGCCCGTCCGGCAAGGCTTGCGACGCACTTTTCGCGATTGGTCATCTTGGCCGTATAATGTTGGACTTCTTTTTCCAAATCCGGCGCCGACTGGCCCCCTTTCGCATGTCTATCGAAAATCTTCGCAACATCGCCATCGTCGCCCACGTCGACCACGGTAAGACCACCCTCGTCGACCAGCTGCTCAAGCAGTCCGGCACCCTCTCCGAGCGCACCGTGCTCGCCGAGCGCGTGATGGACAGCAATGACCAGGAAAAGGAACGCGGCATCACCATCCTGGCCAAGAACACGGCCATCACCTGGGAAGACAAGAAGACCGGTATCAAGAACCGGATCAACATCGTCGACACCCCGGGACACGCCGACTTCGGCGGCGAAGTGGAGCGCGTGCTGTCGATGGTCGACACCGTGCTGATCCTCGTCGACGCGATGGACGGCCCGATGCCGCAGACCCGCTTCGTGACCCAGAAGGCCTTCGCGATGGGCTTCAAGCCGATCGTCGTGGTCAACAAGGTCGACCGCCCGGGCTCGCGTCCGGATTGGGTGATCGACCAGGTCTTCGACCTGTTCGACAAGCTCGGCGCCACCAATGAGCAGCTCGACTTCCCGATCGTCTACGCCTCGGCCCTGAACGGCTACGCGGGCCTGGAAGACACCATGCGCGACGGCGACATGACCCCGCTGTACGAAGCGATCATGCAGCACGCGCCGATGCCGGAAGTGGACCCGGAAGGTCCGTTCCAGATGCGCATCAGCCAGCTGGACTACAACAACTTCGTGGGCGTGATCGGCATCGGCCGCGTGCAGCGCGGCACCCTGAAGAAGAACATGCAGGTCGCGGTCATCGATCGTGAAGGCAAGAAGCGCAACGGCAAGGTCGCGCAGGTGCTGGGCTTCCTGGGCCTGGAGCGCATCGAGCAGGACACCGCCGAGGCCGGCGACATCGTCGCCATCTCCGGTATTCCGGAACTGACCATCTCCGACACCCTGTGCCACCCGGATACCCCGGAAGCCCTGCCGGCGCTGACCGTCGATGAACCGACGATCTCGATGACCTTCCAGGTCAACAACTCGCCGTTCGCCGGCAACAAGGACCTGTCCGGTGGCAAGTTCCTGACCAGCCGCCAGATCAAGGACCGCCTGGATCGCGAGCAGGTCCACAACGTGGCCCTGAAGGTGGAACAGCTGGAAGACGCCGACAAGTTCCTGGTCTCCGGCCGTGGCGAACTGCACCTGTCGGTGCTGATCGAGAACATGCGTCGTGAAGGCTACGAGCTGGCCGTGTCGCGCCCGGAAGTGATCATCAAGCAGATCGACGGCCAGGCCATGGAGCCGATCGAGCAGCTGGTGGTGGACATCGAAGAGCAGCACCAGGGCGGCGTGATGGAAAAGCTGGGCACCCGCAAGGGCCAGCTGAAGAACATGGAGCCGGACGGCAAGGGCCGTGTGCGCCTGGAATACCAGATCCCGGCCCGTGGCCTGATCGGTTTCCAGAACGAGTTCAAGACCCTGACCCAGGGTTCGGGCCTGCTGTTCCACGTGTTCGACCATTACGGCCCGAAGGAACAGGGTTCGATCGCCAAGCGCCAGAACGGCGTGATGATCGCCAATGCCCCGGGTGCCACCCCGGCGTACTCCCTGGGCCCGCTGCAGGAACGCGGCAAGCTGTTCGCTGCTGAAGGCGACAACGTGTATGAAGGCCAGCTGGTCGGCATCCACTCCAAGGACAACGATCTGACCGTCAACGCGATCAAGACCAAGCCGCTGACCAACATGCGCGCCTCGGGCAAGGACGATGCGATCCAGCTGACCCCGGCGATCAAGTACTCGCTGGAGCAGGCCCTGGACTTCATCGAAGACGACGAGCTGGTCGAGATCACCCCGAAGGAAATCCGCCTGCGCAAGAAGGGCCTGACCGAAAGCGACCGCAAGAAGGCCTCGCGCGGCGGCTGATCGGACCCATTGTCGTGATCGACAAGCCCTACAACCCGGATCCTCACAAGCATCCGGGGCTTCACCTGATCGCCTTGCTGGAAGCCAGCAAGGCGGTTCTGGCGCTATTGGCTGCGACCGGGCTGGAAATGCTCGGTCCGCAGCCCCTGCGCGATGCGGTCAATGCCCTGATCCGCCGGTTCAGCCTGGACCCGGATCACGGCACCCTGCCCTCGCTGCTCAACATGATCAGCCCCGATGCAGTGCATCTGGCGGCTGCTGCGATGGTCGCCTACGGCGTCCTGCACTTATTCGAGGCCTGGGGCCTCTGGCGCGCCAAAGCCTGGGCTTCCTGGCTGGGCTGCGTCACCGCGGGCATCTACCTGCCGTTCGATATCTACGCCATTCTCCGCCATCCGGGCTGGGCCTCGTGGTCGGTGCTGGTGATCAATCTGATCGTGGTCGGCGTACTCGCCCGCGATATCCGCAAACGCCACGGCACGATCGCCAACGCGGCTTGAGTTGCCAAGCGCCGCCTGTGCTGGTTAGCCTGTCGGCCGGTTCGGGGGAACAGGCATGCGCCTGACACTGACGTCATTGATGCTCATCGCGCTGGCCGGCTGCAGCCCGGGCCCGGCGCCTCTGCATGCCCGCGAATCGCCCACGCCTTCACCGACCGCAGCGCTGCCCTTCGCCTATGCCGAGGCCGACATCAGCGCGCTGCAAGCGCGGATGGCCAGCGGCGAGCTGGACAGCGTCACTCTGGCCCGCGCCTACCTGGACCGCATCGCCCGCCTCGACCGGGCCGGCCCGCGCCTGCGCGCGGTGATCGAGCTCAATCCCGATGCGCTGCGCGAAGCTGCCCAGTTGGACGCCGAGCGCCGCCAAGGGCAGCTGCGCGGCCCGCTGCACGGCATCCCGCTGCTGCTCAAGGACAACATCGGCGCCAGCCCCATGAGCACCACGGCCGGTTCGCTCGCGCTGGAAGGCTTCCGCCCCGACGATGCGTTCCTGGTCAAGCGGCTGCGCGCGGCGGGGGCGCTGATCCTGGGCAAGACCAACCTCAGTGAGTGGGCCAACTTCCGCTCCAGCCAGTCGATCTCCGGCTGGAGCGCGCGCGGCGGCCAGACCCGCAATCCCTACCGGCTCAGCCATAACCCGTGCGGCTCCAGCAGTGGCAGCGCGGTGGCGGTCTCGGCCAATCTGGCGGTGGCCGCGATCGGCACCGAGACCGACGGCAGCATCGTCTGCCCGGCCGCGGTCAACGGCGTGGTCGGCTTGAAGCCGACCGTGGGACTGGTCAGCCGCGAAGGCATCATCCCGATCTCTTTCAGCCAGGACACCGCCGGCCCGATGACGCGCAGCGTGGCCGATGCGGCCGCCCTGCTGACCGCCATGGCCGGCCGGGACGAGGCTGACCCGGCTACCGCCACCATGCCGGGGCGCGCCGTGTACGACTACACCTCGCGCTTGAACGCCGATGGCCTGCGCGGTGCGCGGATCGGCGTGCTGTATGGCGACCTGCTGCAGAAGCCGGGCATCGCCCCGGCCCTGCAGCATGCCGTGGCCGTGCTGCGCGACGCGGGCGCGACCGTGGTGCCGGTGCAGTTGCCGACCCAGGGCCAGTGGCAGGAGGCTGAGCAGATCGTGCTGATGCATGAGTTCAAGGCTGGGCTGCAGCGCTACTTCACCACCTACCAGGCGCCGGTGCGCACGCTGGACGACGTCATCGCGTGGAACCGGCAGCATGCGGGCAAGGAACTGGCGCTGTTCGATCAGGACCTGATGGACACCGCCGCCACCATGGGCGGCCTGGGCACCCCGGCGTACATCCGCGCACGCAGCGATGCGCGCCGGCTGGCCGGCCCGGACGGCATCGATGCAGTGCTGCGCGAGCAGAACCTCGATGCGCTGGTGGCACCGACCACCGGGGTGGCCTGGCCGATCCGGCCCGGCCGCGGCGATGATTTCCCCGGTGAAAGCTACAGCGCGGCCGCGGTGGCGGGGTACCCCAGCCTGACCGTGCCGATGGCGCACGTGAACGGCCTGCCGCTGGGGCTGCTGTTCATGGGCACCGCATGGAGCGAGCCGCGGCTGATCGAGCTGGGCTACGCCTACGAGCAGCGCACCCGCGCACGTCGCCCGCCGCGGTTCCAGACCGACACCCTGCTGACGAACGGCGTCGCGCCCTGAGGGGCGTGTACCGGCCAACGGCCGGCACTACCGGGATGCGTCACCCGGGTCCGGCAGGACCGCCGGCTCCCCATCTTCGGCACCGGGCGAACGCACGTCCTCGGCCGGCTGCGAACGCGCGCGGCGCATCGGCGCGGCCTCCTGATTGAGCTCGGCGCGGGTGCGCGGCAACGACTGAGGATGTTCGCGGGCGAGGAAATCGAGCATGCGTTCGCGCACGATGCAGCGTAGATCGAAGGCATCGCCGGAGTTGCGTGCGCTCACCAGCAGACGCACCTGCAGGGTGTGTTCGCTGGTCTCGGTCACCTGGGTCACGCAGACCTGGCCATCCCACAGCGCCTCGCCGTTGCAGATGCGCTCCAGTTCGGCGCGGATCGCCGGGATCGGCGCGGTGTAATCCAGCCACAGGAAGGCGGTGCCAAGCAGATCGGCGCTGCGCCGCGTCCAGTTCTGGAACGGGTGTTCGATGAACCAGGTCAGCGGCACCACCATGCGTCGCGCATCCCAGATCCGCACCACCACGTAGCTGCTGTTGATCTCTTCCACCCGGCCCCACTCGCCCTCGACGATCACCACATCGTCCAGCCGGATCGGCTGGGTCAAGGCGATCTGCAGGCCGGCGATCAGGTTGCCGAACACCGGCTTGGCCGCGATACCGGCGACCAGCCCGATGATGCCGGCCGAGGCCAGCAGCGCGGTGCCGATCTGGCGCACCATCGGGAAGGTGAGCAGGATCAGCGAGACGCCGACCAGGATGATCGCGCCCATCAACACGCGGCTCAGCACCCGGGTCTGGGTCTGGATGCGGCGCGCTTCGAGGTTGTCGGCCACCTCCATCGGATGGTCGCGCAGGATCGCCTGCTCGCCCGCGGCCACAGCCCGCACCAGCAGCCAGATGACGCAGCCGGTCACACCGATGTGCAGCAGCCGCAGTGCCTGTTCAAGCCGGTGCTCGTGCAGCGGCGTCGCTTCCAGCGCGGGAATCAACAGCAACAGCGGCAGGGCAAATGCCAGCGGCCGGCTGATCACGCGCGCGATGCGGGCGCGGCGGTAGTCGCGGTCTTTCAGCCGCCGCGTCAACGCCATCAACAACCACCAGCCGCTGATCCCGATCGCCAGTGCGATCGAGATCGGCCATAGATACAGCGCTGCCTGCTGCCAGTCCACGGTCACTGCACGCTCCTGTGTTCTTCGCAAGGAAGTGCACAGCATGCCGGTGCCACCATGACCATCGTGTCAGGCGAATGTAAGGTGCGTGTCGAGGACACGCACTGGTATCAGTCGGCGTAGTGCGCCTGTTTGCGCACGATCGCCATCGCGATTTCAAGCGACTGCTCGTAGTTCAGGCGCGGATCCACCGACGAGCGGTACGCGCGTTCCAGGTCGCGCTCGGTCAGCTCACGCGCACCGCCAGTGCATTCGGTCACGTCCTCACCGGTCAGCTCCAGATGCACGCCGCCCAGCCGGGTGCCGGCCGCAGCGTGCAGGTCGAAGGACATCTCGACCTCGCCACGCACGTTGTCGAAACGCCGCGTCTTGTAGCCGTTGCTGGTGCTCTCGGTGTTGCCATGCATCGCATCGCACACCCACAGCACGCGCCGGCCATCGCGCTTGACCGCATTCAACAGCGGCGGCAGTTTTTCGGCGATCTGTGCCGCCCCCATGCGGTGGATGAAGCTCAGGCGGCCCGGCTCGTCCTCGGGGTTGAGCACGTCGATCAGGCGCAGCAGCTGGTCCGGCTGCACCGACGGGCCCACCTTGATCGCGATCGGGTTGCGCACGCCACGCAGATACTCCACGTGTGCGCCATCGAGAGCGGCGGTGCGCATGCCGATCCACGGGTAATGCGTGCTCAGGTTCAACCAGCCCTGCTGGCGCGGCACCTGGCGGGTCAACGCCTGTTCGTAGGGCAGCAGCAGCGCTTCGTGCGAGGTGTAGAAATCGATCCGGTTGAGGTTGTACACCTGCGTGCCGGACAGGGTTTCCATGAAACGCACCGCATCGCCGATCGAGGACACCATCTTCTGGTAATCGGTAGCCAGCGGCGAGTGCCGCACCCACTCCAGGTTCCAGTATTCGGGGTGGTGCAGATCGGCGAAGCCGCCATCGATCAGCGCCCGCACGAAGTTCATCGTCATCGCCGAGTGCGCATGCGCCTGCAGCATCCGGCGCGGGTCCGGCAGACGGGCGGCCTCGGTGAACTCCGGCGCATTGATCACGTCACCCCGATAGCTGGGCAGGGTCAGGCCGTCGCGGGTTTCGGTATCGGCCGAGCGCGGCTTGGCGTACTGCCCGGCGAAACGCCCGACCCGGATCACCGGCTTGCGCATGCCGTGCACCAGCACCAGGCTCATCTGCAGCAGCACCTTGAGCCGGTTGGAGATGGTGGTGGATTCGCAGTCGCTGAAATTCTCCGCGCAGTCACCGCCCTGCAGCAGGAAGCGCTTGCCTTCCTGGGCATCGGCCAGCTGCTGCTTGAGCGCCAGGATTTCCCAGGAGGTCACCAGCGGCGGCAGCCGCTTCAGTTCGTGCAGGGCGGCATCCAGTGCCAGCGGGTCCGGGTAGGTCGGCATCTGCAGCGCCGGCTTGCCCCGCCAGCTCTCCGGCGACCAGGCAGCGTCGACAGCGGTCGCGGCGGGATCGGCTACAGGCGGGGCGGACAGGCTCATCACGGACTTCCGGGGTGTGGGGCCGGTCATGGTCGCAGAGCGCGCCCCCGGCGCAAAGGGGCGGGCCCGTGCCCGGAGGCTGAACGCTGAAGAAAGGACACCACGATCGGCCAGATCGCGCATGCTCCAGCGGCATCGGACAGGCGCATGATTTGTTACGGAGTAACACTTGCCAGGCCGGCCCCTCCTCCCTTTGCCCAGCCAAGCCATCCTCATGAAGCCCTCCCTGCTTGCTACCGGTATCGCTGTTTCCCTGGCCCTGACCGGCCTGCCCGCCCTCGCCGCCACCCCATCCACCGCCGCCCCTGCGGTGACCGAGCTGGATGCGGTCACGGTCAGCGCCAAACTCGACCAGGCGCGCAATGCGCTGTCGCCGGATATCGGCAGCAGCCAGTACCAGATCACCGCCGAAGACATCCAGAACCTGCCGCTGGGCGCCTCCACCCCGTTGAACCAGGTGCTGCTGCAGGCCCCGGGCGTGGTCCAGGACTCCTACGGCGGCGTCCACGTGCGCGGCGACCATGCCAACCTCCAGTACCGGCTCAACGGCGTCCTGCTGCCCGAATCGATCTCCGGCTTCGGCCAGACCCTGGATGCCCGCGCGATCAAGAGCATCCGCCTGATGGACGGTGCGCTGCCGGCGCAGTTCGGCGAGCGCACGGCCGCTGTGGTGGACATCACCACCCGCAGCGGCGCCGAGTTGGGCGATGGCGGCAGCGCCGGCCTCACTGCCGGCTCCTACGGCAAGGTCAACCCCAACGCCTCGTGGTGGGGCAGCCAGGGCCGCTGGAGCTGGTATCTGACCGGCAACTACGACCAGAACCAGGTCGGCATGGAAAACCCCACCGCCTCGCGCAGGCCGGACCACGATGACACCCACCAGGGCAAGGCATTCGCCGACCTGACCTATCTGATCAACGACGACACCCGCCTGAGCCTGTTCGCCGGGTTCTCCAACAACCGGTTCCAGATCCCGGTCAACCCTGGCCAGACCCCGCAGTTCGGCTACCTGGATACGGTCACTGCGGACTCCGCCGCGCTGGACGAAACCCAGCGCGAGACCACCCGCTTCGGCATGCTGGTGCTGCAGGGTGCGCTGGGCAGCAC
Source organism: Stenotrophomonas sp. Steno-Z10-BAI (assembly GCF_056393115.1). NCBI lineage: Bacteria > Pseudomonadati > Pseudomonadota > Gammaproteobacteria > Lysobacterales > Lysobacteraceae > Stenotrophomonas > Stenotrophomonas sp. Steno-Z10-BAI. The sequence goes on along the minus strand of NZ_JBWJOZ010000003.1, from coordinate 392,455 downwards.
CGCCTACCAGGTTTCGGCCGGGCAGCGGTACAGCGACCTGTCCTTCAACCCGGACCTCGCCGGCGATCTGATCTTCAACGGCGTCGCCTCACAGGTGGAACGCAGCAACCGCGCCAACACCGTGCAGGCCGATTTCTCCACCCCGCTCGGTGAAAACCACACGCTGCGCTACGGCCTGTACGTCAACGCCGAGCGCGCCCGCGCCGGCAGCGACACTTGGGTGTTCCCGGTCGACGCCGACGGCCAGCAGGCCAGCACCACGCCCCTGCGCATTCCGGAGGCGAGCGCCTTCAACGCCACCACCACCGCGGTCTATCTGCAGGACGAATGGCGCCTCGGCGAGGACTGGACGGTCAATTACGGCCTGCGCGGTGACCGCTACAAGGCGTTCGGCGGCACCGAAGGCCAGCTCAGCCCGCGGGTGGGCGTGGTCTGGAACGCCACCGACAGCACCACCGTGCACGCCGGGTACTCGCGCTACTTCACCCCGCCGGCCAGCGAACTGGTGGCCAGCAGCGACATCGCGCTCTACGACGGCACCACCAACCAGCAACCGACCGGGGGGAGCACCACGCCGCTGTCCGAGCGCAGCGACTACTACGACATCGGCGTCTCCCAGCAGGTGGGCGAACACCTCACCCTGGGCCTGGACGCTTACGACCGCAAGGTCGACCGCCTGCAGGACGAAGGCCAGTTCGGCGCCGCCTACATCTACTCCACCTTCAACTATCGCCTCGGCCACATCCACGGCGTGGAATTCAGCGCCGACTACAGCAACGGCCCGCTCAGCGCCTACGTCAATGCCGCCTACAACAAGGCCATGGGCAAGCAGGTGATCACCGGCCAGTACAACCTCGATCCCAAGGCACTGGCCTACGTCCAGAACAACTGGATCCATCTGGACCACGACCAGAAACTGACCTCGTCCGGCGGCATCAGCTACGCCTTCGCCGGGCACAACCGTCTTGGCGCCGACTACGTGTTCGGCAGCGGCCTGCGCTCGGATGCCGATGGCATCCCCAACGGCGGCGAACTCCCCGCCTACCTGCAGCTCAACCTCAGCGCCGGCCACGACTTCAACGCCGACAGCGGCCACCCACTGCATGCACAGATCGCCCTGGTCAACGCACTGGACCGCAGTTACCAACTGCGCGACGGCGGCGGCATCGGCGTCTTCGCCCCGCAATGGGGTCCCCGCCGCGGCGCCTACCTCAGCCTGCAGCAGGACTTCTGAGCTTCGCGAGAAAGCCCTGCCATTCAATCAGATCAGCAGCATCCAGACCTGATCGCAGCACCCGGCCTGGCACGCGTTGCGTGGCCAGGCCGAGGTCACTGAGTTGAGAAACGCCTCAGTGGCGGCGACGGGCACGGAACGCCGTCACCAGCGCCCACACCGCCAATGCCGCAAACCACACCAGGCTCCACATCGGCATCGTCAGGCCCAGGAACTGCCAATCGATGTTGCCGCAGTTGCCGGTACCGGTCAGCACGGTGCGGAACACCTCGAACGGCCCCATCGTCTCACTGAGGAAACTCAGCGGCGGCCCACAGCTCGAGCCCATGTCCTGCGGCAGCAACTGCACATACACATGGCGCCCGGCAATACCGATACCGACCGCGGCCGCGATGAAGGCCAGCACCCCATACGTCTTCCGCCCGGCCGGATCACGCGGACCATGCAGCGCTCCGATCAGGAACAGCAGCCCCAATGCCGCGAATGCAATCCGCTGGAAAATGCACAACGGACACGGCTCCAGCCCCATCTTCAACTGCAGGAAGATCGCATACCCCAACAGCGCCGCGCAGACCAGAAACCCCAACAGGAACTGGGCGCGGAAACTCCAACGCAATGGATTCATTGCCAACACTCGTGAAAGTCCAGGCCCCAAGATTAACAGGGCCGTGACCGCCCACGTCCATGCGCACCTGCCGACCATCGGCGCAGCGGACCGGACAGCATGTTCCGTACATCAAGCGGAACCACCCCAACGCAGCGACGGTACTGAGGAGCCGGCCAGCGGCCGGCACTACCCACGCACCGCGACCGCCACATGCTTTGCTTTACCCCCTGCGCACCGACCATGTGTGCAGTCGTTGCCGCCATCAAACCCCAGAAACGGAAAAACCCGGCACAAGGCCGGGTTCTTCACCGAATAACAGGTACAGCTCGAAGATTACTCTTCGACGGCTTCAGCCACAGCAGCCGGACGATCGACCAGCTCCACGTAGGCCATCGGCGCATTGTCGCCAGCGCGGAAACCGCACTTCAGCAGACGCAGGTAACCGCCCGGACGGCTCGCGTAACGCGGGCCCAGGGTGGTGAACAGATTGCCGACGGCTTCGTTGTCGCGCAGGCGAGCGAACGCCAGACGACGGTTGGCAACCGAATCAACCTTGGCCAGGGTGATCAGCGGCTCGGCAACGCGGCGCAGTTCCTTGGCCTTCGGCAGGGTGGTCTTGATCAGCTCGTGCTTGAACAGCGACGCGGCCATGTTCTTGAACATTGCTTCGCGATGGGCGCTGGTGCGGTTGAACTTACGACCGGACTTCATATGACGCATGACGGTGATTCCTGAAGTGAATGTTGGATCGGTTGGGTATCGCTGTCGCCATCCTGGCGTTGCTGCTTGGACTGCGGATGGTCCGGTGCCAGCCGTCCTGGCTGGCCGTCACCGCAGGCTATCGACCTGTCGGTGCGGGGTGTTGCGGGTGAAGCCCCCGCACCCGAAGGTGCGGGGTCAAGCATCTTGCGTAGCGCTGGATCAGCCGAGCATGCCGTGCTGGGCGACACCGGCCGGCGGCCAGTTCTCCAGCTTCATGCCGAGCGAAAGACCGCGCTGTGCGAGGACTTCCTTGATCTCGGTCAGCGACTTCTTGCCGAGGTTCGGGGTCTTGAGCAGCTCCACTTCGGTCTTCTGGATCAGATCGCCGATGTAATAGATGCTCTCTGCCTTCAGGCAGTTGGCCGAACGCACGGTCAGCTCCAGATCGTCGATCGGGCGCAGCAGCACCGGATCCACGCCGTTGTTGGCCGGCTTCGCCGCACCGCGGTCGCGGTGGGTGAAGTCACCGAAGACCGACAGCTGATCGCTGAGGATGTCGGCGGCAGTGCGCACGGCTTCCTCGGCATCGATCGTCGCGTTGGTCTCGATGTCCAGCACCAGCTTGTCCAGATCGGTACGCTGTTCCACGCGGGCCGCTTCCACCGAATAGGCGACGCGACGGACCGGCGAGAACGACGCATCCAGGACCAGGCGGCCGATGGCACGGGTTTCTTCATCCGGGCGACGACGAGCAGCAGCAGGCTGGTAGCCGAAACCGCGCTCGACCTTCAGACGCATGTTGATCGCCACATCCTTGGTGAGATGGCAGATCACATGAGCCGGATTGAGGATCTCGGTGTTATGGTCAATCTTGATATCAGCAGCGGTAACGACACCCGGACCCTGCTTGGACAGCGACAGCGTAGCGTTGTCGCCGGTATGCATGCGGATGGCCACATCCTTCAGGTTGAGCAGGACTTCCAGCACGTCCTCCTGCAAGCCTTCAAGCGTGGTGTACTCGTGCAGTACGCCATCGATTTCGACTTCCGTGATGGCGAAGCCCGGGATGGACGACAGCAGCACGCGACGCAGGGCGTTGCCCAGCGTATGCCCGTAACCACGCTCCAAGGGTTCGATGACGACCTTGGCGCGGGTATCGGTAAGGCGTTCGATCTGCGGACCGCGAGGACGCAGAACCTGGTTGGCGGTAACCGTCATGTTGCGGGTTCTCCTGCGAACCTCCGGTGTGACCCGGAGGTTCTCCAATGTGAATTACTTCGAATACAACTCGACGATCAGCGCTTCGTTGATATCCGCAGGCAGGTCCGAACGATCCGGCACGGCCTTGAAGATGCCGGCGAACTTGCCGGAATCAACTTCAACCCACGACGGACGCAGGTCATGCGTAGCAGACACGGTCAGGGCTTCCTGGACGCGCAGCTGCTTGGCAGCCTTCTCGGACAGAGCGACGGCGTCGCCAGCCTTGACCTGGTACGAAGCCAGATTGACCGACTTGCCGTTCACGGTGACACCGCGGTGCGAGACCAGCTGACGGGCAGCCGGACGGGTCACTGCGAAGCCCATGCGGTAAACGACGTTGTCAAGACGGGTTTCCAGCAACTGCAGCAGGTTCTCGCCGGTGTTGCCCTTCTTGGTCGAGGCCTTCTTGTAGTAGTTGCGGAACTGACGCTCCAGCAGACCGTAGATACGCTTGACCTTCTGCTTTTCACGCAGCTGGGTAGCGTAGTCGGACAGCTTGCCCTTACGGGCAGTGGCGCCGTGCTGGCCGGGCTTCTGCTCCAGCTTGCACTTGGAGTCCAGCGCACGGGCCGGGCTCTTGAGGGAAAGGTCGGCGCCTTCGCGGCGGGCGAGCTTACAGGTAGGACCGATATAACGAGCCATTTCTTATCGCTCCTTTAGACGCGACGCTTCTTCGGCGGACGGCACCCGTTGTGCGGGATTGGCGTCACGTCGATGATGTTGGTGATCTTGTAGCCCACGTTGTTCAGCGAGCGCACGGCCGACTCACGACCCGGACCCGGGCCCTTGATGCGGACTTCCAGGGACTTGACGCCGTAGTCGAGCGCGGCACGGCCGGCCTTCTCGGCAGCCACCTGGGCAGCGAACGGGGTGGACTTACGCGAACCGCGGAAGCCAGCGCCACCGGAGGTCGCCCACGACAGAGCGTTGCCCTGACGGTCGGTGATGGTCACGATGGTGTTGTTGAAAGAAGCGTGGACGTGGGCGACGCCGTCAGTGACGACGCGCTTGATCTTCTTCTTGGTCTTAGCGACGGGCTTAGCCATTTCTTAGGTCCCTTACTTCCTGATCGCCTTGCGCGGGCCCTTGCGGGTGCGGGCGTTGGTACGGGTGCGCTGGCCACGAAGCGGCAGACCGCGACGGTGACGCAGACCGCGGTAGCAGCCCAGATCCATCAGGCGCTTGATCGCGATACCGATTTCACGGCGCAGATCGCCTTCCACGATGTACTTGCCGACTTCGAGACGCAGACGCTCGATTTCCGGCTCCGACAGATCGCGGATCTTGGTGGTCGAGGTCACGCCTGCGGCGTCGCAGACCTTCTTCGAACGGGTACGGCCGATGCCGTAAATGCTTTGCAACCCGACCCAGACGTGCTTCTGGGCTGGCAGGTTGACGCCTGCAATACGCGCCATGACGCGGTTCTCCAGCTGAGTGATGGCCGACAGCGCACCATGGGCGCGCCAATCCGGCAGGATGGATCAAAAAAGTGAACTAGCGATTCTATCAAGGTCTCGGTTTACTGGGAAGCCCGTGGAACCTGAAGGTTCCATGGACCCGGCGTGGGGAGTGTGCCCATGCTCCGGCGCCGGATGTCGTTGACTGCAGAGGTTGCCCCCGCCGCCGCCCGCGCTACTCCCGCGCAGGACCACCACATCACACCCCCACCCGAAACCGCTGCAGGGGCCGCCCTTCGATTTGGAAGGCCAGTCCGGGAACCGGAGGGCCTTCGCAACAAGAAGACTAGTGTAACAGGTCAATCAGCCGCGGGCAAAACCGCCGCGGTTGCCGCCCTTCAGGTTGGCCTTCTTCAACAGGCTCTCATACTGGTGCGACATCAGGTGCGCCTGGATCTGGGCAATGAAGTCCATCACCACCACCACCACGATCAGCAGCGAGGTGCCGCCGAAGTAGAACGAGGCGCCGAGCTGGGTGCGCAGGATTTCCGGCAGCAGACAGACGATCACCAGGTACAGCGAACCGGCGGCCGTCAGGCGGGTCAGCACGGCATCCACGTAGTCGGCGGTGGCCTTGCCCGGACGGATGCCCGGAATCAGCGCGCCCGACTTCTTCAGGTTGTCGGCGGTTTCCTGCGAGTTGAACACCAGCGCGGTGTAGAAGAACGCGAAACCACTGATCAGCGCGGCGAACACGATCATGTGCAGCGGCTCGCCCGGCCCGAGGGCGTTGGCGACCTTCTGCAGCCACGTGGCCGAACTGGCCTGGCCGGACCACATGGCCAGCGTCGTCGGGAATGCCAGGATGCTCGAGGCGAAAATGGCCGGGATCACGCCCGCCATGTTCAGCTTCAGCGGCAGGAACGAGGTCTGGTTCATGTACGCGTTGCGGCCACCCTGGCGACGTGCGTAGTTCACCGTGATGCGGCGTTGGCCGCGCTCGACGAACACCACGAAGTAGGTGAAGGCCAGCACCACCAGCACGATCAGCAGCAGGGCGATGAAGCTCATGTTGCCGTCGCGGTAGGCTTCCACGGTGTGGATGACCGCGCCCGGCAGGCCGGCCACGATGCCGGCGAAGATGATCAGCGACACACCGTTGCCGATGCCGCGCTCGGTGACCTGCTCACCGACCCACATCAGGAAGATGGTACCGGCGGTCAGCGCGACGATGGCGGTGAGCACGAAGCCCATGCCCGGTGCGTAGACGACCGGGGCACCGCCCGGGGAGACCTGGTTCTGCAGCGCCAGCGCGATGCTGCCGCCCTGCACCACCGCCAGCAACACGGCGCCGATGCGGGAATATTGGGTGATCTTGCGACGACCCGATTCACCTTCCTTCTGCATCGACTTCAATGCCGGGAAGATGTGGACCGCCAGCTGCATCACGATGGATGCCGAGATGTACGGCATCACGTTCAGCGCGAAAATGCTGAAACGGTGCAGGGCGCCGCCCGAGAACATGTTGAACATGTCCACGATGCCGCCGCCCTGCGCCTGCATGAGCGCAAGCATGGCATCGGGATTGACGCCAGGCACCGGCACATAACAGCCGATGCGGTAGACGATCAATGCCCCGATGACGAACAGCAGTCGCTGGCGGAGTTCCGTGAACTTGCCGAGCCCGCCGCCGAGGTTACCAATGCCAGCTTGCGCCATGTCTTACTCCTGTACGCTGCCGCCGGCAGCTTCGATCGCGGCCTTGGCACTGGCCGTTGCAGCGACGCCCTTCAGGGTGAATGCCTTGGTCAGGCCACCCTTCATGACGATCTTGGCACGCTTAGCGGTGCTCGGGACCAGCTTGGCAGCGCGCAGCGCGGCAAAGTCGATCTCGCCAGCTTCCAGACGCTCAAGCTGGTAGGACAGCACTTCAGCGGTGTCCTTGGCGATCTTGGAACGGAAACCGACCTTCGGCAGACGACGCTGCATGGGGGTCTGGCCGCCTTCGAAGCCTGCCTTGATCTTGCCGCCACCCTTACGGGCGAACGAACCCTTGTGGCCGCGGCCGCAGGTCTTGCCCAGGCCGGAGCCGATACCACGACCGACCCGGGTACGCTCTTTACGAGCGCCCGGTGCCGGGCTCAGTTCATTGAGATGCATGGTCATTGGATTATTCCTCAACCTTGACGAGGTAGTGGACCTTGTTGATCAGACCGCGAACCTGCGGGCTGTCCTTCAGTTCACGTACGCTATTGAGCTTGCCGAGGCCAAGCGCCTTCACCGACAGGCGGTGACGTGCCTGGGCGCCGCGCAGGCCGCCAACCAGACGGACCTTGATGGTCTTGGTGGTGTCATTAGCCATGGTTGAGATCCTCCACCTTCTTGCCGCGCTTGGCCGCGATGCGGGCCGGCGACTGCATTTCGCTCAGACCCTTCAGCGTGGCGCGAACCAGGTTGATCGGGTTGCGCGAGCCGACGGCCTTGGCCAGCACGTTCTTGACGCCAACGGCTTCCAGGACGGCGCGCATGGCACCACCGGCGATCACACCGGTACCTTCGGAGGCCGGCATCATGAACACGCGAGCTGCGCCGTGGCCGGACTTCACCGGGTGCCACAACGTGCCGTTGTTCAGATCGACATTGGCCAGGTTCTTGCGAGCCTGTTCCATCGACTTCTGGATCGCGACCGGCACTTCACGCGCCTTGCCATAACCGAAGCCAACCTTGCCTGCGCCATCACCGACCACGGTCAGTGCGGTGAAGGTGAACTGGCGACCGCCCTTGACGGTCTTGCTGACGCGGTTGACCGCGACCAGCTTTTCGATCATGCCGTCGTCGACTTTCTCTTCGCGGCGATCGCGATCGCGACCCCGCTGCTGACGTTCTTCTGCCATGTTGATTCCTTGATTGATTGAGTATGTACGGCTCAATGCCGCTTATAGCTGTGGAATGAAGCGGTGGATCGAGCGCCCCTGCAGAAGAAGGACGTCGCCCGGCGCAACCCGCGCCGGCAGGCAGGCGGAAGCGGGGACCAGCCCCGCTTCCTTATCCCTTAGAACTGCAGGCCGCCTTCGCGGGCTGCATCAGCCAGTGCCTTGATGCGACCGTGGTAGCGGTAGCCCGAGCGGTCGAAAGCGACCTTCTCGATGCCCGCAGCCTTGGCGCGCTCGGCGACCAGCTTGCCGACCTTTGTGGCGGCGTCGCTGTTCTTGCCGTTCTTCAAGCCTTCCTTGACGTCGGCCTGGGTGGTGTTGGCCGACGCCAGCACCTTGGAGCCATCGGCGGTGAAGACCTGGGCGTACAGGTGCTGGCCGGTGCGCAGCACCGACAGGCGCGGCACGCCGAGCACACGGATGTGTGCACGGGTCGACTTGGCACGACGCAGACGAGCGATGTTCTTGTTCATGATCTTTTTCCTTGGAAAGCTGAGGACCTGAATTAGGCCTTCTTGGCTTCCTTACGAATGATGACTTCGCCGGCGTACTTCACACCCTTGCCCTTGTAGGGCTCCGGCGGACGGAAGCCACGGATCTTGGCGGCAACTTCGCCAACGCGCTGCTTGTCGGTGCCCTGGACCAGCACTTCGGTCTGGGTCGGGGTCGAGATGGTGATGCCTTCCGGCGCCACGAACAGGACCGGATGCGAGAACCCGAGCGACAGGTTCAGATCCTTGCCCTGCATGGCAGCACGGTAGCCGACGCCGACCAGCTCAAGCTTGCGCTCGAAGCCGTCGGTGACGCCCTTGACCATGTTGGCCAGGATGGCGCGCACGGTGCCGGTGAGGGCAACCAGCGAGGCATCGTTGGCGGCCAGGGTGGCAACGCCGTTGTCGACAGTGATTTCAACGCCAGCAACCTTGGCAAGCGACAGGGTGCCCTTCGGGCCCTTCACGCTGACGGATTCCGGCTGGATGTTCAGTTCAACGCCCTTGGGCAGGTTGACTGGCTTCTTGGCTACGCGGGACATAGTTGGTTCCTTCTCGCCTTAGGCCACGAAGCACAGGACTTCGCCGCCGACGCCCAACTGGCGCGCCTGCGCATCAGTCATGATGCCCTTGGAGGTGGAGATGATGGAGATACCCAGGCCGTTGAGGACCTTCGGCAGCTCGGACTTGCCACGGTACTGGCGCAGACCCGAACGCGAGAAGCGCTTCAGGGTCTCGATGACCGGCTTGCCCTCGAAATACTTCAGGACGATTTCAAGCTCGGCCTTGTTGTTCTCGATCTTGGTCACGCGCAGATCGGTGATGTAGCCTTCGGCCTTCAACACCTCTGCGATTGCCACCTTGATCTTGGAGGACGGTGCTTTCACCGTCTGCTTGCCAACCGCGGCCGCATTCTTGATGCGTACCAGCAGGTCGGCGATGGGATCAGTCATGCTCATAGTCGATACCTTTGAGTGCACCGATATCCGCTTTCGCGAAAATCTTGTGTCTACCTGGAATGGGCCAGGGCCCGTCTTCACACACTGCTCACGCCTTGCGGGCGAGCAAGACGCGGGAGTATACGGCAAAAAGAGCCCGACTTGCGTCGGGCTCCCTTAATCCGGGATCAGAGCCGGAAAACCGGCCCCTCTCCCCTGCCCTGCGCCATGAAGGCACCGGGCAGTTGAAGGGACGAATCCCTTACCAGCTGGCCTTGCGCAGGCCCGGCACGTCACCACGCATGGTGGCTTCGCGCAGCTTGTTACGGCCCAGGCCGAACTTGCTGTACACGCCACGCGGGCGGCCCGAGAGCTCGCAACGGTTGCGGTGACGGCTCGGCGACGAATCGCGCGGCAGCTTCTGCAGCTTGATGACGGCCTCGGCCTTTTCGTCGTACGACGCGGTCGCGCTGGAGATGATCTTCTTCAGCTCTTCACGCTTGCCGGCGTACTTGACGGCCAGCTTCGCACGCTTGAGGTCGCGGTTGACCATGGAGGTCTTTGCCATTTCGGATTCCTCGACGTATCAGTTACGGAACGGGAACTTGAACGCTGCGAGCAGCGCCTTCGCTTCCGCATCGGTCTTGGCGGTGGTGGTGATGGCGATATCCATGCCGCGGATCGCGTCGACAGCGTCGAAGTCGATTTCCGGGAAGATGATCTGTTCCTTCACACCCATGTTGAAGTTGCCACGACCGTCGAAGGAACGACCCGAGACACCACGGAAGTCGCGCACGCGCGGCAACGAGATGTTGATCAGACGGTCCATGAACTCGTACATCTTTTCACGACGCAGCGTGGTCTTGCAGCCGATCGGCCAACCATCGCGGATCTTGAACGATGCCACCGAGACGCGGGACTTGGTCACGATCGGCTTCTGACCGGAGACCTTGGCCATGTCGGCGACGGCATTTTCCAGGATCTTCTTGTTCGTGGCTGCTTCGCCGACACCCATGTTCAGGGTGACCTTGACCAGCTTCGGAACCTGCATCGGATTGGTGTAGCCGAACTGCTTCATCAGCGCCGGCACCACTTCTTCCTTGTAAAACTTTTCGAGACGGGAATTCATCTGCTCATTCCTCAGGCGTCGAGCGCCTCACCGCTGGAGCGGAACACACGCAGTTTGCGTCCATCCTCCAGCACCTTGAAGCCAACGCGCTCGCCCTTGCCCGAAGCCGGGTTCAGCACATTCACGTTGGAGATATGGATCGACGCTTCACGCTCGACCACGCCGCCGGCAACGCCTGCCTGCGGGTTCGGCTTGGTGTGGCGCTTGACGATGTTCACGTTGGCGACGATCACACGATCGCCGTCGACGCGGACGACTTCGCCCTGCTTGCCCTTGTCCTTGCCGGTGTTGACGACAACCTGGTCGCCCTTCTTGATACGGTTAGCCATGATTATCTCCTGTCGCTCACAGCACTTCGGGAGCGAGCGAGACGATCTTCATGAACTTCTCGGAACGAAGTTCACGCGTCACCGGTCCGAAGATGCGGGTACCGATCGGCTCTTGCTTGTTGTTGAGCAGGACCGCGGCGTTGGCATCGAAACGGATCAGCGAACCATCGGCGCGACGCACACCCTTGCGGGTACGCACCACGACGGCGTCGAACACTTCACCCTTCTTGACCTTGCCGCGCGGGATTGCATCCTTCACGGTGACCTTGATGATGTCGCCAATGTGCGCGTAGCGGCGCTTGGAGCCGCCGAGCACCTTGATGCACATCACTTCCTTGGCACCGGAATTGTCCGCGACTTCGAGGTAGCTCTGCATCTGGATCATGAGTCAGATCTCCTTATTGAACCGCACGCGTGATGACTTCCACCACGCGCCAGTTCTTGGTCTTGGACATCGGAGCAATCTCGGTCACACGAACGACATCACCTTCGTTGCAGGTGTTGTCGGCGTCGTGTGCGTGCAGCTTGGTCGAACGCTTGATGTACTTCCCGTACAGGGCGTGCTTGACCAGGCGCTCCACCAACACGGTGACCGTCTTGTCCATCTTGTTGCTGACGACACGGCCTTCGACCGTGCGCAGCGTCTTGCTGTCGTTGTTATCGCTCATCGCGGCCATCCTTACTTGGTGCTGCCGAGCAGGGTCTTGACGCGAGCGATCTCGCGGCGAACCCGGCGGGTTTCGTGGGTCTTCGGCAGCTGGCCAGTGACCTGCTGCATACGGAGCGAGAACTGCTCCTTACGCAGGTCGATCAGGTGGCTCTTCAGGTCGTCAGCCGACTTTTCGCGAAGTTGTTTGATATCCATCAGAGCACCGTCCGGGTCACGAAAGTGGTGGTCACGGAGAGCTTGGCGGCAGCCAGGCGGAACGCCTCACGTGCCACGTCTTCTGCGACGCCTTCGATTTCATAGATCATGCGGCCGGGCTGGATCTGGGCTACCCAGTACTCCACGTTGCCCTTACCAGAACCCATTCGGACTTCGATGGGCTTCTTGGTGATCGGCTTGTCGGGGAACACTCGGATCCACATCTTGCCGCCGCGCTTGACGTAGCGGCTGATCGAGCGGCGAGCCGCTTCGATCTGACGCGCGGTCAGCTGACCATGAGCGGTTGCCTTCAGGCCGTATTCGCCGAAGCTGACAGCGTTGCCGCTCCAGCTCAGACCATCGTTACGGCCCTTGTGTACCTTGCGGTATTTGGTTCGCTTGGGTTGCAACATTGTCGTTACCTCGCTTCACGAGCCGGGCGCGACGGACGGTCACCGCGATCGCCGCGATCGTTACGATCGTTGCGCGGGGAGTCGTCCTGCTTTTCCTGGCCAACCTGGGAGAAATCGAAGACTTCGCCCTTGTAGATCCAGACCTTGATGCCGATGATGCCGTAGGTCGTCTTGGCTTCAGCGAAGCCATAGTCGATGTCGGCACGCAGCGTATGCAGCGGCACGCGGCCTTCGCGGTACCACTCCGAACGGGCGATTTCTGCGCCGTTCAAGCGGCCACCGACGTTGACCTTGATGCCCAGGGCACCGAGGCGCATCGCGTTGCCGACCGAACGCTTCATCGCGCGGCGGAACATGATGCGACGCTCAAGCTGCTGCGCGATCGACTCGGCAACCAGCTGTGCGTCCAGCTCGGGTTTACGCACTTCGGTGACGTTGATGTGCGCCGGGACGCCCATCATTTCGCTCACTTCCTTGCGCAGCTTCTCGATGTCCTCACCGCGCTTGCCGATCACCACGCCCGGACGGGCGGTGTGGATCGTCACGCGAGCGGTCTTTGCCGGACGCTCGATCAGGATCTTGCTGATGCCGGCCTGCGCAAGCTTCTTGCGCAGCATTTCCCGCACCTTCAGGTCGGCTGCCAGATAACCAGCGAACTCGGCCTTGTTGGCGTACCACTTGGAGTTCCAGTCCTTGGAAATGCCGAGGCGGATACCAATCGGATGAACTTTATGACCCATGGTGTTTTCCTTTCCGCTTACTTGCCGGCGCCCACAACCACAGTGATGTGGCTGGTGCGCTTGAGGATGCGGGTGCCGCGGCCTTTCGCCCGCGCCATGAAACGCTTCAGGGTCGGACCTTCATCTACCATGATGGTCTGTACCTTCAGCTCGTCGACGTCGGCGCCCTGGTTGTTCTCGGCGTTTGCAATAGCCGACTCCACCACCTTCTTGATCAGGTGGGCAGCCTTCTTGTCCGAGAACTTCAGCAGGTTGACCGCACGCTCGGCCGGCAGGCCGCGCACCTGGTCAGCGACCAGGCGGGCTTTCTGCGCAGAGATGCGCGCGGAGCGCAGGATTGCTTTCGCTTCCATTGTCATCTCTCCTTACTTGCCCGACTTCTTGTCACCACCGTGACCCTTGAAGGTCCGGGTGATGGCAAATTCGCCGAGCTTGTGGCCGACCATGTTCTCGTTGACGAGCACCGGAACGTGGTTCTTACCGTTATGAACGGCGATGGTGACGCCTACCATTTCCGGCAGGATCATCGAACGGCGCGACCAGGTCTTGATCGGCTTCTTGCTACCCGCAGCGGCTTCCACCTTCTTGATGAGGTGGTGATCGACAAACGGGCCCTTCTTGAGTGAACGTGCCATGGTCGATTAGCCCCTACGATCGCGGACGATGAATTGCTGGGTGCGCTTGTTATGGCGCGTCTTGTAACCCTTGGTCGGGACACCCCACGGGGTGACCGGATGCGGGTTGCCCTGGCCGGCCTTCGCCTCACCACCGCCGTGCGGATGGTCAACCGGGTTCATGGCAGCACCACGAACGGTCGGGCGGACACCACGCCAGCGCTTGGCGCCAGCCTTGCCCAGCTTTTCCAGGTTGTGTTCGTCGTTACCGACTTCACCGATGGTGGCGCGGCACTCGACCGGCACCTTACGCATTTCACCCGAGCGCAGGCGCAGGGTGGCGTAGATACCTTCACGAGCGACGAGCTGCACGGCAGCGCCGGCGGCACGCGCGATCTGAGCACCCTTGCCCGGCTTCAGTTCGATGCCGTGGACAGTGGTACCGACCGGGATGTTGCGCAGCGGCAGCGTGTTACCGGTCTTGATCGGCGCATCCGAACCCGCGATCACCTGGTCACCGGCCTTCAGGCCCTTCGGTGCGATGATGTAGCGGCGTTCGCCGTCGACGTAGCACAGCAGGGCGATATGGGCGGTGCGGTTCGGATCGTATTCGATGCGTTCCACGCGCGCCGGAATGCCTTCCTTGTTGCGCTTGAAGTCGATGACTCGGTAGTGCTGCTTGTGACCACCGCCCACATGACGGGTGGTGATGCGGCCGTGGTGGTTACGACCACCGGACTTGCTCTGCGGCTCCAGCAGCGCTGCATGCGGCGCGCCCTTGTGCAGATCGGGCGTGACCACGCGCACGGCCGAACGACGGCCGGGAGAAGTGGGTTTGAATTTCATCAATGGCATGGGATGTACCTCAGGCCTTGGCCGTTACATCGATGGACTGGCCATCGGCGAGACGCACGTACGCCTTGCGCCAATCGCCGCGGCGGCCGGTGCGGTTACGGAAGGACTTGTTCTTGCCCTTCACGTTCAGCACGTTGACCGACTCGACCTTGACGTCGAACAGCTGCTCAACCGCGGCCTTTACATCGGCCTTGGTGGCTTCGTTCGAAACTTCGAAGACATACTGGTTGGAATGTTCCTGCAGGCGCGCGGTCTTTTCGGAGACTCGCGGAGCGCGCAGCACGCTGAAGACTTTTTCGTTGCTGCTCATGCCAGCCACTCCTCGACCTTCTTGACCGCATCAGCGGTGATGACGACCGTGTCGGCACCGACCAGCGACACCGGGTCCAGGCCCTGCACGTCACGCACTTCCACGTAGGGAATGTTGCGCGCCGACAGGTACAGGTGCTCGGAAGCATCTTCGGTGACGATCAGCGGACGCTTGCCCACTTCCAGGCCGGCCAGCCTGGCGATCAACGACTTGGTGTTGGTCGCTTCGACATCGAAGGACTCCACGATCGTCAGACGGCCCTGGCGGTTCAGCTCGGACAGGATCGCGCACATGGCTGCACGGTACTGCTTACGGTTGACCTTCTGCTCGAAGCTGCGCGGCTTGGCCGCGAAGGTGACACCGCCGCCGATGAAGATCGGAGCCGTCAGTGCGCCATGACGCGCGCCGCCGCCCTTCTGCTTCTTCGACTTCTTGGTGGTACCAGCCACTTCAGAGCGAGTCTTCTGTGCCTTGGTGCCGGCGCGACCGGCGTTGCGGTAAGCAACGACGACCTGGTGAACCAGATCTTCGCTGAAATCGCGACCGAACACGGCATCGGAGACCGAGACCTTGTTATTGCTACCCGTGATAACGAGTTCCATCGTCATCTCTCCTTATGCCTTGCTAGCCGGACGAACGATCACGTCACCACCCGCTGCGCCCGGAACGGCACCACGGATTGCGATCAGACCACGTTCGACATCGACCTTCACCACTTCAAGGTTCTGGGTGCTCTGCTGCACCGAACCCATGTGGCCGGACATCTTCTTACCCGGGAAAACACGACCCGGGGTCTGGCGCTGGCCCAAGGAACCCGGCGCGCGATGCGACAGCGAGTTACCGTGGGTTGCATCGCCCATACGGAAGTTGTAGCGCTTGATGGTGCCCTGGAAGCCCTTACCCTTGGTGACACCCTGGACGTCGACCTTCTGGCCAACTTCAAAGATGTCCGCCTTGACTTCGCCGCCAACGGCGAAATCGCCGAGCTGCGCGTCTTCAACGCGGAATTCCCACAGGCCACGGCCCGCGTCGACCTTCGCCTTGGCGAAGTGACCGGCTTCCGGCTTGTTGACCAGGGCAGCGCGACGCGCGCCGACGGTCACCTGCACGGCGCTGTAGCCGTCAGCTTCGACGGTCTTGATCTGCGCGATGCGGTTCGGGGTAGCTTCAATCAGGGTTACCGGGATGGCCTGGCCATCTTCGGTGAACACGCGGCTCATGCCAGCCTTGCGGCCCACGAAGCCCAACGAATATTTCTTCGTCATGGTCGTAGTCCTCAGGTCAGCTTGATCTGAACGTCGACGCCGGCAGCCAGTTCGAGCTTCATCAGCGCGTCCACGGTCTTGTCGTTCGGGTCAACGATATCGAGCACGCGCTTATGCGTGCGGGTCTCGTACTGGTCACGCGCGTCTTTATCGACGTGCGGCGAGACGAGAATGGTGTAACGCTCGATCTTGGTCGGCAGGGGGATCGGGCCACGCACTTGCGCGCCGGTCCGCTTTGCCGTTTCTACGATCTCGCTGGCCGAACGGTCGATCAAACGATGATCGAACGCCTTCAGCCGAATCCGGATCTTTTGGTCCGCCATGACGGTGGGTTCCTTCGTTAAAAGAGCGACGGACAAGGCCTCTGGGTTGCCTTGTCCCATGAATATCCTGAATGCAGACGCCGCACATTCCTGCGCGGCGACAAGATCTTTCCGTAGACCTCAAAAATCGAGGCAGACCGGTCTCCCGATCTGCCCAGACAAAAAGTATAGCGCGCATACAAGTTGGCAGTCAACAGGGGTACTGTTGACAAAGCCTGAATGGCGCGACCCTTCCTGGTCTGGGGAACACGAGGAGCATCCTGCGCCTCTTTTCCCGTTTGGTTACACCCCGATGCCCTACCCAGGCAACATCGGGGCGCAGATTCTAGCAGATTACGCGATGATCTTGGAGACCACGCCGGCGCCGACGGTACGACCGCCTTCGCGGATCGCGAAGCGCAGGCCTTCATCCATGGCGACCGGGTTGATCAGGGTGACAACCATCTTCACGTTGTCGCCCGGCATCACCATTTCCACACCTTCCGGCAGTTCGCAAGCGCCGGTGATGTCGGTGGTACGGAAGTAGAACTGCGGACGGTAGCCCTTGAAGAACGGGGTGTGACGGCCGCCTTCATCCTTGGACAGCACGTACACTTCGGCGTCAAAGGTGGTGTGCGGCTTGATCGAACCCGGCTTGGCCAGGACCTGGCCACGCTCGACGTCGTCACGCTTGGTGCCGCGCAGCAGCAGACCGGCGTTGTCGCCTGCCTGACCCTGGTCGAGCAGCTTGCGGAACATTTCCACGCCGGTGACGGTGGTCTTCTGGACCGGACGGATACCGACGATTTCGATTTCTTCGCCGACCTTGATCACGCCGCGTTCGATACGACCGGTGACGACGGTGCCGCGACCCGAGATCGAGAACACGTCTTCGACCGGCATCAGGAAGGGCTTGTCGATGTCACGTTCCGGGGTCGGGATCCAGCTGTCGAGAGCTTCGACCAGCTTGATCACGGCCGGCACGCCGATCTCGCTCTGGTCGCCTTCCAGCGCCAGGCGGGCCGAACCCGAGATGATCGGGGTGTCATCGCCCGGGAAGTCGTACTTGCTCAGCAGCTCGCGGACTTCCATTTCGACCAGTTCCAGCAGCTCGGCGTCATCGACCATGTCTGCCTTGTTCAGGAAGACGACGATGTACGGCACGCCGACCTGACGCGAGAGCAGGATGTGCTCACGGGTCTGCGGCATCGGGCCGTCAGCAGCCGAACAGACCAGGATCGCGCCGTCCATCTGGGCAGCACCGGTGATCATGTTCTTGACGTAGTCAGCATGGCCCGGGCAATCGACGTGGGCGTAATGACGTTCGGTGGATTCGTATTCGACGTGTGCGGTCGAGATCGTGATGCCACGCGCCTTTTCTTCCGGCGCGGCGTCGATCGAGGAGTAATCCTTGAACTCGCCACCGAAGCGCTCGGCACCGATCTTGGTCAGTGCAGCGGTCAGCGTGGTCTTGCCGTGATCGACGTGACCGATGGTGCCGACGTTGACGTGCGGCTTGGTGCGCTCGAACTTACCCTTTGCCATTGTTGTATACCTTGGATATCAGAAAAGAATGAGGTGGAGTCCTGAGCTTACGCTCAGGACTTCTTGATCACGGTTTCGGCGATGTTGTTCGGCGCCGGCTCGTAGTGGTCGAACTCCATCGTGAACGTTGCGCGACCCTGGGTCTGCGAACGCAGCGAGGTGGCGTAACCGAACATTTCACCCAGCGGGATCATCGCGTTGATGATGCTGGCCGAACCGTCACCGGTGGTGCTCGAACCCTGCAGCACGCCACGACGACGGCTGACGTCGCCCATCACGTCACCCTGGTAATCCTCCGGGGTCACGATCTCGACCTTCATGATCGGCTCCAGCAGGACCGGCTTGGCCTTCTGGAAGCCCTGCTTGAAGGCCATCGAGGAGGCCAGCTTGAACGCCATTTCCGAGGAGTCGACGTCATGGTACGAGCCGAACACCAGCTTCACCTTGACGTCAACGACCGGGAAGCCCGCCAGCGGACCGCTGGTGATGGTTTCGCGCAGGCCCTTTTCGATCGACGGAATGAATTCCTTCGGAATCACGCCACCGGTGATGTCGTTGATGAACAGGAAGTCGTCCTTGATCATCGGACCGATCTTCGGGTCGGCACGGTCTTCAGCGGTGATCGGCGACAGCTCGATCACGACGTGACCGTACTGACCCTTACCACCGGACTGCTTGGCGTGCTTGTAGTCCGACTTCACGTCCGCCATCTGGATCGTTTCGCGGTACGCAACCTGCGGCTTGCCGACGTTGGCTTCAACGTTGAACTCGCGCTTCATGCGATCCACGATGATGTCCAGGTGCAGCTCGCCCATGCCCGAGATGATGGTCTGGCCGGATTCTTCGTCGGTCTTGACGCGGAACGACGGATCTTCCTGGGCCAGACGGCCAAGGGCCAGACCCATCTTTTCCTGGTCGGACTTGGTCTTCGGTTCGACGGCCATCGAGATGACCGGCTCCGGGAACACCATGCGCTCCAGGATGATCGGGTGGTCCTGCGAGCACAGGGTGTCACCGGTGGTGGTGTCCTTCAGACCCACCGCAGCGGCGATGTCACCGGCCAGCACTTCCTTGATCTCTTCGCGATCGTTGGAATGCATCTGCAGGATGCGGCCGATGCGCTCCTTCTTGCCCTTGACCGAGTTCAGCAGCTGGTCGCCGGCGTTCAGGGTGCCCGAGTAGACACGGAAGAAGGTCAGCGCGCCGACGAACGGATCGGTGATGATCTTGAAGGCCAGCGCCGAGAACGGCGCCTTGTCATCGGACTTGCGGCTCAGCGCAATGGTTTCGTCGTCCACGTCGGTACCGGTCACGTCCGGCACGTCGATCGGCGACGGCAGCAGCTGCACCACGCCGTCCAGCATGGCCTGCACGCCCTTGTTCTTGAACGCCGAGCCGCAGTACATCGGCACGATGTCGGTGGCCAGGGTGCGCACGCGCAGGGCTTCGACGATTTCGGCCTCGGTCAGCTCTTCGCCGCCCAGGTACTTTTCCATCAGCTCTTCGCTGGCTTCAGCCGCCGCTTCGATCATGTAGGTACGGGCCTCTTCGGCCTCCGCCTGCATGTCAGCCGGGATCTCCAGGTACTCGAACTTCATGCCCTGCGAGGCTTCATCCCAATGGATGGCCTTCATCTTGATCAGATCGACCACGCCCTTGAAGCCGTCTTCAGCGCCGATCGGCAGCTGCATCGGCACGGCGGTGGCGCCGAGCTTGGCCTTCAGCTGGCCGACGACCTTGGTGAAGTTGGCACCGGTGCGGTCCATCTTGTTGACGAAGGCAATGCGCGGCACCTTGTACCGGTTGGCCTGGCGCCACACGGTTTCCGACTGCGGCTGCACGCCACCGACGGCGCACAGCACGAAGACCGCGCCGTCGAGCACGCGCAGCGAGCGCTCCACTTCGATGGTGAAGTCGACGTGCCCGGGGGTATCGATGATGTTGAAGCGGTGCTCCGGCAGGGACTTGTCCATGCCCTTCCAGAACGCGGTGGTGGCAGCGGACTGGATCGTGATGCCACGCTCCTGCTCCTGCTCCATCCAGTCCATGGTGGCAGCGCCGTCGTGCACTTCACCGATCTTGTGGCTCTTGCCGGTGTAGAACAGGATGCGCTCGGACGTGGTGGTCTTGCCGGCATCGATGTGGGCCATGATGCCGAAATTGCGGTAACGCTCGATGGGAGTGGTGCGGGCCACGGGAGCCTCTCAATTTCTTGGAATTCGGATGGCCGAACGCCGCCTTTCGGCGGCCTTCGGATTGGCGCGGCACCCCAGGTGCCGCGGGGCAGCACCTAGATGGTGCTGCCGTGCCTGTTTTGCAAGGCCGTCAAACTCACCAGCGGTAGTGCGCGAAGGCCTTGTTGGCTTCGGCCATGCGGTGGGTTTCTTCGCGCTTCTTGATGGCGCCACCACGATTTTCCGAGGCGTCCAGCAGTTCGGCAGCCAGCTTCTTCGGCATGGTGTTTTCACCACGCTTACGCGCCGAGTCGATCAGCCAACGCATGGCCAGGGCCATCTTGCGCGACGAACGCACTTCGACCGGCACCTGGTACGTAGCACCACCGACACGGCGGGACTTGACTTCGACCGACGGAGCCACGTTTTCCAGAGCCTTCTGAACCAGCTCGACGGAATTCGGGTTCTTTTCGCCGATCACGTCCATGGCACCGTAGACGATCTTTTCAGCGACCGACTTCTTGCCGCTCAGCATCACCATATTGATGAAACGAGCGATGGTTTCACTTCCGTGCTTCGGATCCGGCAGGACAGAGCGCTGCGGCGTATTACCTTTACGAGACATGTGTACTTTCCCTTAGCTCTTCGGACGCTTGGCGCCGTACTTGGAACGGCCCTGGCGACGCTTGGCAACGCCGGAGGCGTCCAGCGAGCCACGCACGGTGTGGTAACGCACACCCGGCAGATCCTTGACGCGACCGCCACGGATGAGGACCACGGAGTGCTCCTGCAGGTTGTGGCCTTCGCCGCCGATGTAGCTAATCACTTCTTCCTGGTTGGTCAGGCGAACCTTGGCAACCTTGCGAAGCGCCGAGTTCGGCTTCTTCGGAGTGGTGGTGTACACGCGCGTGCAGACACCACGGCGCTGGGGGCACTTATCGAGCGCCGGGGAGGCACTCTTATAAGTGGTTGCCTGCCGCGGCTTGCGGACAAGCTGATTGATCGTCGCCATCAGTATGTTCTTCTGAGAGAGGCCAATGAAAAGACTGGCCATGAATGCGGAAATGTGCGAGCAGGCGAAAGACCGGCCTGCTGAGACAGACGATTGTAGCAACCCGGCGAAAACGCAGTCAAATGCGCACGCGCCAAGCCAGCCCTGATCCCGGGCCGTTACAGGGGAGCCTTTTCCATGCCCCCCGTTCAGGTTGTCAAGCCGGTCCGTTGAAAGACCGGCGGGCATCCTACCTCATCGGCAGGCAGATGACCAGTGGCCGGTGCCTGCTGATTTGCCGGGAAGGCCGCCGACCGGAGTCGACGCCCTGCCCTGCCGCGGGCCCGGCCGAAGCCGGGCCTGCGTATTACTCGTCGCTGCCCGGAGCCTGTTCAGCTTCGGTCGATTCCACCGCCACGGCGGCCACCGGGGCCACCTCAGCCACGGCCGGCGCGCTGCCGGACAGGGTCTGCATTTCCGAGTCGGTCAGCCCGGAGGCGTTGCGACGACGGTTGGCGTGGTACGCAAGGCCCGTACCGGCCGGGATCAGACGGCCGACGATGACGTTTTCCTTCAGGCCGCGCAGGTTGTCCGAGGTGCCGCGAACGGCCGCTTCGGTCAGCACGCGGGTGGTTTCCTGGAACGACGCCGCCGAGATGAACGATTCGGTCGCCAGCGAAGCCTTGGTGATACCCAGCAGCACCGGATCGAAACGGGCCGGCAGCTCGTTGCGGGTGGCCAGGCGGGCATTTTCCTCGATGACGCGCTGGCGCTCGGCCTGCTCGCCATTCAGGAACTTGCTGGTGCCCTGGTCGGTGATCTCGACCTTGCGCAGCATCTGGCGGGTGATCACCTCGATGTGCTTGTCGTTGATCTTCACGCCCTGCAGGCGGTACACGTCCTGGATTTCCTTGACCAGGTAGGCCGCCAGCGGTTCGACACCCAGCAGACGCAGGATGTCCTGCGGGCTCGGCTCGCCGTCCACGATGGTTTCGCCCTTGGTCACGTGCTCGCCTTCGAACACGATCACCTGACGGTACTTCGGGATCAGCTCTTCGTGTTCCGAACCATCGGTGTCCTTGATGATCAGGCGCTGCTTGCCCTTGGTGTCCTTGCCGAAGCTGATGATGCCCGAACGCTCGGCCAGGATCGCCGGATCCTTCGGCTTGCGTGCTTCGAACAGATCGGCCACGCGCGGCAGACCACCGGTGATGTCGCGGGTCTTGGACGCTTCCTGCGGGATCTTGGCGACCACGTCACCCACGCCGACGGCGGCGCCGTCCTGCAGGTTGACGATCGAGCGCGGCGGCAGCAGGTACTGTGCCGGCAGATCCGTGTTCGGGATGGTCAGATCGTTGCCGTTCTTGTCCACGATACGCACGATCGGGCGCAGGTCCTTCGCCTGCGAACCACGACGCTTCGGATCGGTGATTTCACGCGATGCCAGGCCGGTCAGTTCGTCGGTCTTCTCGATGACGGTGACGCCGTCGATGAAGTCGATGAAGCGGATGAAACCGGCCACTTCGGACACGATCGGGTGGTTATGCGGGTCCCAGTTGGCCACGGTCTGGCCAGCCTTGACCGCATCGCCGTCCTTGGAGGTGATGGTCGCGCCGTACGGCAGCTTGTAACGCTCACGCTCACGGCCGTGGGCATCGAGCACCGACATTTCGCCCGAACGCGAGACCGCCACCAGCGAACCGCTGGCGTGCTCGACCGACTTCAGGTTGTTGAACTTCACCGAACCGGTGGTCTTGACGGTGATGTTGTCCACCGCAGCCGCTCGCGACGCCGCACCACCGATGTGGAACGTACGCATGGTCAGCTGGGTACCCGGCTCACCGATCGACTGTGCGGCGATGACGCCGACCGCTTCACCGATGTTGACGATGTGGCCACGGGCCAGATCGCGACCGTAGCAGTGCGCGCAGACGCCGAACGGCGAGGCGCAGCTGATGGTCGAACGGACCTTGACCGACTGTACCGACGCATCTTCGAGCTTGGCCACCCACTGCTCGTCGAGCAGCGTGTTGCGGGTCACGATCGGATCTTCGTCGTTGCCCGGCAGGAACACGTCCTCGGCCACGACACGACCCAGCACGCGATCCTTCAACGGCTCCACGACGTCGCCGCCTTCCACGATCGGGGTCATGGTCAGGCCTTCGGTGGTACCGCAATCCACCTCGGTGATGACCACGTCCTGCGCCACGTCGACCAGACGACGGGTCAGATAACCCGAGTTCGCCGTCTTCAGCGCGGTATCTGCCAGACCCTTACGGGCACCGTGGGTGGAGTTGAAGTACTCCTGCACGTTCAGGCCTTCACGGAAGTTCGCCTTGATGGGCGTTTCGATGATCGAGCCATCCGGACGCGCCATCAGGCCGCGCATACCGGCCAGCTGACGGATCTGCGCCTGCGAACCACGGGCACCGGAGTCGGCCATGATGTACAGCGAGTTCATCGACTTCTGGTCGATGGTCTCGCCTTCGGCGTTGACCACCTTCTCGGTACCGATGGTGTCCATCATCGCCTTGGCGATGCGTTCGTTGGTGCGCGACCAGATGTCGACCACCTTGTTGTAGCGCTCGCCGGCGGTGACCAGGCCCGACTGGTACTGCTCCTGGATTTCCAGCACTTCAGCTTCGGCCTCGGTGAGGATGCCGCGCTTCTCGTCCGGGATCAGCATGTCGTCGATGCCGATCGACACGCCAGCGCGGGTTGCGTAGGCGAAGCCGGTGTACATCAGCTTATCGGCGAACACGACCGTGTCCTTCAAGCCCAGCTGACGGTAGCTGGAGTTGATCAGGCGGCTGATGTTCTTCTTGGTCAGCTCGGTGTTGGCCAGCGCGAACGGCAGGCCTTCCGGCAGGATTTCAGCCAGCAGGGCGCGACCGATCGTGGTGTCCACGATCGAGGTCTTGTTCTGCTTGTTGCCTTCCTCGTCGGTCACCACTTCGGTGATGCGGACCTTGACGCGCGCGTGCAGTTCCACCACGCGGTTGTCGTAGGCGCGCTTGACCTCGGCGATGTTGGCAAAGGCCATGCCCTCGCCCTTCTTGTTCACCAGCGAGCGGGTCATGTAGTACAGACCCAGCACGACGTCCTGCGACGGCACGATGATCGGCTCGCCGTTGGCCGGCGACAGGATGTTGTTGGTGGACATCATCAGCGCACGCGCTTCCAGCTGGGCTTCCAGCGAGAGCGGCACGTGGACGGCCATCTGGTCACCGTCGAAGTCAGCGTTGAACGCGGTGCAGACCAGCGGATGCAGCTGGATGGCCTTGCCTTCGATCAGGACCGGCTCGAAGGCCTGGATGCCCAGACGGTGCAGGGTCGGCGCACGGTTCAGCATCACCGGATGTTCGCGGATGACCTCTTCCAGGATGTCCCAGACTTCGGCTTCTTCGCGCTCGACCAGCTTCTTGGCCGCCTTGATGGTGGTGGCCAGGCCACGACGCTGCAGCTTGGCGAAGACGAACGGCTTGAACAGCTCCAGCGCCATCTTCTTCGGCAGGCCGCACTGGTGCAGGCGCAGGTACGGACCGACCACGATGACCGAACGGCCCGAGTAGTCCACGCGCTTGCCCAGCAGGTTCTGGCGGAAGCGACCCTGCTTGCCCTTGATCATGTCGGCCAGCGACTTCAGCGGGCGCTTGTTGGTGCCGGTGATGGCACGGCCGCGACGGCCGTTGTCCAGCAGCGCATCGACCGATTCCTGCAGCATGCGCTTTTCATTGCGCACGATGATGTCCGGCGCGTTCAGCTCGAGCAGGCGGCGCAGGCGGTTGTTACGGTTGATGACGCGGCGGTACAGGTCGTTCAGGTCGGAGGTCGCGAAGCGGCCACCGTCCAGCGGGACCAGCGGACGCAGGTCCGGCGGCAGCACCGGCAGCACGGTCATGACCATCCACTCCGGACGGTTGCCCGACTCGAGGAAGGCCTCGACCAGCTTGATGCGCTTGGTGAGGCGCTTGAGCTTGGTTTCCGAACCGGTGCTGGCGATTTCTTCGCGCAGGCGGGTCATTTCCGACTGCAGGTCGATCGTGCGCAGCAGCTCGTACACGGCCTCGGCGCCCATGGCGGCATCGAAGTCGTCGCCGTGCTCCTGGCGGGCCTGCAGGTACTGTTCTTCGGTCAGCAGCTGGCGGCGCTCCAGGGCGGTCAGGCCCGGCTCGGTCACCACGTAGGCTTCGAAGTACAGCACGCGCTCGATGTCACGCAGGGTCATGTCCAGCATCAGGCCGATGCGCGAGGGCAGCGACTTGAGGAACCAGATGTGCGCGACCGGCGAGGCCAGGTCGATGTGACCCATGCGCTCGCGGCGCACCTTGGCCAGGGTGACTTCGGTGCCGCACTTTTCGCAGACCACGCCGCGGTGCTTCATGCGCTTGTACTTGCCGCACAGGCACTCGTAGTCCTTGACCGGTCCGAAGATGGCGGCGCAGAACAGGCCGTCACGTTCCGGCTTGAACGTACGGTAGTTGATGGTTTCCGGCTTCTTCACTTCGCCGAAGGACCACGAACGGATCAGGTCCGGCGAGGCCAGCGCGATCTTGATCGCGTCGAAGTCCAGCGTCTGACGCTGCTGGTTGAAGAGGTTGAGCAAGTCTTTCATGGTGTTTCTCCGAAAGGAGGAAATCTTGTCGATGGGGCTGTCGGTTCAGATGTGGCGGCGCGGCTGCCGGGGCAGCCGCGCCTGCGCGATCAGTTGCCGTCCAGTTCCATGTTGATGGCCAGCGAGCGGATTTCCTTCACGAGCACGTTGAAGGATTCCGGCATGCCCGCGACCATCTCGTGCTCACCGTCGACGATGTTCTTGTACATCTGGTTGCGGCCCTGCACGTCATCGGACTTCACCGTCAGCATTTCCTGCAGGGTGTAGGCCGCGCCGTAGGCTTCCAGCGCCCAGACTTCCATTTCACCGAAGCGCTGGCCACCGAACTGCGCCTTGCCGCCCAGCGGCTGCTGGGTAACGAGCGAGTACGGGCCGGTCGAACGGGCGTGCATCTTGTCGTCGACCAGGTGGTTCAGCTTCAGGTAGTGCATGTAGCCCACGGTGGTGTGGCGATCGAATGCCTCACCGGTGCGGCCGTCATACAGCTGGGTCTGGCCGCTCAGCGGCAGGTCGGCCAGGGCAAGCATGTGCTTGATCTCGGCTTCGGTGGCACCGTCGAACACCGGCGTTGCCATCGGCACGCCGTCGGTCAGGTTGGCGGCCAGGCGCAGCAGCTCCTCGTCGCTGAACTGGGTCAGATCGACGTGGTTGGCGTGCTGGGTCTTGTCGTGGTTGTACACGTCGTCCAGGAACTTGCGCAGGTCGTTGATCGCAGCCTGGGCTTCCAGCATGCCCTGGATCTTGCGACCCAGGCCCTTGGCGGCCCAACCCAGATGCACTTCCAGAATCTGGCCGATGTTCATACGCGACGGCACGCCCAGCGGGTTCAGCACGATGTCCACGGTTTCGCCCGAGGCCATGTACGGCATGTCTTCGACCGGCACCACGTTGGAGACCACACCCTTGTTGCCGTGGCGGCCTGCCATCTTGTCACCCGGCTGGATGCGACGCTTCACGGCCAGGAAGACCTTGACCATCTTCAGCACGCCCGGGGCCAGATCGTCGCCCGCGGTGATCTTGCCGCGCTTGTCGGCGAAGCGACGCTCGAATTCCTTCTCGTGCGCCTGGATCTGCTTCTGGGCGCGTTCGATGGCTTCGGAGGCGTCCTCATCCTTCATGCGCAGCACGAACCAGTCGGCCTTCTTCAGGCCGTCCAGGTAGGCGTCGGTAACGGTGTCGCCCTTCTTCAGGTTGGCACCGCCGTTGACCACCTTGCCCACGATCTGCGAACGCAGACGGGCGTAGATGGCGCCTTCCAGGATGCGGAACTGGTCGTCGAAGTCCTTCTTGACGCGCTTGATTTCAGACTCTTCGATCTGACGGGCGCGCTTGTCCTTCTCGATACCGTCGCGGGTGAAGACCTGCACGTCGATGACGGTGCCGTCCATGCCCGGCGGCACGCGCAGCGAGCTGTCCTTCACGTCCGAGGCCTTCTCGCCGAAGATCGCGCGCAGCAGCTTCTCTTCCGGGGTCAGCTGGCTTTCGCCCTTCGGGGTGACCTTGCCGACCATGATGTCGCCGGCGCGCACTTCGGCACCGATGTACACCACGCCGCTCTCGTCCAGGCGGTTCAGGGCCTGCTCGGAGACGTTCGGGATGTCGGCGGAGATTTCCTCCGGCCCCAGCTTGGTGTCACGCGCAACGCAGGTCAGCTCTTCGATGTGGATCGTGGTGTAACGATCCTCTTCCACCACACGCTCGGAAAGCAGGATGGAGTCTTCGAAGTTGTAGCCGTTCCACGGCATGAAGGCGATCAGCATGTTCTGGCCCAGGGCCAGTTCACCGATGTCGGTGGACGGACCATCAGCCAGCACGTCGCCACGCGCCACCACGTTGCCCACTTCCACCAGCGGACGCTGGTTGATGCAGGTGTTCTGGTTGGAACGGGTGTACTTGATCAGGTTGTAGATATCCACGCCGGCGTCGGTCGCGTCGGTGATCTCCACTTCGTTGACCTTGACCACGATGCGGCCGGCGTCGATCTGCACGATCTCGCCGCCACGACGGGCGTTCACGGTCACACCGGAGTCACGGGCCACGGCGCGTTCGATACCGGTACCCACCAGCGGCTTCTGGGCACGCAGGGTCGGCACGGCCTGACGCTGCATGTTGGCGCCCATCAGTGCACGGTTGGCGTCATCGTGCTCCAGGAACGGGACGAGCGCGGCAGCGATCGACACGGTCTGCATCGGCGAGACGTCCATGAAGTGGACTTCTGCCGGCGGCTTGAGCAGCGACTCACCCTGGAAGCGGCACGGCACGAACTGCTCGGTGAGCATGCTCTTGGCATCGGTCAGGGCGTTGGCCTGGGCGATGACGTACTCGTTTTCTTCGATGGCCGACAGGAATTCGATCTCGTCGGAGACCTTGCCGTCAGCAACCTTGCGGTACGGAGTCTCGAGGAAGCCGTACTGGTTGGTGCGGGCGTACACAGCCAGCGAGTTGATCAGACCGATGTTCGGGCCTTCCGGCGTTTCGATGGTGCAGACGCGGCCGTAATGGGTCGGGTGCACGTCGCGCACTTCGAAGCCGGCGCGTTCGCGGGTCAGACCGCCCGGGCCCAGGGCCGAGACGCGACGCTTGTGCGTCACTTCCGACAGCGGGTTGTTCTGATCCATGAACTGGGACAGCTGCGAGGAGCCGAAGAACTCCTTGATGGCCGCGGCGACCGGCTTGGCGTTGATCAGCTCCTGCGGGGTCAGGCCTTCGGATTCGGCCATCGACAGGCGTTCCTTGACCGCGCGCTCGACGCGGACCAGGCCCACGCGGAACACGTTCTCGGCCATTTCACCGACCGAACGCACGCGACGGTTGCCCAGGTGATCGATGTCATCGACCACGCCACGACCGTTGCGGATCTCGGTCAGGACCTTGATCACTTCCAGGATGTCGGAGGTGTCGGCGTGCTCGGCGACCAGGCGCTTGGACTCTTCGTCGTTGCGCTCACCGAAGTACTTGCGGTCGTACAGCACGGCTTCGCCGGTGACAGCCTTGCGGCCGACACGGCGGTTGAACTTCATGCGGCCGACCGTGGACAGGTCGTAGCGCTCGAAGGTGAAGAACAGGTTGTGGAACAGGTTCTGCGCGGCATCCTTGGTCGGCGGCTCGCCCGGACGCATCATGCGGTAGATCTCGACCAGGGCTTCCAGCTGGGTCTTGGTCGGATCGATGCGCAGGGTGTTGGACAGGTACGGGCCACGGTCCAGATCGTTCACCCACAGGGTGCCCACGGCATCCACACCGGCCTTGCGGAAGGCCTGCAGCTGCTCGTCGGTGATTTCGTCGTTGGCCTGGGCCAGCAGTTCACCGGTGTTGGCATCGACCACGTCGTGCGACAGGATGCGGCCGACGATGTAATCGTCCGGCACGGCCAGGGCGGCGATGCCCGAGGCTTCCAGCTGCTTGACGTGACGCGCGGTGATGCGTTTGCCGGCTTCCACGATGACCTTGTCACCGTCGGCCAGGTCGAAGTTCAGGGTCTCGCCGCGCAGACGCTCGGCCACCAGTTCGAGCTGCACGCCTTCATCGGGGTTGATGTGGAACGTGTTGATCTCGAAGAACTCGGCCAGCATCTCTTCGTTGCTGTAACCCAGCGCACGCAGCAGGATCGAGACCGGCAGTTTGCGGCGACGATCGATACGGGTGAACAGGGCATCCTTCGGGTCGAACTCGAAGTCCAGCCAGGAGCCGCGGTACGGGATGATGCGGGCGCTGTACAGCAGCTTGCCCGAGCTGTGGGTCTTGCCACGGTCGTGGTCGAAGAACACACCCGGCGAACGGTGCAGCTGCGAGACGATCACGCGCTCGGTACCGTTCACGATGAAGGTGCCGTTGTCGGTCATCAGCGGGATTTCGCCGAGGTAGACCTCCTGCTCCTTCACGTACTTGATGGCCTTGGTCGACGACTCACGGTCGTAGATCACCAGGCGCACGGTCACGCGCAGCGGCGCGCCGTAGCTCATGCCACGCTGGCGGCACTCGCGCTCGTCGAACACCGGATCGCCGAGCTTGTAGCCGACGTATTCCAGGGCAGCGTTGCCGCTGTAGCTGGAAATCGGGAACACCGACTTCAGGGCGGCATGCAGGCCGTGGTCCGTGCGCTTGGCCGGATCGACGTTTTCCTGCAGGAATTCACGGTAGGAATCGACCTGGATGGCAAGCAGGAACGGCACTTCGAGGATCGAGCGCTGCTTGCCGAAATCCTTGCGGATACGCTTCTTTTCGGTGAACGAATAAGACGTCATGAGGTATCACCTTGGCTGTGCGGATCGTGCGTCCACGACCCGAGGGGAAACTGAAATTGTCAGTTGGAAGTCGCTGGTATTGCCGGCACCAGCACGCCTTCTCCCGCTACTTCCAACTGCCAACTCGTCTGCATCCACTCCCCTGCCCGCGCGCCTGGGCGCCGCTGTGACGGGGGATGACCGCAGCCCGTGTTGGGCTCGTATTTCGGGTGTTGCGTGAAACGACCAAAGGCCGGGGGCTTACGCCCCCAGCCTTGGCTGCATCGCCGTGTTTCGATGGCGAGGCAAGGAACTGCTTACTTGACTTCGACAGTCGCGCCAGCAGCTTCCAGGTCCTTCTTGAACTTGGCAGCGTCGTCCTTCGAAGCGGCTTCCTTGATCATGCCGCCGGCTTCTGCCAGATCCTTCGCTTCCTTCAGGCCCAGGCCGGTGATGGCGCGGACAGCCTTGATGACTTCGACCTTCTTGTCGCCGGCCGACTTCAGGATGACGTCGAATTCGGTCTGCTCTTCAACAGCGGCAGCCGGGCCAGCAGCAGCAGCTGCGGCGACCGGAGCAGCGGCGGAGACGCCGAACTTCTCTTCGATGGCCTTGACCAGCTCCATCACTTCCATCAGGGACTTCTCGGCGATGGCGTCGACGATCTGTTCGTTGGTAAGGGACATTTTGATTACCTTTGGATAATTTTCTGGGTTGAGGTTCCGTTCGGAACCACGGAAACGTCGACTCAGGCGGTTTCGGCGACCGGCTCGGCAGCGTCAGCGGTTTCACCGCCACCCTGCTTGTCGGCCACGGCCTTGACGGCACGGGCGAACATCGTGGCCGGCTCGGCCAGGACGCGGGCCAGCATGGCCAGGGCCTGATCACGGGTCGGCAGCGAGGCCAGCACGTCGACATGGCCAGCCGGGAACAGTTCCCCGCCGATGGCCACGACCTTTGCCTGCAGCTTGTCGTTGGTCTTGGCAAAATCCTTGATCAGGCGACCGGCTGCGCCGGGCTCCTCGAGCGAGAACGCGTACAGCAGCGGACCGACGAGTGCGTCTTTGGCGCATTCGTATTCGGTACCTTCCACTGCACGTGCCGCCAGCGTGTTCTTGACAACTTTCAAGAAAACGCCGGTTTCGCGTGCCTGCTTGCGCATCGCGGTCATCTGGGAGACCGTGGTGCCAGCGTATTCGGCTGCGATCAAGGAGTGGGCCTTGGCGGCGACGTCTGCCAGCTCGGCGACTACTTCTTGCTTCTGGGACAGATTGAGAGCCATTGCACTCCTCCAATTGAACTCCGCTTACGGCTCCTGCCGTGTGCGGTCCTGGGCGGCATCCGTCCTGGACGCCGGGAACATCAGGTGATGTTCCAAGGGTGGGCCGTTCTAGACCTGGATGGCCAACCTGGGAGAACCCAGACGTGCGTAAACCAGAAAAACTCCAGAAGGGCACCATCTACGCAGGGTGATTCCCGGGGGAATCGATTAAGCGTTCGGTACTGCGCCGGCGGCGACTCCCTGCCAATGCGAGCATCCTTGCCCGTCGCCGGTATGTACTGACCGCGCCTGCGGTCTTTGACGGCTATCTCTGCAGGGCGAGCCCCACTCGGATTGCCTTCAAATATCGCGGGTACCGGACCTGGGCCCGGTACCCGCTTGAAACGATTACTTCAGCGACAGCGAGGACTGGTCGATGGTCACGCCCGGGCCCATCGTCGAGCTGACCGAGACCTTCTGCAGGTAGGTGCCCTTCGAGGTGGCCGGCTTGGCCTTGACCAGATCCATCAGCAGCGCCTGCAGGTTCAACTTCAGCGCGTCTTCGGCGAAGTCGGCCTTGCCGATGGTGCAATGGATGATGCCGGCCTTGTCAGTGCGGTAACGCACCTGACCCGACTTGGCATTCTTGACGGCTTCGCCCGGGTTGGCCGACACGGTGCCGACCTTCGGGTTCGGCATCAGGCCGCGCGGGCCGAGCACGGTGCCCAGCTTACCCACGACGCGCATGGCGTCCGGGGTCGCGATGACGACGTCATAGTTCAGATCGCCGGCCTGCATCTTCTCGGCCAGGTCGTCCATGCCCACGGCTTCGGCGCCAGCGGCCAGGGCTTCGTCAGCCTTGGCACCGGCCGGTGCGAAGACGGCAACGCGCACGCTCTTGCCGGTACCGGACGGCAGCACGGTGGAACCGCGCACCTGCTGGTCGGACTTCTTGGCGTCCACGCCCAGGCGCACAGCAACGTCGAAGGACTCGACGAACTTGGCCTTGGTAGCGGTCTTCAGGATCTTGATGGCGTCCTCGAAGGCGTATGCCTTGCCCGGGACGACGGCGGCCTTGATGGCCTTCTCACGCTTGGTCTGTGCCATCTTCTTAACCCTCTACCACGAGGCCCATGGAACGGGCAGAACCGGCGATGGTGCGCACCGCGGCATCCAGATCAGCAGCCGTCAGGTCTGCTTCCTTGGTCTTGGCGATCTCTTCGAGCTGCTTGCGGGTCACCTTGCCCACCTTCTCGGTGTTCGGGCGCTTGGAGCCCGAGGAGATGCCTGCAGCCTTCTTGAGCAGCACGGCAGCCGGGGTGCTCTTGGTGATGAAGGTGAAGGTACGGTCCGAGTAGGCCGTGATGATGACCGGCACCGGCAGACCCGGCTCCAGCTTCTGCGTGGCGGCATTGAAGGCCTTGCAGAATTCCATGATGTTCAGGCCACGCTGACCCAGCGCAGGACCGACCGGCGGCGAGGGGTTGGCCTGACCGGCCTTCACCTGCAGCTTGATATAACCGACAACTTTCTTTGCCATGAGTATGCTCTCCGGGTGCTAGCGCCTTACGACAACAGGCTCCCCATCGGACCGGGAATCACGCGTCCCGGCATCGCGTTTTGAATTCACGCAGAAGGCCACCTCGCGGCGGCCCTTGCTTTTTGCCAGCTTCCTGGCAGGAAGCCGCGCACTATATCAGGTTTTTTCCGCCCTTGCCTCAAGGCTGACGGGCGCAGGCTGTTCAGGTTCCGGGCGGCCGCCCGGAACCCTGCTGCCTCAGGCTCAGACGGCCTTTTCGACCTGGCCGAATTCGAGCTCGACCGGGGTGGCGCGACCGAAGATCAGCACCGAGACGCGCAGACGGCTCTTCTCGTAGTTGACTTCCTCGACCACACCATTGAAGTCGTTGAACGGACCTTCGGTGACACGGACCATCTGGCCCGGCTCGAACAACACCTTCGGACGGGGCTTTTCCACACCTTCCTGAACGCGGTCCAGGATGGCGGCAGCCTCTTCATCACGGATCGGCAACGGACGATCGGCGGTGCCGCCGATAAAGCCCATCACCTTGGAGGTGTCCTTGACCAGGTGCCAGCTTTCGTTGTCGATGCGCGGGATACCGTTTTCTTCGTGGGTCTCGATCTGGACCAGCACGTAACCCGGGAAGAACTTGCGCTCGGAACGGCGCTTCTGGCCGGCGCGCATTTCAACCACTTCCTCGGTCGGGACCAGGACGTCACCGAAGCGCTCCTGCATCTCGTCACGCACGATGCGATCGCGCAGAGCCTGCGCAACCGACTTTTCGAAGCCCGAATAGGCGTGAACGACGTACCAACGCTTCACTGGTTTCTCCTTATCGACCCAGGAACCACTGGGTCAATTTCTGAATCACGAAGTCAAATCCGCCCAGCAGCAGGCTGAGGATGATCACCACAACGATCACCACCCAGGTCATGCGAATGGCTTCCTGGCGCGTCGGCCAGACCACCTTGCGCAGTTCGAAACGCGATTCGGAAAGGAATTCCCGCGTGTCGCGACCCTTGCCGGTCAGCAGGAACACGCCGAGGCCGGCCACCAGGCCAACGACAACGGCCAGACCGCGAAGCGGACCGGCCCATGCACTCTGGGAGGCATGCTCAGGAGCACCGAACCAATACCAAGCAAAAAGACCCGCCAGCACCAGGATCGCTGCGACGGCGTACTTGACGATGTCACCTCCAGTGGAGGCGTTGTCTTTGGAATGCTCGATCTTGCTGTTCATCCGGCTCTGGCTGCTGTGGCGGCATAGCCGCTGGAAGGGAGAAGTGGCACGCCAGGAGGGACTCGAACCCCCAACCTGCGGTTTTGGAGACCGCTGCTCTGCCAATTGAGCTACTGGCGTACTGAAAAAACTTGCCTTCCCTAAGACGGCGAAGGCGGACCGAGGTTCCCGGCCCGCCACTCGCGAGACCGGCAGCAGCGCTATGCGACCGCCGGTATTGCAGTATTACGCGATGATCTTGGAGACCACGCCGGCGCCGACGGTACGGCCGCCTTCGCGAATCGCGAAGCGCAGGCCTTCATCCATGGCGACCGGGTTGATCAGGGTGACAACCATCTTCACGTTGTCGCCCGGCATCACCATTTCCACACCTTCCGGCAGTTCGCAAGCGCCGGTGATGTCGGTGGTACGGAAGTAGAACTGCGGACGGTAGCCCTTGAAGAACGGGGTGTGACGGCCACCTTCGTCCTTGGACAGCACGTACACTTCGGCGTCGAAGGTGGTGTGCGGCTTGATCGAACCCGGCTTGGCCAGGACCTGGCCACGCTCGACGTCGTCACGCTTGGTGCCGCGCAGCAGCAGACCGGCGTTGTCGCCTGCCTGACCCTGGTCGAGCAGCTTGCGGAACATTTCCACGCCGGTGACGGTGGTCTTCTGGACCGGACGGATACCGACGATTTCGATTTCTTCGCCGACCTTGATCACGCCGCGCTCGATACGACCGGTCACGACGGTGCCGCGGCCCGAGATCGAGAACACGTCTTCGACCGGCATCAGGAAGGGCTTGTCGATGTCGCGTTCCGGGGTCGGGATCCAGCTGTCGAGAGCTTCGACCAGCTTGATCACGGCCGGCACGCCGATCTCGCTCTGGTCGCCTTCCAGCGCCAGGCGGGCCGAACCCGAGATGATCGGGGTGTCATCGCCCGGGAAGTCGTACTTGCTCAGCAGCTCGCGGACTTCCATCTCGACCAGTTCCAGCAGCTCGGCGTCATCGACCATGTCTGCCTTGTTCAGGAAGACGACGATGTACGGCACGCCGACCTGACGCGAGAGCAGGATGTGCTCACGGGTCTGCGGCATCGGGCCGTCAGCAGCCGAACAGACCAGGATCGCGCCGTCCATCTGGGCAGCACCGGTGATCATGTTCTTGACGTAGTCAGCATGGCCCGGGCAATCGACGTGGGCGTAATGACGTTCGGTGGATTCGTATTCGACGTGTGCGGTCGAGATCGTGATGCCACGTGCCTTTTCTTCCGGCGCGGCGTCGATCGACGAGTAGTCCTTGAACTCACCGCCAAAGCGCTCGGCACCGATCTTGGTCAGTGCGGCGGTCAGCGTGGTCTTGCCGTGGTCAACGTGACCGATGGTGCCGACATTGACGTGCGGCTTGGTGCGCTCGAACTTACCCTTGGCCATGGCTGCTTATCTCGAAATCGTCTGAATTGGTAGCACTTAGATGGTGCTCACGAAAGGAATCGAACCTTCGACCTCCTCCTTACCAAGGAGGTGCTCTACCGACTGAGCTACGTGAGCGAGTTTTGTATTATGGCACGAATTTGAATATATTCAAACTCATTCAATGGAGCGGGAGACGGGGATCGAACCCGCACCATCAGCTTGGAAGGCTGAGGTTCTACCATTGAACTACTCCCGCATCGGAAGCTCTTGCCACAACATGAAACTGGTGGAGGGAGGTGGATTCGAACCACCGAAGGCGTAAGCCAGCAGATTTACAGTCTGCCCCCGTTGGCCGCTTGGGTATCCCTCCTTACCACCCTGTCCCGTGGCGCCGAAGCGTTTTCGGTGTGGGGTGGAAGAGCCGTGAATTTTGGGGATAAACGGGGGTTCTGTCAACAACCTTTTTGAATTTTTTCACATGATTGTCCAATTGCCTTGTCGGGACGGGCTATTGGCCCGGCAACGGCAGTGTTTCGCTGGCGAAGATCGCCACATGCGGCACGCCATCGGCACCGATCCAGCCGCGATACATGCCCTGGGTGTTGAACGGCGTCGCCGCGCGACCGTCGGCGGCGAGCACGATCGCGCCGCCATCGCCACCGAGGGCGGGAATGCGCTCGTTGATCACCGCACGCCCCGCGTCCACCGGGCCCTGCTTGAGGTACTGCATGCGCGCACAGATATCGTGCGCGGCTGCAGTGCGGATGTAGTACTCGCCCCAGCCCGTCCCCGATACCGCGCATCCTGCATCGGCATAGGTGCCCGCGCCGATGATCGGTGAGTCGCCCACACGGCCATAGCGCTTGTTGGTCATCCCCCCGGTGGAGGTGCCGGCGGCGAGCTTGCCGTCCTTGTCCAGCGCGACCGCCCCGACGGTGCCAAAGTGGCGCGCCGTTTCCAGATCCGCATGGGCCTGGCCGCTGGCCTCTTCCTTCAGCGCCTTCTGCAGCTGCTGCCAGCGCTTGTCCGTGCGGAAATACGACGGATCCACCAAGGGAATTCCCTGGGTGCTGGCGAAGGCCTCCGCGCCCTGCCCCACCATCATTACGTGCGCAGAGTGCTGCATCACCGCCTCGGCGAGCAGGATCGGGTTGCGCACGCGCTGCACACCGGCCACCGCGCCAGCCTTGAGCGTGGCGCCGTCCATCAGCGAGGCATCCAGTTCGTTGCGGCCATCGTGGGTGAACACCGCGCCCTTGCCTGCATTGAAGGTGGGATCATCCTCGAGCACGGTGATCGCCGCAGTGACCGCCTCCAGCGCCGGCTTGCCGGCCGCCAGCGCGGCATGCCCTTTGAGCAGCGCCTGCTGCAGGGCCGCGCGTGCGGCCTTCTCCTCGGCGGGCGACAGATCCCCGCGCTCCACCCCCGCGCCCCCATGGATGACCAGCACCGGCTCGGCAGCGGTGGCCGCCAGCGGGAGCGACAGGCACAGCGACAACATCACCACAGCAGAACGCGACATGGGCAGGCACTCTCAAGGGACGAGGCCTCATCATGGCACGCGCGTCGGGCCATCCACGCGCGTGGCCATGACCTCGAAACGCACGCCACAGCATCCACGCATGGCGTGGATCTACCGGCGCAGCTGCAGGCGCCCCTCCCGGATATCCGCCGTCATCTCGAACGCCGCGTCGTCCACCCGGAAGCCATCCAGGTGCAGGCGACTGCCCTCGCCTACACCGGTCACCGGGATGGCGAGAAAATCCAGCGGTTTACCACCGCGCAGGCGATCGGCGGTGTGCTGCGGCATCACCAGCCACGCATAGCCGCCATCGCGGCTGAACACCCGGCCGGTGCCGTCGGCCTCCACGCACAGCGCGGTGTCTTCATCCACGCCGAGGCCGACCATGCCCTGCTGCCCGCTGCGCTGGGCGGCACGGGCCACGAAGACGATCAGGCGGCCGAGCCGGTCGCGCTTGCCGAAATGGGTATCGGTGATCACGTTGGCCAGGTACGGCATGGCCAGGAAATCGCTGTCCAGCGTCACCGCCCGGCCCATGGGATCGCGCAGGGCGCGCCGGGACGTCACGCTGCCGCCATCCAGGGCGCCGTAGCTGTAGCCCCCCAGGATGGCCAACCCGGCACTGGTCCCGGCGATCGGCCGCCCGGCGCGGACGTGCGCATTGAGCGCCGCGTTCACCGCCGTGCCCTTCCAGAAACGGATATAGCGCGACTGGTCGCCGCCGGCGATGAAGATCGCATCGGCGGCGGCGATCACCCCCAGCACCGCCGGGTCGTCGGCCGCGCGCCGGCTGCTGAACACCAGGGTCTGTACCGAGGCCGCCCCACCGATCTCCCGGTAGAGCCGGTTCTGCAGCTCATCGGCACCGGAGGCGCGCAGGATCACCACCCGGCCATGGCCGGCACGCGCCAGCCACCACTGGAAAGCGGCCGGCACCCATTCGCCACCGCCCATCAGCATCATCGCCGGCTCGGTATGGGTGGCGCGCGGTGCATCCAGGGCGCCCACCTCGTAATAGCGATAGCCCTGGTCCTGCAGACTGCGCGAATCCTGGGCATGGAGGGGGAGCGGGAGCGCGGCGAGCAGCAGCCACAGGAGGGAATGGATCGGCCGGAAACCCTTGTGCACGTTGACCTCCCTGAATAAAAAGGGCGTGTAAGCGCTTTCACTCTTTGCCAGAGAAATTGGCAGTGGTCAACCCCGTAAAAAAGGCGTTAAATGCGCGCCGTCCATTCGCGAAATGTGAATGGGGGACAGGCCTCCCTCGAGGCCGACACTTTCTTCTCGAGAATTCTCATGCGTAAACAGGCGATGGCGTGGTCGATCCAGCTGGCGTTGATGGGTGTGGCCGCAACTGCGGGTGCCCAGACGCCCGCCCCCGGGGTGCAGCAACTGGATACGGTGCAGGTCACCGGCTCGCGCATTCCGCGCGCGCAGGTGGAGGGGCCAGCCCCGGTCACCGTCATCACTGCCGAGCAGATCCAGGCCAGCGGCTTCACCAGCGTGCCGGACGTGCTGCGCTCGATGACCCAGAACGGGGGGGAGACCCAGAGCCAGCAGTCCTCCAGCGGCGCGGACTTCTCGCCCGGTGCGCAGCAGGTCGACCTGCGCGGCCTGGGCCCCAACCACACCCTGGTGCTGGTCAACGGCCGCCGCATCGCCGATTTCCCGATGCCCTTCCAGGGCCGCAGCAACTTCACCGACGTCTCCAACATCCCGATCGGGATGATCGAGCGCATCGAAGTGCTGACCGGCAGCGCCTCGGCGATCTACGGCTCGGACGCCATTGCCGGCGTGGTCAACTTCATCCTGAAGAAGCAGGTCGATGGCACCACGGTCGACATGCGCATGGGCACCACCAGCGAAGGCGGCGGTGAGTCCTTTGACATGAGCATCGCCAGTGGCTTCGACGCCGGCCGCTTCAGCGCGGTCTACAGCCTGGAACTGCAGTCCCAGACCCCACTGTGGGCGTATGAGCGCAGCCAGCAGGATTCCACCCTGGATGCACCGACCGAGAGCGCCCGCGCCTTGCGTCGCGCCTACCTGCGCACCGACTACAACGACGACTACCTGGACCCGGGCCAGGCAACCTGCGAT
This sequence comes from Stenotrophomonas sp. Steno-Z10-BAI, assembly GCF_056393115.1. NCBI lineage: Bacteria > Pseudomonadati > Pseudomonadota > Gammaproteobacteria > Lysobacterales > Lysobacteraceae > Stenotrophomonas > Stenotrophomonas sp. Steno-Z10-BAI. The sequence continues at coordinate 353,483 of NZ_JBWJOZ010000003.1, read as the reverse complement.
GCGCTGGCCGGCCAGAACAACGGCAGCACCCAGTACGCCGAGCGTGCGCGGTATGGCTTCTACTGCGGCAGCGACCGCTCGATCGGCTACGGCACGATCCTGAGCAAGCGCCGCGGTGCCAACGGCTATGCCGCGCTGCGCTACGCCTTCGACAACGGCGCAGAATGGTTCGCCGATGTGCAGATGGGTTACCACGACCTGGCGCTGATGCGCGATGTCACCCAGTGGGGCCGCATGGCCGCCGACGGCAATGAAGACGGCTACTTCTACAACCAGGCCACCGACCAGGTGGAGTTCTGGCAACGCCAGTTCTCCCCCGAGGAAATGGGCGGACTCAACAACGGCATGGTGCGCAGCACCCAGAAGACCTTCAGCGTGACCACCGGCTTCAAGGGCGCCCTCGGTGCGGACTGGGAATACGAGGCTTCGCTGAGCCATTCGCAGTATCAATCCAGCATCCGCTGGCCGCAGATCATCGCCGCCAAGGCCAATGCGCTGTTCCTTGGCGAGCAGCTGGGCGAGTACACCGATGACGACGACAACGTGTTCCCGGTGTTCAACGCCGACCCGGCGCGCCTGTACCGGCCGCTGAGCCGCAGCGAGTACGATTCGATCGCCGCACGCACCACCTATACCCCGAAGTCGCGTACCGATACCGCCGCGCTGACCCTGACCAACGGCGAGCTGTTCGAGCTGCCGGGCGGCAAGGCCGGCTTCGCGGCGACCGCCGAGTTCGGCAATCAGGCCTATGCACTGAATCCGGACCCGCTGGCGACGCAGTACTACTACTACAGCTGGAAGGATTCGGACGGCCACGGCAGCCGCAACCGCTGGGCGACCGCGGCCGAGCTGCGCCTGCCGCTGCATGACACGTTCAGCGTCAGCGTGGCCGGGCGCTTCGACCAGTACCGCTACTCCGGCAACACGATCGGCAAGGCGACCTGGAGCGGTGGTCTGGAATGGCGCCCGATCGAGACCCTGCTGGTGCGTGGCTCCTACGGCACCGCCTTCCGCGCGCCAGACCTGCACTACGTGTATGCCGGCCCGGGCAATGATGAAACCAGTGCCAACGACTACTACGCCTGCGCGGTGGACGGTGGTGATGACTGCTCGGATTACGAGGAGAACCTGATCCGCACGCGCGAAGGCAATCGCAAGCTGGACCCGGAAACCAGCACCTCGTGGAGCGCTGGCTTTGTGTGGTCGCCGGCAGCGGGGCTGGACCTGTCGGTGGACTGGTTCGATATCGACATGCGCGACCAGGTGCAGGACATGGATGTGAGCACCATCCTGCGCGACGAGGCGGCCTGCCGCCTGGGCGGCGCCGATGCGGCCTCGCCGACCTGCGTGGATGCGATCAGCCGGATTACCCGCACCAGTGATGGCCGCCTGTATGGTGTGCACGTGAGCCCGATCAACATCGCGCGCGAAACGACCCGCGGCATTGATGTGGGCCTGCGCTACCGCCTGAGCACCGGGATCGGCGATTTCATCCTCAGCGGCAACCACACCTGGGTGAAGACGCACGATTTCCAACAGTTTGAAGGCGATGTGGTCGAGGACCAGTTCGCGATCAACAGCGGTTTCGACATTCCGCGCACCAAGACCAGTGCGAGTGTGACGTGGGAGAGCGCGGCGTGGTCGGCCACGTTGTACGGCTCACGGCTGGGCAAACTGCCCACCTACGACAGCTACGACCAGAGCTTTGATCCGGACAGCGGTGACAGCCCGTGGATCGCGGCGACGTACCGCTACAACGTGTCGCTGCAGTACCGCTTCGATGACCATTCGCGCCTGTCGCTGTCGGTGGTGAACGTGGGCAACAAGATGCCGCCGAAGGACGCGACGTACACGCCGTATCCGTCCTACGACGTCTCCTGGTTCGACACCGTGGGCCGGACGCTCAATCTCCAGTACACCCACAAGTTTGGCGGTACGGCGCTGTAAGCGCCGCTTCCGCTGGTCAGGGGATCAAAGACGGAGGCAGTGCCTCCGTCTTTTTTTTGTTCTGCGGCCGCTGGCCTGCGTCACCCGTTGCCGGGTGCGCTGTCTTTGTTTTCCACATGCGTGGTGGAAAGCCATGGGGGTTTGGTGTGGACAAGTGCATGCAAGCCATGCAGCGCAATGCTTTCAGGACGTGGCTGTTTTTTGTCCAAACCCCCATCGCGGTTTTCCACACACACCGTGGAAAGCGATGGGGGTTTGCTGTGGACAACCCTGTGTGAGCGACGCACTGCAACGGTTTTCAGCGGTGGTCAGAAATTGTCCACATCGCCTGCGGGGCGGGTCAGATGGGTTGCCGGCCAGCGGCCGGCACTACCGCACGCGGGTTTTCCACATGGTGCGTGGAGAGGCGTGGGAGTTTGTTGTGGACAAGTGAGGAAGAGGCATACCAGGCAAGGGTTTCGGTGCCTGGTCATTTTTTATCCAACCCATTCTGGTGTGGAATGCGCTCCCCCCCGAACGCAAACGCCCCGCTCAGGGCGGGGCGTTGCGGGCATCAACGTGCGATGGAATCAGACGTTGAAGCGGAAGTGCAGGATGTCGCCTTCCTGGACGCGGTATTCCTTGCCTTCCAGGCGCAGACGACCCGCTTCCTTGGCACCGGCCTCGCCCTTGTACTTGATGAAGTCGTCATACGCGATGGTTTCGGCGCGGATGAAGCCCTTCTCGAAGTCGGTGTGGATCACGGCGGCGGCCTGCGGGGCGGTGGCGCCCTTGCGCACGGTCCATGCACGGACTTCCTTCACGCCTGCGGTGAAGTAGGTCTGCAGGCCCAGCAGCTGGTACGCGGCGTAGATCACGCGGTTCAAGCCCGGCTCGGACAGGCCCAGGTCGGCCAGGAAGGTATCGCGGTCTTCGTCGTCGAGCTGGGACAGCTCTTCTTCGATCGCAGCCGAGACCGGCACCACCTGCGCACCCTCTTCGGCGGCACGGGCGCGCACGGCATCCAGATGCGGGTTGTTCTCGAAACCGTCTTCCAGCACGTTGGCGATGTACATCACCGGCTTGAGGGTCAGCAGGAACAGGTCACGGACCAGCGCCTTCTCTTCCTCGTCCAGGCCGGCGGTACGACCCGCCTTGCCGTCGGCCAGCGCCGCCTGCAGCTTGGCCAGCACCGGCTTGCGGGCCGCGGCTTCCTTGTCGCCCCCCTTGGCAGCGCGCTCGGCGCGGTTAAGCGCCTTCTCGACGCTGTCCAGGTCGGCCAGGGCCAGCTCGGTATCGATGGTGTCGATATCCGAGAGCGGGTCGACCTTGTTGTTGACGTGGATGACGTCGGCATTCTCGAAGCAGCGCACCACGTGGGTGATCGCATCCACTTCGCGGATGTGGGCCAGGAACTTGTTGCCCAGGCCTTCACCACTGGCCGCGCCGGCGACGAGGCCGGCAATGTCGACGAACTCCACCGCGGTCGGGATGACCTTCTGCGGGTTGATGATGGCAGCCAGCTCGTTCAGGCGCGGATCCGGCACCGGCACGATGCCGACGTTCGGTTCGATCGTGCAGAACGGGAAGTTGGCCGCCGCGATGCCCGCCTTGGTCAGCGCATTGAACAGGGTCGATTTGCCGACGTTGGGCAGACCGACGATGCCGCATTTGATACCCATCTTTGACAACCTCTGGGGTGAAAGTGATTGGGGAAGCAGCGACGTTCGGCGCTGCTTTTCCAATCATTTTCCGTACCGACCAGCGGTCGGTACCTACCGGTAACGTCAGTCACCGGTCACGTTACTTCGGGGTGTGCAGCCGCTTCATCGCTTCGCTGAAATCGCCCTTCACTGCCAGCGGCAGGACGTCGATCGCATCGTTGAAGGCATGACCGATCAGCACATCATCGTCCTTGCTGGCACGCCCCAGCACCCACGGGACCACGCGGTCCTTGTGGCCGGGATGGCCAATGCCGATGCGCAGGCGGTGGAACCGGCCATGGCCGAGCAGGCGGATGGTGTCGCGCAGGCCGTTCTGGCCGCCGTGGCCACCGTCGAACTTGAGCCGTGCCACGCCGGGCGGCAGGTCCAGCTCGTCGTGCGCCAGCAGCGTCTCTTCCGGTTCGATCTTCCAGAAGCGCTGCGCCGCGGTGACCGATTTGCCACTGAGGTTCATGAAAGTGGCGGGCTTGAGCAGCCACACCGGCTGGCCGGCGATGTCGACCTTGGCGGTCTCGCCGAACAACTTGCTGTCCACGCTCCAGCGCGCACCGGCCTGTTCGACCAGGGCGTCAATGAAACGAAACCCGGCATTGTGCCGGGTCTGGGCGTGCTCGGGTCCGGGGTTGCCCAGACCAACGATCAATCGCAATCCTGTCATTACTCTTCTTTCGTCGGTACCCGCCCTGTGCCGGTACATACAGAAACGGCGCCTGCCCCGAAGGACAGGCGCCGCAATCACTTACTCTGCAGCCGGCGCTTCGTCGGCAGCTTCTTCCTTGCCGAGCTTGGCGGTGACGATCGCATCGTCATGGTCCTTGCCCTGGGCCAGCGCCGGGATCTCGACGCCCTTCGGCAGCTTGATGTCCGACAGGTAGATCACGTCACCAGCCTTCAGATCGGCCAGGTCGACGTCGATCGATTCCGGCAGGTCCTTCGGCAGGCAGGTGATGCTCACTTCCTTCAGTTCGTGGGTGACCACGACGTCGGCAGCCTTGCCAGCCGGCGAGGTGTCTTCGTTGATGAAGTGCAGCGGGACGTTGGCGGTCAGCGCTTCGTTCTCGTTCACGCGCAGGAAATCCAGATGCAGGATCAGCTGCTTGAACGGGTGGCGCTGCATGTCACGCAGCAGCACCTTGGTGACCTTGCCATCCAGGTTCAGGTCCAGGATGGACGAGTAGAACCACTCGTTCTGCTGGGCCAGCCAGATTTCGTTGTGGTTGAGCTGGATGACGCTCGGCTCGACGTCGCCGCCGTAGATGATCGCCGGGATCTGGCCAGCGCCACGCAGGCGGCGGCTCGCACCCTTGCCTTGCAGTTCGCGCTGGACGACCTTGATTTCATGATTCTTGGCCATGCTGATTTACTACCTTCGTTGTTTGCCGCGCCATGGTGGCGAGGCGATGAGGGGAGATCCGCGACCAGATCTCCCCGGGAAACCACCCACCGTTGCCGGTGGGCGGAAAAATCAATCCACGTACAGCGAGCTGACCGACTCACCGAAGGCGATGCGGCGCATCGTCTCGGCCAGCATTTCCGCCACGCTGAGCTGGCGGATCTTGCTGCACACCCGCGCCTCTTCACGCAGCGGGATGGTGTCGGTCACCACCAGCTCATCGAGCTGGGAGTTGTTGATGTTGTCCACCGCCGGGCCCGAGAGCACGGCGTGGGTGCAGTACGCGGCGACCTTGAGGGCGCCACGCGCCTTCAGGGCTGCAGCGGCCGCACACAGGGTGCCGGCGGTATCGACGATGTCATCGACCATCACGCAGGTCTTGCCTTCGACGTCACCGATGATGTTCATCACGGTGGAGACGTTGGCGCGCGGGCGGCGCTTGTCGATGATCGCCAGATCGGCATCGTCCAGGCGCTTGGCGACGGCGCGCGCGCGCACCACACCACCCACGTCCGGGGACACCACGATCAGGTTTTCCGTGCCGTAGGCGCGCCAGATATCGGCGAGCAGCAGCGGCGAGGCGTATACGTTGTCCACCGGCATGTCGAAGAAACCCTGGATCTGATCGGCATGCAGATCCACCGTCAGTACCCGGTCAGCCCCGACAGCGCTGAACATCTTTGCGGCCACCTTGGCGGTGATCGGCACGCGCGAGGAACGCATGCGGCGATCCTGGCGCGAGTAGCCGAAATACGGCACCACGGCGGTGACACTGTTGACCGAAGCGCGCTTGAGCGCATCGATCAGGACCAGCAGTTCCATCAGGTTCTCTGCGCTGGGCGCACAGGTCGGCTGGATCACGAACACGTCCTGCTTACGGACGTTTTCTTCGATCTCGACCTGCACTTCACCATCGGAGAAGCGCGACACCAATGCCTTGCCAGGCCGCACCCCCAGTTCCTTGCAGATGCTCTGCGCAAGGCGCTTGTTGGCGTTGCCGGAAAATACCAGCAGGTTGGGGTGTTCTTGCATCATGACGGTCTCGGGCGGGAGCGATTGGCGGAGAACTGGGCCGCCGGCACCCGGAGGTGTCTGCGGTGACAACACCGCGGCGTATGCACCGCGCCCGCGCAGACATGCGCATGGAGTCGCGGCAGATATCCGCTAGTGGCAGGGGCGGGAGGATTCGAACCTCCGAATGCCAGGATCAAAACCTGGTGCCTTGGGCCTCTTGGCGACGCCCCTGCATCAAAATCAGTAACGCTCGAGTACATCAAGCAGTGGCGAGCGCTCCACGCCCGCAGCCACCCATGCCCGCAGTTCCTTCGGCAATTGCGCCAGGCCCTGCTCTGCAGCAGCGCGCGTGGCGAACTCGACGAAACAACCGCTTCCCGACCCGGTGAGTCGTGCCCGGCCGATACTGCTCAACGCTGCGAGCGCTGCCTCTACGGCAGGTTCGCGGCGGCGCAGGACCGGCTCGAACGCATTCCCGAGCAAAGACCCGGAAGCGAAGTCCGCTATTTTCGCCACTGGGGCATCCCGCGTCAAATCCGGTGATGCGAAAAGTGCGGGAGTCGGCACGTGAACCCCGGGATGGACCAGCACAAACCAGGCCGGCGGCAGTGCGATCGGGGTCAGCAGTTCGCCCACGCCCTCGGCCCAGGCGTTGTGCCCGCGCACGAAGACCGGCACATCCGCGCCCAGCTGCAGACCCAGCGCGGCCAGCGCGTCGACGTCCAGGCCGGCGTTCCAGAGGCGGTTGAGCGCGACCAGGACGGTGGCGGCATCGGACGAACCGCCGCCGAAGCCGCCGCCCGCCGGAACGCGCTTTTCGACGCCGATATCGGCACCTTGGCCGATGTTTGCTGCATCCCTCAACAGGTGCGCGGCGCGGATCGCCAGATCATCGGCCTCAGCAACGCCGGCCACGGAGGTGCCCTCACGGCGGATCCGGCCATCGTCGCGGACACGCAGATGGATCCGATCGCCCCAATCCAGCAGGCGGAACACGGTCTGGAGCTGGTGGTAGCCATCCGGGCGCCGCCCGGTGATGTGCAGGAACAGGTTCAGCTTGGCCGGGGCCGGCCAGGTCGACCCGCCGTCGGCCGTCTCCAGCATGCTCATGGGCCGCCCAGCACCCAGCTGTCGACCACCAGGCGGACCTTGGCGTCGCCATTGACTGCTTCGATCCTGCGCGGCAGCACCGGGCGACCGGCCTCGGCCGGGTACCAATCCAGGTACTGGATCTCCCAGCCCAGCTGCTGCACGCGACGCGGGCGGCCTTCACCGTCGCGCTCGATGCGCTCGGCCGGGGCCGCATCGGCGACCAGGCCGCGCACCCAATCGGGCAGCTGGTTGACCGGGATATCCCAGCCGGTGGCGTCCAGCAGGACCTGCTGGGCATCGTCGCCCTCGCGCGTGCCGCCTTCCAGACCTTCCAGGCGGCCGCCTTCATGATGGCTGTCGCCGGTCAGCTTCCAGCTCTGCCGGGTGACCGGGGCGCTGAGTTCCACCACATATCCCTGGCCCTGCTGCTGCCAGTCAATGCGGCCGTTGCCGCCGTTGCGGCCCTTGCTGATCGCCACCCGGCCCTGGAACGACCAGGCCGGCTGCGCGCGTACCGCAGTGACGCGCTCGGCCTCGGCCTGCTGCGCAGCGGGAGAGACGGTGCTGACCACGGTCGGGGCGGAAGGGGCCTTGCGCTCATCGAGGGACACGCACGCGGAAAGCGACAACGCCACGGCCGCGGCAAACGCGACCTTCAGGGACAGCAGATTCATACGCCGTATTTCTCGATCACGCGCTGCAGGGCGCGGTTGTCCGGGTCCAGCTTGCGGGCCTCTTCAAAGAAGTGGCGCGCTTCGTCCTTCTTGTTCAACACCCACAGCACCTCGCCCACATGCGCGGCGATTTCCGCATCCTTGGCCAGCGTCCAGGCGCGGCGCAGCTGCACCAAGGCTTCTTCGTTGCGGCCCAGGCGATACAGCACCCAACCGTAACTGTCGACGATGGCGGCGTTGTCCGGCTCGGCCACGCGCGCGCGGTCGATCAGTTCCAAGGCTTCCTGATAACGCTGCGTGCGGTCGGCCAAGGTGTAGCCCAGCGCATTGAGCGCGGCGATGTTCTCCGGATCGGTGACCAGCACCTTGCGCAGGTCGGCCTCGGCGCGCGGGATGTCGTCGCGGCGCTCCCAGGCCAGCGCGCGGGCATACAGCAGCGCGTTCTCATCCGGATACGCGGCCAGGCCACGGGCCAGGGCGTCCAGTTCGCCAGCATCGTCGTTGCCGCGCTGGCGCAGCTCGGCCTCCAACAGATAGGCATCCCGGCGGGCATCGTCATCAACGGTGGCATCGGACTGGATCGCGTGGACTTCGGCCAGCGCCTTGTCGGTGCGGCCCAGTTCGTTCTGCGCATTGGCTGCGCGCAGGCGCGACTCATCGCGCTCCGGGCCACCGGGCACGCTGTGATACCAGTTGACCGCTTCCTCGTAGCGCTTGAGGTACTCGGCGATCTTGCCCAGCAGCAGGCGCTGGGCCGGATCCGGCTTGGTCGCCTGCCTGGAAAGCTCGGTATACAGGGCCAGCAGGCCCGGGTCGTCCTTCTGCTTGGCCAGCAGCGAGGCGCGCATGCCGTAGGTCTGCACATCCTGCGGGCCGACCGCCAGCACGCGCTCGGCCGCAGCCGGCTGGCCCATCAGGTCATAGGAGATCGCCACCGCATTACGCAGCTCGGGGTCCTGCAGGGTCTTGGGCTCCACGCCCTTCAACAGGGCCAGCGCCTCATCGGACTTGCCGGCCTGGGTGAGCTGACTGGCGTGCAGCAGGGCCACGCGCGGCTCGTCCGGGAAGCGCTTGACCACCTCATCGACCATGCGCCGGGCCAGCTCGGGCTGCTCCATGCGCATGGCCAGACGGCCGAACTCCTGCCAGACCTCCAGGCGGTCGGGGATGGCATTGGCATCCACCAGCTCGCCCAGCACCTGGGCCGGGACCTTTGGATCGCTGCCGCCGCTGATCAGGGCGCCGATCGCGAACTTCCAGGCGGTGGGGTCCGGGTCCTTGAGCAGCGCCTGCAGTTCGGTGCGGGCGGCCTTCACCTTGTTCTGGCGCATCTCCAGCGCGGCGGTGCTGCTGCGCATGGCCAGTGAGCGCGGCGCACGCTGCTCCCACAGGGCCAACGCGCGGGCGGCGCGCTTGTCATCGTTGGCCAGCATGGCGATCCGGGAGGCGCGCTCGGCCAGGCCGGCATCGCCTTCACTGGCCTCGGCCGCCTCCAGGTACCAGCGCGCGGCGTCGCCCAGTTTGCCTGCCTGCAGGGCGAATTCGCCCGCCATGACCGGGGCCAGGGGGACCGCCTCGGCCGTGCTGTTCTTGGCCTTCGCCGGGGCTGCCGGGGGGGCGGCCAGGGCGTTGGCAGTGAACAAAGACAGCAGCAGAACGCTGGAGATGCGAATCAATGCGGGCATCGGGGGCATCTGAGCCTTAAAATGACGACTTGAATGGCCAGCAGCTTATCGCAAGCAACTGAACAATGATCCTGTGGGTGCTCGGACTGAATCACCAGACCGCGCCAGTGGAGCTGCGCGAACGCGCCTCCTTTGGCGGCGACGCCCTGCCCCAGGCATTGGCGTCGCTGCGCGATACGCCACAGGTGGCCGAGGCGGTCCTGCTCTCCACCTGCAACCGCACCGAGCTGTACGCGGTGGCCGAATCCGGTGACGCGCTGGCGCAGTGGCTGGAGTCACAGGCCGGCACCTTGCATGGGTACCTCTATCAGCACGCCGACGCCGACGCGGTGCGCCACCTGTTCCGGGTGGCCACCGGGCTGGACTCGATGGTGCTGGGCGAACCGCAGATCCTGGGCCAGGTGAAGGATGCCTGGGCCCTGGCGCGTGATCATGGCCTGCTCGGCCAGCGCCTGGACCGGCTGTTCCAGCAGACCTTCTCGGTGGCCAAGCGCGCCCGCACCGATACCCGCGTGGGCGCCAACCCGGTGTCGGTGGCGTCCACCGCGGTGCGCCTGGCGCAGAACTCGTTCGCGCGGCTGGACGATTCCACCGTGCTGCTGGTCGGCGCCGGCGAGACCATCGAGCTGGCCGCGCGCCATCTCAGCGAAGGGCGCGTGCGGCGGCTGCTGATCGCCAACCGCACCCTGGCCCATGCGCAGGAGCTGGCCAGCCGTCATGGCGGCGTCGCACTGCCCCTGAGTGAGCTGGACCGCCATCTGGGCGAGGCCGACGTGGTGTTCTCGGCCACCGCCGCGCGTGAGCCGGTGATCACCCGCGCGCACGTGGCCGCCGCACTGAAAACCCGCAAGCACAAGCCGATGCTGCTGTTCGATCTGGCCGTGCCCCGCGATATCGAGGCCGGCGTGGGCGAACTGGCCGACGCCTTCCTGTACACCGTGGATGATCTGGAGCGCGCGGTCGAAGACAACCGCCGCAGCCGCCGCGAAGCCGCGGCCGAGGCCGAAGCGATCATCGAGCTGCAGGTCGCCCGTTTCGTGGAAACGCTGCAGGCCAGCGTGCACCAGGCCCCGCTGCGGCAACTGCGCGCCTATGGCGAAGCGACCCGCGTGGAGATGCTGGAGAAAGCCCGCCAGCAGCTGGCCCACGGCAAATCACCGGAAGAGGTGCTCGAGCTGCTCGCGCACGGCCTGACCAACCGCCTGCTGCACCCGCCGACCGCCGCCCTGCGCGCGGCCGCGCTCAGCGGCGATACTGAACTCACCCGCGCCGCCGAGCGCCTGTTCCCGGCCAGGCCGGGTTACCAGCACCCTGCCGTGCGTACCGATGTAGCGAGGAACGATGACGCCGACCCTGCGCCGTAAGCTGGAAGCGCTGGCCGAGCGCCGCGAAGAACTGGAACGCCTGTTGTCCGACCCGGCCGTGGTCGGCGACAACGACCGTTTCCGCGCGCTCTCGCGCGAGTTTTCGCAGCTGGAGCCGGTCGCCACGGCGCTGGCCGACGAGGCCCGTGCCAAGGCCGATCTCGCCGCCGCAGAGGCGATGCGCGAGGACCCTGACCTGCGCGAGCTGGCCGAGGAGGAAATCACCGCCACGCAGCAGCGCCTGCAGCAGCTGGACGAAGCACTGGCCCTGTTGCTGGTGCCGCGCGATCCGCGCGATGACGGCAACCTGTTCCTGGAAGTCCGCGCCGGTACCGGCGGTGACGAGGCAGCGATCTTCGCCGGCGACCTGTTCCGCATGTACGCCCGCTATGCCGAGCGCCAGGGCTGGAAGGTCGAGATCGAATCGGACAACCCGGGCGAACATGGCGGCTACAAGGAAGTGGTGGCGCGCGTGGTCGGCCGTGGCGCCTTCTCACGCCTGAAGTTCGAATCGGGCACGCACCGCGTGCAGCGCGTGCCGGCGACCGAGTCGCAGGGCCGCATCCATACCTCGGCCGCGACGGTAGCGATCATTCCCGAGGCGGATGACGTCGAGGACGTGGTGATCAACCCGGCTGACCTGCGCGTGGACACCTACCGCTCCTCCGGCGCCGGTGGCCAGCACGTCAACAAGACCGAGTCGGCGATCCGCATCACCCATCTGCCCACCGGCGTGGTGGTGGAATGCCAGACCGAGCGCAGCCAACATGCCAACCGCGACAAGGCGATGAAGCGTCTCAAGGCACAGCTGCTGGATACCGAACGCAGCAAGCAGGCTGCCGCGCAGGCCGAAAGCCGCCGGCTGCAGGTCGGCAGCGGCGACCGCAGCCAGCGCATCCGCACCTACAGCTTCCCGCAGGGACGGATCACCGACCACCGCGTGGAAGGGCTGACCCTGTACGACCTGCCCAACATCCTGACCGGCGATCTTGATGCACTGGTCAGCCGGCTGACCCACGAACACCAGGCCGACGAGCTGGCCCGGCTCGCGGAAGGCAACTGAGCATGCCCGCCCCGGCGCGGCAGCGATGAGTGTCGATCCGCAGCGTCTGCAGTTGCGCCAGGCGGTGCAGCGGCAACCGGCCGATTTCATTGCGTGGGTGATGCTGGCCGATGCGGAGCTGGAAGCCGGCGATGTGCGCGCCGGCGAACAGGCCGCCACCCGTGCACTGCAGCTGCGCGGCGACCATCCCGAGGCCCTGGCCCGGCTGGGGCGCGCGCGCTGGATGCAGGGCCGCCATGGCGAGGCCGCGACACTGCTGCGCCAGGCGGCGGACCGCGCGCCCCAGCACCCCGGCATCACCCTGTGGCTGGGCCACGCACTGGAAGACGCGGGGCAGCCTGAGGCGGCCGCCGATGCGTATCGCCATGCGCACCGTCTGCTGCCGGGCGAGCCCTACGTCACTGCGCAGCTGCTCAACTGGCAGCGCCGGCTGTGCGATTGGCGGGATCTGGAGCGATTGTCGGTGCTGGTGCGCCAGGCCGTCGCGCAGGGCCAGGCGGTGGTCGAGCCGTTCGCCTTCCTCAGCGAAGACAGCAGCGCCGCCGAGCAGCTGGCCTGCGCCCGCCAGCGCGCGGCGGCGCTGGCCGAGGGCATCCTGCGGTTGCCGCCGGCCACCGTGCGCCCGCACGGCACGCTGCGGGTCGGCTTCCTCTCCAACGGTTTCGGCGCGCATCCCACCGGGCTGCTGACCGTCGCCCTGTTCGAACAGCTGCGCGCGCTGGGCACGCTGGAACCGCATCTGTTCGCGCTCAGCGCGGACGACGGCAGCAGCATCCGCCAGCGTCTGCAGCAGGCCGCCCACACGTTGCACGATGTCAGCGCGCAGCCGCATCAGGTGATCGCCCGGCGCATCCGCGAGGCTGGCATCGATGTGCTGTTCGATCTGCGCGGCTGGGGCGGCGGTGGCACCCCGCAGGTACTGGCGATGCGCCCGGCCCCGGTGCAGATCAACTGGCTGGCCTACCCGGGTACCTCCGGCGCGCCGTGGATCGATCATGTGCTGGCCGATGCCTTCGTGCTGCCCGACGCGCTGGCACCGGCCTTCAGCGAGAACGTGCGGCGCCTGCCGCGCGCGTTCCAGCCCTCGGACAACACCCGCGTGCTGGAGCCGGTGCCCTCGCGCGGGGACTGCGGCCTGCCTGCGCAGGGCGTGGTGCTGTGCTGCTTCAACAACAGCTACAAGCTCAATCCGCGCAGCATGCAGCGGCTGTTCGCAGTGCTGCACGGCGTGCCCGGCAGCGTGCTGTGGCTGCTCTCCGGCCCGGGCAACGCCGACGCGCGCCTGCGCAGCGCGGCACGCCAGGCGCAGCTGGATCCGGCGCGACTGGTGTTCATGCCACGCCTGCCGCACCCGCAGTACCTGGCGCGTTACCAGCACGCCGACCTGTTTCTGGACACGCATCCGTACAACGCCCACACCACCGCCTCCGATGCGCTGTGGGCCGGCTGCCCGGTGCTCACCTGCCCGGGCGCGACGTTCGCCTCGCGCGTGGCCGGCAGCCTCAATCATCACCTGGGCATGCACGCGTTCAACGTGGCCGATGACGCGGCGTTCGTGGCCGCCGCCATCCGGCTCGGCAACGACCCGGCCGCGCTGCAGGCCGCGCGCGCCACGCTGGCGCAACGGCGCGAGGACAGCGGCCTGTTCGACATGGCCGGTTTCGCGCGCGACATCGCCGAGGTGATCCAAACGCTTGCGCGCGAACGCGGCTGGCAGGGCCCACACATCGCCTGAGCATCGGCTGCGCTAGGCTCGAGCTTCCCTGTGAATCACCGAGGCACGCCGATGGGCAAGCTCAAGCGCAAGGACTACCAGGCCCTGCTGGAACCGATGCAACTGGAACTGGCGGCGATGGCGCGCTGGGTGCAGCACACCGGGCAGCGCGTGCTGGTGCTGTTCGAAGGCCGCGACACCGCGGGCAAGGGCGGTGCGATCCAGGCGATCGCCGAGCATCTCAATCCGCGCCAGTGCAAGGTGGTCGCGCTGCCCAAGCCGACCGACCGCGAAAGCACGCAGTGGTATTTCCAGCGCTATGTCTCCCACCTGCCTGCGGCCGGCGAGATCGTGCTGATGGACCGCAGCTGGTACAACCGCGCGGGCGTCGAGCATGTCATGGGCTATTGCACCGAAGCGCAGTACCGCAGCTTCCTGGCGCAGACGCCGGTGTTCGAGAAGCTGCTGATCGACGATGGCATCGTGCTGTTCAAGTACTGGCTCAGCGTGGACCAGGCACAGCAGGAAAAGCGCTTTGCCGAGCGCCACCTCGATCCGCTCAAGGGCTGGAAGCTGTCGCCGGTGGACCTGAAATCACGCAGCAAGTACAGCGCCTATACCGAGAGCCGCGAAGCGATGCTGCGCGCCACGCATAACGATGATGCCCCGTGGACGCTGGTGGACTTCAACGACCAGAAGCGCGGGCGGCTGGGCCTGATCCGCAACCTGCTCGATCGTCTGCCCGATACCCGCGTGGACGAACCGGTACTGGCGCTGCCGCCGTTGAAGGGCAAGCTGCACAAGGAGCACTTCGGGGTCTTGAAGCCGATCGAACCCTTCGTCGTCGGGTAGATCCACGCATGGCGTGGATTTACCGGGCACAGCGAGGCACAGGCATGCCGGGTATCAGCCGGCACGCCCGTGAGGCTCAGCCTTCCTTGATCCGCGCTTCGATGTCATGCGCGGTGACCGGGCCGAGGAATTCCTTGGCGACCTTGCCGTCCGGCGCGATCAGGTAGGTCATCGGCAGGCCGCGCGGGATCGCGAAGTCTTCCGGCGGGTTGTACGTATCCACGATCACGATCGGATAGGTGACCGGACGCTTCTCCAGGAAGGCCTTCATCTCGGCCGGTTCGATGTCCTCGAAAGCCAGCCCGACCACCTCGATTTCATTGCGCATCGCGTGCAGCGCGGAGAGCTCGGGCATTTCCTTGCGGCACGGGGCGCACCAGGTCGCCCAGAAGTTCACCACCACCCACTTGCCGCGGTGCGCCGCCAGATCGTAGTCGGTGCCGTCCAGCGCCTTGGCTTTCAGCGTCGGCTGTTCGACGGTCTTGCGCTCGGTGGCCGGCACGGCGTCGGTCGGCGGCGCGGCGGGTTCGTTGATCGGGGCCGGGGCGGCAGGCGCGGTGGCCTCGCTCTGTGCGGCGGGCTTGTTGCAGGCGGCCAGCGTCAGCAGGCCAAGGGCCAGCAGCAGGGGCTTGGCGGTCATGGTTTGTCTCCGGGGGTCGAGTAGATGTCGCTGACGCGGCGTTTGAGCAGTTCGCGCAGCGGCAGGCGCAAGGTGTCCAGCGCGGCCACCGAGGCCGTGCCCAGGCTGTCGTCGCGATACGGCAGGTAGGCCTCCTTGATCGGGATCCGCATCTGCGTGGTCTCGTACAGGTCGGCCAGGGTGAGTTTGTCCAGGTCGCGCGCGAGCAGCCATTCGCCCTGCTCGTCGCGGCGCACCACGCGGATCGCTTCCAGATCGCAGAGCAGCGTCTGCAGCAGCGAATCGGTCAGCATCGGCTCCAGCCGCAGGATCTCGTCGTCATCCAGGCTGCGCCCTTCGGCACGCGCCTGGTGGAAGCGGCCGATAAGGCGCAGCAGGCCATAGATCTCATAGCCCACCGGCAGGCGCAGGTCGGCTGGCTGGTAGCGGAACGCGGCGATCGAGGAGGCGAGCGATGCACCGAGCAGCACCGAGACCCAGCACAGGTAGATCCACAGCAGCAGGATCGGCACGAAGGCGACGGTGCCGTAGAGCTTCTGGTAGGACTGGAAGCTCCCCAGGTAAGCGCCCATGCCCCACTTCACCAGCTCCAGCATGATCGCAGCCAGGATCGCGCCGGGGACGGCATGGCGCCATTTGACCGTGTGGTGCGGCACTACGCGGTAGACCAGCATGATGCAGACGAACTCGATCAGGATCGGCGCGACCGTCAGTGAGACGTTGGCCAGCCAGCGGCCTTCGCTGGTGCCGAAAAGCGGCAGCGCGAACACCCGCGCCGAGACCGCCAGCGAGGCCGCAGCGAGCATCGCGCCGAGGGTGAGCACGGTCCAGTACACGAGGAAGCGGGTCAGCTTCGGCCGGGTCGAACTCACCCGCCAGATCTGGTTGAAGGTTTCTTCCACGCTGTTGAGCGTGATCAGCAGCGAGACCACCAGGGCGATGAAGCCAGCGGCGGTCAATTGCCCGGCACTGGCCGAGAACTGTCGCAGGTAGCCTTCGGCGGCGCGCGCGGCGTTGGGCACGAAGTTGGAGAACACGTAGTCGCTGAGGGTGTCGCTCCAGCGGTCGAACACCGGGAACGCCGAGAGCACCCCGAACACCACGATGGCCAGCGGCACCAGCGCGAACACGGTGGTGTAGGCCAGCGAGGCGGCCGCCTGGAACAGGCGGTCATCCAGGAAGCGGCGCCACAGGAAGCGGCCGAAGCTGATCGTGCGCGCTCGGTCCCGGACGCGTTCGATCCACAGGTTGATCGTATCGAGAGGTTCCATCGGCGCAAGGGTACCCGATGACGGGTGTGGGGCATGCACGGACCTCGCCCTGAGCGGGCTGCGTTGCCATACTGCCCGCATCGGACGCAATGAGATGAAAGCGAAATGGCGGAGATCCTGGTGCTGTACTACAGCCGTGGCGGTTCAGTGGCACGGCTTGCCCGCCAGATTGCGCGCGGCATCGGCGAGGTGCCGGGCATGAGCGCGCGGCTGCGCACCGTGCCCCCGGTGGCGGCGGTGACGCAGACCGCGCTGCCCCCGGTGCCCGAGGATGGCGCACCGTATGTGAGCGTGGCTGACCTGGCCGAATGCACCGGGCTGCTGCTGGGCAGCCCGACCCGCTTCGGCAACATGGCCGCGCCGGTGAAGCACTTCCTGGACGGCCTGGGCGCGGAATGGGTCAACGGGACATTGGCCGGCAAGCCGGCGGGCGTGTTCACCTCGACGGCCTCACTGCACGGTGGGCAGGAGTCGACGCTGCTGTCGATGCAGGTGCCGCTGCTGCACCACGGCTGCCTGATCGTGGGTATCCCATTCACCGAGCCGGCGCTGAGCCATACCACCACCGGCGGCACGCCGTATGGCGCCAGCCATGTGGCCGGGGCGGACGACAACCCGGTGCCGAGCGAGGATGAGAGCATCCTGGCGCGGGCGCTGGGGCGGCGGGTGGCCGATATCGCACGGCGGCTGGCGTGAGTACGCGCGCCCAGGAGATCGTGCTGGCCCTGCTGCTGGTGGCGCTGGCGGTGCTGTTCGCGGTCTGGTTCGCGCAGGACAAGCATTGGCTGGCCACCCAGCTGGTGTTCACCCTGCCGCCGCTGCTGCTGGCGCTGGGCGTGCTGGTGCGGCGTGGAAAGGCGATGTTCTGGGCCGGCGTGCTGGCGCTGTTCTGGTTCAGCCACGGGGTGATGAGCGCCTGGAGCCATCCGGAGGTGGCGCTGTGGGCCTGGCTCGAGCTGGGGCTGGCCCTGGCGGTGATCGGGGTGGCCAGCACGCCAGGGCTGCGGCGCCGCTTCGGGCGCAGGACGCCGGCCGGCTGAGGCCGCTGCGGCGCGCGCCTGCATCGGGCGGGCGGCAGCCGTATCATCTACCGGTCGGCGCGGCGGTTCCGTGCCCTTCTGTCTGGTACCCAGGATGCTTGCAATGGAAGAACTACTGATCATCACCACCGGTGGCACGATCGACAAGATCTACTTCGACGACAAGTCGGACTATCAGATCGGTGATCCGCAGATCGGGATGATCCTGCGCGAACTGGGCGTGACCTTCCGTTTCAATGTGATCCCGATCCTGCGCAAGGATTCGCTGCACATCACCGACGATGACCGTGAGTTGATCCGGGCGACGATCGCCGCGCAGCCGACGCGCCATGTGCTGGTCACGCACGGCACCGATTCGATGGTGCAGACGGGCCAGGTGTTGAAGTCGATCACCGACAAGACGATCGTGATGACCGGTGCGTTGAGCCCGGCGCGCTTCCGCGGCTCGGATGCGGAGTTCAACATCGGGTGTGCGATCGGTGCGGTGCAGTCGTTGCCGAGCGGTGTGTACATCGCGATGAACGGCCGGATCTGGAATCCGGAACAGGTGCGCAAGAACGTGGCGGCCAACCGGTTCGAAGCGGCGTAATCACTGTTGATTGAACGAACGCCCCGGCATGCCGGGGCGTTCTGCGTTGGTGCGACAAAAAGCGATCAGTACTGCGCGGTGAGGGTGACCCCGGAGAAGGTCGAGTAGGCCTTCACCCGCACGTGCCAGGTGCCGGCCGCCGGTGAGGTGATCGTGCAGGTCTCGTTGTTGCCGCTGAGGTAGGGGCGGCAGGTGTAGACGGTGTCGGTCGGGGCGCTGCCGGAACGGACGTAGAGATCGGCATCGCCACTGCCGCCGGCGAGGGTGACCTTCAGCTGGCTGCGGCCGGACGGCACGGTCACGGTATAGGCCAGCGACGCACCGCTGGCGGCGCCAAGCCCGGTGACCGGGACGTTGTTCTGCAGCACGTTGCCGGTGCCCGGGTTCGGATTGGTCCCGCCCAGGGCGGCCGTCACCGCCGCGTCGGCATCGACGATGCCCGCGCCGCAGCCGCCGGAGCAGGCGCCCGGCAACGGCCGTGCGGTGCTCTTGAGCAGGCTTTCGATGGCCGCCGGGCTCAGCGCGGTGGGGGCGACGGACTGGATCAGCGCGACCACGCCGGCCACGTGCGGGGCCGCCATCGAAGTGCCGTTGTAGGAGGCATACGATGCGCTGCCCGGCACCGTGGTGCCGCTGTTGAGGGTGGAGAGGATGCCCTGCCCCGGGGCCGAGATGTCGATGCCGGTGCCGTAGTTGGAGAAGCTGGCGCGGGCGCCGGCCGAGGTCGTCGCGGCGACCGCGATGACGTTGGCGCAGTTGGCCGGCACCGAAGAGGACACGTTGGTATTGCTGTTGCCGGCCGCGACGACCACGGTAGTGCCGCGCGAGACGGCGCCGTTGATCGCGGTCTGGTAGGTGGTGGAGCAGCTGCCACCGCCGCCGAGCGACATGTTGATCACTTCGGCCGGGTTCGCGTTGGCCGGGACGCCACTGACGGTCCCGCCGGACGCCCAGACGATCGCATCGGCGATGTCGGAGGTGTAGCCGCCGCACTTGCCGAGCACGCGCACCGGGACCACCTTGGCGTTGAACGCGGTGCCGGCCACGCCGGTGCTGTTGTTGGTCACCGCCGCAACGGTGCCGGCCACATGCGTGCCGTGCCAGCTGGAATTGGAGGCCGGAATGCCCGCGCCACACTCGTTGGCGGCGTACCAGTCGCCTTCGTCGTTGGGGTTGTTGTCGCGGCCACCGCCGTCGCGCGCCATCGCCGCATCGCTGATGAAGTCATAGCCGGGCAGGATGTTGGCGTTGAGGTCGGGGTGGTTGGTGATGCCGGTGTCGATCACCGCGACCACCACGCCGGTGCCGGTGGCCTTGTCCCAGGCAGGGCGCACGTTGATCGAGGCGTTGCTGGTGCCGAAGCCCCACTGCTCGGAGAAGCGGGTGTCGTTGGGCACCAGGGTGGCCTGCATCAGCTGATCGACTTCGACGTATTCCACGCCCGGGTCGGCGGCCAGGCGACGCATCAGCAGCTCGGCTTCAGCACGGTCCAGTGGCCGGTCGGCCTTGACCACGGTCGGGCCGATCGCCAGCTGGCGCAGCTTCTGCAGGCCCAGCGCGCGGCCCTGGGCCGCCGGCACGGCAGCGGCGGCGGCCTTCAGCGAACTGGCCAGTGCAGTCGGGGTGGCGACCTCGCTGCTGCCATCCTTGTATTTCACGATGAAGCGCTGGTGGGTCGGCGCCGAGGACAGGCCGCTCAACTGCACATCGCCGGCGAACGCCGGCGTGGCCAGCAGCAGGGTCGACAGAACAGAGGCGCCCAGTACAACCAATGCACGCTGACGCAAACGGTGTTGCGAGACATGAGACATCGGATTTCCTTTCAGACAGTGAATGCCGTCGTCGCGGCTGAGAATCCAGGTCCGGTCCGGGGGCTGCTGAAGCGATGGCGCGGATCGGCCCGGTGAGTGAGTCGACGCTAATAGCTTGCTGGCGGATGAACAATGTTTCAGCCGTGCTTCCATGACATGAAATGTCGGATCTGTGACTTTCCGGGTCGAGGGTTTGTGAAAGTGAAGGCGCGCCGGCCATTTTGAACGGTCGAGTTACGTCAACGAATGTCCGAAATGGCTGTCACTGTCCCCGACACCCGGACAACGCTTGCGCATCAATGGCTTGCGACGTTGCCACCGCAGGACAGGCAATAAAAAACCCGCCTGTCGCCAGGCGGGTTTCTTTGCTGCGCTCGGATCGGCAGGGATCAGGCGTCCAGGCGGACCAGCCAGCCGTGGCGGTCCGGCAGGCGGCCGTACTGGATGTCGGTCAGTTCCTTGCGCAGGGACATCGTCACTTCGCCGGCCGGGGCGTTGATGTCGCCCACCGAGAAGCCCTCGCCCTTGAGCTGGCCGATCGGGGTGACCACTGCCGCGGTGCCGCAGGCGAACGCTTCCACGATCTCGCCGGAGGTCACGCCGTCCTTCCACTCCTCCAGGGTGACCTTGCGCTCTTCGACCTTCATGCCGCGGTCGCGCGCCAGCTGCAGGATGCTTTCGCGGGTGATGCCTTCCAGGATGCTGCCCGACAGCGACGGGGTCACCAGGGTGCCGTCCTTGTAGACCAGGAACACATTCATGCCACCCAGTTCTTCCAGGTACTTGCCCTCGACCGGATCCAGGAACAGCACCTGCGAGCAGCCCTGCGCCTGCGCCTTCTGCTGTGGCAGCAGCGAGGCGGCGTAGTTGCCACCGCACTTGGCCGCGCCGGTGCCGCCCTTGCCTGCGCGGGCGTAGTCGGTGGACAACCAGATCGCCACCGGGGCCACGCCCTTGGCGAAGTACGGGCCGGCCGGGCTGGCGATCACGTAGTAGCCGGCCTTGTGCGCGCCACGCACGCCGAGGAAGGCTTCATCGCCGATCATGAAGGGACGGAAATACAGGCTGGATTCGTCGGCCGACGGCACCCAGCTGGCGTCCACGGCGATCATCTGCTTGAGCGATTCGACGAAGATATCCACCGGCAGTTCCGGCAGCGCCAGGCGCTGGGCCGAACGCTGCAGGCGGCGGCCGTTGGCCTCCGGGCGGAAGGTCCAGATCGAGCCGTCGGCGTGGCGGTAGGCCTTGATGCCTTCGAAGATTTCCTGACCGTAATGCAGCACCGCGGCGGCCGGATCCAGCTGCAGCGGGCCATACGGGCGCACCACGGCATCGTGCCAGCCGGTGTCCTTGTCCCAACGCACTTCCACCATGTGATCGGTGAAGTGCAGACCAAAACCGGGGGCGGCCAGGATGCGCTCACGCTCCTCGCTGCTGCGCGGCTGGGCGGAACGGGTGGTGTTGAAGCTCACGGAAGACTGGGACACCGGATATTTCCTGTTCTGGTTACGGGGAACGCCGTGACGCCGGCTGGCGATGGGCGGTTACAGCATGCCGGTTTCGAGCCGGGCGGCCTCGGACATCATGTGACGGCCCCACGGCGGGTCGAACACCAGCTCGACGTCGGCCTCGGCCACCGTCGGGATCATTTCCAGCTTGCTGCGCACGTCATCGACGAGGATCTCGCCCATGCCGCAGCCGGGCGCGGTCAGGGTCATCTTGATGTCGACCTCGCGCTGGCCATCGTCCAGGTGCTTGAGGTCCACTTCATAGACCAGGCCCAGATCGACGATGTTGAACGGGATTTCCGGATCGAAACAGGTGCGCAGCTGCTGCCACACCAGTTTTTCGACCTCCTCGTCGGAGGCATCGGCGGGCAGCTCCAGCGCCGGGGGCGCCTCCTTGCCGATGGCATCGCCATCCTTGCCGGCGATGCGGAACAGATTGCCTTCGACAAAGACGGTATAGCTGCCACCCAGGGCCTGGGTGATATAGCCATAGCTGCCAGCGGGCAGCGTGACCGTTTCGCCCTGCGGGACCATGACGGCCTCGCAGTCGCGTTCGAAGTGGACAGGTTCACTGCTACGGGAATACATGTGGATCGATATGGGGGTCGCGGCCAATTCCCGCAAGGCGACCATTTTAGCCCAGTGGCCGCCCACGCGCCGGTCACCGCGCAAGCCGGTATCCTGTGGGGACTTACAGGAAGATTGCATGTCGCCCACGTCCGTGCCTGTCCGGAGCCGCCACTGGCTCTGGCCCCCGCTGTTTCTGCTTGGTGTCGTCACGGCCGTGCTGGCCTGGTTGTTCATCGCCCTGCTCACCGGCCGCCAGGCCGGCTGGATGGCGGTTCTGGCGGCGTTGGAGATTGCCTTCATGCTGCGTCTGGGCACCCTGCGCGCCGGTACCGCCCGGGTGGTGCTGACCCTGCTGGCCACCGTGCTGGTGGCGCTGGCAGCCAACTGGGGGATCGCTTCGGCCTACCTCGGCGGCGCGATGGGGCTTACCCCGTGGGAATCAGCGTTGCGCATGGGGCCCTATCTGGCCTGGACCCTGAGCGGCCTGGCCAACGGCGCGGTCGAATGGCTGTGGCTGGGCGTGGCGCTGGTCGTGGGTTGGTGGGTGGCGAGGTAATCGCCCCCTGCACGCTGCCGCCGAATGCGATCGGTAGTGGCGGCCCGCTGGCCGGCTCCTCATGACGTCGGTACGGCCACGCGCTGGCATTCACGTATCGCATTGAGCCGGCCAGCGGCCGGCACTACCGCAGATCCGGTTTCGCCGTAAATCCGGTTTCGCCGCAGGTCCGGTGCTGCTGCAGGTCACGACCGTTGGTCGTGACCGCTGCCTCCCGCCTCAGTGCCCGCCGTCGAGCGCCTTGAGCTCACTGACCAGCGCGCTCGCCGCACCCGCACCATCGCCGTACAGCATGCGGGCGTTGTCGGCATAGAACAGCGCATTCTCGATGCCGGCAAACCCGGTACCCTTGCCGCGCTTGATCACCACCACGTTGCGGGCGTTGACCACGTCCAGGATCGGCATGCCGTAGATCGGGCTGGCCGGGTCGGTGCGCGCGACCGGATTGACCACGTCGTTGGCGCCGATCACCAGCACCACGTCGGTGTTCGGGAATTCCGGGTTGATGTCGTCCATGTCGGCGATCAGGTCGTAGGGCACGCCCGCTTCGGCCAGCAGCACGTTCATGTGCCCCGGCATACGCCCGGCCACCGGATGGATCGCGAACTTCACCTTGATGCCGCGTTCGATCAACCGCTGCGCCAGCTCCCACACCTTGTGCTGCGCCTGGGCCACGGCCATACCGTAGCCGGGCACGATCACCACGCGCTCGGCGAAGGCCAGCATCGCAGCGACGTCGCTGGCCTCGATGGGCTTCTGCGCGCCGCTGATCTCCTGCGCGACACCGCCGCCGCCGAAGTTGGAGAACAACACGCCGCTGATCGGGCGGTTCATCGCCTTGGCCATCAGGCGGGTCAGCAGGATGCCCGCCGCGCCGACCATCATGCCGGCGATGATCAGCGCCTCGTTGCCGAGCACATAGCCTTCGAAGGCCACGGCCAGGCCGGTGAACGCGTTGTACAGCGAGATCACCACCGGCATGTCGGCGCCACCGATCGGCAGCGTCATCAGTACGCCCAGCGCGAGTGCGACCACGAAGAAGCTGATGATCGCCACCGGGCTCAGGGTGACCGCTGCCCAGATGCCCAGCACCACCATCGCCAGCGCGACCAGCAGGTTGAACACCTGTTGCCCCGGGAAGGTGACGCGGCGGTCGAGCCGACCATCGAGCTTGGCCCAGGCGATGATCGAGCCGGACAGCGAGACCGCACCGATCGCCGAACCGATCACGGCCAGCGCCAGCACGGTGGCCGACGGCTGGCGCGCGGCGAGATCGGCCAGTGCCTGCTCGCTCCAGTGCGTGGTATCGCGGTTGGTCAGGAACGAGAAGCGCAGTAGTTCGACCGCACCGATCGCCGCCGCCGAGCCGCCGCCCATGCCGTTGTAGAGCGCCACCATCTGCGGCATGTCGGTGATCGCCACGCGCTTGGCCGACCACCACGCCACGCCGGTGCCGATCGCCACCGCCGCCAGGATCAGCGGGATGTTGTGCAGCTCGGGCAGGAAGAACGTCGCCACCGTGGCGATCAGCATGCCCAGCCCGGCCCAGCGGATGCCGCTGCGCGCGGTCATCGGCGAGGCCATGCGCTGCAGGCCGAGCAGGAACAGGGTGGCGGCCACCAGATAGCTCACCTGGACCAGCCACTGCAGCAGTTGCGCGGTGGTCACGTTCAAGGCGTCTTCTCCCCGGCGTCGCGCTTGGCGCTGGGCTTGAACATGTCGAGCATGCGTTCGGTCACCACGTAGCCACCGGCCGCGTTGCCCGCGCCGAGCACCACCGCGATGAAGCCGATGATCTTCTCCAGCGGGGTCTGCGCGTGTCCCAGCACCACCATCGCGCCGATCAGCACGATGCCGTGGATGAAGTTGGAGCCGGACATCAAAGGGGTATGCAGGATCACCGGCACCCGCGAAATGATCACGTGGCCGGCAATGGCGGCCAGCATGAAGATATACAACGCCACGAACCCGTCGCTCATTGCAGTCAGTCTCCCAGGCGGTCATCCCGTCCCCTGCATCATAACCATGCGCTGAACCAATCGGGCGGGCCGGTCAACCGCGGCCGCCCTGGGGCGTTCTCACGGTATCCCCCTGCCGGACCGCTACCCTGTGCTGGTGAGCTCTCCCCTACCGTCGATGGATGCTGAACTGCCCGCCCCTGCCGAAGCGGCGCTGCCGGTGTCGCTGGATGCCTTCCTGGCCGGCATCGGCCCGCGCGCGTTCCGCTTCGCCGAGGCCGGCCTGCGCCAGCGCGACGACGCGCTGGATGCGGTGCAGGACAGCATGTTGAAGATGCTCGGCTACCGCGACAAACCCGCCGCCGAATGGGCACCGCTGTTCTGGAGCATCCTGCGCCGCCGCGTCGTGGATCTGCAGCGGCGCCGTGGCTTCCGCCTCAAGTTCTGGCGCAGCAGCGACGAGGCCGGCGGCGAGCATGACATCGACTGGGCCGACCACGCGCCCGGCCCGGCCCAGGCCCATGAGCAGCGCGATCAGTACGCACAACTGGTGCAGGCGCTGCGGGAGCTGCCCGCGCGCCAGCGCGAGGCCTTTACCCTGCGCGTACTGCAGGACCTGGACGGCGCCACCACGGCCAAGGCCATGGGCTGCAGCGAAGGCGCGGTCAAAACCCATCTTTCGCGCGCCCGCCAGGCGCTGCAGCAGTCTTTGGAGATCGCCCTGTGAACCGCCCCCTGCCCCCTTCGATGCATGACGATGCCGCCCTGCGGCAGCTGCATGCGCAGGCGTTGGATACGCTATCGCCGGCCACGCTGGCGCGGCTGCGCAGCGCGCGTCATGGCGCCTCGCCCGCCAAGCGACATGCGCCGTCCTGGTGGATGGCCACCGCCTGTTCGGCGGTGGTCGCGCTCGCGTTGGGCTACAGTTTCCTCCTCGGCGAATCGACCGCCCCGCCGACACCGGTGGTGGCGAGCGCGGCCGATGACGGCAGCGACGTTCTCGACGAAAATCCCGATCTGTATGTGTGGCTGGGCAGTACCGACCTGGCAATGGAGTGATGATGAAACTGCGACTGTCCCTGGGGCTGATGTTGCTGACGCTGAGTGCGGCCGGCTGGGCGCAGACCGCCCCGCTGCCGGACTGGGACACACTCAGCCCGCAGCAGCGCGAAGCGTTGATCGCGCCCGTGCGTGACCGCTGGAACGACGCGCCGGCGCCGCAACGCGAGCGCATGCTGCAGCACGGCCAGCGCTGGCTGGCCATGACCCCGGAGCAGCGCGCGCAGGCGCACCGGGGCCGCCATCGCTTCGAGAACATGACGCCGGAGCAGCGCGAGCAGGCGCGCGCACTGTTCGGCCAGATGCGCAGCATGACGCCGGAGCAGCGGCAGGCGCTGCGCGACCGCTGGGCGCGGATGACCCCGGACGAACGCAAGGCCTGGCTCAAGGCCAACCCTGCGCCGACGCCGCCACCGCCGCCGAAGCGCTGAGCCGTTAACGGGGACAGCCGTTAACGGGGACCGTTAACGGGGACGGAGGGGATTATTAACTACCTCCGTCCCTGTTATTTCAGGCGGCGACCCAGCGGGTTTTGGCGAGCAGTTCGTCGTCCCAGTCGAAGGTGACCGCGCCGTCTTTCAGGAACAGCGCAACGAAGTTGTAAACGTTGCGGGCGTACATCTCGCTGGCATGCACTGCGCCCTGGCTGGCCAGGTTGAGCGGGCCATCGATGAGCACGCCGTCCAGATCCACTACCTCGCCCGGTTGGGTGGCTTCGCAGTTGCCGCCGGTTTCGGCGGCGAGGTCGACGATCACGCTGCCCGGCTTCATCCCCCGCGCCATCGCGGTACTGACGATTTTCGGCGCTGGCCGCCCGGGCACCGCGGCGGTGCAGATCACCACGTCCACGGTGCGCAGGTGCTCGCCAAGGCGACGCTGCTGCTCGGCACGCTCTTCATCGGTCAACGGCCGCGCGTAGCCACCTTCGCCGACCGCGCTCACGCCCAGATCCAGGAATTTGCCGCCCAGCGATTCGATCTGCTCGCGGGTTTCCGGGCGCACATCGAAGCCTTCCACCTGCGCACCAAGACGACGGGCGGTAGCAATCGCCTGCAGGCCGGCCACACCGGCACCGACCACCAGCACCTTGGAAGGACGGATCGTGCCGGCGGCGGTGGTGAGCATCGGGAAGAAGCGCGGCGCGCGCTGGGCCGCGATCAGGGTGGCCTTGTAACCGGCCATGCCGGCCTGCGAACTGAGGACATCCATCGATTGGGCGCGCGTGGTGCGCGGCAGACGCTCCAGCGGGAACGCCTGCAGGCCACGTGACTGGATCAGGCCCGCGCGTTCGGCATCGGCCTGCGGGTGCAGCATGCCGATCAGGCTGGCACCGGATTTCAGCCGGGCAAGGCGGTCATTGGACGGTGGCTGCACGCACAGCACAATGTCGGCCTGGGCCAGGCGGGTGTCATCGGCGGGCTGGGCGCCCACGTCCTGATAGACCGCATCAGGGAAGCCCGCCGCCAGCCCGGCACCGGGTTCGAATGCGACGCTCGCCCCCAGCGCGATCAACTTGCGCGCCGTTTCCGGCGTCATCGCCACGCGCCGTTCCCCCGGCGCATGTTCCTTTACCACCAACACCTCGACAGCCATGCCTGTCCCCGACGATCAGCGGAATGTGGGCTGATCGTAACCTGATCGTCCGGCCAGAGTGGCCCCCGGGGTCAATGCACGGTGGCGTTCTTGGTATCCAGGCGATCGATCACACCCTGCATGGCACTGTCGAAGGCGCCATCGTCGATATGCGCGCGCAGGCGGCCCAGGCGCACCATCACGGCCAGTTCTTCCGGCGAGGCGACGCAGAACCGCACCCCGCGCCGGTTGACGAACAGCAGGCGCTGCGAAATCGGGCTCACCCAGGACAGCTTGCCGGCCTGGACCTTGCCGTCCTTGTCGACGAAATCCAGCCAGCTGCCGATCTCCAGGCCGCGGAAGCGGTCGGCATCGGCATTGTCGAAATCGCTGACATCCACCTTGCTGCCCAGCTGCACCGCCGCCGATTCCTGCGCCGGCGGCGAAGGCAACGCCACCTGCGGCAGCTCGGGCAGCGCGCGTTCCAGTTCGGGGCGCGATTCGGCGATGCCCTGCAGGGTGTCGTGCAGCGCGTCGATGGCACTGGTGGCCGCGTCGGCATGCACACCGACACTGGCGAAGACCTTGCGCAGCGCGGGGTGCCAGGCCTGCAGCCACGGCTTGCCGACGATATGCCGGCGCGCCTCGGCCACCTCATCCAGCATCCCATCGGCCAGGCCCAGTGCCTCACCGACCGAGGCGCCGTCTTCGCCTTCGCGCAGCACGGTCAGGGTCAGGTGGTGCTGCCAGGGCTGGCGCAGGAATTCACCGATCGCCTGCGGCAAGGTGGTGTCGCCAATCCGCCGGTCCAGCTCGGTGCTGGCCCGCTGGCGCGCCATTTCGAGCTTTTCCTGGCCGCGCTGGGTCTCGGCGGCACGGCGCTCGGCGATCTCGATCCGGCGCCGGTGCTGGGTCAGGAACTCGCGGAATTCTTCTTCCAGGGTCAGGAAGATCGCCAGGTTCTCGTTGAACTCGGCCACCAGGCGCTCGATGATCTCCTCGACCTTGCCCATCAGCACGCGCTCGGCCTGGCTTTCGCCGGTGTTGCCTTCGCAGGCCTCGGCCAGCGAGTTGAGCAGCTTGCGCGCCGGGTGGGTCTTCTGCACGAACATGCGGCGGTCGAGCATGGCCACCTTGACGAAGGGTACCACCAGCCGGCCGATCAGCTCGCGCGAGCGGCCCTCCAGGTCGCGCTCATCGAGCATCACGTCGAACAGCATGCCGACCAGATCGATCGCGTCTTCATCCTGCGGGTCCAGCCGCGCCTGCGCGGGATCGACCCCGAGCCGGGTCGCGCCGGACAGCACTTCACTCTTCAACCGCTGTGCCAGCGACTCACCGTCTTCACCGATCGCCGCGCGCAGGGTCGCACTGGGCGTGGCCTGCAGCAGCGACAGCACCGACATCATTTCGCGCTGGCTCAGCGGGCGTTGCTGGCCGACCGCGACGCTGGCCGCCGAGGTGGCGTCCTCGCGTACATGACGGGTCTGCTGCAGCAATTCGTGCAGGGCATCAAGCAGCATGCCCTGGTTGCCGCCGAGGCTGTCACCGCCCTCGCCCGGGCCTTCATGTGCTGCATGCGGTCCGCCCTGGAGGCGGCCACGGCTCTCGGCCCAGCGGTCGGCGAAGCGACGGGCCCAGGCCGGTGCCTGGCCCTCTTCGCCCGCCGATCCCATGCTGCTCTCGGGCTCAAAACCCTCGAAGGCATCGCGGTCCTCGCGCGGCGGCGATGGCGCGCGCGCGGCAGGCCGGCGCGCGGCCATCTGCGGCATCACGCCCGCTGCGGCCAGTTGTTCATCCAGGTACTCGTAACGCTTGCCGATCGGCTGCTGCAGATCGCGCTCGCACAACTTGATGAGCACCAGCCGCACTTCCGGGGCCAATTCACAATCGGCGAAAGCCTCGTGGATCGCCACACCGAGGTGCTCGGGGCTGATCGGATTGGTATCGGCCTGCAGTTCCAGCCCCCCGGCGATCATGCCCAGGCGGCGGTCCAGACGCGACAGTACCGGCTTGAAGTCACGCAGCAGCACGGTGGCGAAATTGCGCACCGCCAGCCGGGACTCCAGTACGTGTTCGGGCACCAGGCTCAGCCCATCCTCGATCTGGCCGGCCAGGGTGGCCTCGGCAGACAGCGGCTCGCCCCGCTCCAGCGCCTCCCAGGCCTGGGCCAGGTGGGCGCGGAAGCCAGCCACGATGTCGTCCCGGCGGCGGCGCAGCTCGCGCATGCCATCCAGGAACAGCAACTGCGACGCGCCGGCGGTACCGGCACGGTCAAACAGCACGTCATCGAAGCGCGCCAGCACCGTCGAGAACGACTCGACCAGCCCCGGCAGCACGGCCTCACGGGCCATCGTCAACAACGCCGGGTCACGGCCCGGGTGCCCCCCTACATTGGGCGTGGCAATCATGCGAAAAGGCTCCCCACCCTCGCAGGCACTGAGTACAACATGGATACAACGAACGCCGGCGCACCCCATGCGCCCACGTTCGGATGGTAGGCCGGCCGACCGGTCAGAGACAGTGAAACAGTCGACACTTTAAACCTCGTTACCGGTGGCCCGGCAGGCTTTGTATCGTAAGCGGAGCAGGCCGTGGAAGCGAGTACAGCCACGTGAAGGAAGTCCGCTGATTAGGTGATGTTCATCACGTTTTGTCGCAAATTGCACCGAGATCGCCCAAGGCCGTGTCACAAACGGGCGCGACTATAATCGGGGCACCGTGAAGCCAGATTGAGAGCCCATGTCCGTCCCCCCCGCTCTGCACGCCCTGGACGCCCGCCGTTCGGTCCCCGCCAAGCAACTGGGTGAACCCGGGCCCGACCCGGTGACCCTGATGCGGATGCTGGGCTCGGCCGTACGCGTGCCGGACCACGGCAAGCTGGTGCCGTACCGCTTCCTGCGGATTGCCGGCGATGCACGTCACAGTCTGGGCGCCTTCCTGGCCCAGCGCGCCGTCCAGCGCGACCCCCAGGTCTCACCGGCCCAGTTGGACAAAGACCGCCAACGCTTCTCCCACGCCCCGCTGATCATCACCGTCATCGCCAGCCCGCGCCCGAACCCCAAGGTGCCGGAGGCCGAGCAGCTGATGACCGCCGGCTGCGTCTGCTTCGCCCTGCTGCAGGCCGCGCAGGCGCTTGGCTTCGGCGCGCAGTGGCTGACCGCCTGGATGGCCTTCGACCCGGCGGTGCACGCCCACCTGGGCCTGGCCGAGGGTGAGCAGATCGCCGGCTTCATCCATATCGGCACGCCGAAGACCGCGGTCCCCGAACGCGAGCGCCCCGACCCGGCCGCGCTGCTGCAGGACTGGGAGGGCTGAGATGTCCGCCCTTCCCGCCGGCCCCGGCATGGCGCCGCCGCCGCTGCGTGCGCCGCTGTACCTGGTCGATGCCAGTCTGTACGTGTTCCGCGCGTGGCATTCGATGCCCGATGAGTTCCAGGATCAGCAGGGCTGGCCGACCAATGCCGTGCACGGCTTCGCGCGCTTCCTGCTCGACCTGCTCGAGCGCGAACGCCCCGCCAACATCGCCATCGCCTTCGATGAAGCCCTGGACAGCTGCTTCCGGCACCGGATCTACGCGGCCTACAAGGCCAACCGCGATCCCGCGCCGGACGCGCTGCGCCGCCAGTTCGCCCACTGCAAGGCGTTGTGCACCGCGCTCGGCCTGGCGGTGCTGGCCCACCACGAGTACGAGGCCGATGACCTGATCGGCAGCGCCCTGCATGCACGCCGCGATGCCGGCATGCGCGGGGTGATCATCTCCGCCGACAAGGATCTGTCGCAGTTGCTGTTCGAGCATGACGAACAGTGGGATTACGCGCGCAACCAGCGCTGGGGCATGGCCGGTGTCAAAGCCCGCCACGGCGTGCATGCGCACCAGATCGCCGATTACCTGGCCCTGTGCGGTGATGCGGTCGACAACATCCCGGGCGTGACCGGGGTGGGGGCTAAATCCGCTGCGGTGCTGCTGGCCCATTTCGGCAGCCTGGACGTGCTGTACGAGCGCCTGGATGAAGTGCCCTTCCTGCGCCTGCGCGGCGCGGCGCAGATGGCAGTGCGACTGCGCGAACAGCGCGAGCATGCGCTGCTGTGGCGCCAGCTGACCACCATCGCGCTGGATGCGCCGCTGGACGGTGCCGCCGTCGATTTCAGCCGGGGCGTGGCCGATGCACAGATGCTGCAGGGCCTGTGCGATGCACTGCGGTTCGGGCCGTTGACCCGCCGCCGCCTGTTCACCGCCGCCGGCCTGTCCGATTCCTCTTCCGTTGCCAGCGAGTTCGCATGAGCCCCAATACGCAAGCCCCGAAGGTCGTTTTTGAAGGCAAGTACCAGCGCATGGTGGTGCGCGGCACGTGGGAGTACAGCGAGCGCACCCACGCCGGCGGCCTGGCCGCGATCATCATCGCAGTCACCCCGGACGACACGGTGCTGTTCGTCGAACAGTTCCGCGTGCCGCTGCAGGCCAGGACCATCGAAATGCCGGCCGGCCTGGTCGGCGACATCGATGCCGGCGAGTCGATCGAGGTCTCGGCCGTGCGCGAGCTGGAGGAAGAAACCGGCTGGACCGCCGATCACGCCGAGGTGCTGATGATCGGCCCGACCTCCTCCG
Organism: Stenotrophomonas sp. Steno-Z10-BAI; assembly: GCF_056393115.1. Taxonomy (NCBI): domain Bacteria; kingdom Pseudomonadati; phylum Pseudomonadota; class Gammaproteobacteria; order Lysobacterales; family Lysobacteraceae; genus Stenotrophomonas; species Stenotrophomonas sp. Steno-Z10-BAI. Next base: position 321,799 of record NZ_JBWJOZ010000003.1, on the reverse strand, counting down.
GTGCCAGCAGCGAAAAGATCGCCTTCGTGCGTGCCACCGGCCTGCGCAAGGTCGGCGAGGGCGGTGGCGATGCCAGCGAAGACATCACCGTGCACGCGATTCCGCGCACCCGCGCCGCCGCCTGGCTGGTCGAGAAGATGGGCCAGGGCTATGAGCTGGACGCCAAGCTGTGGGCCGGCCTGTGGATGATCGAACATCACCTGGACGGCACCCCGCGTGGCTGATGCGTTCACCCCTCCGCACACCGGGGCATCACTGCTGGGGCCGGCCGACCCGGCGCCGTTCACCGTGCATCAGGCGCAGGGCCGCTCGCCCTATCTGCTGATCGCCGACCATGCCGGCCAGCAGGTGCCGGCGTCACTGGCCGGCCTCGGCCTGCCGCAGCACGAGCTGGACCGCCACATCGGCTGGGACATCGGCATCGCCGGGGTCACGGTTGAACTGGCGCGCCTGCTCGATGCGTGGGCGATCACGCAGACCTACTCGCGGCTGGTGATCGATTGCAACCGGCCGTTGGCGTCGCCCACGCTGATGCCGGCGGTCAGTGACCTCACCGTCGTACCCGGCAACCAGCGCCTGTCAGCGCTGCAGCGCCAGCAGCGCATCGAGGAGATCCATGCGCCCTACCATGCACGCATCGATGCCGAGCTGGACACCCGCCAGGCGCAGGCCCGGCCAACGCTGCTGGTGATGATGCACAGCTTCACCCCGGCGATGAATGATGCCGCGCGGCCCTGGCATGCCGGCGTGCTGTACCACCGGGACACGCGCTTTGCGCTTGCGCTGCTGCAGGCGCTGCGCGAAGAAGGCGACCTCGTGGTGGGCGACAACCAGCCCTACGCGGTCAGCAGCACCAGCGACTATGCCGTGCCGGTGCATGGCGAAGGCCGCGGGCTGGTGCACGTGGAGCTGGAGATCCGCCAGGACCTGATTGCCGATGCCGCCGGCCAGTTGGCCTGGGCGCAGCGCTTGGCCCGCATCTTCACCGCCCTGCAGCCGCAGCTGGTCGCCTTGCCGCCTGGGTGATGCCGGCCGTCAGCCGGCGGCGCATCGAGGCGAGCCAAGGCGTATCCACGCATGGCGTGGATCTACGGGTGGGCCGCACGAACGCGCCCACCCGCGCGGGTTCATTCGAGGCACGGCCTGACAGGCACGGCCTCCGGCTGCGGCCGCAGCCACAGCGCCACGGCCACACCCAGCAGCGCGAACAACGCTGCACCGTACTGCGCATGGATCATGCCCTGCAGCGCCGCCTCACTGCTGGCGCCGGCACTGCCACGACCGGCATTGGCCACCATCACCAGCAGCGCCAGGCCCAGCGCGCCGCCAATCTGCTGCGCCGTGGCAGCCATGCCCGAAGCCACGCCCTGCTGCGCGGCGGGCACGCCCTGCCCGGCCACGATCCACATCGCCGTCCAGGTGATGCCCTGGCCAAGGCTGAGCACCACGATGCCCGGCAGCAGCGCCCAGTAGGTCGCGCCGTACGGCAGCGCGACGGCGACCGCGGCGATGCCGATCGCGCCGGCCAGCATGCCCACCGTCAGCACCTGGCGCGGCGAACGCTGCGCGAGCATGCGCTCGGCGATGCGGATGCCGAAGGTGCACACCAGGGTCGGCGGCAGGAACGCCAGGCCCGCCTGCAGCGCGCTCCAGCCGTAGCCATCCTGGTAGTACAGCGCCAGGAAGTAGTACTGCACGCCGTAGCTGCTCATGAACAGCATCGTCAGCAGCATCGCCGCACGCAGGCTGCGCAGGCGCAGCAGCGAGAACTGCATCAGCGGGTCGCGGCTGCGGCGTTCGATCTGCACGAAGGCGGCCAGCATCACTGCCGACACGAGCAGGCAGATCAGCGTGAGCGGCGCCGACCAGCCCCATTCCGGGCCCTGCACCAGGGTGGTCACCAGCAGGCTGCCGCCGAGGGTCACGGTGACGCAGCCAGCCAGATCGAACGAGCGGCCCGCCAGCGGCGCAGGATCGCGCGGCAGCCACCAGCCGCCCAGCAGCGCGCAGCCACCGGCGAACGGCACGATCACCAGCAGTACCGAGGCCCACCCGAAGCTCTGGGTCAGCACGCCGCCGAGCAGCGTGCCCAAGGCCAGGCCGCCGGCGCTGGCCATCGACCAGATCGCCAGCGCGCGATTGCGCGGCGCGCCTTCGGCGTAGATCGTGTTGATCAGCGCCAGCGTGGCCGGGAACAGCAACGCCGCGCCGATGCCCTGCACCGCGCGGGCCGCGATCAGCAGCCACGCACTGTTGCTGAAACCACCGACCAGCGAGGCCAGCGCGAACAGCGCCATGCCCAGCCGATAGACCCGGCGGCGACCGAGCAGATCAGCCGCCCGGCCGCCCAGCAGCAGGCACCCGCCGAAGGCCACCGTGTAGCCGCTGACGATCCACTGCAGCTGCTGGGCATTGATGCGCAGCTGCGCGCCCATCTCGTGCAGGGCGACGAAGATGATCGTGGAATCCAGCGCGATGATCAGCTGGGCGGTGGCCAGCAACGCCAGGGCCAGGCGAGGAAATGCGGGCGCCGGCGCGCCAGCGGGAGACAGGGGGGAGGTCATGCCGACTCGGTACTGCGTAAGAAGGTGGGCAGTCTCATTGATGACGCTGCAGAAATAAACCCGGATACTTCGATATCTGTCATGCATATCCGCATGAATCGGAGACATCCATGGACCTCAATGCCGTGCGCATGCTGGTGCAGGTGGCCGACGCGCGCAGCTTCACCGTCGCCGCCGGGCAGCTGGGGATCAGCCAATCCGGGCTGTCACGGGCGATCAGCCGGCTGGAGAGTGCCCTGGGTGTGCGGCTGCTTCACCGCAATACCCGCAACGTCAGCCTGACCCCGGATGGCCGCCAGTTCGTCGAGCACTGCGCGCCGCTGCTGAGTGGGCTGGAGGATGCCGAGCGCCGGCTGGGTGATCGCCCCTCCACACCCTCGGGCGTGTTGAAGCTGACGGCGCCCTCGATGTTCGGGCGCAAAGTGCTGGTGCCGCTGGCCGGGCAGTTGATGGCGGCGCACCCGCAGCTGCAGTTCGAGCTGGTGCTCAACGACCGGCTGGTCGATCTGGTCGAAGAAGGCTTCGATGCCGCACTGCGCACCGGGCCGATCAGCGACGTGCGGATGGTGGCCCGCCCCCTGCGGCCGTTGAACTGGGTCACGGTCGCCTCCCCGGCTTACATCGCGCAGCACGGGGAACCGGCCACGGTGGATGCGCTGCACGATCACGCCTGCCTGGCGGTGCGCAATCTGCGCAGCGGGCGGCTGGTGGATTGGCAGTTCCGCGAGGCAGAGGGCCAGCTGCGCGAGTTCACCCCGCCGGCGCGGACGGTGTTCGACAGCGGCGACCCGCTGGTGGAAGGGGCGCTGGCCGGGATCGGCATCGTGCAGGTGATGGATTTCGCGGTGGCCGATGCGCTGGCCGACGGGCGGCTGCAGCGGGTGCTGCAGCCCTTCGAGGGCCGCAGCCGGGTGCTGTCACTGGTGTATCCCCCCTCGCGGCAGGCCTCGCCGAAGCTGCAGGTGCTGGCGGAGGCGTTGTTGGCGGGGAACTGGTGATCTACCGCGCGACGCCAAGGTTGGCAGGGCGCCACCGCGCCGCGAGGGAACGCAGGACAAGTGCCGGCCGTTGGCCGGCACCCTCTTCCATCAACCCGCGAAACGATCCGTCGCCCGCACCAGCGCGTCGACATTCTCCGCTTCGAAGGCAGAGTGACCCGAGGCCGGGCTGATCTCCAGCGTCGAGTTCGGCCACGCCTTGTGCAGCTCCCACGCGCTCTGCAGCGGGCAGACCACGTCGTAGCGGCCATGCACGATCACGCCCGGGATATCGGCGATGCGGTGCGCGTCGCGCAGCAGCTGTTCTTCCACCTCGAAGAAGCCACCGTTGACGAAGTAGTGGTTCTCGATGCGGGCGAAGGCCAGCGCGAACTGCGGATCCTGATGGCTGTTCACGAAGTCGTCGTCCACGTGCAGGAAGCTGGTGGCGCCTTCCCACACACTCCACGCCTTGGCCGCGGCCAGGCGGGTGGCTTCATCGTCGCTGGTCAGGCGGCGGTGGAAGGCCGAGATCAGATCGTGGCGCTCCACGGCCGGGATCGGCTGGAGGTAGTACTCCCACGCATCCGGGAACAGGCGGTTGGCGCCTTCCTGGTAGAACCACTCCAGCTCCCAGCGGCGCAGCATGAAGATGCCGCGCAGGACCAGTTCGGTCACGCGCTGCGGGTGGGTCTGCGCGTAGGCCAGCGCCAGGGTCGAGCCCCAGCTGCCGCCGAAGACCTGCCAGCGGTCCACCTTCAGGTGCACGCGCAGTTTCTCGATGTCGGCGACCAGGTCCCAGGTGGTGTTGTCGACCAGGTCCGCATGCGGCGTGGAACGGCCGGCACCGCGCTGGTCGAACAGGATGATCCGGTACTTGGCCGGGTCGTGGAACTGGCGCATTTTGTCGCTGCAGCCGCCGCCCGGGCCACCGTGCAGCATCACCACCGGCTTGCCGTCGGGATTGCCGCACTGCTCGAAGTACAGCGTATGGCGGTCATCGACCTTCAGGGTGCCGACGTCGTAAGGGGTGATGGCGGGATACAGCGTACGCATGACAGGAACTCCATGTGGAATGACAGTCGCCGCATCACGCTGCGCGGCGGCCCGGTGGACAGGCCATTCTAGCCTCGGGGTCGCCGCAGGGCCGGCACGCACTCAGGCGGGCAGACAGCCCAGGCTCACCCGGTCGCGCTGTTCCAGATCGTGCTCAGTGGCGACCGACTGGAAACCGGCGTCCCGCAGCAGCGCGCGGATCGCCTCGCCCTGGTCCCAGCCGTGTTCGATCAGCAGCCAGCCGCCGGGAAGCAGGTGTGCTGCTGCACCGGCGATGATCAGCCGGATGTCGTCCAGCCCATCAAGACCGGCGGCCAGCGCGGTGGCCGGTTCGAAGCGCAGATCGCCCTGCGCCAGGTGCGGGTCGTCGCTGGCGATGTACGGGGGATTAGTGGCGATCAGATCGAAGCGCTCACCCGCCAGCGGCGCGTACCACGCACCCTGCCGGAACTGGACGTTGCCCAGTGCGTGGCGCTGCGCGTTGCGTGCCGCCACCGCCAGGGCCGCCTCGCTGAGGTCGGTCGCCACTACCCCGGCCTGCGGCCGTTCGCTGGCCAGCGCCAGCGCGATCGCGCCACTGCCGGTGCCAAGGTCGGCGACCCGCAAGGCGGTAGCGTCGGGCAACCGTGCCAGCGCCAGCTCGACCAGCAGCTCGGTCTCCGGGCGCGGGATCAGGGTGGCCGGGCTGACCTCAAGATCCAGGGTCCAGAAGCCGCGGCGGCCCAGCAGGTACGCCACCGGCTCGCCGGCCAGGCGTTTGGCCAGCAGCGCCTCGAACGCCGCCACCTGCGCCGGCTCGACCGGATCGGTGGCATGCGCGAACAGCCAGCTGCGCTCGCGTTCCAGCACGTGCAGCAGCAGCAGTTCGGCCTCATGGCGGCCTTCCACGCCGGGCAGGCGGGTGGCGGCGTCGGCGAGCAGCTGGCGGACAGGTGGCGGGGTGGCGGTCATGGCGGGACGGAGCAACATCGGGGCGCGCAGTGTAGTGCACCGGCCCTTGCGCCCCGAGTGCGCGCGCCGGCCGTCCGCGACCGGCAGCTTGATTGAATCCAAGCATGGCAACTCACATATACATGCATGTGCACTATCGGTTTCCGCCTGACATCGGGCCGGATCGGCACCGCGTCGCCTGCGATCGTTCAGCTTTCCCCCACAACGAATATGCAGAAGCTATTGCACTGATCACACGTTCCGGCGCCCTGGTCATTGCGCTGCAACGGTTCTGACGGATCTGGCCCTCATCATTCATCGCAGGATCAGACCACTTTGATAGCCTATGACTATCGCATAGATGCAATCAATGGATTGTTCTTATGGGAACGGAGCCGCTAACCTGTGTTGGTCGCTTCACCCACCCCCTTCACCAAGAGGAACAACGATGTCGCTCATCAACACCCAGATCCAGCCGTTCGAAGCCAACGCCTACCAGAACGGCGAGTTCATCAAGGTCTCCGACAGCACCCTGAAGGGTCACTGGTCCGTGCTGATCTTCATGCCGGCCGCGTTCACCTTCAACTGCCCGACCGAGATTGAAGACGCCGCCGATCATTACGCCGAGTTCCAGAAGGCCGGCGCCGAGGTCTACATCGTCACCACCGACACGCACTTCTCGCACAAGGTGTGGCACGAAACCTCGCCGGCCGTCGGCAAGGCCCAGTTCCCGCTGGTCGGCGATCCGACCCACCAGCTGACCAACGCCTTCGGCGTGCACATTCCGGAAGAAGGCCTGGCCCTGCGCGGCACCTTCATCATCAACCCGGAAGGCGTGATCAAGACCCTGGAGATCCACTCCAACGAGATCGCCCGTGACGTCTCCGAGACCCTGCGCAAGCTGAAGGCTGCCCAGTTCACCGCCGCCAACCCGAACCAGGTGTGCCCGGCGAAGTGGAAGGAAGGCGAAAAGACCCTGACCCCGTCGCTGGACCTGGTCGGCAAGATCTAAGCCGCTCCTCATCCCCATCCCCGCCCGCCGGGGATGGGGGTGAACCCAAGCCGGTGCCCCACGCGCCGGTTTCGGTTCACCCCCATGTCGCGCAGATGCACCCGCGGGGTGCGTCGACGCTGCCCCCTTGCCTGATTCAAGGAGTTTTTCGATGTTGGATGCCAACCTCCAGTCCCAGCTGAAGACCTATCTGGAACGTGTCACCCGTCCGATCCAGATCACGGCGCACGTGGATGACGGCGCCAAGTCGCAGGAAATGCTCGAGCTGCTGAACACGCTGACCACGCTCTCCACGCAGATCCGCCTGGACGTGCGTCGCGACAGCAACGAGCGCACGCCCTCCTTCGCACTGACCACGCCGGGCCAGGACATCCATCTGGTGTTCGCGGGCCTGCCGATGGGCCATGAGTTCACCTCGCTGGTGTTGGCGCTGCTGCAGGTCGGTGGTCACCCGTCCAAGGCCACCGCCGAGCTGATCGAGCAGGTGCGCAATCTGGAGGGCGAGTACCGCTTCGAAACCTATTTCTCGCTGTCCTGCCAGAACTGCCCGGACGTGGTCCAGGCACTGAACCTGGCAGCGGTGTTGAACCCGCGCATCCAGCACGTGGCGATCGATGGCGGCCTGTTCCCAGCCGAGGTCGAAGCGCGCCAGATCATGTCCGTGCCGACCGTGTACCTCAACGGCGAGGTGTTCGATCAAGGCCGCATGACGCTGGAGCAGATCGTGGCCAAGCTGGACACCGGCGCTGGCAAACGCGATGCCGAAAAGCTGAGCGCCAAGGCCCCGTTCGATGTGCTGGTGGTGGGCGGTGGTCCGGCCGGTGCAGCCGCGGCGATCTATGCCGCACGCAAGGGCATCCGCACCGGTGTGGCCGCTGAACGTTTCGGTGGCCAGGTGCTGGATACGATGGCGATCGAGAACTTCATTTCCGTCAAGGGAACCGAAGGTCCGAAGCTGGCCGCGGCGCTGGAACAGCATGTGCGCGAGTACGACGTGGACATCATGAACCTGCAGCGCGCCACCGCGCTGGTGCCCGCCGGCGATGACGGCCTGGTCGAGATCAAACTGGAGAATGGCGCGTCGCTGAAGTCGCGCTCGGTCATCTTGTCCACCGGTGCGCGCTGGCGCCAGATGAACGTGCCGGGCGAAGATCAGTACCGTAACAAGGGCGTGGCGTACTGCCCGCATTGCGACGGTCCGTTGTTCAAGGGCAAGCGCGTGGCGGTGATCGGCGGTGGCAACTCCGGCGTGGAAGCGGCGATCGATCTGGCGGGTCTTGTGACGCATGTGACCCTTCTGGAATTTGATGACAAACTGCGGGCCGATGAAGTACTGCAGAAGAAGCTGCGCAGTCTGGGCAACGTCACCATCATCACCAGCGCCCTGACCCAGGAAGTGCTGGGCGATGGCCAGAAAGTGACGGGCCTGGTCTACCAGGACCGCGTCGGTGGCGATTCGCACCGGGTGGAACTGGAAGGCATCTTCGTGCAGATCGGTCTTCTGCCGAATACCGAGTGGTTGAAGGACACGGTGGCCCTGTCACCGCGTGGCGAGATCCTGATCGACGACCGCGGCCAGACCAGCGTGCCGGGTGTCTTCGCCGCAGGCGATTGCACGACCGTTCCGTACAAGCAGATCGTCATCGCGATGGGCGCCGGTTCCACTGCGGCACTGAGCGCCTTTGATCACCTGATCCGCACCTCCGTTCCCAAGAGCAGCGGCGCTGTCGCCGAAGCTGCCTGAAACGTCCGGTTCCCGGTTCGCCGGGAACCTTGTCTGTCTGCTGGGTAAGCCACGCCATCACCCGGTCCATTACCGTTAGAGGTCCAAGGAAATGAACCTACGTGATTTGAAGTATCTGGTGGCGCTGGCCGACCACCGCCATTTCGGCAAGGCGGCCGCCGCCTGCTTCGTCAGCCAACCCACCCTGTCCACCCAGATCCGCAAGCTCGAGGACGAGCTGGGGTTGCCGCTGGTGGAGCGTGCACCGCGCAAGGTCATGCTCACCCCGGCCGGGGTGGAAGCGGCCGCGCGTGCCCGCACCATCGTGGCCGAGGTGGAGCAGATGAAAGAAGCCGCGCGGCGCAGTCGCGATCCGGAAGCCGGCACGGTGCGGCTGGGGATCTTCCCCACGCTGGGGCCGTACCTGCTGCCGCACGTGATCCCCAACATCCGCGAACGCTTCCCGCAACTGGAACTGCTGCTGGTCGAGGAAAAGAGCGACGAGCTGCTGACCCGCCTGCGCGAAGGCAAGCTGGATGCCGCCCTGTTGGCCCTGCCGCTGGATGATGACCAGCTGCACGCCGAGTTCCTGTTCGAAGAGCCCTTCCTGCTGGCGGTCTCCCAGCAGCACCCGCTGGCACGCCGCCAGCATCTGGATGTACAGGAACTGTCCTCGCAGAAGCTGTTGCTGCTGGAAGACGGGCACTGCCTGCGCGACCAGGCGCTGGCGGTCTGCCGGTTGTTCGGTGCCAACGAAAAATCGGAGTTCCGCGCGACCAGCCTGGAGACGCTGCGGCAGATGGTGGCCGCCGATGTGGGCATCACCCTGCTGCCGACGCTCTCGGTCAAGCCGCCGGTGCCGCGCTCGGACAACATCCGCCTGCTGGATTTCAGTGGCGATGACCGTCCCAGCCGCCGCATCGCGATGGCCTGGCGCCGCAGTTCGGCGATGACCGGCTTCCTGGAGCAACTGGCCCAGCAGTTCAAACGGCTGCCGCAGGGCCTGTTCGCACTGGAGACGACCGATGTCCCGGCGGTCGCGGCCACGCCGCTTCCACGCGCCGGCTGAGCCTGGCTGAACCGGCCGGCGGGGCCGATATGCCGGACGGGTCGCATCCGTCTACGATTGTCAGCACAATAGAACGAGGCGGTGCCAGCAGGCGCCGCCTTTTTGCATGGGTCTTCCACAAACGCAAGGAGCTACACCATGTCCACTTCCAGCGGACTGCCCCCTTCGATCATCGTTTCAAGCCACGACATGGACCGCCTGGATGCCATGCTCGAGTCTCCCGCCGTCAGCCAGACCCCGGCCGGGATCGCCCTGGCCGAGGAACTCAACCGCGCGACCGTTGTGGCGCCGGACCAGGTTCCCGAGGGCACCGTCATGATGCATTCGCGCGTAGAGTGCGAAGATGAGCTGCAGAACGAAAAGCACGTTCTGACGCTGGTCTATCCGCGTGAAGCCGATGTTGAACAGGGCAAGGTATCGATCCTGGCACCGGTGGGCACCGCCCTGCTCGGCCTGTCGATCGGCCAGACCATGGATTGGGTGGCACCGGGCGGGCGCAAGCTGCGCCTGCGGGTGACCGCCGTCCATCACCAGCCCCACGCCTGACCCTGCCTGCTGCGATCCGCGCAGGTTCCACCGTTTCGTCCCAGGAGTTGCAATGAGCACCGTTTCGCTGTCCAAACTCTCCCAGCTGCGTGATCTGTCCGTGGTGGTTGCCGATACCGGCGACTACGAGGCGATCAAGCGCTTGAAGCCGGTCGACTGCACGACCAACCCCACCCTGGTGAAGAAAGCGCTGGACCTGCCGGTGTATGCCGATCTCATCGAGAGCGCGCTGGCCTGGGGCCGCGAGCAGACGGGTGAGCGCGAGACCATCGTGCACGCGGTGGCCGATCGCCTGACCGTGGGCGTGGGCACCCTGCTCAGCACGCTGGTGCCGGGCCGGGTCTCGACCGAGGTCGATGCCGACCAGGCACATGACACCGCGGCCACGGTGGCCAAGGCGCGCCAGTTCATCGCCATGTACGAAGCGGCCGGCGTGCCGCGCAGCAAGGTGCTGATCAAGATCGCGGCAACCTGGGAAGGCGTGGAAGCGGCGCGCCAGCTGCAGGCCGAAGGGATCGACTGCAACCTGACGCTGATCTTCAATCCGACCCAGGCGCTGGCCTGCAGCGAGGCCGGGGCGTTCCTGATCTCGCCGTTCGTGGGCCGCATCCTGGATTGGTACGTGGCCAACGGCCAGGCGCCGGCCAGCATCGATGAAGACCCGGGCGTGGTGTTCGTGCGCGGCGTGTATGCCGAGTTCAAGCGCCGCGGTTCGCCGACGGTGGTGATGGGCGCGTCGTTCCGTTCGACGGCGCAGATCGAGGCGCTGGCAGGCTGCGATCGCCTGACGATTTCACCGGATCTGCTGGAAAAGCTGGACGCCGATCACGGTGAGTTGCCGCGCAGGCTGGTGGCCGGTGCGGCCGAGTCTGTGCAGGTGACGCCGATCGATGGTGCGCGGTTTGCGGCGGATCTGGCGGCCGATCCGATGGCGACGGAGAAGCTGGCGAGCGGTATCGATGCGTTCGCCAAGGATCTGGACGCGTTGCGGCAGACGATCCGCGAGCGGCTGTAAGCGCTGGCGGTTGGATGGCTGCACGACAAAAGGCCCCGCTCATGCGGGGTCTTTTGTTTTTGGCGCGTATGGCAACGGCAACGGCAACGGCAACGGCTCACTCTCGTTGGGGTTGGCGCGGTGTGGGTGGGTTTGCTGGACGCGCCGTCGACACATGGCTGGTGCGTTGGGGAGAGCAGTAGCGCGCGAGCCTAGGGCTGTCTGCTGGACCTGGTAGAGCCGACCGTTGGTCGGCTCTGGGGGTATCAGGCGTCCACGCCGATGGGGCAGCTGACGCCAGTGCCGCCGATGCCGCAGTAGCCGTTGGGGTTCTTGGCCAGGTACTGCTGGTGGTAGTCCTCGGCGTAGTAGTACGCGGGCGCGGGGAAAACGATATCGGTGGTGATGGGGCCGTAACCGCTGTCGTTGAGGCGCTGCTGGTAGGCGTCGCGGCTGGTCAGAGCGGCGTCGTGCTGGGCCTGGGTGGTGGCGTGGATCGCGGAGCGGTACTGGGTGCCGGTGTCGTTGCCCTGGCGCATGCCCTGGGTGGGGTCGTGGCTTTCCCAGAAGACCTGGAGAAGGCGTTCGAGGGTGACGATGGCGGGGTCGTAGACGACCTCGACGATTTCGGTGTGCCCGGTGAGGCCGGAGCAGACTTCTTCGTAGGTGGGGTTCGGGGTGACGCCGCCGGCGTAGCCGACCGAGGTCGAGTAGACGCCCGGGATGGTCCAGAATTTGCGCTCCGCGCCCCAGAAACAGCCCATGGCGAAGCGGATGCGCTCCAGGCCGGTGAAGCTGTCTTTCAGCGGGTGGCTGTTGACGTAATGCTGGTTGTGCAGCAACGGCAGGGGCTGCTCGCGGCCGGGCAACGCTTCTTCCGGGCGCGGCAGGCGCTGCTTGAAGGCGCCGATGCCCAACAGACCGTTTCCAAGACCCAACATGGCGTTCTCCTAGGCCGGCAACAGGCCGGCGCTTTCGTCTCCGTCGAATATGGGGTCGTCCGGGGCCGCGCCCAAGTCCAGCCGGGCGACGATGTCTTCCGCTTCGGGACGGGCCAGATCGGGGACACACACGCGCAGGACGCCGAACAGCGGGAGCTCGCCCATGCCACCCAGCAGCGATTCGCCGAAGACGAAGGCGGGGATGCCGGCGTCCTCCAGGGCGTGTTTGACCAGATGGGCGTCGAACAGGTTGTCGGCCTGGTAGATCACGTGCATGGGTGGGCTCCGGAGGGCATGGGCCCAGCATACGCCCGGGGGCTGAAGGCGTGCCGACCCAGCGAAGGAGCCGGGTGGTGCCGGCCTGCGAAAGGCGTGCCGACCAACGGTCGGCACCTACCCGTTTAGCCTGTCGCCTTGCGACAGGCTAAACTGTTGGTCTTTCTGCCTTTTAACTGCGACCGCGCATCATGTCCGAGCCTACCGCCGCCCCCACCGACGCCCTTCCGGAAGCCCAGGAAAAACGGGATTTCATCCGTCAGATCGTCCGCGAGGACCTGGCCGCCGGCAAGCATGCCGCGATCAAGACGCGCTTCCCGCCCGAGCCCAACGGCTACCTGCACATCGGCCACGCCAAGTCGATCTGCCTGAACTTCGGCATCGCCGGTGAGTTCAACGGCGTGTGCAACCTGCGCTTCGACGACACCAACCCGGCCAAGGAAGATCCGGAGTACGTGGCCGCGATCCAGGATGACGTGCGCTGGCTGGGTTTTGAATGGAACGAGCTGCGCCATGCCTCGGATTACTTCGATGCCTACTACCTGGCCGCGCAGAAGCTGATCACCGATGGCAAGGCGTATGTGTGCGACCTGTCGGCCGAGGAAGTGCGTGCCTACCGCGGCACGCTCACCGAGCCGGGCCGTCCGTCGCCGTTCCGCGACCGTAGCGTCGAAGAGAACCTGGACCTGTTCCGCCGCATGCGCGCGGGCGAGTTCCCGGATGGTGCGCGCACCGTGCGCGCCAAGATCGACATGGCCAGCGGCAACATCAACCTGCGCGACCCGGCGCTGTACCGGATCAAGCATGTCGAACACCAGAACACCGGCACTGCGTGGCCGATCTACCCGATGTACGACTTCGCGCACGCGCTGGGCGATTCCATCGAAGGCATCACCCATTCGCTGTGCACGCTGGAGTTCGAAGATCACCGCCCGCTGTACGACTGGTGCGTGGACAACGTCGATTTCGCCCATCACGATGCACTGACCCAGCCGCTGGTCGATCGCGGCCTGCCGCGTGAAGCCGCCAAGCCGCGCCAGATCGAATTCTCGCGGTTGAACATCAACTACACGGTGATGAGCAAGCGCAAGCTGATGGCGCTGGTCACCGAGCAGCTGGTGGATGGCTGGGAAGATCCGCGCATGCCGACCCTGCAGGGCCTGCGTCGTCGTGGCTATACCCCGGCCGCGATGCGCCTGTTCGCCGAGCGCGTGGGCATCAGCAAGCAGAACTCGCTGATCGATTTCAGCGTGCTCGAAGGCGCGCTGCGCGAAGACCTCGACAGTGCTGCCGCACGCCGCATGGCGGTGGTCGATCCGGTCAAGCTGGTGCTGACCAACCTGCCCGAGGGTCACGAAGAGACCCTGACCTTCTCCAACCACCCCAAGGACGAGGCGTTCGGGACCCGCGAAGTACCGTTCGCACGTGAGCTGTGGATCGAGCGCGAGGATTTCGCTGAAGTCCCGCCAAAGGGCTGGAAGCGCCTGGTGCCCGGCGGCGAAGTGCGCCTGCGCGGGGCCGGCATCATCCGCTGCGATGACGTGATCAAGGATGCCGACGGCACCATCACCGAACTGCGCGGCTGGCTGGATCCGGAATCGCGCCCGGGCATGGAAGGCGCCAACCGCAAGGTCAAGGGCACCATCCATTGGGTCAGCGCCGTGCACGCGGTGCCGGCCGAGATCCGCCTGTACGACCGTCTGTTCTCGGTGGCCAACCCGGACGACGAATCCGAGGGCAAGACCTACCGCGATTACCTCAATCCGGACTCGCGCCGCACCGTCACCGGCTATGTCGAGCCGGCCGCAGCCACTGCGGCCCCGGAGCAGTCGTTCCAGTTCGAGCGGACCGGCTACTTCGTCGCCGATCGCCGCGATCACACCGCGGCAACGCCGGTGTTCAACCGCAGCGTGACCCTGCGCGATACCTGGTCGGCGTAAGCTGCACCCGGCCGGTGCCAGGCACCGGCCGCCCGATGTCACCTGCGCAGCCCTGCCATGGCAGGGCCTGCGCTCCAGCTCCCCTGCGACCGGCGCAGCCCTGCGCCGGCGTGCGCGTGGCCGTGTTCAGCGCGGGCACGGCATCCCTACGCGCGGCCCGATACACTGCCGCTGCGCCATCTTTGAAGAGGTTCATGTCCCGATGCTGTACGCGCAAGTCCATCTCACCCTGCCCGCCTGGATCCACGACCAGATCGATCTGGGCCGTGTCTATCCCGAGGATGCCGACAAGGTCGCGCTGGCGATCGAATTGTCGCGCCTGAATGTCGAGGCGCAGACCGGTGGCCCGTTCGGCGCCGTGGTGTTTGGGCCGGACCATCGTGTGATCGCCGCCGGCGTGAACCGCGTGGTCCCGCATACGACCTCGCTGGCGCACGCCGAGAACATGGCCTACATGCTGGCCCAGCAACGCCTGCAAACGCCACGCCTGAACGATGTGCTGTCGCCGATCACCCTGGCGACCTCCTCCCAGCCGTGCTGCCAGTGTTACGGCGCCACCATCTGGGCCGGTATCGATCGGCTGCTGATCGGTGCCAGCGCGCAGGACGTGGAAGAACTGACCCCGTTCGACGAGGGTCCGCTGCCGGCGGACTGGGTCGGCGAACTCAACACGCGTGGCATCGAGGTCGTGCGCGACATCGAGCGCGACGCTGCACGCGCGGTCCTGCGCCAGTACGGAGAGATCAACGGTGCCCATTACTGATATCCGCGCTTCGGGCGCGATGCGATGAGCGGCCTGCTGTGTCTGTGCCGCCAGGGCTTTGAACCGGAACTGGCCGCCGAGCTGTCCGAGCGCGCGGCGTATGCCAACGTCGCCGGCTATGCGCGCACCCAGCGCAATGACGGCTACGTGGTGTTCGTCACCGAGGAAGGTGCGGCGTTGTCCAAGGCCTTGTCCTGGCGCTCGCTGATCTTCGCCCGGCAGAAGCTGCAGGTGCTGGCCGAGCTGCCGCAGCTCGATGCCGCCGACCGCATCACCCCGATCATTGCCGCGCTTCAGGGGCAGCAACGCTTCGGCGACATGTGGGTCGAGCATCCGGACTCGGATGAAGGCAAGCCGCTGGCCGGCCTGGCCCGCGCATTCGGCAATGCACTGCGCCCGGCGCTGCGCAAGGCCGGCCTGCTGACCGACAAGCCGAACACCGGCCTGCCGCGCCTGCACATCGTGTTCGTCGATGGTCGCCATGCGTTTGTGTGCGTGGCCGATACCCGCGACAGCGCGCCGTGGCCGCTGGGCATCCCGCGCCTGAAGCTGCTGCCCGATGCGCCTTCGCGCTCGGCGCTGAAGCTGGATGAAGCCCTGCTCACCCTGATGACGCCGGAAGAGCGCGAGCTGCTGGTCAAGCCGGGCATGCGCGCGGCCGATCTGGGCGCTGCACCGGGTGGCTGGACGTGGGTGTTGACCCGCCAGCACGTGAAGGTGATCAGCGTGGACAACGGCCCGTTGCGCGAGCATGTGCTGGAGACCGGCCTGGTTGAACATCTGCGCGCCGATGGCTTCCACTGGCAGCCGGAGACCCCGCTGGACTGGATGGTCTGCGACATGGTCGAACAGCCGCGCCGCGTGGCCGAGCGCATGGCCACCTGGTTCCGCGAGGGCTGGTGCAAGCATGCGATCTTCAACCTCAAGCTGCCGATGAAAAAGCGCTGGGATGAAACCCGCCTGTGCCTGGAGCTGTTCCAGGAGCAGGCCGGCAAACCGCTGCACCTGCGCGCCAAGCAGCTGTATCACGACCGCGAAGAAATCACGGTGCTGGCTTCGCCGCTGCGCTGACCCACGCGCACCACCGGTAGAGCCGGGCACCCGGCGCCCCCACCTCAGATATACGGAGTTTCCATGCGACGCATATCCAGCCTCACCGTGCTGCTGTCCCTGCTGCCCGCGCTCGCCCTGGCCCAGGTCCGCACCCCGCCGCCGGCGGTCAGCGAACCGCTGCGCGAGGTGCCGGCCAGCGTGCGCGCGCAGCCGCTCTCGCAGGGAGAGGTGACCCATCAGGTGACGCTGGCCGCACCGGCCGGCGAAGCCGCGGTGACGGTGCGTTCGGTGCAGCCGGTGAGCGTGGTCGGTCAGTACCGCATCGCGTTCGCGGCGCTGGATGTCGACGGCGATGGCTTCATCAGCCGCGCCGAGGCGCAGGCCAACCCGACGCTGGCCGATGAATTCAACGCGCTGGACGTGAAGCGGCGCGGCACGCTGGACCGCGCCGATCTGGCCGGCTGGCTGATCGACTGAGCGCGCCGGTCACAGCCCCGCCGCGCGTTTCCAGAACATCGACACCAGCGGCGGCAGCTTGCCGGCGCAGCCCAGCGCACGACCGCGCGCCAGGGTCAGGTGCATCTCATCATTGGAGAACACCGTGTTGATCGCATCGAAACTGTACGCAGCGACGGTGTTTTCACTGCGGCGTTCGCGTGCCCAGCGCTGCAGGCGGTGCGGTGACATCCAATCCTGGCGGCGCTGCTGTGCGGCCAGCACCATCGTCCGCAACGCGGCGACATCGCGCAGGCCCAGATTGACGCCCTGCCCGGCCAACGGATGCACCACATGCGCCGCATCGCCGAGCGCGAGCACGCGGCCAGCGACGTAGCCGGTCGCCAATTGGCGGCGCAGCGGGAAGGCCGCGCGCCTGGAGGCCAGGGTCATCGCCCCCAGCCGCCCGGCAAAGGCATGGGTGAGCTCACGGCCGAAGGCGGCCTCGTCGAGTGCCAGCACGCGCTCGGCCTCGGCCTCGGGCAGCGTCCACACGATCGAACTGCGCTGCGCGCTGATCGGCAGGACCGCCAGCGGGCCGGTCACCAGGAAGCGCTGCCACGCCGTGGCTTCATTGTTCTTTTCGGTATCCACGTAGGCAACCACGCCACGCTGGCCGTAATCCTGGCGGGTCACCTCCAGCCCGGCCAGGCGGCGCAGGGTGGATTCGGCCCCGTCGGCGGCGATCGCCAGCGACGCGTCGAGCCGACGGCCGTCGTCCAGGCGCAGGCGTACCCCGTTGGCGTCCTGCTCCAGCGCTTCCACCCGCGCCGGGCAGCACAGCTGCACGCCGGCCGCGGGCAGTGCCGCCCACAAGCGGTCCACCAGCAGATCGTTCTCGACGATCCAGCCCAGGTGTTCGTGGCCGAGCGTATCGGCATCGAAACGCAGTTCATCGCCGCCGGCCGCATCCCAGACCCGCATGCGGCGGTAGGCACAGGCGCGTGCGGCAGTCACCGCCGGCCACACGCCGAGCGCGGCCAGCAGCTGGGCGTTGTCCGGCGCGAACGCATACACGCGCAGATCCGGTTGCTGCGGCTGCCAGGCGGCTGGCTCGCGACCTTCGACCAGCGTCACCGTCAACCCGGCATCGGCCAACGCCAAGGCACAGGCCGCGCCGACCACGCCGCCGCCGACCACCACGACATCCTGCGGGCGCCGGCTCACAGGCCGGCTCCGCGGCACAGCGCCGGCACCTGGCCACGGAAGCCCATCGCGCCGCCGACCAGCATCGACTGCATCGGCGTCGCCTGCGCAGCCAGCAAGCCGAGCGACCGCAAGGGCCGCATCAGTGGCGCCGGGTTGCTGGTCAGGCGTGCCAGACCGCCGGAGAAGGCGATGGTCTGCTCGCGGTCTTCCAGACGTCGTGCCACATGTTCGCGCAGCAACGCATCGCTGCCGGCATCGTCAGCCCCGGCGACCAGCTCGGCCAGGGTCAGCGCATCGCGCAGGCCCAGGTTGAAGCCCTGTGCGCCCAGCGGATGGATGGTCTGCGCGGCATTGCCAAGCAGGACGGCGCGCTCGCCGACCAACGCCTGCGACAACACTTGGATCAACGGATACGCGCTGCGCGGCCCGCTCTCCAGCAGGCGGCCGGCACGCCAGCCGATCGCGCTCTGCAGGCGGCTCACCCAGCCGGCATCGTCCAGCGCCATCACCGCCTCGGCCTGATCGCGGGCAACGCCGTGCACCGCGCCGAAGTGACGATCACCCCGTGGCAGCAACGCGGTCGGGCCGGTGTCGGTGAAGCGCTCGTACGCGGTGCCGTCCGGCGCACGGGCGGCACGCACCCGCGACACAAACAGGGTCTGTCGGAAATCATGCTCGTCCACGCCGATGCCCAGCGCGTCGCGCACGCCACTGCGGGTGCCATCGGCACCCACCACCAGGCGGGCCGACAGGCAGCGCTCACCGCTGTCATCGGCGATGAACACCTGGCGGTAGCCGTCCACCGTGGCGCCCAGGCGCACGAACCGGGCCGGACGATAGCGGGTCAGATGGGTCAGCGTCTGCAGCCGCGCCTCCAGCGCCTGGCCGAAATCGCGGGCCACGACCACCTGGCCGAACCACGGGCGCTGGTACTGCGCGGCCTCCATCTGCACCCGGCCGAAATCGCCGGCACGGCTGACATGGATACGGGTGATCGCGCCCGGCGCAGCGGCCAGCGCCTGCATCACGCCCAGCGCGGTCAGCGCATTGACGGTGGCCGCAGCAAAGCTGAGGTTGCGCTGGTCGAACACCGCCGGCAGCGTACCCAGCGGCGAGGCCTCGACCAGGCCGACATCGCGGCCGGCACGGTCCAGGGCAATGGCCAGGCTGGCACCGACCAGCCCGCCACCTACGATCACTACATCATGTCGTTCACTCATGCCCGCCATGATAAGGGTTCGCCCGTTCCGGCGGCGTGCGGCGGGCTGCCGCAGCAGGCGCTAGAATGAATGCCTGCCCTTACCCGTCACCGCCATGACCTCCACTGCCCAACGCGCCTTCGTCCTGTCCGTGCTCGTGCTGCTGATGGCGGCGACCCGGGTCAATCATTTCGCGGCGATTCCGGATGCGTCCTGGGCGGTGTTCTTCATCGGCGGCTTCTACCTGCGCCAGTGGACCCGCTGGGCGTTCCCGCTGCTGATGGCGTTGGCGGTAGTGGTCGACTGGATCGTGATCCGCCGCAGTGGCCTGGATTTCTGGCAGCACTACTGCGTCTCCCCCGGCTACTGGATGCTGCTGCCGGCGTACTTCGCCATGTGGGGCGGCGGCATGCTGCTGCGCGGCGGCTATCACGGTGCCACCTGGGCCGCGCTGGGCAAGGGCGCGCTGTTGCTGGTCGCGGCGGTGGCGGTCTGCCATCTGTTCGCCCAGGGCGGCTTCTACTGGATCAGTGACAACGTGGCCGCCCCCACCCTCGGTGGCTGGGCGAAAAACTACAGCGACTGGTTCCTGCCCTACCTGCGCACCGCCGCGGTCTACGTCGGCCTGGCCGCCGCCCTGCAGCTGGCGACCGAACAGGTCGGCAAGCTGCTGCAGGCGCGCCGCGACGTGCTGCACTGAGCGCGGCAGGGCTCCCCGATGGGCAACCGCCTTTCCCGTATCTATACGCGCACCGGTGACGATGGCAGTACCGGGCTGGGCGATGGCAGCCGCGTGGCCAAGGACGACGCCCGCGTCGCCGCCTACGGTACGGTCGATGAGGCCAACTCTGCGCTCGGGGTGCTGCTCGCGGCACCGCTGCCCGACGACGTCCGCGCCCTGCTGACGGTGATCCAGCACCAGCTGTTCGATCTGGGCGGCGAGCTGTGCATTCCCGGCCATGCCGCCATCCACGCCGCCGACATCCAGGCGCTGGAGCAGCAGCTGGACCACTACAACGCCGATCTACCGGTGTTGAAGGAATTCATCCTGCCGGCCGGTGGCGAAGCGGCCGCCCGCTGCCACCTGGCCCGCACCATCGTGCGCCGGGCCGAGCGTGAGACGGTCACGCTGGCGCGCCGGGAGACGGTCCGCCCGGAAGCGCTGCACTACCTCAACCGCCTGTCGGACCTGCTGTTCGTGCTCGCGCGCGTGCTGGCCCGCGCCGACGGCCACGGCGAGGTGCTCTGGCGCCACGAGCGCCGCCACGCCTGAGCGGCCCTGCCGCCCCACCCGGATATCCTGCCCGCATGCTGGTTTTCACCCACCCCGCCTGTCTGCAACACGATCCCGGCCGGGGCCACCCCGAATGCCCGGCGCGCCTGCAGGGCGTGCTCGATGCGCTCAAGGCGGCCTATCCGGACCAGCTGGACTGGCGGCAGGCGCCCCCGGCCAAGCTCGGTGAGCTGGCCCGGGTCCATGACAGCGAACTGATCGACCTGGTCCTCACGCCGCAGACCGAGCCGCTGCGGCTGATCGACATGGACACCATGACCTCGCCCGGCTCGGCCAGTGCGGCCCTTCACGCGGCCGGTGCCGGCGTGGCGGCGGTCGATGCGGTGATGCTCGGCGAAGACCCGGTCGCGTTCTGCGCCGTGCGCCCGCCGGGCCACCATGCCAGCGCCAACACGGCGATGGGCTTCTGCCTGTTCAACAACATCGCCATCGCCGCGGCCTATGCCCGCGACCGCTATGGACTGGAGCGGATCGCCATCGTCGATTTCGACGTGCACCACGGCAACGGCACCCAGGACATCTTCATCGCCGATCCCGGGGTGGCCTACTACAGCACCCACCAGGCCGGGTTGTTCCCCAATTCCGGCCTTCGCCGCGACCGTGGGGCCGGCAACCTGATGAACATCCTGCTGCCCCCGGGCAGCGGCGGCTTCCGCTTCCGCAACACCTGGGCCGACGAGATGCTGCCGGCCATCGATGATTTCCGCCCGCAGCTGCTGCTGATCTCGGCCGGCTTCGATGCGCACATGCGCGACCCGCAGGCCGACCTGATGCTGGAAACCGAGGATTTCGCCTGGATCACCGCCGAGCTGCGCGGGCTCGCCCGCCGCCACGGCGCCGGCCGGATCGTCTCCATGCTCGAGGGCGGATACGACCTGCAGGCCTTGGCCGAGTGCAGCGTGGCGCACGTCGGCGAGCTGCGCTGAGGCGGCCCGGCCCGGGTTGCGAATGAACCCGGCCCCCTGCATCGGCGCGACCTTCATTGCCCCTATGCAAGGGATGGGGCAAGCTACGATCCGTTTTCTCCCGAATCCGATACCGCGTGCGCCGAGCCCTCCGCCTGCTGCCTCTCCCCCTCAGTATCGCCATCTGCTTGCCGGCCCTGGCCGACGACAAGCCGGTCAACTGGGGCCTGTGCCCGGTAACCGACGTGCTGCCCGTGTTCGACGATGCGCCCAAGGCCGACAAAGCCGCGGCCGCCACGCGTGGCCAGCAGCCGACCGATATCGAGGGTGACCAACTTTCCGGTACCTCCGTGGTGCCCAACTACCAGGGCAATGTCGCGCTCAAGCGTGGCGACCAGTTCCTGGGGACCGACAACCTGAGCTTCGATACCGAGAGCGGCAATTACGTCGCCGAGGGCAACGTCCGCTACCAGGACTCCTCGATCCGGATGAAGGCCCGTCGTGCCGAGGGCAACCAGGAAAGCGATACCCACAAGATCAGCGACATCCAGTACCAGCTGGTGTCCCGCCGGGGCAATGGCGGTGCCGAGTCAATCGACCTGCAGGGCGCGGTGGGCCAGATGCATCGCTCCACCTACACCACCTGCGATCCCTCGCAGCCGGTGTGGAAGCTCTCGGCACCGCAGATCGAGGTCGATAACGACGCCGGCTTCGGCACGGCGCGCAACGCGGTGCTGCGCATCGGCAAGGTGCCGGTGCTGTGGGCGCCGTACTTCAAGTTCCCGATCGACGACCGCCGCCAGACCGGCCTGCTCTACCCGCAGATCGGCCTGTCCGGCCGCAACGGCTTCGACTACACCCAGCCGATCTATCTGAATCTGGCGCCGAACTTCGACGACACGCTGATGCCGCGCTACATGAGCAAGCGCGGTTTCATGCTGGACAACGAATTCCGCTATCTCTACGACGGCGGCCGCGGCGAGCTGCTGACCGCCTACCTGCCCAACGACAAGCTGCGCGACAAAGATCGCGGCCGCGTGGAATTCAGCGGGTACCACAACATCAACGCCAACTGGCAGGCCCGTGCCAGCCTGGCCTGGGTCAGCGATGAGCGCTATCTGGAGGATTTCTCCAACCGGCTGCTCGGCGTGACCACCTCCAACCTGCAGAGCCAGATCGGCATCTACGGTACCGGTGAGAACTGGACCGGCGGCCTGATGGCCGACTATTGGCAGCTCACCGATTACACGCTGACCGAAACGTCCCTGCCGTATGCCCGCCAGCCGCGCCTGTTCGTCAATTGGGACAAGCCGCTGCTGCCGTGGCTGGAAACCGGCGTGTATGCCGAAGCGGTGAACTTCACCCATCTGGACGTGCACGAGAAGTTCGGCGTGGAACAGGAATACGAGCGCACCGGCGTGTCACGCGCCGTGGATGGCGGCTCACGCCTGGACGTCAAGCCGTATGTCTCGATGCCGTTCAGCGGCGCGGCCTGGTATGTCACCCCGACCCTGGCCTACCGCTACACCGGGTATGACCTGGAGCGCGGGCTGGCCGATGACATCCGCCGGCAGAACCTGATCGCGGCCGGTATCGATCCGGCCACCGCGACCCCGGACCAGCTGCGCGGCAACACCTCGCCGAGCCGCAGCCTGCCGATCGGCACCATCGACGCCGGCCTGTTCTTCGACCGCGAGACCACCATCGGCGACACCCGCTTCCTGCACACACTGGAACCGCGCCTGTTCTACCTGCGTACGCCTTACCGCGACCAGAGCGACCTGCCGGTGTTCGATACGCGTGACTTCACCTTCAGCTGGGGCCAGCTGTTCCGCGATTCGCGCTACTCCGGCGCCGATCGCCAGAATGACGCCAACCAGCTGACCATGGCGGTGAGCACCCGCTTCATCGACCAGGACACCGGCAAAGAGCGCTTCTCGGGGAGCCTCGGCCAGATCCTGTACTTCGATGATTCGCGGGTCACGCTCAACAGCAGTGAAACGCCGGTCGAGCAGGGCAAGTCGGCCTGGATCGCCGATACGAACTACATGATCAACGACCGCTGGACCCTGGGTGCCACCTATCAGTGGGATCCCAAGTACAAGCGTGAGGATCTGGCCAGCGTGCGCGCGCGCTACCTCATGTCCAACGACGGCATCGTCAACCTGACCTACCGCAGCCGCTTGAATCCCCAGGCCTCGACCACGGCGACCCGCCGCGACCGGACGCTGCTGGAGCAGGCCGACCTGTCCTTCCTGTACCCGCTGAACGAGCGCTGGAGCCTGGTCGGACGCTATTACTACTCCATCCAGGACCGCGCCCCGCTGGAAATCATCGGTGGCGTGCAGTGGGACAGCTGCTGTCTGGCCGTTCGCGCCATCGCCCGCCGCTACGTGCGCAATCGCGAAGGTGAACTCAACAACTCCTTCCAGATCGAGTTCGTGCTCAAGGGCCTGAGCTCCATCGGCCAGAACACGGACCGCACCTTGCGCCGTGCTATTCTCGGGTACTACCGAGACGACCTCTATCTGGTGCCGCCCAGCAACACCGGTGCAGCCCGCGACGACTACGATCCGAATCAGATCCCATGACCAAGACCCTTCCCGTACTCCTCGCCTCCCTGCTGGCGGTCTCCTCCGCGACGGCCCCGTTGCAGGTGCTGGCCCAGCAGGGTCAGCCGCTGGACCGCATCGCGGCGATCGTCGATGAGGACGTCGTGCTGCAGAGCGAACTGGACCGCGCCGTCCAGAACATCAAGGCCCAGTACGCCGGTCGTGAAAACCAGCTGCCGCCCGATGATGTGCTCAGCCGCCAGGTGCTCGAGCGCCTGGTGCTGGTGAAGCTGCAGGTGGCGCGTGCCGAGAGCAGTGGCATCAAGGTCAGCGATCAGGAACTGAACCAGGCCATCAACGCCATCGCCCAGCAGAACGGCTCCACCCTGGATGCCCTGCGCCAGCGTCTGGCCAGCGATGGCCTGGATTTCAACGATTTCCGCGATTCGGTGCGTGACGAGATCACCGTCCAGCGCCTGCGCCAGAGCTTCGCGCAGAGCCGCATCACCGTCAGCGAAGGCGAAGTGGATGGCGCGCTCAAGCAGCAGGCCACCGTGGGCACCCAGTACCACCTGGCCCACATCCTGATCGGCCTGCCGGAAGGCGCCACCGCCGAGCAGATCACCACCGGCCAGAAGAAGGCCGATGGCGTCAAGGCGCTGCTGGACAAGGGCGAGATCGACTTCAACGCCGCCGCCGTCCGTTATTCGGACAGCCCCAACGCGCTGGAAGGCGGCGACCTGGGCTGGCGTTCGCTGGATGAAATCCCGAATGCCTTCGCGCAGATGATGAAAGAGATGAAGTCCGGCGACGTGGTCGGCCCGCTGCGTGGCCCCAGTGGCTTCCAGCTGCTGAAGCTGGTCGAGGTGCGTGATGCCAGCGCGGCCGCTGAAGGCGGTCACACCATCACCGAATACCACGCCCGTCATATCCTGGTCCGCATCACCGACCAGCAGGACAATGCCGCGGCCAAGGCCAAGATCGACACCCTGCGTGCCCGCATCGCCGGCGGCGCCGAGTTCGATGCAGTGGCCAAGGAATCCTCGGAAGACAACAACAGCAAGGGCCAGGGCGGCGATCTGGGCTGGTTCCCGGCCGATGCCTTCGGCCCGGATTTCGGCAAGCAGGTTGAGGGCATCACCGACGGCGGCGTGAGCCCGCCGTTCCGTACCGATGCCGGCTGGCACATCGTCCAGCGCGTCGCCACGCGCCAGACCGATGCCACCACCGACAACCAGCGCGCCCAGATCCGTGAAACGATCGGCCGCCGCAAGCTGGAGGAAGAGTACAACCGCTTCCTGCAGGAACTGCGTGGCGAAGCCTACGTGGATATGCGCGGCTATGCCCCGGGTGCCGCGGCGACCACGCCGCCGCAGTCCTGATCCATGCTCCCGCAGCTCGCGCTGGTACCGGGCGAGCCGGCGGGGATCGGCCCGGAGCTCTGCCTCCGTCTGATCCAGCAGCCGCGCACCGATTGCCGGCTGCTGGCCTTCGCCGACCCGGACACGCTGCAGGCTGCCGCCGCTGCGCTGTCGCTGCCCCTGCAGCTCCTGCCTGAAGACACCATCGCCCGCCAGCCGGGCGATCTGCCGTTGCGCGCGGTCCCCAATGCCGTGCCCTCGCGCTTCGGCACGCCGGATCCAGCCAACGCCGGGGCCGTGATCGGCGCACTGCGCCAGGCCGGGCAGGCGTGCCTGTCCGGTGAACTTGCTGGCGTGGTCACCGGCCCGGTGCACAAGGCGGTCATCAACGAGGGCGGCATCGCCTACAGCGGCACCACCGAACTGCTGGCCGACCAGGCCCGCACCCCGGTGGTGATGATGCTCGCCAATGACATCGTCCGGGTCGCCCTGGCCACCACCCACCTGCCGTTGCGCGCGGTGGCCGATGCGATCACGGCCGATGGCCTGGCACTCACCCTGAAGATCATCCACGACGCCCTGCAGCGCGATTTCGGGCTGGCCTCGCCGCGCATCGCCGTGCTCGGGCTCAACCCGCACGCCGGCGAAGACGGTCATCTGGGGCGCGAAGAACTGGACCTGATCATCCCGCTGCTGGCGCGCCTGCGCGCCCAGGGCATGGACCTGGCCGGGCCGCTGCCGGCCGACACCGCCTTCCTGCCGGCCAAGCTGGCCGGGTTCGACACGGTGCTGGCCATGTACCACGACCAGGGCCTGCCGGTGCTCAAGTACAGCGGCTTCGAGCAGGCCGTCAACATCACCCTGGGCCTGCCCTACCCGCGCGTCGCGGTCGACCATGGCACCGCCCTGGATCTGGCCGGCCGCGGCCTGGCCGACCCGTCCAGCCTCCTCGCTGCCACCGCGCTGTGTGCCCGGCTGGCGCGCCAACGTACACTGGTGCCATGACTTCTTCGTATTCCTCCTCCGGCGCGCCCGGTTTTTCCGGCCCCGCCAAGAAGCAGCTCGGCCAGCACTTCCTCGCCGACCGCAGCTACATCGACAAGATCGTGCTGGCGGTCAGCCCGAAAGACGGCGACCGCCTGGTCGAGATCGGCCCGGGCCAGGGCGCGATCACCTTGCCGCTGCTGCGCCGCCACCCGAAGCTGACCGTGATCGAGTTCGATCGGGATCTGGTCGGCCCGCTGGCCGCCGCCGCCGAACCGCTGGGCGAGATGACCATCATCCACCGCGACGTGCTGCAGGTGGATTTCACCGAGCTGGCTGCCGGCAGCCCGATCCGCCTGGTCGGCAACCTGCCCTACAACATCTCCTCGCCGATCCTGTTCCATGCGCTGGACCACGCCGCGATGATCACCGACATGCACTTCATGCTGCAGAAGGAAGTGGTCGACCGCATGGCCGCCGATCCGGGCAGCAAGGTGTATGGCCGGCTGAGCGTGATGCTGCAGGCGTTCTGCAAGGTGACCTCGCTGTTCGTGGTGCCGCCGGGTGCGTTCCGCCCGCCGCCCAAGGTCGATTCGGCGGTGGTGCGGCTGGTCCCGCGCGATCCGGCCACGGTCGGCATCCTGGACCGCAAGCGCTTCGCCCATGTGGTCAAGGCCGCCTTTGGTCAGCGCCGCAAGACCCTGCGCAACGCGCTGCAGAACGTGTGCACGCCCGAGCAGTTCGAAGCGGCCGGCGTGCGCAGCGATGCCCGCGCCGAGCAGCTGGACGTGGCGCAGTTCATCGCGCTGGCCAACGTCCCGTACGAGGCTGACGCGCCGCAAGGTTGAGCGCGCCACCTCGTGGCCAGCACCGGCCGCGCGCACGTGGAACCGCCTGACATCCATGACGGGGGCGCTGCCAGCTTGGGCAGCACTCATCTCATCGTGCACAACATTCACTAAACTGCCTGCATGAACGACGCTGCAAACTACGCGATCTCCGTCGAGGTCGCCCCCCGCTTCCTCGATGACCAGTCCACCCCGGAGGACGGCCGCTACGCGTTCGCCTATACGATCCGCATCCTCAACCGGGGTCGCGTCGCGGCACGGCTGGTGGCCCGCCACTGGCGGATCACCGATGCCAATGGCCGCATCGAGCATGTCGATGGCGATGGGGTGATCGGCGAACAGCCGCGGCTGCGCCCCGGTGAAGACTTCCGTTACACCTCCGGTGTCATGCTGGAGACCGAGCACGGCACGATGCAGGGGCACTACGACATGGTGGCCGACGACGGCACCGAGTTCGCCGCCCCCATCGCGCCGTTCGTCCTGACCGTTCCGCGCACACTGCACTGATGGAGGCGCACGCATGAGTGTCTGGGCCATCGGCGACCTGCAGGGCTGCTACGACGTCACCCAGCGGTTGCTGGAAAAAATCAAGTTCGACCCCGCCGTCGACACGCTGTGGTTCTGCGGCGATCTGGTCAACCGCGGTGGGCAGTCGCTGGAAACCCTGCGCCTGGTCCATTCGCTGCGCGAGAGCAGCGTGATCGTGCTGGGCAACCACGACCTGTCCCTGCTCGCGGTCGGTGCACGCACCGAGGAAGAGCAGCGCAAGGTCAACCCGGATCTGCTGCGCATCGTGCAGGCCGAGGACCGCGACGAGCTGCTGGACTGGCTGCGTCTGCAGAAGCTGGCCCATGTGGACCGCGAGCTGGGCTGGATGATGATCCACGCCGGGCTGGCCCCGAAGTGGACCACCCAGCTGGCCGAAAAGCATGCCCGCGAGGTCGAGCAGCAGCTGCACGGCAGCGGCTACCGCAAGCTGTTCCGCAACATGTATGGCGACAAGCCCAGCTGGTCCCCCGGGCTGGCCGGCTACGACCGCTCCCGCGCGATCATCAATCTGTTCACCCGGATGCGTTACTGCACCCCGCGGGGCCGGATCGGGATCGAAGACAAGGGCACGCCGGGTACGCAGGAACAGGGCCTGTACCCCTGGTTCGAAGTACCGGGCCGCGCCGAGCGCGATCTGAAGATCGTCTGCGGGCATTGGTCCGCCCTCGGCCTGACCATCACCCAGGGGGTGCATGCGATCGATACCGGCGCGGTCTGGGGTGGCAAGCTCACCGCACTGCAGCTGGATACCGAAGAACTGCGCGTGGTGCAGGTGCCGGGCCGCGATGTGCCCAAGCCGGTGTCCGCGCCGCGTCCGCCGGCTCGCCGGCCGGCTGCCGAGGGTGCGCAGCCGAATGGGCGTCCACCGCGCCAGGGCCAAGGCCAGGGGCGCGACCGTGGCCGGGGCGGCCAGGGCCGACAGGGCGGTGGTGCGAAGCCCGCGCAGAACACCGAGCAACAGCAACAGCCGCAGAACAACGACGTCACCAGCGACGCCGAATGAGCCGCAGGCCGGTCAGTACGACCGGCCTGCCTGCAGCGCGCGCTCAGGCGCGGCGGTAATCCACGAAATCGAACGCGAACGCGTGCCGCTCGTCGGCCGCGTGGTGTTCGCGCGCCACCTCCACCCACAGCGCCGGATCGACCGGCGGGAAATGGGTATCGGCCGGTACAGTGGTCTGTACCCACGTCAGGTGCAGATCGGTGGCCTGGGCCATGGCCAGGCGATAGATCTCGCCGCCACCGATGACGCACAGCTCTTCGGCCCCCGCAGCGCCCGCTGCCTGCAGCGCCTGCTCGATCGAGGCCACCGCCTGCATGCCGTCGAACGGCACCTGCCCACTGCGGGTCAGCACCAGATTCAACCGGCCCGGCAAGGCACGGCCGAGCGACTGCGCGGTCTTGCGCCCCATCAGGATCGGCTTGCCGACGGTCAGCGCTTTGAAGCGCTTGAGATCGTCCGGCAGCTTCCATGGCAGGTCGTTGTCACGGCCGATGCCGTGGTCGGTGTCCAGCGCGGCGATCAGGGAGAGCGTCATGCGCGTGTTGCTCACACCGCCACCGGGGCCTTGATCGCCGGGTGCGGGTCGTAACCATCGATGCGGATGTCATCGAACTGGAAACCGAACAGATCGGTCACGTCGGGGTTCAACCAGAGTTTCGGCAGCGCGCGCGGCTCACGTGCGAGCTGTTCGCGGGCCTGCTCGAAATGGTTCGAGTACAGGTGCGCATCGCCCAGGGTGTGCACGAAATCGCCGACGCCCAGCCCGGTCGCCTGCGCCACCATGTGGGTCAGCAGCGCGTAGCTGGCGATGTTGAACGGCACGCCGAGGAAGATGTCGCCGCTGCGCTGGTACAGCTGGCAGCTGAGCTTGCCGTCCACCACGTAGAACTGGAACAGGTTGTGGCACGGCATCAACGCCATCTGCGACAGCTCGCCCACGTTCCAGGCACTGACCACCAGCCGGCGCGAATCCGGGTTGCGCTTGATCTCGTCCACCAGCCACTGCATCTGGTCGATCGCCCCGCCATCGGCGGTCGCCCAGCTGCGCCACTGCTTGCCGTAGATCGGGCCGAGGTCGCCGTTGGCATCGGCCCATTCGTCCCAGATCCGCACCTGGTGCTCCTTGAGATACCCGATGTTGGTATCCCCCTTCAGGAACCACAGCAGCTCATGGATGATCGAGCGCAGGTGCAGCTTCTTGGTGGTGACCAGCGGGAAGCCGTCATTGAGATTGAAGCGCATCTGCCAGCCGAACACGCTGCGCGTGCCGGTGCCGGTGCGATCGGACTTTTCCGTGCCGTGCTCCAGCACATGCTCAAGCAGCTCCAGGTAGGCCTTCATGCCTTGGCGCCCGCGGTAGCGACCGGCAGGACCGGCTGCAGCACCGGCGCACGGCGCGACAGCGCCAGCAACACCAGGCCGAAGGCCACCAGCGGCAGGCTGAGCAGCTGGCCACGGGTGAACCAGTCGAAGGCGAGGTAGACGCCGTTGTCGGGCATGCGCACGAACTCGACCGCGAAGCGGAAGATGCCGTACATCAGCGCGAACAGGCCGGCGATCACATAGCGATGGCGCGGCTTGGCCGATACCGCCCACAGCACCACGAACATCACCAGGCCTTCCAGCAGCGCTTCATACAGCTGCGAGGGATGGCGGGCGTAAGGGTTGAGCGCGCCGGTGGCGAACTCGGCCTTGAGCGTGGCCAGGTCCAGCCCGTTCAACGGCGCCGGCAGGCCGCTCGGGAACACCACGCCCCAGGTGCCATCGGTGTACTTGCCCCACAGCTCGGCGCCGATGAAGTTGCCGATGCGGCCGAAACCCAGGCCCAGCGGCACCAGCGGGGACATGAAATCGAGGGTATCGAACAGGTGCAGGCGATGCTTGCGCGACCACCACCACGCGGCGAACAGCACGCCGAGCAGGCCACCGTGGAAGCTCATGCCGCCGTCCCAGACCTTGAACAGCAGCAGCGGGTTGTGCAGGAATTCCGAGGTGGCGTAGAACAGCATGTAGCCCACGCGGCCACCGACGACCACGCCGAGCATCGCGTAGAACAGCAGATCGGAGAAGCCGTTGGCATCGACCCCGGGCAGGCGCCCGGCCGCGATCCGCTTGCGCCCCAGCCACCAGGCGGCAGTGAAGCCGAGCAGGTACATGATGCCGTACCAATGCACCTTGATCGGCCCAAGCGAGATGGCGATGGGGTCGATGTCGTGGAAATAGATCATGGGCGATGCCTTGCAGGGATGCCGATATTCTAGCGCCGCCCGGGAGCGGCCTCGCGGTGGCCCCGATCACGCGATTGCCGGGCTTCAGCCCAGCATCTGCGGCGTGTCCGGCAGGCCGTCATCCTGTGACCCCGGAACGGGCGGATAGTGCCCGGCCAGCAGGTCGGAAACCTCTTCGATCGCCAGCAGCACGCCCTCCTGCAGCGCGCCCTCGCGCAGCCGCTGCTGCATGTGCGCGCAGATCGCCTGCCACTGCGCCTCACCGATGCGCCCACGCAGCCCGCGGTCGGCGACCAGCTCGATGGCATGGTCGGCCAGCAGCAGGTAGATCAGCACGCCGTTGTTGTGTTCGGTATCCCAGGTGTGCAGCTGTGCGAAGGCCTGCTGTGCGCGCTGCTGTGCGGTGATGCCCTGCCACAACGCGGCCAGCGGCAGAGCCGCTTCCACCGCGAACATCACCTGGCCACCGTGGCGCCGCTCGCCGGCAGTGATCGCATCGGTGATCGCCTGCAGATGTGCGGGTGGGAAGGCGCGCCGCACCGACGGGGAAAACACGTGCCGGAGCCAGCGCATCACCAGCCTCCCGAGGCGCCACCGCCTCCCGAACGTCCACCCCCTCCACCCCAGCCGCCTCCACCGCCGCCGAAGCCCCCGCCGCCGCCACCGAACCCGCCACCGCCCCAGCCGCCACTGCGCGCGAACACGCCGCCGCGACCGGCCGACGTCAGGCCGACCAGCAGGCCCACCACGGCGGCCGCGCCACTGGCGACCACCAGCGAGGTGAACAGGAACGCGGCCACCCCGGCCCCGGCACCGCTCGCCAGCGCGCGCAGCGGTCGCGGCAGCCAGCCCAAGATGCCGCGCAGGAACAGACCGGCAAACAGGCCGATGCCCAGCGCCATCGTCCAGTTGCCACCGGCCGGGGTGTCCTGGGCGCGATGTGTACTGACCGGCGCGGGCAGCGCCTCGCCGTCGATCAGCTTGACCAGCGCGGCGCTGGCGTCGGTGAGGCCACCGGCATAGTCATTGGTGCGGAAACGCGGGGCCAGGTACTCCTGGATCACCCGGTTGGCGATCGCATCCGGAATCGCGCCTTCCAGGCCATAGCCCGGCTCGATGCGGACCCGGCGATCGTCCTTGGCCACCACCAGCAGCACGCCGTCATCCACGCCCTTGCGGCCGATGGACCACTGCTCGAACACCCGCTGGGTGTACTGCTCGATGGTTTCCGGCGCGGTGGTCGGCACCATCAGGATCTGCAGCTGGCTGCCCTTGCGCTGCTGCAACGCCAGCGCCTGCGCCTCCAGCGCCTGGATCTGCGCGGCATCCAGGGTGCCGGTGGTGTCCACCACCGGCGAGGACATCGCCGGGATCGCGGCCTGGGTCTGCGCCCAGGCCGGCAGCGCCAGGCAGAACAGCAGCAGGCAACGCAGCAGGCGCGTGGTCACGGGCTCAGTTCGCCGGCTGCGGCTGCGGCTGCGGCTGCGGCTGCGGCTGCTGCGGGGGCGCCTGCGGTGCGGGTGCCCGGGCCGGGGCCGGTGGCTGCGAACCGAACTTGACCGCCGGCGGCTGCGAGATCTGCGCTTCGTTCTCCACCGTGAAGTTCGGCTTGGTCGCATAGCCGAACAGCTTGGCGGTGATCACCTGCGGGAACTGGCGGATGTAGGTGTTGTAGTCCTGCACCATCTGGATATAGCGGCCGCGCGCCACGGTGATGCGGTTCTCGGTGCCTTCCAGCTGTGCCTGCAGATCGCGGAAGCCCTGGTCGGACTTCAGGTTCGGGTAGTTCTCGGTGACCACCAGCAGGCGCGACAGCGCACCGCTCAGCTCGCCCTGGGCCTGCTGGAACTGCTTGAGGGAGTCGGCATCGTCGGCATTGACGTTGACCTGCCCCACGCGCGCACGGGCGTTGGTGACATCGGTCAGCACCTGGCGTTCCTGGTTGGCATAGCCTTCCACGGTCTGCACCAGGTTGGGGATCAGATCGGCGCGGCGCTTGTACTGGTTGAGCACCTCGGCCCAACCGGCCTTGACCTGCTCATCCTTCTGCTGGATGGCGTTGTAGCCACAACCGGACAACAGGGAGGCCAGCACGGCCAGGCACAACAAACGGGAGAACGATCGCATGGCCGGCTCCGGATCTCGATGAACGGGATCCGGAGCATGCCATGTTCCGGGTAAAGCGGATGTGGGTACCGACCAACGGTCGGCACCTCCCCCTTACCAGTTGCCGGCACCCGGCACGTTGTGCGCCACGGCGCGGCGGCGCATCAGCAGGTTCAGCCATTCCACCAGCACCGAGAAGCCCATCGCGGCGTAGATGTAGGGCTTGGGCACGTGCACGCTCAGGCCGTCCAGGATCAGCACCACGCCGATCAGCAGGATGAAGGCCAGGGCCAGCATCTTCACGGTGGGGTTGGCATCGATGAAGCGGCCCAGCGGGTTGGCGGCCAGCAGCATCACGGCGACCGACAGCAGGATCGCAGCGACCATCACCGGGATGTGGTCGGCGATGCCCACGGCGGTGATCACCGAATCCAGCGAGAACACGATGTCGATCACGGCGATCTGCGCGATCACCATGCCGAACACGGCCGAGGCCTTGGTGGTGGTGGGGTCTTCGTCTTCGCCGCCGGTGATCAGCTCGCGGATCTCCATGGTGCCCTTGATGATCAGGAACAGGCCACCGAGGATCAGCACCAGGTCGCGGATGGAGATGCCCATGCCGGCGATGGTGAACAGGTTGGCTTCCATGTGGGCCAGATAGGCCAGCGAGACCAGCAGCAGGATGCGGGTGATGCAGGCCACCGCGATGCCGAGCTTGCGCGCGAACGGACGGCGCGCCTCGGGCAGCTTGCTCACCGCGATCGAGATGAAGACCAGGTTGTCGATGCCCAGCACGATTTCCAGCGCGCTCAGCGTAAACAGGGTCAACCAGACATTGGGGTCGGACAACAACTCAAGGAACATGGACTTCCATCCTTACAGGGGGGATGACGCGCGTGACGCGCCAGAAGTGTTACGTCAGAAGATCTGCGGCAGCAGGATCAGGACCCAGCACACCAGTACGTTCATCATCAGCACGAACACGGCGGCCGAGCCCATGTCCTTGGCACGCCCAGCGAGCTCGTGGAACTCGGCGCCGTAGCGTTCGATCACCGCCTCGATCGCCGAGTTGGCCAGTTCCATGGCCAGCACCAGCAACACCGAGCCGATCATCAGCGCACGCTCCACCGGAGTCTGGCCGAGCCAGAGCGCCAGCGGGGCGAGCACGATCAGCAGGTAGACCTCCAGCCGGAACGAGGACTCGTGCAGCCAGGCCGCACGCAGCCCCTGCCAGGACCAGACCGCGGCCTTGAAGATGCGCTTGGGGCCGCGCGGCAGGTGGCCGATTTCATCCGCCATGGGTAGGCACCCCGGTCGGCAACGCGGGCCGGAACGGCAGGAACAGCACACGGCAGACAGTCATGGGCATCGCTGAATGGGGCAGGCAATCGCTCATTTTGCCATAAGCCGGCCAAGGCATTGTCGAAGGCGGCCAACGCCCGTCCGTGGTAAAGCGCGGCCCGGCGGCAGCTTTTATGATGGACGCCTGCCCGTCCGGGCACCCGAGCGGGTGCCCCACCCCAGGAGTTGCCCATGCTGCATCGCTGCGCCCGCCCCGTTCTGCTCGCCCTTGCCCTGGGCGCCGCCCTGCCCGCGTTGGCCCGTACCCCGGGCCCCGCTGCGCCGCAGGTACCCACCCAGGTCTCCAACGTGGCCTGGGCCGGCGACATGGCGCAGTTCGCGGCCCAGGATGCGGCCAACCCGCCGCCGCGCGGTGGCATCGAATTCATCGGCAGCTCCTCGATCCGCATGTGGGAGAGCCTGGCAGCTGATTTCCCGGGCCAGCCGGTGTTCAACCGCGGCTTCGGCGGCTCGGAGGTGCGCGACAGCACCTGGTATGCCGATCGCATCGTGATCCCGTATGCGCCGTGCAAGGTGTTCTTCTACGCCGGCGACAACGACCTCAACAGCGGCCGCAGCCCGGCCCAGGTCAACGACGACGTGGTCGCCTTCGTCAAGCGCGTGCACCGCGATCTGCCCAGGACCACGGTGGAGTACATCTCGATCAAGCCCAGCCCCTCACGCGCCAACCTGCTGCCGGCGATCAACGAGGCCAACGCGATGATCAAGGCCACGCTGGCCACGCTGCCCAACACCGGCTACACCGATGTCTACACGCCGATGCTCGGTGCCGACGGCCAGCCGCGCGCCGCGCTGTTCCGCGAGGACATGCTGCACATGACGCCGGAAGGCTATGCGATCTGGCGCAAAGCGCTGGCACCCAAGGTGCAGTGCAACTGAGCCACGCCGGGAGGCGCAGCGCCTCCCCGACTCAGCGGTAGTGGATCGTGGCCTGGGTACCCTGCCCGGGCTCGCTGGTCAGGGCGATCTTCCAGCCGAAGCGGTCGCACAGCCGGCGCACGATCGACAGCCCCAGCCCGGTGCCCTGTGGGCGGCTGGGCTCGGCACGATAGAACGGCTCGAACGCGCGCCCGAGTGCTTCGGCGGACATGCCGATGCCGGTATCGCGCACGACCACGCGATCGTCTTCGACATCGACGTCGATCCGGCCTTCGTCGGTATAGCTGCAGGCATTGCGCAGCAGGTTGCTGACCACCACCTGCAGCACCCGCGGTGGCGCGTGCAGCATCACCGGGCCATTGCTGTGCAGGTGGATCTCCACGGGCCGCCCGGCGATCAGCTCGCGGGCGTTGTCGACCTCGTAGCGGACGATCTCGTTGACGTCGAACAGCTCGACCTGCGGCTCGACATCGGCCTCGCGGGCGAGGATCAGGAAGGCATCGATCACCGCCTCCATGTCACGCCCGGCGCGCTGGATGCGCTGCAGGCCGCGGCGCAGGCGCGGGGTCATGTCCTGGTCGCCCAGCGCCATGTCGCTGGCCACCCGGATCACGGTCAGCGGGGTGCGCAGCTCATGGCTGGCATCGCGGGTGAAGTTGCGCTCGCGCGCGACGTGCGCGGTGACCTTGGTGGCCAGCGAGTGCAGCGCGGCGGCCAGCTGGCGGGTCTCGCCCTGCATGTCGGCCGGCAGCTTGGCCGGGGCCAGATCGGCCGCTTCCGGATGCCCGGGGTCCCAGCGCGAGACGCGCCTGGCCAGCCAGTTCACCGGTGATACCAGGCGTTTGGAGGCGCGGTAGGTGATCCATGAGGCGCCGTAGACGGCCAGCAGGGTCAGCAGCACCGGCACGATGCCGAACCAGAACGCCAGCATCTCCGCGCGCGAACGCAGGAACACCAGATAGAGGCGGCCTTCCGGACGCGCATCGACCAGCACCAGCTGGTCGTCGTCCTTGAGCTCATGGAAGCCGGGGGGGAGCGTGCGCAGGTTGGCCGGCAGGCTCAGCGGCGACTGCCCGGTTTCGAGCAGGTAACCGCGGATGTTCTGGGTATTGGGCGGGGGCTGCACCGGCGAGGCCTCGTGCAGTTGCCAGTAGTAGCCGGCCTCCTCCTGCAGCGCGCTGCTGACCAGGCTGTGCTTGATCACCAACGACACCAGCCAGGCGCCCAGCAGGATGCCCAGGCTGGCGAGCACGGCTTGGAGGATGAAGACGATGCGGATCTTGCGCGGCAGACCGTGCGGCATTACGGGGTCCAGGGCGGTTCGCGGCGATTATAGGAAAGCTTGCCGTGAGTCCATCGTGCAAACCATGACAACGGCCCGGCAGAGGCCGGGCCGTCATGCTCCAGAGGGTACCGGAGGATCGGATCGCTCATGCCGCCCGCAGGCGGCCGAGCGGCGATCGACCGCCCATCAGCTCATCGGCTGGGCGATATCGGCAATACGGTAGCCGGCGCTCTGCACGGTGTGCAGCAGCGGGCGGTCGAACGGCTTGTCGATGATCTTGCGCAGGTTGTACAGATGGCTGCGCAGGGTGTCCGAATCGGGCAGGCCATTGCCCCAGATCTCGCGTTCGATTTCCTGGCGGGTCACCACACGCGGCGATTCGCGCATGAGGATCGTCAGCAGGCGCAGGCCGATCGGCGAGAGCTGCAGTTCGGTGCCGGCACGCGTCGCGCGCATGCTGACCGGATCGAGCACGAGGTCGGCGACCTTGAGCACTTCCGAGCCGACCTGGCGACGCTCGCGGCGGATCAGCGCACGCAGGCGGGCTTCCAGTTCCTGGATCGCGAACGGCTTGGTCAGGTAGTCATCGGCGCCGAAGCCCAGGCCGGTGAGCTTGTCGTCCAGCGTGTCGCGCGCGGTCAGCATCAGCACCGGCGTGGACTTGCGCGCGTCGTTGCGCAGGCGGCGACAGACTTCGATGCCGTCCAGACGCGGCAGCATCAGGTCCAGCACGACCACGTCGTAGCTGTTCTCGGCCGCCAGACGATAACCGTCCAGCCCATCCTGGGCGTAGTCGACTTCGAAGCCGCGCCCTTCCAGGTACTCGCCGATCATCTCGGAAATATTACGGTTGTCTTCGACCACCAGCACCAGGCCGGAGGTCTCCTTTGTCTGACGCATGGGATTCCCTCTTTCTTCAGCTTTGTGAAACATGCCGCATCGCCAGTGGACGCGGTGTGAAGTTCCTCACACACCGATCAAAGCAAGGGTTTTAGCAACGGCCAGACGTTGTCCAGCACCTGCGGCTGCGCAGCGGCGGTGGGGTGCAGCCCGTCGGCCTGCATCAGGTTCGGCTTCAAGGCCACCCCCTCAAGCAGGAACGGCAGCAGCGGCACGCCGTACTGTTTGGCGAGCTCGGCATAGGTCTGGCGCAGGCGCTGGCGGTAGGCCGGGCCATAGTTGGGCGGCACGTCGATGCCCAGCAGCAGCACCTTGGCGCCCGCCTTCTGGCTGGCCACGATCATCTTTTCCAGGTTACCGCGCAGTTGCGCCGGGGTGAGCCCGCGCAACGCATCGTTGCCGCCCAGTTCGATCACCACCACGGAGGGCCGGTGCTTCTCCAGCAGCCCTGGCAGGCGGGTCAGCGCGCCGGCGGTGGTTTCGCCGCTGATGCTGGCGTTGATGATCGCCGGCGGCGCCTTGATCTGTTGTTTGACCCGCTGCTGAAGCAGGTTTACCCAGCCCGACGCGGCCGGGATATTGTGGGCGGCACTGAGGCTGTCGCCGACCACCAGCACCGCCGCACGGGTGTCCGGAGCTTTGGCACAGGCCAGCATCGGCATCAGCAGCAACCCTGCCAGCAGCCAGCCCATCGAGGCCACGCGGCCCATTCCACTTGCTTGGTTCATTGGAGAATCCTCATCGACAGCCTGTCCCCCCGCAGCGCGCCCGTCGCCATCGCCGCCCACAACGTGGGCAAGTCCGCACGTGGCCCGGAGGGTGAAGTCCACATACTGGACAACATTGACATGACCGTCCATGAAGGCGAGAGCGTGGCCATCGTCGGCGCTTCAGGTTCGGGCAAGACCACCCTGCTCGGCCTGCTCGCCGGGCTGGACCTGCCCAGCCACGGCACCATCGCGCTGGCCGGTGCCGAGCTCAACACGCTCGATGAGGAAGCCCGCGCGCAGCTGCGCGCACGCGAGGTCGGCTTTGTGTTCCAGAGCTTCCACCTGCTGCCGGCACTGACCGCCGAAGAGAACATCGCGCTGCCGCTGGAACTGGCCGGCCGCGAGGATCCCGCGCGGGTGCGCGAGGTGCTGGAACAGGTCGGCCTGGGCCATCGTGCACGTCACTACCCGCGCCAGCTTTCCGGTGGCGAGCAGCAGCGTGTCGCACTCGCGCGTGCGTTCGTGGCGCGGCCGCGCATCCTGTTCGCCGATGAGCCGACCGGCAGCCTGGACCAGACCACCGGGCAGCAGATCAGCGACCTGTTGTTCGCGCTCAACGCCACCAGCGATACCACCCTGGTGCTGGTCACCCATGACCTGCGCCTGGCGCAGCGCTGCGAGCGCATCTACCAGCTCGACGGTGGCCGCCTGGCCGACACCGTTGCCGGTGCAGGTGCAGGTGCAG
The DNA here is from genome assembly GCF_056393115.1 of Stenotrophomonas sp. Steno-Z10-BAI. Lineage (NCBI taxonomy): Bacteria > Pseudomonadati > Pseudomonadota > Gammaproteobacteria > Lysobacterales > Lysobacteraceae > Stenotrophomonas > Stenotrophomonas sp. Steno-Z10-BAI. The sequence goes on along the minus strand of NZ_JBWJOZ010000003.1, from coordinate 283,401 downwards.
GTGCAGGCGCATGAATGTCGTGCGCCATGCGGCGCGTGCGCTGCGTCGCGAATTCCTGGCCGGCGATCTGCTGACGGTGTTCGCTGCGCTGGTATTGGGCGTGGCGGTGATGACCGCCGTCGGGACATTGGTCAACCGCGTGACCCTGGCACTGACCGGCAGCGCGGCGGAGATGCTTGGCGGTGATCTGGGCCTGAGCGGCCGTGAAGACATCCCGCAGACCTTCGCCGATGCAGCGCGCGAGCGCGGCTTGGCCAACACGCGCATGGTCAGCTTCCCCAGCGTGCTGTTCCATGGCGATGACAGCCAGATGGCCAACATCAAGGCGGTGGCCGATGGCTACCCGCTGCGCGGTGAACTGCAGGTCAGCCGCACGCTGCATGACAGCGCCAGCGAAACCGCGGGAACGCCGCCGCCGGGCGAAGCGTATGCCGATCCCCGCCTGATGCAGGCGCTGGGCCTGCAGGTGGGCGATGCACTGGAATTCGGCGCGGGCACGTTGAACGTGACCCGCGTGCTGCAGGCCGAGCCGGACACCTCCGGTGAGCTGATGCAGCTGTCGCCGCCGCTGCTGGTGAACCGCATCGATGTGGATCGCGCCGGCCTGCTCGGGCCGGGCAGCCGCGCGTCCTATCGCATGATGTTCGCGGGTGACCAGGCGCAGATCGAGGCGTTCCGCGAATGGCTCACACCGCAGGCCAAGGGCTACCGCATTGTCGGCATCGCCGATGCCCAGCGCGGTGTGCGTGGCGCGTTCGATCTGGCCGGTCGCTTCCTGTCGCTGGCCGCGCTGCTGGCGGTGTTGCTGGCTGGTGTCGCCACCGCGCTGGCCGCCAACCGCTTCGCGATGCGACGCATCGATCAGGTCGCGATCCTGCGCTGCCTGGGCGCGCGCCAGCGCGACATCCTCACTGCGATGGCACTGCAGCTGGTGATGCTGGCGATACCGGCCTGCCTGGTCGGTATCGGGCTGGGCATGGCCGCGCAGGCCGGGCTGGTGCAGGCGCTGGGGGGATTGATCCCGAACCGCCTGCCCCTGCCGCAAGCCACGCCGGCACTGAGTGGAGCCGGCATCGGGCTGGTGCTGCTGCTGGGCTTTGGTCTGCCGCCGCTGCTGCGCCTGCGCAGCGTGCCGCCGATGCGCGTGCTCAACCGCAGCTTCGCCGCGCTGCCGCCGAGTTCGATGCTGGTCTATGCCGCAGCATTGGCGGCCACCGTGGCACTCACCGTGCAGGCCACCGGCGATGTAAAGCTGGCCGCGTGGGTGCTCGGCGGGCTGGCTGCACTGGCCGCCCTGGCCGGCGCGCTCGGTGCGCTGCTGCTGTGGCTGCTGCGCGGGCTGCAGCCGCGCCTGCGCGGGCGCTGGAAGCTGGGGCTCGCCTCGTTGACGCGCCGCCGCGGTCTGGCGGTGATGCAGCTGGTCGGCCTGTCGCTGTCGCTGTGTTCGCTGCTGCTGCTGTCGGTGATCGGTCCGGGGCTGTTGGCGCAGTGGCGCGATCGCTTGCCGACCGATACGCCGAACTACTTCCTGATGAACATCCAGCCCGAGCAGCGCGATGCCGTGCTGGCCACGCTGGGTGGGCTGGGCGTAGCTTCACCGGGCATCGAACCGTTCAGTACCGGCCGCCTGCTGGCGGTCAATGATCGGCCGCCGCAGCGACAGGCGCGCGAGGACAACAGCAACGAGGATGACGATGCCAACCGGCCGGTCAATTTCTCGTGGCGGCATGATTTCCCGCCGGCCAATACGCTGCTCAGCGGGACGTTCTGGAAGGCGGGCAGCACGGCGGCAGAGGCCTCGATCGAGCAGGGCTGGGCCGAGCGCTACGGGATGACGCTGGGCGACACGGTGACGCTGCAGATGGGCGATCAGGAGCGCAGTTTCACGATCACCAGCATCCGCAAGGCGGACTGGGATTCGTTCCGGGTCAACTTCTTCCTGCTGCTCAACGAAGGCGCGGTTGCCGATGCGCCGTACAACCTGATCACCGCCTTCCATCTGCCACGCGCGCAGGCACCGGCGCTGGCTGGGCTGACGCGGGAGTACCCGAACATTTCACTGTTGGATATCGACGGCATCCTTGAGCGGGTGCGCGAGGTGGTGGATCGGGTGAGCCAGGCGGTGCAGCTGGTGATGGGGTTCAGTCTGCTGGCCGGGCTGCTGGTGCTGCTGGCGGCGTTGCAGGCGACGGCCGGTGAGCGGCGCTACGACAGTGCGGTGCTGCGTACGCTGGGGGCGACGCGCCGTCAGCTGCGCGGTGCGGTGCTGGTGGAATTCGGTGCGCTGGGGCTGTTGTCGGCGTTGCTGGCGGTGGGTGCGGCGGCGCTGCTGGGCTCGGTGGTGGCGCGGCAGGTGTTCGAGTTGACGCTGAGTCCGCCGTGGGGCCCGTTGTTGGTGGGCGGTGGGTTGGGTGTGCTGTTGAGCATGGCGGCCGGCTGGTGGGGGACGCGACGGATTCTGCATACGCCGCCGGCGTTGGCGCTTCGGGAGGCGTGAGTTTGGGGCGCCGTTGCATTGAAAGCGAAAGCGACGGCGTCCATGCGTCCACTGCCTGAAGGCTGGCGGGCAGCCCCGCCCAGGACGCGCCGTAAACCCATCCCTGGGGGCTCGTGGGCGCCATCCTTGGCGCCCTGACGGTCCTGGGCAGGGCTACCCGCCATCCTTCTCGAGGGATGGCCTTGGGCGGAGGGGAGAGCGGCGGGTCTACCGTTGGGCTCGAGTTGGCACGACCATCGATGCGGCAATGTGCTGCTTCGAGGTTTGGCGATGGACGCGTGCGCCACCGATGGCGTCGGTGTCAGCGCGCGCTTTCTGGCGGTGCTTTTTCTACCCACTGTTGGAAGACGGCGTCGATCTCTGTGTCCACCACGGTCTTGCCGTCCTGGATGTCCTGGGCCTGGGTGAACAGCGGGATGATCATGGCCATGCCGTCGGGTTTGGTTTTCAGGTGCACGCCCGGTGCCTGCCCGAGGAAGTCGTCCCAGCGCTGGCGCACCTTCGCCCAGTAACCCGCGGTGGCGGTCCAGTAGGCGTAGGCGGGGGTGAAGTCCACCTCGGTGGTTTTGTTGTACTCGTTGAAGCCGAATTCGCGCGCGATCGGTGTCTGCGTGCCGTCGGGGCGCCGCTGGATCTTGGTGTTGAACTGCTCGTGGGTCCAACCGTTGGGCGTGCGCGTGTGCCGGTTGATCACGGCCAGGGCGTTGTAGTCGCTGCGGCGGGTGTATTCGCGGCGCGGCAAGGGGCGCCAGCTGAGGTCGCTGGTCCACGCGGCGATGCCGTTGTCGTAGCGCCAGGCGCCGGTGCCGCAGTAACGCGGTGCGTCGCTGACTTCGTAGACGCATTGGGTCCAGGCGCCGGTGGTGAGCGCTGCCGGTATCGGACGCACCTGCCAGGTCTGGTCGGCGCTGAACTCGAACCGTGTCGGTGCGTGGTAGACCCAGTCCTGGCGCCAGTGCTTGGTGACGTGGCCGCTCTTCGGTTCGACCAGCAGGTGCTGCAGCACCACCCGCTTCGGGGTGTCTTCGACCACGATCACCACTTCGTTGCCACCGGTGCGCACGGCCGGGGCGCGTTCGTAGCCGGGTTTGAGCAGGACGGTCTCGTCGAAGGCGAAATCGACGGTGTATTCGCCCTGCATGGCCAGGATGCTGGCGCGGTCGCGCGCGGGGTCGGCCGGTGTGGCATGCGCACTGGCGGCGAGCGCGAGCAGCAGCGCTGCCAGGGCGAGCGAGTCCGTCATTACAGCTGGATCACCGGCATGCCGTCGGCCGTCCATGGTCCGCTGCGGCGGGCCGCGGTGGCGCAGCAGCAGTCGTCGACCCAGAGCTCGCCTTCGGCACCTTCAACGTTGCCGATCCGGCGCGCGGTGGTGGCGCCCAGGGACGACAACGAGGCCAGGCTGGCGGCCAGTTCGCGGCCTTCGCCGACCTGCAGGCGCAGCGCGCACATGCGCCACGCGTCGTTGCCCAGGCGCACGGCGAGGCGTCGCCACAGGCGCTCGGCGACACCGGCGTCGTTGACCGGTTCGGGCCGTGCGGGAAACGCGGACACGAGGCGATCCCAGGCGAGGAAATCGCTGTCGGGCAGCAGATACAGGCGCCAGCAGCAGCGGCCGCGGGCGTCGACGAAGCAGAGGCTTTCGCGGATGCCTTCGCTGTCCATGCCCTGGCAGGCATGCGCGGAGACAGCGTGTTTCCAGCCACCGAGTTCACTGCTGTCCGGGCGGTACAGGCACAGCACGGTACCCAGCGAGGCCAGTTGCGCGGCCGATGGCAGGCCGGCGATGGGATGGCGGCCCGGTGGGCGGCCGACGGAAAGGGCACGGCTCATGGCGGTCTACCTGCAATCGACGGTTGCGAGGGGAGACCCTCGACCCACGCCGTGGACCGGAGTCGACGGCGGAGTGTCGAGGGGGAGAGAGCTGGGGGAGGAAAGGCCGTTACTTGGTCAGGATCAGCTTGTCGTTGCTGGTATGACGCAGGCGATAGAAACGATCGCCGTGCTGGATCAGGATTTCGCGGCGCCCCTTGAGCAGGGCTTCGCTGTCGATCACTTCTTCCGGCGGGACCACGCGGACCGGACGGTCGCGGAGGGTCAGCGTTTCGGGGCGCAGCAGTACAGCAGCTTGAGTGTTCATCGTCTGGACTCGTTGCGAGGGGCGAGTCAAATGATAATGATTCTCAGTTGACAATCAACAACCATTCTCACTTTGATAGATGGCATTAATGATCGAACATCGACTTTTGATAGCCACTATCAATCGCATAGCGCGCTCGCGTCCGGCGCGAGGGTTGCAGAGCCGGCCAGCGGCCGGCACTACTCTGGCTGGACGGCGCCTGTTCCAAGCGCCGTGTCCCGTTCTGCCAGCCATCCGGGCGCTGCTGGGGTCCCGTTCTATCTACCCCCGCCGCAGGATCGGTAGTGCCGGCCACTGCCCGGCTCCCCCGGATCCCGGCAGACGGGATCAGGCAAAGACCGCTTCCACCTGCTGCCAGATGCTCTCATCAAGCTGCTCGAACAGCGCCAGTGCGCCCAGGTTTTCTTCCAGCTGGCTGACCCGGCTGGCGCCGAGGATCACGCTGGAGACATTCGGGTTGCGCAGGCACCAGGCGATCGCCAGCTGCGCCGGCGAGACGCCCAGCTGCGCGGCCAGCGCGGTATAGCGACGGACCCGCTCCAGGCGGTCGCTGCCATCGTCCAGCACCTGCGCCTTCAGCCAGCCCAGCTGTTCCTGGCCCAGCCGCGACTGCGGGTCCACGCCGGCGTTGTACTTGCCGGTCAGCAGGCCCGAGGCCAGCGGCGACCAGATGGTGGTGCCCAGGCCAGCCTCGGCATACAGCGGCGCGTACTCGCGTTCCACCCGCTCGCGGTGCAGCAGGTTGTACTGCGGCTGCTCCATCGAGGGCGCATGCAGGTTGCGCGCGCCGGCGATGTCCACCGCCTCCTGGATCTGCGCGGCCGACCACTCCGACGTGCCCCAGTACAGCACCTTGCCCTGGCGGATCAGGGTATCCATGGCCTGCACGGTTTCGGCGATCGGGGTATCCGGGTCCGGGCGATGGCAATAGTAAAGGTCCAGATACTCCACCCGCAGGCGCTTGAGCGCGGCGTGGCAGGCGTCGGTGACATGCTTTCGCGACAGGCCGTGCTGGGTCGGGCGCGGGTCGTCGACGGCGCCGAAGAACACCTTGCTGGAGACGCAGAAGCCATCGCGCGGCAGGCGCAGGTCGGCGATCACATCGCCCATCACCTGCTCGGCGCGGCCGCGGGCATAGCCTTCGGCGTTGTCGAAGAAGTTGACCCCGGCATCCCAGGCGGTGGCGATCAGCTTGCGGGCCTCATCGCGGCCGATCTGGTCGCCGAAGGTCACCCAGGCGCCGAAGGACAGGGCCGAGAGCTTCAGGCCGGTGGAGCCAAGACGGCGATAGAGCATGTGGTTCTCCTGCTGCGGGCCCGCGACCGGGCCGGATCGATGCCGGTAAGTGTAGAGCGGGGCGGCACAGTTCCGCGCGGCTTACCGCGGCAGCGGTCTCACGGCCCATGACACGCCGCACGGAAAGCACGCCATGCCTTGCCGATACAGGCCCGATCACGACCGATCGGCTCGCGGACGCTGCTTTTCCTTGCCCCGCCCCTGCCGCTGCTCTAGGCTTCCCGTTTTTCGCGGCGCCCCAAGGGAAGTCTCATGGTCGAAGGTTTGGGCAGGATTGGCTTCGGCCTGTTCGGGTTGGCAGTGCTGATCGGCATTGCCTGGTTGTTCTCGAACAACAAGCGGGCTGTCGACTGGCGCCTGGTCGTCACCGGTATCGCACTGCAGATCGCCTTCGCGGCGGTGGTGCTGCTGGTCCCGGGTGGCCGTGATGTGTTCGACGCGCTGGGCAAGGGCTTCGTCAAGATCCTGGAGTTCGTCAACGCCGGCTCGGGCTTCATCTTCGGCAGCCTGATGGACACCAGCCAGTTCGGTTTCATCTTCGCCTTCCAGGTGCTGCCGACCATCATCTTCTTCTCAGCGCTGATGGGGGTCATGTACCACCTCAACGTGATGCAGATGATCGTGCGCGGCATGGCCTGGGCGATCACCAAGATCATGCGCGTGTCCGGTGCTGAAACCACCAGCGTCTGCGCCAGCGTGTTCATCGGCCAGACCGAAGCGCCGCTGACGGTGCGCCCCTACATCGCCAAGATGACCCAGTCCGAGCTGATCACCATGATGATCGGCGGCATGGCGCACATTGCCGGCGGCGTGCTGGCCGCGTATGTGGGCATGCTTGGCGCCGGCGATCCGGTCGAGCAGGCCTTCTACGCCAAGCATCTGCTGGCCGCGAGCATCATGGCCGCCCCGGCGACCCTGGTGGTGGCCAAGCTGCTGGTGCCCGAGACCGGTACCCCGCTGACCCGCGGCACGGTCAAGATGGAAGTGGAGAAGACCTCCAGCAACATCATCGACGCGGCTGCCGCCGGTGCCGGCGACGGCCTCAAGCTGGCACTGAACATCGGTGCGATGCTGCTGGCCTTCATCGCCCTGATCGCCCTGATCAACGCCCCGCTGACCTGGCTGGGTGACATCACCGGCCTGGCCGCGCTCATCGGCCGCCCGACCGACCTGTCCACCCTGTTCGGCTTCCTGCTGGCCCCGATCGCCTGGGTGATCGGTACCCCGTGGGCCGATGCCACCACCGTGGGCTCGCTGATCGGCCAGAAGGTCGTGATCAATGAGTTCGTGGCGTATTCGGAACTGGCCAAGATCATCCGAGGCGAGGTACCGGGCACGGTGCTGTCGGCCGAGGGCCGCCTGGTCGCCACCTACGCGCTGTGCGGTTTTGCCAACTTCAGCTCCATCGCGATCCAGATCGGTGGTATTGGTGGGCTGGCGCCGGAGCGTCGCCACGATCTGGCCAAGTTCGGCCTGCGTGCCGTGCTCGGCGGTACCATTGCCACCTTCATGACGGCGACCATCGCCGGCGTGCTGACGCATTTCAGCTGATATCCGTTCCCTGAGAAACAGTCTTTATGAGTAGCAGTGTCGTCGTAATCGGTTCCTTCAATGTGGATCATGTCTGGCGTTGTGAGTCGCTCCCGGCCCCGGGTGCGACCATCGCCGGCCGCTACAGCACCGGTCCCGGCGGCAAGGGCTTCAACCAGGCCGTGGCCGCCCGCCGTGCCGGCGCGCCGACCACGTTCCTGTGCGCGCTGGGCGATGACGCCGGCGGTGCGATGGCCCGCGGCCTGGCCGAGCAGGACGGCTTCGCGCTGACCGCCGAGGCCAGCAGCGAGCCGACCGGCACCGGCGGCATCTATGTCGACAGCCGCGGCCGCAACACCATCGTGATCGGCCCGGGCGCCAACGCCGCGTTGAGCCTGGACTTCGTCGAACAGCAGCGCGCGCTGCTGGCCGGCGCCAAGGTGGTGCTGGCGCAGCTGGAATCGCCGGTGGAAACCATCGAAGCGGCGCTGGCGATCGCGCGTGAGGCCGGTGCCACCACCGTGCTCAACGTGGCGCCTGCCGATGCGCCGTCCAGCATCGGCCTGCTCAAGCTGGCCGATGTGCTGACCCCGAACGAGACCGAGTTCGCTGCCCTGCTCGGCCGTCATGTCGGCGAGCGCGTGGATGCCAACGACGTCGCCGCGCTGGATGGCGCCAGCCTGCATGCCCTGTGCCGCAAGCTGGTCGGCAACGGCACCGTGGTGGTGACGCTGGGTTCGGTCGGTGTGTTCGTGTCGCACGCCGAAGAGAACCTGCGTGGCGATACCCAGCCGTACTACCGCGTCGGCGCAGAGCAGGTGCAGGTGCTGGACACGACCGGTGCGGGCGATGCGTTCAACGGTGCGCTGGTGGCCTCGATCGCGCAGGATCCGGACGCGGCGTTTGCCCGCCACGTGCGTTTCGCCAATCAGTTCGCCGGTCGTTCAACCGAGAAGGAAGGCGCCGCCGCGGCGATGCCGCACTTCACCCCGGGTGATGCCGAGAACAAGTAAGCGTCACCGGTGTGGATACCAAGAGGCCAGCGTTCGCGCTGGCCTTTTTTGTTGCTCCACCAGCGTCTCGCTGTGAATCTGGGCGTGTCTCCGCTGGGGTCTGCCGCGAGCGTGAGGGCCCCGTAGCGACCGTGGTCTGGACACGTGGGGCGCGATGTCCTTGTGGGCGAAATCAAGGAGGAGGGGTCGGCCGCAGGCCGGCACCGGGGGACATTCGCCGGCAAGGGCATCGCGCCCCAGCGCTCGACCCACCGGCCGCCGCCGCACCCGGAATCGCAGTCGCCTGCAGTCAGCCGGTACGCCCCAACGTGGGCGGCATGCAGCGCGTGATCCACAGCGCCAGCGCGCCGACCAGCAGCCCGGCAAGCACATCCAGCAGATCGTGCTGCCAGGTAGTGAGCGTCGAGACCAGGATCAGGCCACAGGCGCCGTGCCACAGCCAGCGCACCGCTGCCGCATTCGCCTGCAGCGACTGCCGCCATGTCTGCCAGACCACCACCAGTACCGCAGCGTGCAGCGACGGCGCCATGTTGAAGGGCGCTTCGAACGCGCGCAGTTGTGCGAACAGCAGGCCGCTCGCGCCCTCCGGCTGCGGCAGCACACGCACATTGCCGGTCGGCCAGCACACGAACGCGAGCATGCAGGCAGCCTGCACCAGCGCGATGGCCAGCGCATGGCGGCGCAGGGCGGATCGGGTCGGGCAGAGGAAGAACGTCAGCGGGTACAGCAGGTTCAGCGCCAGGTACGGCCAGATCGTCCACGCCCAGAACGGGATCGCCTCGTCCCAGCGACCATGCAGGCTGCAGGTCTGGGCCTGGCTGGCGGCCCAATGGTTGGTCCAACTGTAGCCATGGATGAACATCGCGCCGAGCAGCAGCATCCACAGCATCGCCTCGCGCCAGGGCGGCTGGGGGACGGAAGCGGTGGCAACAGGCGGCGTGGGCACGCGCGCACCGTAGCAGAACGTGGCCCGCCTGTTTGCCGCTATCCTTGCGGTTTCGCGGATACACGGACTGTACGCAGTGGCAGCAGCAGGCAGTCAGCAACACGCACGCCCACACGCGGGCGAACCACGCTGGACGCGCAATCCGGCGTGGGCGCTGTTTGCGCAGACCCATGCGCAGCGCCAGCTGCTGCTGGTGTCCGGTGGCGCCGACGAACTGTATGTGGTCGATGAGGCCGATACCCCGACGGTCATCGAACGGATCCTCGGCCACTGGGAAAACGACACCCTGGCGATCCTGCAGGACGATGCCGAGTGCGGCCCGGCGGTCCGCCAGCTGATACGTCTCGGTGTGCTGGTGCCGTTGCGCGCTGCGCGCAGAGTGACGCGCTACGCACTCGACTGGCTCGGCGAACCGCTGCCCGGGTTGGCCGACGCTTTCGACCAGCATGCCAGTGCGGATCTGCAGCGCGTCGATGCGGTCGCCGATGCCGACCTCCTCGTGCTGGTCCGGCACGGGCTGGGCTGGGAACAGGCCTTGGCCCGCTACCGCACGCAGATGCCGGCACAACCGCATCTGCTGCTCGACCTCAGCTATCACCACACGCTCGCGCTGGGCCCCTATGTGGTGCCCGGCCAGAGCGCCTGTGTGTATTGCCTGGGCAACCGGGTGCTGCGCCGCTGGGGCGAAGCACCCGTGCCGGCGATGCCGACCGTCGCAGCGCAGCCGGCACGGATTGCGGCGCTGGTCGCGCCGTTGCTGGATCAGCCGCCGCTGTTGCTGGGCTATCTCGAACGCAGCGTCTGGCTCGACCTGCATCGCCTGCACGGCGAGCGCGACCGGGTGCTGCGGCTGCCGTGGTGCCCCGCCTGCCAGGGCGGCGAAGTGTCGCTGCCGCCACCGCTGTCCTTGCCTTGGGACACCGGGCGCCCGTGATAATGTGCGCCACGCGCCGGGCGTTTCCGCCCCGGTCAATGGAGTGACCCATGTATCGCCTGCCCACCCAGTTCGATGCCAGTGCTTCACGCCAGGACCTTGCCGCGGCAGGCGGCGGCTCGACGTCGACCACCTGCAGTTCCTGCATCGTCACCCTGCTCGGTACCTCGGTGCTGTCGGCGGTGGTGCTTGGCAAGCTGGACCCCGTAATACCGGCAGCCGTCAGCAGCGACACACACCCCGCGGCCACCAGCGTCGACACCCGTACGGACCTCCACCCCCAGCCACCTGCGTTGCCGCAGGCACCGATCAGCGCTGCGACGCCGGAGCGTCCGCAGACACCCGTTGCTGTCGTGCCGGCGGCCGGGTTGAGCCGCACCAGTCGGGTGTTGCTGGGGCTGTTCGCCTTGCCGCTGGCCGCGATCGGCGGCGGCATTTTCATGAGCACCGCCAACCCGATCTTCGGCCTGTTCGTTGCCGTCGGGCTGTATGTCGGGATTTACGCCCTCGTCTACGAGCGCTCGGGGCGCTCGCTCGGGCGCGGCATCGGGATCGGCATTGCCCTGCTGCTGGGCCTGTTCGCCGTCGGCGCCCTCGAGATGATGTTCTGGCTGAGCGTGATGAAATGAGCCGCGCCGCCGTGCAGGCGGCGCAGCCGGAAACGCCCACGCTGTCCTCGCACCTGCTGCATGGCGCGGCGCGTTCGCGTTGTGGTCTGGTGCGCCCGGCGCAGCCGATCGAGGCCAGCCCCTGCGATGCAACCGGGCCCTTGTTCCAGGGACGGCGCGTGCACAATGCCGCCACGCCGGCCGACCCGGCCAATCCCTGGCAGGGGGTTTCGGGCGCGGTCGCCCTGGATGCCGAGGCGGCCGCCGATGGCGCGGTCGCCGAGGCACTGGAGCGGCTGGCGGCGGCGCAGGCGAGCGTGGAAGTGCGTCGCCGCGATGCGCTGACGCCCGCACAACGTCTGGACGAATCGGCGTTCGCGCTGTTCTCGGCGCGCCAACGCGCCACGCCGGGCTTCCCGTGGCCGATGCCCGAACACGATGACGATCTGTTCGCGGCGGTGCATGCGCTGGATGACAACCGCAGGGTCTGGGTGCCGCAGGAACTGGTCGGACTGGGTCCGCGCCGCGGCCTGGCGCGTCTGCCGTCGACGTCCAGTGGGCTGGCAGCGTGGCGCGATGGGCGCGATGGCGCCTGGCTGGCGCTGTTGCGGGCCGCCCAGGAGCTGCTGGAGCGCGATGCACTGGCGGTAACATGGCTCAATGGCGTGGCCGGCCGGCGGATCGCGTTGCCGGCCCAATGGCAGGCCTTCGCGCACGAGCGCGGTGGCGAACTGCAGGCCTTCGACCTCACCCAGCACTGGAACCCGCACCCGGTGATCGCCGTCGCGGGCGGCATCCCGTTCGAAGGCCGCCCCCGCCACGTGCTGGGCATCGCCTGCCGCGCCGAGCCGGGCGAGGCGCTGCACAAAGCGCTGCTGGAATGGCAGCAGGCGCTGACCTTTGCCGCGCATCTGTGTAGCCGCGAAAGCGCCCGGCTGCCGCGCGATGCCGCAGCACTGCGCAGTTTCGATGAACATGCCGCGTTTTACACCCTGCGCCCCGAGCTATGGCCGCAGCTGCCGCTGTTCGGGGAGGCGGGCGACAGCACCTTGCAGCTGCCCCCGCCAAGCGCAGCGCTCCGGCCCGCCGCACCGCGCGCCATCGCCGAGCTGGATCTGCTGCGGCGCCGGCTGGGCCGTGCCGGCATCGCGCTGTACTACCGCGAGTTGACCACCGCCGATGTGGCCGCGGCCGGCCTGCGGGTGATGCGGGTGGTGTCGCCGCAGCTCAGCGGCCTGCACGCCGACGAGCGTGCGCCGTTCCTTGGTGGCCGCTGCCGGGACGTGGCCTGGCGTTATCCCGGCGTGCCGCACGGCGGCGCGTTTCCCAACCCCTTTCCGCATCCATTGGGCTGACCCCCGAGGACCGCATGCCGTCACCGCCTTCCCCCTGGGACGATGCCCCGCTGTTCCATCTGTTCTGGCACAACGGCGAACTCAATCCCGCGCGCGCGGACGTGATGCGCGCGCGGATCGCCGAAGATGCCGCACGCGCCTGGTCGCCGCCACGGCCGTTGCATGCAGCCGCCGGCGTCGCCTTGCCGGACCCGGTACACCCCGGCGATGCCCTCGCGCAGCGCCACAGTGGCCGCCGCTTCGGTGACGCGCGCTGGGGCGCCAAGGAACTGGGGCGCGTGCTGGCCCCGCTGCGGGCCCGGCCCGGCGACAGTGACACGCGGCGTCTGCCATCCGGTGGGGCCAAGTACCCGATCCAGGCCTATGCCGCGCTGTACGGCAACGACGATGCGACCGCGGCAGCGCCGGGCATCCATTGGTACGACCCGCTCGAGCACGCGCTTGTGCCGGTAGCGCCCTGCCCCGCATGGCCGGCGCTGTCCAGGCTGCTGGGCGTGGACTGGCCCGAACGCCCTGCAGTCGTGCTGTTCCTGATCGCCGAGCCGGCCGGCACGCTGGCCAAGTACGGCGAGCGTGGTGGCCGCTTCGTGTTGATCGAGGCCGGGGTCTGGCTGGGGGCGCTGGGGCAGGAAGTGGCGGCGATGAATGCCGCCGGCTGCGCGATCGGCTCGTTCGAGGATGCCGCCGTGCTGGCCCTGCTCGGGCTCGACCCGCGGCGGCATCTGGCGGTGTTGGCCTATGCGTGTGGTCCGGCGCCCTGAACGATCGCCGGAATCGCGGAGAGCGTTGACGGCCGTGGCCGGACCGTCTGCGCTGCGTATCGACTGTTGGTCGCTGTGCCTTCCCGCGTGCGACCACGACCGGAAATTGCCAGCGAATGGCCGCTGGCTGGGTTGCCCCGATGCTGCAGCCACTCGACCATGAGCTCCCCCGCTCACGGACGACGCACGTTATGACCGACACCCCCTTCTGGATGCTGCTGGCCGCCACCGGCACCGCGCTTGCCGTGCTGCTGCACATTGGCTGCATCGCCTTCGGCGCGCCGTGGTATGAATTTTTCGGCGCCGGCCAACGCATGGTGCGACTGGCCCGGGCCGGGCGTGCCGAACCCGCCGTGATCACGGCCGCGATCACCCTCGTGCTGGGCATCTGGACGCTGTACGCCTTGTCGGCCGCCGGCTGGGTCCGCCCGCTGCCCGGCACCCGCTGGGTGCTGCTGGGGATCATCGGCATCCTCGGCGGCCGGGGCCTGGCCGGGCTGATCATCGGCCGGGTCCGCCCGGGCTACAACGGTGCGCGCTTCTGGTATGCCAGTTCCCTGACCTGCCTGGCGCTGGCCGCCCTGTACGTCGCCGGCACCCTGACGCGGTAGTACCCGCCGGCAGCCCCTGAGCACGCGATGGCCGGCCAGCGGCCGGCGCTACCGGTAACCGGCCAGCATCCGCCGCCGCTGGGGACGACGGAAGCAATCGTCAAGCATATGCTCATGACCGGTGCGCATCAGGCCCTTCCGGATCGGCCTGAACAGGCGCGCGGTGGGGGCGGCCGGCACCGGCGCAGCGCTCTACAATGGGCGCATGCAGATTGGCCCCTACAACATCCAGCCCAACGTGGTGCTGGCGCCGATGGCCGGTGTCACCGACAAGCCCTTCCGCCTGCTGTGCAAACAGCTGGGTGCAGGCTTGGCTGCCTCGGAGATGACCATCTCCGATCCGCGCTTCTGGAACACCCGCAAATCGCTCCACCGCATGGACCATGCCGGCGAACCGGACCCGATCAGCGTGCAGATCGCCGGTACCGAGCCGCAGCAGCTGGCCGAGGCGGCGCGCTACAACGTGGACCACGGCGCGCAGATCATCGACATCAACATGGGCTGCCCGGCCAAGAAGGTGTGCAACGCCTGGGCCGGTTCGGCGCTGATGCGCGATGAGGATCTGGTCGCGCGCATCCTGACCGCGGTGGTCAACGCGGTGGACGTGCCGGTCACCCTGAAGATCCGCACCGGCTGGGACTGCGACCACCGCAATGGCCCGCGGATCGCCCGCATCGCCGAAGACAGCGGCATCGCCGCGCTGGCCGTGCACGGCCGTACCCGCGACCAGCATTACACCGGCACCGCCGAGTACGAGACCATCGCCGCGATCAAGGCGGCGCTGTGCATTCCGGTGATCGCCAACGGCGACATCGATTCGCCGCAGAAGGCCGCGCAGGTGCTCAAGCAGACCGGCGTGGATGCGGTGATGATCGGCCGCGCCGCGCAGGGCCGCCCGTGGATCTTCCGCGAGGTGGCGCATTACCTGACCACCGGCGCGCTGCTGGCGCCGCCGTCGGTCACCGAGGTACGCGACCTGCTGCTGGGCCACCTGCATGCGCTGCATGATTTCTATGGCGAGCAGCAGGGCGTGCGCATCGCGCGCAAGCACCTGGGCTGGTACGCCAAGGACCGGCCGGAAAACGCCGCCTTCCGTGCGGTGGTCAACCGCGCCGAGGATGCCGCCAGCCAGGTCGCCCTGACCACCGAATATTTCGACGCCCTCGCCGCCGGCGAATCGTTGTCGTCCGCTGCCTGAGCCTTCGCCATGACCCCGCCCATCACTGCACCGACCTATCTCCACGGCTTCTCCGATACCGAGCAGCACCGCCTGGTCACCCAGTCGCGCCTGTTCGAATCGAGCATCTTCAGCGGCATCGATTACGGCGGTGCCACGCGCCTGCTGGAAGTCGGCAGCGGCGTGGGCGCACAGACGGACATCCTGCTGCGGCGGTTCCCGGAGCTGCACGTCACCGGCGTGGACCTGAGCGAGGCGCAGCTGGCCACCGCCGCCACCAACCTGGCCAGGACGCCATGGTGCCGCGAGCGCTACACGCTGCTGCAGGCCGATGCCGGCAACCTGCCGTTCGGCGCGCGCGAGTTCGATTCGGCCTTCCTGTGCTGGGTGCTGGAGCATGTGCCCTCACCGGCGCGGGTACTCAACGAAGTGCGACGCGTGCTGGTGCCGGGTTCGCCGGTGTATGTCACCGAAGTGATGAACGCCTCGTTCCTGCTCGATCCGTACTCGCCGCATATCTGGCGCTACTGGATGGCCTTCAACGATTTCCAGTACGACCACGGTGGCGATCCGTTCGTCGGCGCCAAGCTCGGCAATCTGCTGCTGGCCGGTGGCTTCCGCGATGTGCACACCGAGATCAAGACCATCCACCTGGACAACCGCGAACCGGCCCGTCGCAAGACCATGATCGCGTTCTGGGAGCAGCTGCTGTTGTCGGCCGCCGATCCGCTGCTGGAGGCCGGCCTGGTCGACCAGGAAACGGTGGACGGCATGCGCCGCGAATTCAGCCTGGTCCAGAACGACCCGAACGCGGTGTTCTTCTTCTCCTTCGTGCAGGCCCGCGCAACGGTGTATTGATCGCGGCGCGGCGCTAGCGCGTTGCCCAGGCGACCAGGGTCACCACGACCGCTGCCGCCAGCAACACCCAGATACCCAGTCCGCCCCGATCCCCCGGGGCCACCGTGCTGCCACCGGCGGTGTTGCGGGCGCCTTCGCGCGGGCGTGCGGTGGGTGTGTTGCCCACTTCCAGGGTGCCGGTGGCCGGCCGCTGGCTGCGCTCGGTGAGTTTGTTCTGCATGCGTCGCGCGCGCTCGGGATCGACCTTGCGCAGCTCGTCCAGCAGCACCTGCTGCTGGCGTTCGCGGTCCGGCTGCGCCTTGGCCTTGCGCAGGATCTCGCGCAACGGCACCGCCGGCTGCTCGGCGGAGCGGCCCGGGGCCAGCTCCAGCAGCAGCGCGCGATACTCCGGCGGCACATCGGCCAGCCGGGTGTAGCGCGTGCCATTGATTTCCATGTCGAACCGCTCGATCACGGTGCCTCCGTCCAACCTGCCTTCGGTGCCATCACATCGGTGCCCGGCGGCGCATGCCAGATGCGCTGCCACAGGGCCGCGAACCGGCGCTTCAGCATCGACCTGCCCTGCTCCCCTTCATACGCCGGGCGCAGCTGTCGCGGTGTGATCGCGGCCCAGCCCTCGCCCTCGGCCCGCGCGACCGCGAAGGTGAAGGTGTACTCCGGCTCCAGGCCCATGCGCAGATCGCTGAGCCGCAGTTCGCCATCGACCACCTGGGCACGCATGAAGCCGCGGTTGAACCAGTTCAGCCGCTGCACGGCCGGCAGCTCAGCCGCCTGGCGCAGGGCCTGCACATGGGAGGGATGGCCCTCGAAGGTCATCGGTCCGTGGTCGGCGATCAGCGAACGCTCGCCGATCACGTAGCCGTTGGGCGTCATCGCCACCACCTGCCAGAGCAGCGTGTTGAACGGCATCGCCACCGAGAAGCGCGGCGCATCGCCCAGCCCCATCGCCGCCAGTGCGCGGTCGGCTTCGCGATCGACGGTGTGCTTGGCCAGCAACGACCAGCCCAGGTAGCCACTGCTGAGCACCAGCCCGGCCACCAGCGCCTTCTGCGCCAGCGGGCGCGCCCGCGCGAACCACGCCACTGCGCAGGCGAGCAGCAGCCACACGGTGTACAGCGGGTCGATGATGAAGACGCTGGCCCACATCGTCGGGTGCGGGGTGAACGGCCACCACAGCTGGGTGCCGTAAACGGTGAAGGCATCCAGCAGCGGATGGGTGATCAGCGCCAGCAGCATCGCCCAGAACCAGCGCCCCGGCGCCTGCGCCACGCGGCCGTGACCGAACCGTTTGAACAGCCACCAGATCAGCGCGGCCACCCACGGCAGCACCAGCAGCGAGTGGCTGTAGCTGCGGTGTTCGACCATCAGCGCCACGGGATCGGCAGCCGTGAAGGCCAAGACCAGCGCATCCAGGTCCGGCAGGGTGCCGAGTGCGGCACCGGCCAACAGGGCAGCGCGGCGATGGCCGGCCGGGGCGATGGCGGCGGCGACCGCGCCGCCGAGAACGATCTGGGTAAAGGAGTCCATCGGCCGATGCTAGCAGCCGGGACTGGCCCTGCGCCTCTGCCCTTCTGCTCAGGCCGCTCTGGCTAGTGCGGCGCTGCCGGGAAGCGCCGCCAGGGTCTGCCCGGTGTGATCCAGCAGCCGCAGGCTCCCATCCGGCTCTTCGGCCAACGCGGTCAGGCTTTCCACCCAGTCGCCGTCGTTGGCATAGATCAGCCCGTCGCGTTCGACCAGCGCGGCGCGGTGGATATGCCCGCAGACGATCCCGTCCAGTCCGCGCCGCCGCACATCCGCAAGCCCGGCCTGGACGAAACGTTCGATGTAACGCTCGGCCGCGCCGCTGCGCTTCTTGAGGAATTCGGAGAGCGACCAGTAGCGCTGGCCGAGCCGTCGTCGCACGGCGTTGAGCAGGTGGTTGCCGGTGAGGATGCGGTAGTACAGCCAGTCCCCGAACTTCTCCTGCAGACCACCGAAGTGGGTGACACCGTCGTAGTCATCGCCGTGCACGACCAGCAGCCGGCGCCCGTCCGCGGTCACGTGGATCGCCCGCCGACGCACCTGCATGGCCGGCAGCATCAGCCCGCAGACCTTGCGCAGCGAGGCATCGTGGTTGCCCGGGATGTAGATGATCTCGGTGCCGGTGCGCTGCAGCGCGTGCAGCGCCTGGATCACCTCGCTGTGGGCCGGCCGCCAGGCGGCCCGGCGGTGCGCCATCCACCACAGGTCGATGATGTCGCCCACCAGATACAGGCGTTCGCAACGCAGCTCGGCCAGGAACCGGGCCAGTTCGGCGGCATGGCAGTGGCGTGAGCCCAGGTGCACGTCAGACAGGAAGACGGCCCGCCGATGGGGCGCCAGGGTCGTCACGGGCCGCGTGGCAGCCTCCCGCGCGTCGCGCTGCTCGAATGCGTGCATGGCGTGCTCCTCAGGTCCGGCGGCCGGATGCGCCGAAGCCTGCACGGCCCCGGCGACAGCCCGATGGCGGTTTGACGACGGGCCGGTGACACGCCTCCGGCCTCGCGAGCATCCGGGCGCCGGCGCATCGGCGTTGGCGGCAGGCCATTTGTCACGCCCGTGGAACACTGGGCGGCGACGCTGGGCCCCAATCCCGTCACACAGGGCCCTGCGACGGGCACGCGGGCTTAACCACGGGCAACCCGTGCTGACGCACAATGCAAGTGCGCGACTTGCCGTGTATCATTCGCGGCCATCTTTCCATCCGAATCAAAGGATATTACGCCTGATGTCCAGCTACCTGTTCACCTCCGAATCGGTCTCCGAAGGCCATCCGGACAAGATTGCCGACCAGATCTCCGATGCGGTGCTGGACGCGATCCTGACCCAGGACAAGCGTGCGCGCGTGGCCTGCGAAACCATGGTCAAGACTGGCGTGGCCATCGTCGCCGGTGAAATCACCACCAGCGCCTGGATCGACCTGGAAGCCTTGACCCGCAAGGTGATCCTGGACATCGGCTACGACAGCTCCGACGTCGGCTTCGACGGCGCGACCTGCGGCGTGTTGAACCTGATCGGCAAGCAGTCGCCGCACATCGCCCAGGGCGTGGACCGCAAGAAGCCCGAAGAAATGGGCGCTGGCGACCAGGGCCTGATGTTCGGTTATGCCACCAACGAGACCGACAGCTACATGCCGGCCGCGATCCACCTGTCGCACCGTCTGGTCGAGCAGCAGGCCAAGATCCGCAAGAAGAAGAACTCGCCGCTGTCCTGGCTGCGTCCGGATGCCAAGAGCCAGGTCACCCTGCGCTATGAAAACGGCGCCGTCTCGGCCATCGACGCGGTGGTGCTGTCGACCCAGCACGCCCCGGGCGTGAAGC
The DNA here is from genome assembly GCF_056393115.1 of Stenotrophomonas sp. Steno-Z10-BAI. Lineage (NCBI taxonomy): Bacteria > Pseudomonadati > Pseudomonadota > Gammaproteobacteria > Lysobacterales > Lysobacteraceae > Stenotrophomonas > Stenotrophomonas sp. Steno-Z10-BAI. The sequence goes on along the minus strand of NZ_JBWJOZ010000003.1, from coordinate 264,337 downwards.
AGAAGGACCTCATCGAGGCCGTCCGCGAAGAGATCATCAAGCCGGTGCTGCCAGCCAAGTGGCTGCACAAGGGCACCAAGTTCCACATCAACCCGACCGGCAAGTTCGAGATCGGCGGCCCGGTGGGCGACTGTGGCCTGACCGGCCGCAAGATCATCGTCGACACCTACGGCGGCTGGGCCCGTCACGGTGGTGGCGCGTTCTCGGGCAAGGATCCGTCCAAGGTCGACCGTTCGGCGGCTTACGCGGCCCGTTACGTCGCCAAGAACGTCGTTGCCGCCGGCCTGGCCGACCGTTGCGAAGTGCAGGTCTCCTACGCCATCGGCGTGGCCGAGCCGACCTCGATCTCGGTCACCACCTTCGGCACCGGCAAGATCAGCGATGACAAGATCGAGAAGCTGATCCGCAAGCATTTCGACCTGCGCCCGTACGGCATCATCCAGATGCTGGACCTGATCCACCCGATGTACCAGCAGACTGCGGCCTACGGCCACTTCGGCCGCAAGGCCAAGGAGTTCAGCTACACCAACGGTGCTGGCGAACAGGTCAACGCGACCGCCTTCTCCTGGGAGAAGACCGATCGCGCCGCCGCCCTGCGCGCGGATGCGAAGCTGAAGTAAGACCTCGAAAGGGCCGCGAAAGCGGCCCTTTCACTTTGTAGGTAGTGCCGGCCGCTGGCCGGCTGGCCGCGCGCAGCGCGGCAACTATCGAAGAAGCAACGACGGGCCGCGATAGCGGCCCGTCGTCGTTTCAGCCTGCCGGCCAGCGGCCGGCACTACCGGGCCTGCCATCGCCCGCTACACTCCCCCCATGCCCGAATTCAAATCCAACCAGCTGTCCATGACGGTGCTGATGTCGCCGGACATGGCCAATTTCTCCGGCAAGGTGCACGGCGGCGCGGTGCTGCGCCTGCTCGACCAGGTCGCCTACGCGTGCGCCAGCCGCTATGCCGGCAGCTACGTGGTCACCCTGTCGGTGGACCAGGTGATGTTCCGCCAGCCTATCGCGGTCGGCGAGCTGGTCACCTTCCTGGCCTCGGTGAACTACACCGGCACCTCCTCGATGGAAATCGGGGTCAAGGTGGTGGCCGAGGACATCCTCAAGCGCAGCGTGCGCCACGCCAACAGCTGCTTCTTCACCATGGTCGCGGTGGATGACGACGGCAAGCCGACCCCGGTGCCGCCATTGGTGCTGGAAACTGCCGACGAACGCCGCCGGCATGCCGCCGCGTTGATCCGCCGCCAGCTGCGCGAGGAGATGGAGCAGCGCCACCTGGAGCTGCTGGCATCCAATCCGCCCGCACCGGGCGATCTGGTCGAGCAGGTCTGAACCCTGCGCCATGACCCACGGTCATGGCCTGCCGGGCAGGTATCGACCGTGGGTCGATACCTGCCAGATGGCGCGCGCTGCCGGCCAGCGGCCGGCACTACCCCGTCATGGCCTACCCGGTGTTCTGTACGCCCTGAGAAACACCGTTCACACACGCCACCAGCGCGCGCAGTACGTCATCGTCTTCGCCCCCGCTTTCACGCCAGCGGCGCAGCAGGTCCACCTGCAACACGCTGATCGGATCGATGTAGGGGTTACGCAGGCGGATCGACAGTGCCAGGCGCTGATCGTGCTGCAGCAGTTCATCCTGCCCGGTCAACGCCAGGATCCACTGCGAGGTGAGCTCCAGCTCGCCCTGGATCTGCGGGAAGAAGCGGCCATGCAACGCACCGGACAGCTGCGAGAACTGTTCGGCGATGGTCAGGTCGCCCTTGGACAGCACCATCGCGATGTCGTCCAGGAAGGTGCTGAAGAACGGCCAGTCGCGCGCCATCTCTTTCAGGAGGCCTTCGTGACCAGCGTCGATCGCCGCCTGCAGGCCACTGCCGACGCCATACCAGCCCGGAATCACGGCCCGCGCCTGGCTCCAGGCGAACACCCACGGAATCGCGCGCAGGTTGGTCAGTGCGGCATCCTCGCCCAGACGGCGCGAAGGGCGTGAGCCCAAGGTCATCCGCTCGATCACGTCGATGGGCGTGGACAGGCGGAAGTACTGCATGAAGTCTTTCTGGCCGACGAAGGCGCGGTACGCCTCCGAACTCTTCTGCGCGATCAGGTCCATCACCGGGCGCCACTGTTCCTCGCGCGGTTCCGCTGCGCGCGGACGCAGGCTGGAGCGCAGCACCGCACCGGTGGACTGCTCCAGTGAGCGCAGCGCCAGTGCACGGATGCCGTACTTGCGATGGATCACTTCGCCCTGCTCGGTCACGCGCAGACGGCCGTCGATGCTGCCACGCGGCGAGGCATCCACGGCGTGCGTGGTCTTGCCGCCGCCGCGGCTGATCGAGCCGCCACGGCCGTGGAAGAAGGTCAGCCGGATGTCGTTCTCGGCGGCCACATCCAGCAGTTCCACCTGGGCACGTTGCAGGCCCCAGCGCGAGGCCGCGATACCACCGTCCTTGCCACTGTCCGAATAGCCGAGCATCACCATCTGCACATCACCGCGCGAGGCCAGATGGGTGCGGTAGACCGGGTCGGCCAGCAGATCGCGCAGGGTGTCGGTACCGCGCTTGAGATCGTCCACCGTTTCGAACAGCGGCGCGATGTCCAGCGGCACCGCGCCGGCGTCATCGACCAGGCCGCCGCGACGGGCCAGCGCAAGCACGGCGAGCACATCGCTGCGATCATGCGCCATCGAGATGATGTAGCTGCCCAACGCGTCGGCGCCGTGCCGATGACGGGCATCGGCCAGCGCCGCGAACACTGCATCCAGCCGTTCGCCGCCTTCTTCGTTGCTCGCGGGCAGCGCCTGCTCGCCACTGGCGAACGGGGCCAGGCGCGCCGCGCGGGTGACCGCATCAGCGGCGTCCCAGGCCTCCTGCCCATCCAGCACGCTGGCCAGCGCCCGGCCGTGCACGCTGGACTCCTGGCGCACATCCAACCGCGCCAGGTGGAAGCCGAAGGTGCGTACCCGCCACAACAAGCGACGCACCGCGAAACCGCCGGCATGGTCGCCCTTGTTGTCGTGCAGGCTGCGCAGGATCAGCTCGATGTCGTCGGTCAGCTCCTGTGGGGACGCATACGCACCGTCCGCATCGTCCATCGTCGCCTGCACGCGTGCGCGCATGCGGTCGTTGAGCAGGCGATAGGGCATATCGGCGTGACGCGGCCGCGAGGTGACCTTGGGCAGCAGCGTTTTGTAATGGTCCACGCGCGCCTGCAGCGCATCGCTGACCGCCACCCGCTCGGTGGACTGGCTGAGCAGGCTGGCCAGCTGCAGCAGGTCTTTCTGGTAGCGGCCGAGTACGGCCTGGCGCTGCGCATCGAGCGTGTTGCGGATGGTGCCGGCATCCACGTTGGGATTGCCGTCCATGTCACCGCCCACCCACGTGCCGAAGCGCAGCAGGCGCGGCAGCGGCAGTTCCTCGCCGTAGGTATCCAGCAGCGCCTGCTGCAGCGATTCGTACAGCACCGGAATCACCCGGTACAGCACCTGCACCAGATAGAAGCCGACATGCTCCCGCTCGTCGTCCACGGTGGGGCGCACGGGCGAGGAATCGGTGGTCTGCCACGACGCCGTCAGGGCCATGCGGAAACGCGCCGCGTCGGCGGCGGCTTCACCCGGCGTGCGCTGGCCGTCCAGGTTGTCGACCAGGCTGGCGACCATCAACTGCTCTTTTTCCAGCAGCGCGCGGCGGACTGCTTCGGTCGGATGCGCGGTGAACACCGGCTCGATATCGATGCGCGGCAGCCACTGCGCCAGCTCGGCCAGGGTCACGCCCTGCGCTTTGAGCTTGACCAGTGCGTCCTGCAGGCCATCCGGCTGCGGCGTGGCCGTACCGGCACGCTGGTAGTCGCGGCGGCGGCGGATGCGGTGCACGCGCTCGGCGATGTTCACCACCTGGAAGTAGGTGCTGAAGGCACGCACCATCGCTTCGGCGCGCGCCGGCGGCAGGCCGGTCAGGACGTCGTTGAGATCGGACAGCGGGGCGTCGCTTTCGCGGCGGGCGATGGCGCGCGTACGCACCTGTTCCACATCATCGAAAAACTGCGTGGAGACCTGCTCGGCGAGCAGGTCGCCGACCAGTGCGCCGAGTCGGCGTACATCGTCACGCAGGGGAATATCGGGAGTGGCAAAAACGATGCTGCTACGGTACTCGTTCATCTGCGACGCACTGGCCTCGGGAACGGAATCCGCTCAAGCCTAACCCACAATGGGGTCATTGCTGCGTCGCGCAAATAGTTACATCTGGTAGTGCCGGCCGCCAACGGCCGGCACTCCCCATCCTTTCCCGTACCGGCCAACGGCCGGTACCTCCCGCCTCAGCGCTGCTTCTTGATCGGCTTGCCCGGACCGACGGTCTGCTCCAGCCAGCGCTCGCTCTCGGCCAGCATGGTCATGATCGATTCGCGTGCACGGTAAGCATGCGATTCATTGGGCAGCATCACCAGGCGCGAGGTACCGCCCAGCCCCTTCACCGCGGCGAACATGCGCTCGCTCTGGATCGGGAACGTGCCGGAGTTGTTGTCGTCCACGCCGTGGATGAAGAGGATCGGGTCCTTGATCTTGTCGGCGTAGTTGAACGGCGACATCTTCTGGTAGACGTCCTGCGCCTGCCAGTAGTTGCGCTCTTCGGCCTGGAAGCCGAACGGAGTCAGCGTGCGGTTGTACGCACCGCTGCGCGCGATGCCGGCCTTGAACAGGCGGGTATGCGCGAGCAGGTTGGCGGTCATGAACGCACCGTAGGAGTGGCCGCCGATCGCGATGTGCTCACGGTCGGTCACGCCACGCCGCACCACTTCATTCACGGCCGCCTCGGCATTGGCGATCAGCTGCGGCAGGTAGGTGTCGTTCGGCTCCTTGTCACCCTCGCCGATGATCGGCATCGAGGGGCTGACCAGCACCGCGTAGCCCTTGGCCAGGAACGCCTGCGGGCCCCAGTAGCTGATCGCGTTGAAGCGGTACGGGGAATCGGTGACCTGGCTGGCCGCTTCGGCGGTCTTGAACTCGCCCGGGTAGGCCCACATCAGCAGCGGCAACGGACCGTCCTTCTTCGCGTTGTAGCCCGGCGGCAGCATCAGCGTGGCCGTCAGGTCGACGCCATCGTTGCGCTTGTAGCGGATCTGCTCCTTGCTCACCCCACGCAGCTGCGGCAGCGGGTGCTGGAAGTGGGTCAACGCCGTCGGGGCGGCGGTGGCATCGGCCAGCGACTGCACGTAGAAGTTGGCCGGCTCATCGGGCGACTCGCGGGTCAACAGCAGCGAGGTGCCTTCCTGGTCGAGCAGCGCCACCGGCGCGGCGTAGGACGGCGCCTGCGAGTGGAACAGGCGGGTGGTCTGCTTGCTGTCCAGATCAAGGCGATCCACGAACGGACGGTCGCCTTCCGGCGAGGCGCCCAGCCCGTACAGGAAGATGCTGCGGCCATCTGCGCTGACCTGCAGCCGCGAGCGACCGTTGACGTCGCGCACCAGGCCCGGGCGGCCCGGGTCGTTGTAGCGGTCCTGCGAGGAACGCGCCGACAACAGCTCGGCCGCCTTCTCCGGCTGGTCAGGCGCGATCCGCCACTGCTTGACCTCGCGGTTCTTCCACCACGATTCGTTGAGCAGCGCCAGATCGCCACGGCCCCACTGGATGCCCGCATAACGGCTGCCCAGCTGCGCCAGCGTGACCGGCGGCTTATCGAACGGGGCCGCCTGCATCAGCACCGCGTCGCGCACCTTGGCCTCGCGGTTCGGGTCGCCGCCGTCCTGGGCTTCGGCCCAGACCAGGGTCGCCGGGGCATCGGCGCGCCAGTCGATCCGGCGCACGCCGGTGGCCACCGCATCGTTGCCGGTCGGCAGGCCTTCCTTCAGCGGCAGGTCGGCGACGGTGTGTTCGAGCTTGCCGTCCACCGCGGACAGCACTTCGATGCGACGCGCGAACGCGCTGGCGGGCACCAGGTAGGAGTACGGACGCACCACCCGCTCGCTCAGCAGGTAACGGCCATCCGGGGAGAGGGTGACATCCCAGTACACCCCACCGGTGGACAGCGGCGTGGTCACGCCGTTGAGCGCGACCTTGGCCGGCTGCGCGCTGGCGTAGTAGTCGAAGAGGCGGGCATCGGCCTCGTTCTTGAGCATGTCCTGGTAGGTGCGGATCGTGCGCACACCGGCGTCGGCCTCGGTCTGCTGGATCGCCGGGCCGGTCGGAATGCCGCCAGCAGCCGGTGCCGCACCCTGGCCCTTGAGCTGCTGCATCACCAGCAGGCCACGGCTGTCGGGCTGCCAGCTGTAGCCATCGCCCATCACCGTGTTCAGATCACCGACCAGGCGGCGCGCCGAACCGGCGTCGACATCGACGATCCACAGTTCATTGGTGTGGGTGGCCGCGTGCACCTGATTGAAGGCGATGTACTTCTGGTCCGGCGACCAGGCAAAGGTGGCGATCGACAACGGCTGCGGCAGCCCGCTGATCTGGCGCTCCTTGCCATCGGCCACGCTCATCAGCCACAGCTTGTCGGCGAAGCTGAAGCGGCTGGCCGACTGCGTGGCCGGGTTGATGCGCAGGCCGGCCAGCTTCAGTTCGGGCTGGGCGACGTCGCCAATCGACGGCAGCGGCGGCGTCTGCAGCAGCGCGGCCAGATCACGGCGCGGGGACAGGCTCAGGGTCGGGGCACGCGGTGCATCGACAACAGCCTGCAGGGCCGGCGAAGGCAGCTGGTAGCCGCCCTGATCGCCCTTGGCGGCGGCTGCGGTCGGCGCAGTGGTCTTCGCGGCCGGGGCGGCGGCCAGCGCCAACGGCGGCACCGCCAGCAGGGCCAGGCCGAGGATCAAGGTATGGCGCCACTGAGCGCGTCGACCGGGGGTGCGTGTCATGTTTTGTGCCTGTGCTGATACGAACCCCCGACCTTAACAGCCGCGCGCCGATCGCCCCCCTGCCGATGGTTGGGGGCAGGGACCGATTCATGCCAATGCAACCGGCCACGATATAATGGGTGACCCTCCACCGAGGGGCGCTGCGACCGTTCCGGACCTTGTCCGGGGGCGGCCAGGCTCGGTGGCCAGGATTGGTTCCAACGGCGCCCGGCGAACACGAGTATCGACTCGTCATTACACCGGAGCTTTGAATGAACGCTGTTGCCAAGAACTTCTCCACCGAAGGCGATTACAAGATTGCCGATATCTCCCTGGCCGATTGGGGCCGCAAGGAGCTGGACATCGCCGAGCATGAAATGCCGGGCCTGATGTCGATCCGTCGCAAGCACGCCGCCACCCTGCCGCTGAAGGGCGTGCGCGTGACCGGCTCGCTGCACATGACCATCCAGACCGCGGTGCTGATCGAGACCCTGAAGGACATCGGCGCCGACGTGCGCTGGGCCTCGTGCAACATCTTCTCGACCCAGGACCACGCGGCTGCGGCGATCGCCGCCTCGGGCACCCCGGTGTTCGCCTGGAAGGGCGAGACCCTGGAAGAGTACTGGGACTGCACCCTGGACGCGCTGACCTTCACCCTGCCCGACGGCACCCTGACCGGCCCGGAGCTGGTGGTGGACGACGGCGGCGACGTGACCCTGCTGATCCACAAGGGCTATGAGCTCGAAAACGGCAGCACCTGGGTCGATGAAACGGCCGCCTCGCACGAAGAGCAGGTCATCAAGAACCTGCTCAAGCGCGTAGCCACCGAGCGTCCGGGTTACTGGGCCCGTGTGGTCAAGGACTGGAAGGGCGTCTCCGAAGAGACCACCACCGGCGTGCACCGCCTGTACCAGCTGGCCCAGGCCGGCACCCTGCTGATCCCGGCGATCAACGTCAACGACTCGGTCACCAAGAGCAAGTTCGACAACCTGTACGGCTGCCGCGAGTCGCTGGCCGATGGCCTCAAGCGCGCGATGGACGTGATGCTGGCCGGCAAGGTCGCCGTGGTCTGCGGCTACGGTGACGTGGGCAAGGGCTGCGCCGCTTCGCTGCGCGCTTACGGCGCGCGCGTCGTGGTCACCGAGATCGATCCGATCTGCGCCCTGCAGGCCGCGATGGAAGGCTTCGAGGTCAACACCCTGGAATCCACCCTGGGCCGTGGCGACATCTACGTCACCACCACCGGCAACAAGGACATCATCCGCATCGAGCACCTGAGCGCGATGAAGGACCAGGCCATCGTCTGCAACATCGGCCACTTCGACAACGAGATCCAGGTCGATGCGCTGAACGCGCTGGCGGGCGTGCAGAAGATCAACATCAAGCCGCAGGTCGACAAGTACATCTTCGACAACGGCAATGCGATCTTCCTGCTGGCCGACGGCCGTCTGGTCAACCTGGGCTGCGCCACCGGCCACCCGAGCTTCGTGATGTCCAACTCGTTCGCCAACCAGACGCTCGCACAGATCGACCTGTGGGCGAACAAGGACAGCTACGAGAAGAAGGTGTACCTGCTGCCGAAGAAGCTGGACGAAGAAGTGGCGCGCCTGCATCTGGAAAAGATCGGCGTGAAGCTGACCACCCTGAGCCAGGAACAGGCCGATTACATCGGCGTGCCGGTGGAAGGTCCGTTCAAGCCGGAGCATTACCGCTACTGATCGGCATGCCGGTCCAGTTGCGTTGAAAACAGACGGGCGCCGGAAGGCGCCCGTTTTTTTTGTGGGTTGAGCGCCATCACGACCAACGATCGTGACCTGCCAGGCGGGCGGCACCGACCGTGGGTCAGTGCGCAGAACGAGGTAGGTACCGACCGTTGGTCGGTACGCCTGGTCCGATAGGCTGGGTCAAGCCGACACGCCGCACCCCACGCTACGATGCGCCCATGACCCCTGCCATCAACCTGCTCAAGACGCTCGGCATCGCGCACAGCGTGCTGTCCTACCACCATGACGCCACCGCCACGTCCTATGGTGGCGAGGCAGTAGAGCAGCTCGGGCTGGATCCGGCGCAGGTGTTCAAGACACTGCTGGCAAGCACCGAGAAGCACGAGCTGCTGGTGGCGATCGTGCCGGTGAGCGGCACCCTGGACCTCAAGGCACTCGCCGCAGCGGCCGGCTGCCGGAAGTGCGAGATGGCCAACGCCGAGGCGGCGCAGCGCGCGACCGGTTACCTGGTCGGGGGGATCAGCCCGCTGGGGCAGAAAAAGAAGCACCGCACCTTCCTGGAGGCGAGCGCGCAGATGCTGCCGACCGTGCACGTCAGTGCCGGGCGGCGTGGGCTGGAGGTGGCGCTGGCACCGGCCGATCTGATGCAGCTCACCGGCGGCAGCTACGCAAGCATCGGCAAAGCCCGTTGACCGGTAGTGCCGGCCGCTGGCCGGCTCCCCGTGACGCTTGCCTCATGCGTCAGACAGACTGAAGAGCCGGCCAGCGGCCGGCACTACCCCGTCGTCTTCGATCAACGTGCCATCGCTGCGGCTCCAGCGCCTCAGGGCCGCCAATTGGCGTTGCGGTCCCAGAACGCCACCGCGCGCTGATACGCCTCGCGATCCAGCGGCACGCCGGAGCCACCCTCTTCCACCCCCAGCGCGTTGCGCATCATGGTGATCGGGGCCATCGGCACTTCCTCCGGCTCGGCGGTGTAGATGCAGCCGACGATGCCCCACTCCGCATCGATGGGGGAGCCCTCTTTGGCCAACTGCTCGGCGCTGTACAGGATCACCACCAGGTAGTTCGCGCGCGGCGATTCCACGCCTTCAAACCAGCGCACCAGCACCGGCAGTTCCTCGCGGTTGCGCGCTTCATAACCACTGCGCAGCTGGTGACGGTTGGCCTCCGTGATCGGTACGGTCAGGCAGCGCGTGGAGGTCCAGTTTTCGTACACATGCAGTTTGCAGAAGGGCGCGTAGCCATCGAGCACCTTGAACGGCGCATGCGTGTTGAGGTGCTGTTCGAACTGCTCGGCGCTGCAGTCCTGGATGGTGTTGCCGCGCGGCACGCGGGGAAACAGTCGGGGCCGGGCGAACGCAGTGAGGACGATGGACATGGGCACAATCAGGCGGCGGAGATCCCACACAGGGTAACGCGTGCGGCACGCGCCCTACAGCGCCAGCCGCTCACGCAGCTCGCGGGCCTGCCGCCGCGAGACCTCCACCTGGCTGCCATCATCGAGGGTCAAGTCATATCCGTCACTCAGCGAGGGCTCGATCGCACGCACGCGACGCAGGTTGACCAGGGTGTTGCGGTTGGCGCGGAAGAACAGCGCCGGCGACAGCCGTGCCTCCAGCGTGCTGAGGCTGCGCGCCAGCACCGCGTTCTGGTCGCGGAACCACAGCCGCGCGTAGTTGCCGTCGACGACGACCTTGCGGATCTCCCCGAGCGCCACGAACCAGCAGCGCTCCCCATCGCGCAGGAACACCTGATCCTCGGCACCCAGCGCATCGCGCACGCTGTCCGTCGCAGCGGGGGCGGCCGGTGCCGAGAGGCGCTCCCGACCGCGTTCCAGCGCCGCCTGCAGGCGGCCTGCCTCCACCGGCTTGACCAGGTAGTCGAGCGCGTTGGTTTCGAAGGCGCGCACCGCGTACTGGTCGTAAGCGGTGACGAACACCACCATCGGCACCGTCTCCAGTCCGTCGAGCACATCGAAGCCCTCGCCCGAGGGCATCTGCACATCGAGCAACACCAGATCGGGCTGTTCGCGCAGGATCGCCTCGCGTGCCGCGGGCACGTCGTCGGCCTCGCCGACACACGCCACCCACGGGATCGCCGCCAGCAGGGTGCGCAGCTCGCGGCGCGCCAGTCGCGCGTCATCCACGATCAACACGCGAAGTGAAGCACTCATTGCTGCACCTCCAGGCGGGCCAGCATGCGCTCGCCCAGTCGTTCCAGCAGGAACGTGCCCCGGCTGGATGAAGAGGGCGCCGCGTCGCTGCCCAGCTGCGCGCGCAGATAGGCCAGCCCGATGCCGTGGCCTTCGCTGGTGGCGTCGTGCGCGGCCGGATTGTCCACCGCCACCCGCAGCCAGCCACCATCGAGGCGCACGCGGATCGTCAGCTCGCCGCCGCCGGGATGGACTGCGATGCCGTGCTTGATCGCATTCTCCACCAGCAGCTGCAGTGCCATCGGCGGCAACCGCGCGGACAGCGCGGCCGGCTCGATGTCGGTGTGCACCCGCAGGCGGTCTTCGTAGTGGATCGCTTCCACCGCCAGGTAGTCCTGCACCACGCGCCACTCCTCGGCCAAGGTGACCCAGCCCCCGTCGGTATGCACCAGGGCGTGGCGCAGCGTACTGGATAGATGGGTGACCATGTCGCGCGCACGCGCCGGGTCTTCATTGATCAGTGCACGCAGGTTGTTGAGCGCATTGAACACGAAATGGGGATTGAGCCGCGCACGCAGCGCCTGATGCTCCAGCGTCGCCCGCTGCGCTTCGGCGCGCAGCTGCGCCATCTCGCTGTGCCGGGCACGCTGCAGCGCGCGGCGGCCGGTCCACAGCGCGCACCACACGCTCAGCACGATGGCGGTATTGAACCAGTAGCCGAAGACAGCGGCCGGGCGATAGTTTGCGCGCTGTCCCGGCAGCTGCACCCAGTCCCAGGCCAACGCGGGCAACAGCGCGGCGGCGGTGAGCACCTGGGTGGCCACCGCCACGATCACCACCGCGAGCAGCAGCCGCCACGTCAATCCCAGCAGATCGCGCTGCAACCAGTCATGCCGCAGCGCATAGCCGCGGATGACCGCGCTGCCCACCCACAGGGAAAGCGACACCATCACAGAGATCAGGACGATGCCGGACCAGTGCCCGCCGTAGGTGAACCCCAGCAGCAGGCTCACGCCAAGGTAGGCCAACCAGACCGCGCTGTTGCGCCACCAGAAACCGGTATCGCGTGCTGCCCGCTTCTCGCTCATCGTCTCCACGCCGGTCTCGATCAGGGCGCTGCAGGCAGCTCGAGGAAGCCCCGGATCTGCGTCTGCAGCCAGCGCGGATCATCCCACATCAGGAAGTGGTAGCCCGCGCGGCTCATCTCGATCCGCACACCGGGCAGCGCGGCGTACTGGGTGGCGAATACCTGCCGCGTACTGGCTTCGGTCGCACCATACGGCTGATAGGCCGCCCACGCGCCCAGCACCAGCACCGGGGCCGTGATGCCGGCGATCGGCTGGCGCAGGTCGGTCATCGTCATGGAGTACATCGCGTTGGCGGTGGTGGCGCGATCGCTGTCGCGTCCCCACTGCTTCAAGGTCGCAACATGCTCGGGGGCGTGCGCCATGTTGGCGACCGCCGCGTCGGTCTGCGCCGCGTACTGCGTGGCGTCGGCGGCAAGCATGCCGGCCCGCATCTGCTCGGCCATCGGCGTGAGCGTGGCCGGTGTCGCGGCCGGATTCTGGACCGCGCCGAAGTACGGCAGGGCATCGACGATCACCAGTGGCCCGACCTTCTGCGGCGCCGCGATCGCCATCTGCAGCGCCAGCACACCACCGAGGCTGTGGCCGATCACGGCCGGATGATCGAGCTTGCGGTCCGCACTGTAGGCCAGCAGGCGATCGCGCATGGCGCTCAGAAAGTCTTCGCTGACCACCGCAGGCGCACCGGCAAAGCCCGGCAGCTGGATCAGGTGGCATTGCACCTGCGGCTGCAGCGCGGCGCAGGTCTCGCGCCAGACGTCGGCACCGCTGTTGAGGCCCGGGATCATCAGCACCGGCCGGCCGCTGCCGATCACCTCGACCTGCAGATCCTGGAAGCGCTCGGTGCCCGCATGGGCGGGGCTGACCAAGGTGGCCCATGCGGTCAGCGCAAGCGCAGTCAACGGGGCGATGGAGTAGATGCGGCGGGGACGGACGGTCGACATGGCAGGCTCCTGCTGGGTGAGCATGAAGCGTGGCGCGGGTCGACGCGGCAGGGGCAATTACATGAGCAGCGGCCGCAGACCGGCGATGAGCGGTCGGCAGCGGCGGATGAACATCCGCGCCTCAGCGATCCGGCGCGCCCACGATGGCCTGCAAGGCCGCCGGCAGCGATGGATACTGGAAGACAAATCCCTCCGCCAAGGCGTGCACCGGCTGCACGTTCTGCCCGGTCAGCAGCAGCCCGCTCATTTCACCGAAGCCCAGTTTCAAGGCAAATGCCGGGGTGGTCAGCCGCGCCGGACGGTGCAGCACCTCGCCCAGCGTGGTGGCGAAGGTCCGGTTGCTGACCGTGCCGGGCGCCGTGCCGTTGTAGGCGCCGCGTGCCCGGTCGGTGGTGAGCAGCCACAGGATCATCCCGACCAGGTCCTCGCGATGGATCCAGCTCATCCACTGCCGCCCATCGCCCATCGGCCCGCCGAGCCCCATCCGGAACGGCGGCAGCATCTTCTGCAGTGCGCCGCCCTCACGTTCGAGCACGATGCCGGTCCGCAGCACGCAGGTGCGCACGCCAAGGTCCTCGGCTTTGAGCGCCTCGGCCTCCCACTGCCGGCACAGCATCGCGGCGAAGTCGTGGCCGGGCGAGGCGGTCTCATCCAGCGGCGCGCTGTCGCGGGGACCGTACCAACCGATCGCCGAGCCGGACACCAGCACCTTCGGCCGTTCAGGCAGCGCGGCCATCCAGGCCAGCAGCGCCTGCGTCGTGCCGATCCGGGAATCGCGCAGCGCCTGTTTGCGTTCATCGGTCCAGCGGCCCTCCATCAGCGGCTCGCCTGCCAGGTTGACCACCGCCTGGACCGGGCCGACTTCCTCCAGCGCTGCAACGCTGCGCACGCCCTTCTGCGGGTTCCGGCCGGGCCGGCGGGTGAGGACGATGGGGTCATGGCCCGCGGCCAGCAGCCGCGTGCACAGGCGGCTGCCGATGAAGCCGGTGCCACCGGTGACGAGAATCTGCATGGCGGGTGCTCCGATGAAGTCACGCTCAGTGTAGGCGGCGCGATGTGCAGACGACTGTCACGCACTTCACATTCATCGCGATGAAGAGATATGATTAAACCACACCCGCCGACGCGCCCCGCCCATGACCGCCATCAGCTTCGAGTTCTATCCGCCCAAGACCGACGAGCAGCGTGCCCAGCTGGACCGGACCGCGGCCAAGCTGAAGGTGTTCGCGCCGGAGTACGTGTCGTGTACGTTCGGTGCCGGCGGCTCGACGCTCAGCTACACCTCCGAGACGGTGCGTCACCTCAAGCAGCACCATGGCTTCGAGGCGGCACCGCACCTGTCCTGCGTCGGTGGCAGCCGCGAGGAGATCCGCGAACTGCTCAAGCTGTACCGCGCGATCGGCTGCCGCCGCATCGTCGCCCTGCGCGGTGACCTGCCCTCGGGCATGGGCCACCCCGGCGACCTGCGGTATGCCTCCGAGCTGATCAGCTTCATCCGCGCCGAGCATGGTGATGCGTTCCGGATCGAAGTAGGCGCGTATCCGGAGACCCACCCGCAGGCCAATGACGCGCTGCTGGACCTGAAGCACTTCAAGACCAAGATCGACGCCGGTGCCGATGCGGCGATCACCCAATACTTCTTCAACGCCGATGCCTACTTCCACTTCGTCGATGCGGTACGCAAGCTGGGGGTCACCGTGCCGATCGTGCCAGGCATCATGCCGATCTCCAATTTCAGCCAGCTGCGGCGCTTCTCCGAGCAGTGCGGTGCGGAGATCCCGCGTTGGATCGGCAAGCGCATGCAGGCCTACGGTGACGATGCCGAAGCGGTCCGCGCGTTCGGTGCCAAGGTGGTGGCCAGCCTTTGCGAACGCCTGGTCGCTGGCGGCGCGCCGGGCCTGCACTTCTACACGCTCAACCTGGCCAAGCCGACCACCCAGGTGCTGAAACTGCTGCGCGGGTGAGGCCGCCACGCATCGCTTGCAGATAACGCCCACGCCGCTACGCTGCTGCGATGAAACCGTTCGTGTGGCTCCTGCTGTGTGCGCTGTGCCTGCCTTCGCCCCCCGTCCTGGCGCAGGCGCCGCAGCGCGTGAACCGCTGCACCACGGCCCAAGGCGAAACCGTCTTCACCGATCGCCGCTGCGATGCACTGGGGGCCACCGCCCGTATGCCCCCGCGCACCGCGAGCGTCGGCAACACCGGCATCTACCGCGCCGGCTGCGCGCGCCGGCTCAGTGAACTGACCGGGCAGATCCGCGACGCGGTCAGCGCGCAGGACGTCAACCGGCTGTCGTCGATCTACCTCTGGAGCAACGTCTCCAACGCGACCGCCAACACCATCATCGGTCGGCTGGAATCGGTGGTGAAACGCCCGCTGATCGACATCGCGCCGGTCTACCCGGATACGGCTCCGCCGCTGGTCGATCCGGCACTCGCCACGGCGGGCAGTGCCGAGCCCCCCTCACGTCCCCGTCCGGTCGGCCTGCGCATCGAACAGACCCTCGGCAGCGCCGCCACCCCGGCCCGTACGGTATTCGGCCTGCGCCGTCAGTACGGCTGCTTCTGGATCACGCTGTAGCCGGCCACAGCGACCGGATCGCCGCGATGCCCTGCGCCCCATGGCGGCGCGCCTGCTCGATATCGCCGGGTGTCATCCCGCCCAGCGCATACAGCGGCAACGACACCTGCTCGCGCAGCGCCTCGAAGGCCGCCCAGCCCAGCGGCGTGGCATCCGGGTGGCTGGTCGTCGCCTGCACCGGGCCCAGCACCGCGAAATCACATCCCAGCCGCTGCGCCGCCTGCAACTGCGCCAGATCGTGGCAGGACGCCGCCACCAGCTGACCCGCCGGCAGCGGCCGCTCGCCCAGCGCCAGCAGCTGCTCACTGCCAAGATGCACCCCGACCCCCAGCCGCCCGGCCAGGTCGATGTCCCGGTTCACCAGCCACTGGGTCCGTGGTCCATGCTGCTGGATCACGCGTTCGGCCAGCGCCACCCGCGCCGGGCTGGACGGCGTGCGCAGCTGTACGCGGCGCACCCCGCTCTCCAGTGCCTGCGCCAAGCGTCCCAGCCAGGCCTGGTGGACGCTGTCCTCCTCGCCCTCCAGCTCGGGGGTGATCAGGTACCGGTCCGGCTGCCGCAACGCCGCGACCACCGGCAGGTCCGCCGGCGGCATCGAATACCGGTGGAGCTTGTCCGGCGCCACCCAGGTGATCGCCTGCCCCTCGCGGCCCCGCGGCGAGCCCTTCCAGCCCTGGACCCGGCGCACCTCAAGACGGAGCCGCTTGTCCGGGTAGATCTGCGGCACCTCCATGATCCACTCACCGATCTCCGCCTCGATCCCCAGCTCCTCGCGCAGCTCCCGCACCAGCGCCTCCTCGGAGGTCTCGCCGGCTTCCCGCTTGCCGCCCGGGAATTCCCACAGGCCGGCCATATCGCGGTTCTCGGTACGACGGTTGAGCAGAATGCGGCCACGGGCATCGGTGATGACGCCGGCCACGACATGGATCGAACGAAGGGGAGATGACATACCCGGAGGATGCCCAAAGCCGACCCGATGACGCAATGCCCCCGCGGGTGTCGTCGAGGTGCAGTGCGGACCGTCATGTGTCTCCGTTCGCGTCTGCCGCGACCGTAAGGGCCCCGCAGCGACCGGCAGGCCCCTCGGCAAATGTCCCCCGGCCGCCGCCTGGCGGCGACGGCCTCCTCCTTGATTTTGCCCAGGATCCTGCCGGCCGCTACGGCGCTCGCGTGTGGTGGGAGTGCGCAAAGCGGTCCTTGATCTACCCACCGCTACCGCAGCCTACTGTCACGAGGCGACCGGGCTGCTCCGGGAAGGACCGTCACCCGCATGGATGCGGGTGTCGAGCCTACAAGGAGGTATTTACGGCGTGTCCTGGACGGGGCTGCCCGGTCGCCTCACGCCATGGACATTCGAGGCGCCACGCCGTTGGCGACGAACCACAAAAAAGCCCCGCACCAGGCGGGGCTTCTTCAGCACTTCCAAACAGCCGATCAGTCGATCAGCCAATCAACCGATCAGCTCAGCTGACCATGGCAGTGCTTGTACTTCTTGCCGCTGCCGCACGGGCACGGATCGTTGCGGCCGACCTTCGGCTCATCGCGGCTGACCTGCGCCACGCCGTTCTGCGCCGCCTCCACCTGCGCAGCCTCTTCGTCCGCACCGTAACCGCCCGCGTCCTGGTGCTGGAACTGCGACTGCAGCAGACGTGCCTCCGCCTGCTGGCGCTCGGCCTGCTCCAGCGCCGCCACTTCCTCTTCGCTGCGGATACGCACGCGCGCCAGCAACGTCACCACTTCGCGCTTCACGTTCTCCAGCATCTCCGAGAACAGTTCGAAGGCTTCCTTCTTGTATTCCTGCTTCGGCTGCTTCTGCGCATAACCGCGCAGGTAGATGCCCTGGCGCAGGTAATCCATGCGTGCCAGGTGCTCCTTCCAGCTCTGGTCCAGCACGGTCAGCATCACGTGCTTCTCCAGCGCGCGCATGGTCTCGTCGCCCACGCCGGCTTCCTTCGCCGCGAAATGCTCGTCGACCTTGGCCTGCACCTTCTCGGCGATGCCCTCGGCATCCAGCTCTTCGTGTGCCTTGACCAGTTCGGTCAGCGACATGTCGATGCCGAAGTCCGATGCCAGCGTTGCTTCCAGACCCTGCAGGTCCCACTGCTCGTCGATCGAGTTCGGCGGCACGAAGCGCGCCACCACATCGAAGATCACATCGCCACGGATGCCATCCACGTTGTCCTTCACCGATTCGGCATCCAGCAGCTCATCGCGCTGGCTGTAGATCACCTTGCGCTGATCGTTGTTGACGTCGTCGAAGTCCAGCAGATTCTTGCGGATATCGAAGTTGTGCGCTTCGACCTTGCGCTGCGCCTTTTCGATCTGGCGGCTGACCAGACGATCCTCGATGACGTCGTCTTCCTTCATGCCCATCATGCGCATCGCCTTCTGGACCCAGTCCGAGGCGAAGATGCGCATCAGGTTGTCTTCCAGCGACAGGTAGAAGCGGGACGAACCCGGATCGCCCTGGCGGCCCGAACGGCCACGCAGCTGGTTATCGATACGGCGCGACTCATGGCGCTCGGTGCCGACGATGTGCAGGCCACCGGCCGCCTTGACCGCATCGTGGCGGACCTGCCATTCGGCCTTGACCTGGGCACGCTGTTCCGGCGTCGCCTCTTCGCCCAGCTCATGCAGCTGCGCTTCCAGCGAACCGCCCAGCACGATGTCGGTACCACGGCCGGCCATGTTGGTGGCGATGGTCACCGCGCCCGGCATGCCGGCGTTGGCGATGATGGTCGCTTCGCGGTCATGCTGCTTGGCGTTGAGCACTTCGTGGTGCACACCGGCCTTGCGCAGATGCTCGGACAGCATCTCCGAGGTTTCGATCGAGGTGGTACCCACCAGCACCGGCTGGCCGCGCTCGTTGCAGGCCTGGATATCGGCCAGCACGGCGTTGAACTTGCCGTTGCGGTTGAGGAACACCTGGTCCGAACCGTCCTTGCGGATGGTCGGGCGGTTGGTCGGGATCACCACCACTTCCAGGTTGTAGATGCTCTGGAACTCGTAGGCTTCCGTATCGGCCGTACCGGTCATGCCGGACAGCTTCTTGTACATGCGGAACAGGTTCTGGAAGGTGATGCTCGCCAGCGTCTGGTTCTCACGCTGGACCGGCACGCCTTCCTTCGCTTCCACCGCCTGGTGCAGGCCATCGGACCAGCGGCGGCCGGCCAGGGTACGGCCGGTGAATTCATCCACGATCACCACTTCGCCATCGCGCACGATGTAATCCACGTCGCGCTGGTAGATCGCATGCGCACGCAGCGCCGCGTTGAGGTGGTGCACCACGGTCAGGTTCTGCGCGGCGTAGAGGCCTTCGGTCTCGGCATTGAGGATGCCGGCTTCCACCAGCAGTGCCTCGGCATGCTCCATGCCCGCTTCGGACAGATGGACCTGCTTGCCCTTCTCGTCGACCCAGAAATCGCCTTCGCCTTCCTCGGCCTCCTGCTTGATCAGGTGCGGAACGACGCGGTTGACACGGATGTACAGCTCCGGGGAATCATCGGCCGGGCCGGAGATGATCAGCGGGGTACGGGCTTCATCGATCAGGATCGAGTCGACTTCATCGACGATCGCGTAATGCAGGCCGCGCTGGTAGCGGTCCGCACGGGACAGCGCCATGTTGTCGCGCAGGTAATCGAAGCCGAATTCGTTGTTGGTGCCGTAGGTGATGTCGCTGGCATACGCCTCGCGCTTGTCGCCATGCGGCATGCCCGGGTAGACCACGCCCACGCTCATGCCCAGCCAGTTGTAGAGCTTGCCCATCTGCGCCGAGTCACGGCGGGCCAGGTAGTCGTTCACGGTGACCACGTGGACGCCCTTGCCTTCCAGCGCGTTCAGATACACCGGCAGCGTGGCGACCAGGGTCTTGCCTTCACCGGTGCGCATTTCCGCGATCTTGCCCAGGTGCAGGACCATGCCGCCGATCAGCTGTACATCGTAATGGCGCATGCCCAGCACACGGCGGCTGGCTTCACGGCAGACCGCGAACGCTTCGGGAAGCACCTTGTCCAGGGCCTCACCGTCAGCGATGCGCTGCTTGAATTCCGGGGTCTTGGCCTTGAGCTGCTCGTCGGAGAGCTTTTCGATTTCCGGCTCCAACGCATTGATCTTGGCGACGATGCGGTTGAGCTGGCGCAGCTGTCGTTCATTACGACTGCCGAAGACGCGGGTAAGCAGGCTGTTGATCATTGAAGGAACCGGTTGGAATGAGACGCCCCAACGGCGGCGCTCTCCCCAGGGGATGCGCACGCCGCAAACGAAACAGGGCGCACCGCGCCCTGTCTATGGCAACACCCATTGTAGCTTGGGACGGGGGTCCGGCGTTTCAAGCACCCCCGTTCAAGTTCGTTACCGTGATCAGCCCCGCGAAACGCGGCCGACCGGGGTATTGCCGCCATCACCGAGGAACTTGCGCGGATTGACCACCTGGCCGCGTTCCCAGACCTCGAAGTGCACGTGGGCACCGGTGGAACGGCCCGTGGAACCGGCCTTGGCCACTTCTTGGCCGGCCCGGACCAGATCGCCCGGCTTCACCACCAGGCGCGAATTATGCGCATAGCGGGTCACATAGCCATTGCCATGGTCCACATCGACCACATTGCCGTAGCCGCCCTTCACACCGGCGAAGCTGACCACGCCGTCGGCCACCGACATCACCGGGTCACCGACCTTGGCGTGGAAATCCATGCCCTTGTGGGTGGCCGCACCACGACCGAACGGATCGCTGCGGGTCCCGAAGTTGGAGGTGATGTAGGTGTTGCGGATCGGCATGCGCGAGGGCACGGCGTTCTGTTCGAGCTGGTGGTCGAACATCAGCGACTCCATCACCGACAGTTGGCGGCCTGAAGCAGCAAAGCGCTGCTCCAGCACCTGTAAGTCGGCGTTGACCGCGCTGACCGGGATGTCCTGGGTCGGGCCGGGCTCGCCTTCACCGAGGCCGGGGGTCTCGTTGAAGTCGAATTCACCGTCTTCCAGTTTGCCCATCTGGGTGAGGCGTTCGCCCAGCGCATTGAGACGGGTGGCCTGCGCCTGCAGCTCGCCCATCCGCGCAGCCAGCGCGTTGACCTGGGTCTGAGCGTCCTTCTGGGCCTGCGCCAGCTCGCGTTCCTGCTGTGCGACCTTGGCGTGGAGCCGGGAATCGTTGAACATGCTGCCACCGATACCGGCACCGAAGCCGATCAGGCAGCCCACCCCCAGCACACTGCCCAGCAGGGCCCGGGGGGAATCTTCGAAGTAGAAACGCAAACGCGCCAGCGGCGTCTTGGCCTGTCCTTCACGCGTTTTGATTACGATCTTTTTGAATGCCATCAGTGAGTTTTCATGTCTGAGCCGAAATCCAGTGCCCGTTCCCCATCCACGCCGAAGCCGGCGCTGGATGCGGTCATGGCGGACAAAGCCGGTAACCCGCTGCGTCGTGCCTTGTGGCTCGACGCGCTGGACCGTCAATTGCGCCCCCATTTGCCGCCTGCACTGGCCACCCGTTGCCGGCTGGCGAATGTAAACGGCGAGCACCTCGTTTTTCTCGTCGAATCTCCCGTGTGGCACGCCAAGGTCCGGCTTGCCGAAGCACAGTTGATCGACGCGGCCCGGTCCATCGGGCTGAAGGTCACCAAGGTGACCGTCAAAACAGCATCTGCCCCTCCCCCACGCTCCCCAGCGATCGACAACAGGAATGGCCCCCACGCTGTTTCAGCCGCCACGCACAAAGGGCTACGCGACGCGTTGGCTTGTCTGCGCGATGTGGATTCCTCCAAATCGTGAAGCCATCGGGGCATCCCGCCCCTTCCCGGCCGCGTCACGATCACGTGAACTTTGGCTGGGAGCCGGTCTGCACTGTAGCGGCGGAACCGCCGCCAGTCGTTAGTGTTTTATTAAATTAACGTTAAATTCGGTAGAAACCTTGATGAGGTTCACAAATCTGTGCGCTGTGCACCCCCACGGTTCATTGACGTCAAGGTCACGCCGCGCTCCGCGCCTGCGCAGCCCTGAACGCAGAAACGGCGCCGTGGGCGCCGTCTCGTTTCCTTTTAAATCAATGGCTTGCGCCCACACCTGACTCAGGCGTACGCCGGCAGACCGTAGACGACCGGTGCGGCGGCCGCGGGCGAGTCATAGCTGACCCACTCCCATGCACTGGCATCGGCCAGCAGCGCGCGCACCAGCTTGTTGTTGAGCGCGTGGCCCGACTTGAAGCCTTCGTACGCGCCCAGCACCTGGCCGCCGGCCAGATACAGATCGCCGATCGCATCGAGGATCTTGTGGCGCACGAACTCATCGGCGTAGCGCAGGCCGTCGTCGTTGAGCACGCGGAACTCGTCAAGCACGATGGCGTTGTCCATCGAACCGCCCAGGCCCAGGTTGCGCTCGCGCATGTACTCCAGATCCCGCATGAAGCCGAAGGTCCGGGCGCGCGAGATTTCCTTGGTGTAGGCCAGGGTCGAGAACTCGATTTCCGCCCGCGACTGCTTGGCCGGGATCATCGGGTGGTTGAACTGGATGGTGAAACCGAGCTTGTAGCCTTCGTACGGCTCGAAGCGGGCGACCTTGTCGCCATCGGTGACTTCCACCGTCTTGAGAATGCGGATGAAGCGTTTCGGCGCGTTCTGCTCGGCGATGCCCGCCGACTGCAGCAGGAAGACGAACGGGCCGGAGGAACCGTCCATGATCGGCAGCTCGGCCGAGGACAGTTCCACGATGATGTTGTCCACACCCAGGCCGGCCAGGGCCGACATCAGGTGTTCGACGGTCTGGATCTTGGCCTCGTGATAGGTCAGGCCGGTGCACAGGGTGACTTCGGTGACCAGATCCGCACGCGCAGGCACTTCCACCACCGGGTCCATATCGACGCGACGGAAGACGATGCCGTGGTTGACCGGGGCCGGGCGCAGGGTCATGTAGACCTTGTCACCACTGTGAAGGCCAACGCCGGTGGCGCGGATCGTGTTCTTGAGGGTGCGTTGCGGAATCATCGGGGTGCAGGACCAGAAAGCGCGCGGTCAGCGCGGCTGTGACAAACAAGAATAACACGCACTACCGCTGTCCCTTCCGTGAACCGTGGTGCGTCGACAGCACTGCCCGGACGTGCGCGATGCACGACGGCGGTCAGACTGCCGGGCCGATCCTGGCCCGGCAGCATGGGACATGGAGGTGCTTACCGGGGAGGACAAGGCCCCGGCACGCAGTACTCAGTCCGCCTGGCGGCGCAGGAACGCCGGGATGTCCAGGTAATCGTTCGGCAGTTCAGCGGCGGCCGGACCCGATGCGCTCGGGGCCGACGGGGCCACGGTGTCGGCGCTCGGACGACGCAGGCCCATGCCCATGCCCATCCCGCCCACGGCCTTGGAGACCGCATCGCCGCCGTTGTCGAACTCGCCGAACTCCGGCTGGCCGGTGGTGGCGTTGCGGACCAGCTTGATCGGTGCGCGCTCGCCCGGACGCTGGGTCTTGGCGGTGACGGCACGGTTCAGGCCGGTGGCGACCACGGTCACGCGGACTTCGTCCTGCATGTCCGGATCCAGCACGGTACCCACGACCACGGTGGCATCTTCCGAAGCGAAGCCATCGATGGTGCGGCCGATCTCGTCGAACTCGGCCATCGTGAAGTCGGCGCCGGCGGTGATGTTGACCAGGATGCCGTTGGCACCGGCCAGATTCACATCGTCCAGCAGCGGGTTCTGGATGGCGGCTTCGGCAGCGGCCTGGGCGCGGTCATCGCCACGCGCGGTGCCGGTGCCCATCATCGCCAGGCCCATTTCGGACATGACGGTGCGCACGTCGGCGAAGTCGACGTTGATCAGGCCCGGCCGCACGATCAGGTCGGCGATGCCCTGCACGGCGCCCTGGAGGACGTCGTTGGCGGCACGGAAGGCCTGGATCATGGTGGCGTTGCGGCCCAGCACGGTGATCAGCTTTTCGTTCGGGATGGTGATCAGCGAATCGCAATGCTGGCTCAGTTCTTCGATGCCCTTCAGCGCGACCTGCATGCGGCGACGGCCTTCGAACGGGAACGGCTTGGTGACCACGGCGACGGTCAGGATGCCCATCTCCTTGGCCAGCTGGGCCACGACCGGGGCTGCACCGGTGCCGGTGCCGCCGCCCATGCCGGCGGTGATGAACACCATGTCCGCCCCCTGCAGGGCGTCCATGATGCGCTCACGGTCTTCCAGCGCGGCCTGGCGGCCGACTTCCGGGTTCGCGCCTGCGCCCAGGCCCTTGGTGACGTTGGTACCCAGCTGCAGCTGCAGCTTGGCACCACAATTCTTGATGGCCTGCGAGTCGGTGTTGGCGGTGATGAATTCCACGCCGTCCACACTGGTGCTGACCATGTGCGCCACGGCGTTGCCGCCGCCGCCGCCCACGCCGATCACCTTGATCACCGCATTGGGTGCCATCTTTTCAATCAGTTCGAAATGCGCCATGTCCGTGTCCTCTTGTTGCCGTTTACGCGGGACGGGGGCTTCGGAGATTCCTTCTCCTGTCCTCCCCACCGTCGTACCGGCGAGTTGTAGTTGGTATGCCCGGCTGGATAGAGCCAACCGCGGCGGTATTGCCTGCTTCAAAGAACGACCCGTGGGCCGGTGTTGCTACTTCGCACTGCGGGGTGTTGCCTGTGTTGCGTGGACTACGTGGATTTTTCGGGAACTGCTTATCGCGTATTGCATGTGTACTGCGTGTTGCGAACCGCGATCAGAACTCGCCGCGGAACCAGGTTTTGAGCTTCTTGAACATGCTGCCGGCGCGGCCGGTGGGCAGCGACGGGCGACGCGGGTGTTCGATCTGGCTGCCCATCAGCAGCAGGCCCACGCCGGTGGCATGCACCGGGTTGCCCACTACTTCGCCCAGCCCGGTGACGTGCTGCGGAATGCCCACGCGCACCGGCATCTGCAGCATTTCCTCGGCCAGTTCGACCACGCCTTCCATCTTCGAGGCGCCACCGGTGAGCACCATGCCGGCGCGCACCAGTTCCTCGAAACCGGAACGGCGCAGTTCGGCCTGCACCATCTCGAAGATTTCCTCGTAACGGCCCTGCACCGCCTGGGCGAGTGCGTGGCGCGGCATCCGGCGCGGCGGACGATCGCCGACGCTGGGCACCTGGATGCTCTCCTCGGCGGTGGCCAGCTGGGCCAGGGCGCAGGCATAGCGCACCTTGATCTGCTCGGCTTCCGGGGTCGGCGTGCGCAGCATGTGCGCGATGTCGTTGGTGACGTGGTCGCCGGCGATCGGCAGCGAGGCGGTGTGGCAGATCGCGCCCTGCACGAACACGGCCAGGTCGGTGGTGCCGGCGCCCATGTCGACCAGTACCACGCCCAGCTCACGCTCGTCGGCGGTCAGCACGGCCACGCTGGAGGCCAGTGAGGACAGCACCAGGTCATCGACCTGCAGGCCGCAGCGCTGCACGCACTTGGAGATGTTGGCCGCGGCCGACTGTGCGCACACCACCAGGTGGGCATGCACTTCCAGGCGCACGCCGGTCATGCCGACCGGGTTGCGGATGCCTTCCTGCGAATCGTCCAGCACGTACTCGCGCGGGATCGCATGCAGGATCTTCTGGTCGGCCGGGATCGCTACCGCCTTGGCCGCATCCAGCACGCGATCCAGGTCGCCCCAGGTCACTTCGCCGTCGCGGATCGGCACGATGCCGGGCGAGTTCTTGCACTGCACGTGGTTGCCGGAGATCGAGGCATACACCGAGCGGATCTCGCAGCCGGCCATCAGCTCGGCCTCTTCGACCGCACGCTGGATGGACTGCACGGTCGATTCGATATCCACCACCACGCCGCGCTTTAGACCGCGCGATTCGTGCGAGCCGATGCCGATGACCTCGATCGGATTGCCGGGCGAATACTCGCCGACCAGCGCCACCACCTTGGAGGTGCCGATATCCAGACCAACGATCAGTGATTTGTCACCCTTGCGATTCATGTCCTGTCCTGCGTCCTGTGCGCCACAGTGGCCGGCGTGGCCGGTGCGGCCGGAACCGGGGTACCCCAGCTCAGCGTGAAACCATTGGTGTATCGGAGGTCGGCGCGCTCGATCGGCGCCGCTTGATTGGCCAGCTGCGGCAGCACGCGTACGAAGCGCTGGAGGCGCGAACGGGCATCGTCGCGGCCGACGACGACTTCGGTGCCATTGCTCAGCACCAGCGACCAGCTGCCGCGTGCGTCCATGGTGACCCGCTTGACGTCCACGCCGGCCGGCGCGAACAGCGCGCGCGCATCGTTGTAGAGCGCCACCACTTCTTCGGTCTGGCTGTCCGGCCCATCCAGGTCGGGCAGTTCCAGGTCCTGCAGCTTCTTCGGCGTGGCGAACAACTTGCCCTGCTCGGAGAGCAGGCGGTCATGGCCCCAGCGCGCGAACGGCTTGTGCTCGACCAGGGTGATTTCCAGCACGTCCGGCCACTGCTTGCGGACCTGCGCGCTCTCCACCCACGGCAACGTCTCGATGGCGTCCTGCGCATCCTGCAGCTTGACCGCGAAGAAGCCGGACTTCGCATACGGCAGCACCACCTGCTGCAGCTGCTCGGCCGGCACCCGCTTGAACTCACCGTGCACGCGCAGCTTGGCCAACGGCCACCGCTCGGCACCGACCCAGCCGTTGAGCACCGCCACCACCGGCAGTGCCACGACCGACAGGGCCAGCAACCAGACGAAGATGCGCAGCACCGCGTTCATGCGTGGCGGTGCTCCTGTGCTGCGTGACCCGGCAGGGTCTGTTCCAGCACGCGCCAGACCAGCTCTTCGAAGCCGATCCCGGCCTGGCTGGCCGCCTTGGGCACCAGCGAATGGCTGGTCATGCCCGGCGCGGTGTTCACTTCCAGCAGGTAGAAGCCGCCGCTGCTGCGGTCGCGCATCACGTCCACCCGGCCCCAGCCACGGCAACCGGCGGCGCGGAACGCGGCCAGTGCGAGGCGGCGGATCTCGATTTCATCCTCGCCCTCCAGGCCCGGGCACAGGTACTGGGTGTCCTCGGCGATGTATTTGGCGTTGTAGTCGTACCACTGGCCCTTGGGCACGATGCGGATCGACGGCAGCGCCTGGTCGCCCAGGATCGCCACGGTCAACTCGTCGCCGACCACCATCTGCTCCATCAGCAGCTGGCCGTCATAGCGCACCGCCAGCGCGACCGCCTCATCCAGGCCGGCCTCTTCCACCACGCGGCTGATGCCGACGCTGGAGCCTTCATTGGCCGGCTTGACCACCACCGGCAGGCCGAGCTCGGCCGCGGCGGCGTGGACGTCGGAGGCCTGGTCCAGCGCGATGAAGCGCGGGGTCGGCAGGCCGTGCGACAGCCACACCTGCTTGGTGCGGATCTTGTCCATGCTCAGCGCCGAGCCCAGCACGTCCGAGCCGGTGTAGGGCACGCCGAAGGCTTCCATCAGGCCCTGCACGATGCCATCTTCGCCACCGCCGTTATGGCCGTGGAGAATGTTGAAGACGCGGTCGAAGCGCTTCTCGACCAGCGCGAGCGCCAGGGCCGGGATGCCGTCGACCGCGATCGCATCGACGCCGCGCGCGCGCAGCGCTTCGATCACGTTGCGGCCGGAATCCAGCGAGACGTTGCGCTCGCTGGAGGTACCCCCCAGCAGCACGGCGACGCGGCCGAACATGGCCGGGTCGGTGAGGCGCAGCGGCGGGAAGGTCAGCGCGTTCATGCCGCCGGGGTCTCCTGGAAGCCTTCGCCGGCGATCTGCTGGGCGATGTAGCCGATGTCGCCGGCCCCCATCATCAGCAGCAGGTCACCGTCCTGCAGGACATCGGGCAGCACGTGCGCCAGTTCGGCAGCGTTGCCGACCACGACCGGCTCGCTGCGGCCGCGCGCACGGATGGCGCGGGCCAGCGAACGCGAATCGGCGCCCGGGATCGGCGCTTCGCCGGCCGGGTACACCTCGCTCAGCACCAGCGCATCCACTTCGGACAGCACCGCGGCAAAGGCATCGAACTGATCGCGGGTGCGGCTGTAACGGTGTGGCTGGAACGCCACGACCAGGCGCTGGCTCGGCCAGCCACCCCGGGCAGCAGCGAACACGGCGGCCAGCTCACGCGGGTGGTGGCCGTAATCGTCGATCACGCGGACCTTGGCACCGGTGTGCGTGGTGACGATGCCCAGGTCATTGAAGCGGCGGCCGATGCCGGCAAAGCTCTCCAGCGCACGCGCGATCGCCTCCGGCGCCACGCCCAGCTGCCAGCCCACGGCGGCGGCGGCCAGCGCGTTGAGCACGTTGTGCTCGCCCGGCAGGGCCAGCGTCACCGGGTGGCTGCTGCCTTCCGGCAGGCGCAGGGTGAAATGCATGCGCGGCCCGTCCTGGACCACATCCTCGGCACGCACGTCAGCGTTGCTGCTCATGCCATAGCTCATGACATGGCGTGGCGTCTGCGCGGCCAATGCGGCCACTTCCGGATCGTCGATGCACAGCACCGCCAGCCCGTAGAACGGCAGGCGCTGCAGGAACTCGGCGAACGCGGCCTGGACGCGGGCAAAATCGTTGCCGTAGTTTTCCAGGTGGTCCGAATCGATGTTGGTGATCACCGAGACCAGCGGGTTCAGGCGCAGGAAGCTGCCATCGCTTTCGTCGGCTTCGGCCACCAGCCACTGGCCACCGCCGAGCTTGGCGTTGGCACCGGCGGCGAGCAGCTGGCCGCCGATCACGAAGGTCGGGTCCAGCCCGCCTTCGCTCAGCACCGCGGCGGTGAGGCTGGTGGTGGTGGTCTTGCCGTGCGTGCCGGCCACCGCGATGCCGCGGCGGAAGCGCATCAGTTCGGCCAGCATCGCCGCGCGCGGCATGATCGGAATGCGCTGGCTGCGCGCTTCCATCAGTTCCGGGTTGTCATCGCGGATCGCGCTGGAGACGACCACGCAGTCGGTGCCAAGCACGTTGGCGGCCGAGTGGCCACGCATCACGCGCGCACCCAGGCCGGCCAGGCGGCGGGTCGCGGCGTTGTCGGCATTGTCCGAACCGGACACTTCATAGCCCAGCGTCAGCATCACTTCGGCGATGCCGCTCATGCCGGTGCCGCCGATGCCGACGAAGTGCACGCGCGGGAACGCGCGTACCAGGTCGTTGGTGTCGTGGAGGCGGCGGATCATGCGCGGCCTCGCGCCAGGCTGGCGCGCGTAGCGGTGTTCATTTGGATTCCTCGAGAATGATGTCGGCAATGCGCTCAGCGGCATCGACCTTGGCCAGGGCACGCGCGGCGTTGGCCATCTGCATGCGTCGGGCGGAATGTTCGGACAAATCGCGCAACACGCCTTCCAGCTGCGTCGCCAGCGTTTCATCCTGCTTCAGCAACACCGCGGCGCCGCGCTCGACCAGATACTCCGCGTTGCGGGTCTGGTGATCGTCGACGGCCGCAGCGAACGGCACCAGCACGCTGCCCACACCGACGGCGCACAGCTCGGCCAGGGTGGAGGCGCCGGAGCGGCACACCACCAGATCGGCCCAGGCGAACGCCTCGGCCATATCGGCAATGAACGGTTCCACGCTGGCCTGCACACCGGCATCGGCATACGCCTGCAGCGCTTCGGCATGCAGCTTCTCGCCGCTCTGGTGGCGCACCTGCACCGGCATGCCAGCGCCCAGTGCGGCCAGTGCCTTGGGCACCGCGTTGTTGAGCGCGCGTGCGCCCTGGCTGCCGCCGAGCACCAGCAGACGCAGCGGCCCCTGACGGTTGGCCAGGCGCAGCTCCGGCGGCGTGATCGCAGCGATCTCGGCACGCACCGGGTTACCGACCGCTTCCTCGCGTTTGGCGAAGCTGCCCGGAAAACCGGCCAGCACGCGACGGGCGAAGCGCGACAGCACGCGGTTGGTCAGGCCCGGTGCGCGGTTCTGTTCGTGCACCAGCAGCGGCAGGCCATGCAGGCGCGCGGCGATACCGCCGGGGCCGGAGGCGAAGCCGCCGAAGGCGATCACCGCCCGCGGCTGGCGATCGCGGATCAGGAAGCCGGCCGCACGGATCGCACGCAGCAGCCGCAGCGGTGCGCCGATCAGGGCCAGCTTGCCCTTGCCACGCAGGCCGGCGATGGCCAGCGTATCAATGTGGATATCGTGCTGCGGCACCAGGCGCGTTTCCATCGCGCCATCGGCACCGAGCCAGGTGACCGGCACGCCACGTTCGCGCAGTACCTTGGCCACGGCCAGGCCGGGGAAGATGTGCCCACCGGTACCGCCGGCCATGATCATGACCGGGCGCTGGGACGGATCGAGGCGAGGCGTGCTCATCCCATTCTCCCCAGCGTCGGTTCGATGCGCTGCTGCATGCGGCTGGTGCCACGGGTGGCGCTGTCACGCGGTGCGGTGTCGCGGTTGCCGCTGTCCTGCATCGCCGCGGCGACCGCGCTGGCGCTGTCGGCCTTGGGAACATCGCCGGGCAACGGGCCATCCTGGTCGGCGCCCATGCGCACGGCCTGGCGGCGCTCGGCGCGGTCCAGTTCATAGGAAACGCGCAGCAGCAGGCCCATCGCCACGCAGGTCATCAGCACGCTGGAGCCGCCGGAGGAAATCAGCGGCAGGGTCAGGCCCTTGGTCGGCAGGATGCCGAGGTTGACCCCGATCGAAACGAAGCTCTGCATGCTGATCCACAGGCCGATGCCAAAAGCGATGTAGCCGGAGAAGTGGCGCTTCATTTCCACGCAGCGCATGCCCAGCCAGAAGGTGCGGCCGACCAGCAGCGCATACAGCGAGATGATCAGGCAGGTGCCGAGGAAGCCCAGCTCCTCGGCGGTGACCGAAAAGATGAAGTCGGTATGCGCTTCGGGCAGGTAATAGAGCTTCTGCACCGAGTTGCCCAGGCCCACGCCGGTCCACTCGCCACGGCCCACGGCCATCAGCGCATTGGAGAGCTGGTAGCCGTCGCCCTGCTGATCGGCCCACGGATCCAGGAATGAGGTGATGCGGCGCATGCGGTACGGCTCGATGATCGCCAGCGCGCTCATGCCGACCATGCCGATGATCACCGGCATGGACATGCGCGGCATGTTGACCCCGCCCAGCACCAGCATGCCGGCGGTGATCGCCAGCAGCAGCGTGGACGAGCCGAAGTCCGGCTGCAGCAGCAGCAGCACCACCAGCGCGCCGGCCACGCCGAGCGGCTTGAGCATTGCCGGCCAGGTCGCGTTGACCTCATCGCGGAAGCGGACCAGATAGCTGGACAGCCACACGATGTAGAGCACCTTCACCGCTTCGACGGTCTGGAACTTGGAGATGCCCAGGTTGATCCAGCGGCGGGCACCGTTGACGCTGCTGCCCAGGCCCGGGATGAACACCACCACCAGCAGCGCGAAGCAGCCCAGCAGCAGGATCTGGTTGTACTGCTCGATGCTCTTGAGCTCGGTGCGCATGGCGATGATCGCCAGGCCGATACCTACCGCCAGGAAAATCAGGTGGCGGTTGAGGTAATAGAACGGGCTGCTCATCAACGCGATCGAGCTCGACGCGACCATCACCACGCCCAGCCCGGTGAGCGCGATGATCGCACCCAGCAGCCACTTGTCGAAGTGGCCTCCGATGGCTTCCAGGCGGGTGGCTTGGCGCGACAGGTCGTTCATCAGCGGACCTTCAACGTGGCCAGGCCGATCAGGACCAGCACGACGGAGATGATCCAGAAGCGCACGATCACACGCGGCTCCGGCCAGCCCTTCAGTTCGAAGTGGTGGTGGATCGGCGCCATGCGGAACACGCGCTTGCCGGTCAGCTTGAACGAAGCGACCTGGATCATCACCGACAGCGTCTCGATCACGAACACGCCGCCCATCACCACCAGCACCAGTTCCTGGCGGGTGATCACCGCGATCGTGCCCAGCACCGCACCCAGCGCCAGCGCGCCGATATCGCCCATGAAGACCATGGCCGGATAGGTGTTGAACCAGAGGAAGCCCAGGCCTGCGCCGGCGATCGCCGCGCAGATGATGACCAGCTCACCGGCGCCCGGGATCTGCGGGATCTGCAGGTAGCTGGAGAACACCACGTTGCCCGAGGCATAGGCGAACACGCCCAGCGCGCAGGCGACCAGCACGGTCGGCATGATCGCCAGCCCGTCCAGGCCGTCGGTCAGGTTGACCGCGTTGGAGAAGCCGACGATCCAGAAATACGCGATGGCCACGAAGCTGATGCCGGCCAGCGGCAGCGCGATCGATTTGAACATCGGGATGTAGAACGTCATCGCCGCCGGGACATCGGCGGTGTAGAACAGGAACAGACCGGCCGCCAGACCGAAGATCGACTGCAGCAGGTACTTCCAGCGCGACTTCAGGCCGTTCGGGTCGCGGCGGACGATCTTGATCCAGTCGTCGTACCAGCCGATCGCGCCGAAGCACAGCATCACGGCCAGCACCAGCCAGACGTAACGGTTGCGCAGGTCAGCCCACAGCAGCACCGACAGCGTGATCGTCAGCAGGATCAGCGAGCCGCCCATGGTCGGCGTGCCGGCCTTGGCGAAATGGGTCTGCGGACCATCCGTACGGATCGGCTGGCCGCCCTTGAACTGGGCCAGCTTGCGGATCATCGCCGGGCCGAGCCACAGCGACAGGAACAGGGCGGTCAGCGCCGCGAGGATGCCGCGCAGGGTCAGGTAGCCGAACAGCCCGAACAGGCTCTCCAACTGCTGCAGCCATCGGGCCAGTTCAAGCAACATTGGGGGTTTCCTCTCCTTGCGCGAGCAGCGCTTTGACGATCGTGTCCATGGCGCTGCCACGCGAGCCCTTGACCAGGCAGCGCACGCCGGCATGCAGTTCGGCGGCGAGCGCGGTGGCCAAGGCCTGATGGCTCTGGAACTGCTGGCCGCCTTCACCGAAGGCGGTCGAGGCGGCGGCGCTCAGCGGGCCGAGCGTGTACAGCCGCTTCAGGCCGGCATCGCGGGCGCGGCGACCTGCCTGGGCATGCAGCGCCTCGCCGTCCGGGCCGAGTTCGCGCATGTCGCCCAGTACCAGCCAGCCCTCGTCCTTCGAGGCAGCCAGGGCATCGATGGCGGCGGCCAGCGAACCGGGGTTGGCGTTGTAGCTGTCATCGATCAGCACCGCGCCGCTGGGCAGCTGGTGCGCGATCTGGCGGCCGGGCACCGGCTCGGCGCGGGCCAGGCCGGCGGCGATCTGCGCCACCGCAATGCCCGCGGCCAGCGCCAGCGAGGCAGCGGCCAGCGCGTTGCTGATGTTGTGCCGGCCCGGCAGGCCCAGCGTGATCTCGGCATCGCCCGCGGGCGTGGACAGCACGAATTGGCTGCCCTGCGCGGCCGGGCGGATCGCACGCGCGGTGACATCGGCGGTGTGCTCCAGGCCGTAGCGCAGCACGCGGCAGCGCGGCGGCTGGCCGACGATGTGCTGTTCGAACCAGATCCCGAAGGCGTCATCGGCATTGATCACGGCCACGCCATCGGAAGGCAGCGCCGCGTAGATCGCGCCCTTGGTGGTGGCCACGCCCTGCAGGCTGCCCATGCGTTCCAGATGCGCCGGGGCGATGTTGTTCACCAGCGCGTAGTGCGGGCGCACGATCTCGGTGAGGTAGGCGATGTCGCCCGGCTTGCCGGCGCCCATCTCGTAGACGGCGTAGTCGGCATCTTCCGGCGCATCGAGCACCGCCAGCGGCAGGCCGATCTCGTTGTTGCGGTTGCCCGGGTTGGCGTAGACCACCTTGCGGTCGTCACGTGCCACCTGTTCCAGGATCGCCAGCAGCAGGCTCTTGACGCTGGTCTTGCCGTTGCTGCCGGTGATCGCGAAGACCGCGGTGTCGCGGTCGCGCTGCATGCCGGCGGCGATGCGGCCCAGGGCGTGTTCGCTGTCGGCGACCACGATCTGCGGCAGGGCGACATCGAGCAGGCGCTCGACCAGCATCGCCGAGGCACCGCGCGCGAGCGCGTCGGCCGCGAAGTCATGGCCATCGAAACGCTCGCCACGCAGCGCCACATACAGGCTGCCCGGCGCGAGCGTACGGGTGTCATTGCTGATGGCATCGATGGCGGTATCCTCGCCATGGATCTCGCCACCGGCCCAGTGAGCGATCAGCGACAGGGGGGTGCGCTTCATGGTGCCTCCATGCGCGGCGTGCCCGCGTTGTCTACGCGCGCGGCCAGCACACGGCCGGCCACCTCGGTGTCATCGAAGGTGTGCTTGACCCCGTGGATCTCCTGATAGGGCTCGTGACCCTTGCCGGCGATCAGCACGATATCGCCCGCACCGGCCTGGCCGATCGCGGTGGCGATCGCGACGGCTCGGTCGCGCTGCACGGTGACGGCAGCGGGTGCATCAAATCCCTTCAGGATGTCGGCCACGATCACGTCGCCGTCTTCGCCGCGCGGATTGTCGTCGGTGACGATCACCACGTCGGCGTGTTGCTCGGCGATGGCGGCCATCTGCGGGCGCTTGCCGGTATCGCGCTCGCCGCCGCAGCCGAACACGCAGATCAGGCGCCCGGCCAGATGGCCCTGCACGCTGGTCAGCGCCTGTTCCAGCGCATCCGGGGTGTGCGCGTAATCGATCACGACGGTGGGCAGGCCACCCTCGCCGCCCAGGCGGTTCATGCGCCCGGCGATCGGCTGCAGCTGCGAGAGCAGCGCGGCGATCGCCTCCGGGGCGTGCCCCAGCGCATACAGCGCACCGGCCACGGCCAGCAGGTTGTCCACGTTGAAGCGGCCCAGCAGCGGCGACTGCACCGGGTGGCGCTGACCGTCCACGACCAGATCGAAGGCGATGCCGCGGCCATCCAGGGCGAGTGAATCAGCGCGTACGGTGGCCTGTGCGGCACCGCGCGAGCTCACGCCGATCGGACGCACGGTCTCCCCGACGGTGCGCAGCAGTTCGCTGCCGAAGCTGTCATCGAGGTTGACCACGGCGGCCGTGAGCCCGTCGCGGTGGAACAGCTTGGCCTTGGCCGCACCGTACTGCGCCATGTCGCCGTGATAGTCGAGATGGTCGCGGGTGAGATTGGTGAACACCGCAACGTCGTAATGCACGGCATCCACGCGGCCCTGATCGAGCGCGTGCGAGCTGACTTCCATCGCCACGGCCTGGGCACCCCCGTCGCGCAGCTGCGCCAGCACCTCATGCATCTGCAGCACCAGCGGCGTGGTGAAGCCGGTCGGCACCACGTCGCCATAAAGGCCGACGCCCAACGTGCCGATACTGCCGCTGCGGGTGCCGAGCAGGTGCCAGGCCTGGGCCAGCAGCTGCACGGTGGAGGTTTTACCGTTGGTGCCGGTCACCCCGACCATCGTCATCGCGTGCGAGGGGTGGCCGTGGAACTGATCGGCCATCGCGCCCATGCGGTGGCGCAGGCCCGGCACGGCAATCGCATCGGCCGGGGCCGGCAGCTCGGCCGGGGCCGGCGGCTCGAACAGGATCGCCCCGGCGCCGTTGGCGCGGGCCTGATCGACGAAGCCCAGCCCGTGCGCGCCGAAGCCGGCGATCGCCACGAAGGCATTGCCCGGGCGCACCGCACGGCTGTCCAGCACCAGGCCGGTGATGGTCGGGTCGTGGCTCAGCACCACATCGGGAAGCAACTGCGACAGCAACATCATCTGGCTCATTGCGTGCCTCCCTGCGCGGGCGGCACTGTGGCGTGCGCGCTGGGCAGCGCGGCATCGAATTCTGCGGCGGCATCGGGCGCGATCACCGTTTCCGGCGGCGGCATCGGCAGCACCGAGGCCGAGTGACCCATCTTTCCGGACTGCTGGGCGGCCAGCCACGACTCGATGTCGTCCGGCGGCACGTCCATCAGGCGCAGCGCGCCCTCCATCACGTTGTGGAACACCGGCGCGGAGACCAGGCCGCCGTAATACTTGCCGCCCTGCGGGTCGTTGATGACGATCACCGTGGCGAAGCGCGGGTTGGTGGCGGGCACCACGCCGGCGAACAGCGCGTTGTAATGGCCACGCTCGTAACCGCCGGGGCCGGCCTTGCGGGCGGTGCCGGTCTTGCCGGCCACGTGGTAACCCAGCACCGCCGCCTGCTTGGCGCCGCCCTGGGTGACCACGGTTTCCATCATCGCCACGACTTCCTTGGCGATCTTCTCGTCGATGATCTGCTTGCCTTCGTTGCGCTGGCCCTTGACGAAGGTCGGCGCGATCAGCTTGCCGCCGTTGCCCAGCGCCGAGTAGGCGGTCGCGATCTGCAGCGGGCTGACATTCAGGCCGTAGCCGTAGGACATGGTGGTCTTGGAGGGACCACTCCAGCGCGCCGGGCGCGGCAGCACGCCGGCCGATTCGCCCGGGAAGCCGCTGTGCGGGGCAACGCCATAACCGAAGCTGTGAATGTGGTCGTAGAAGACCTGGTCCGGCATCTTGGCGGCGATCTTGGCCGCCCCGATGTTCGAGCTGCG
Source organism: Stenotrophomonas sp. Steno-Z10-BAI (assembly GCF_056393115.1). Classification (NCBI taxonomy): domain Bacteria; kingdom Pseudomonadati; phylum Pseudomonadota; class Gammaproteobacteria; order Lysobacterales; family Lysobacteraceae; genus Stenotrophomonas; species Stenotrophomonas sp. Steno-Z10-BAI. The sequence goes on along the minus strand of NZ_JBWJOZ010000003.1, from coordinate 228,724 downwards.
GGTGATCACGCCGGTGACGTTGAGCACGCCATTGTTCCGCGGCACGTCCTTGATCGTGTAGCGGCCCAGCGCCATGTAGCCCGGGTTGGTGTCCACCGTGGTGTCTTTGGTGACCACGCCGGACTGCAACGCCGAGGCGATGGTCAGCGGCTTCATGGTCGAACCCGGCTCGACCAGATCGGTCACCGCGCGGTTGCGGCGGGTGTCCGGCGCAGCGCCACCGACGGCATTGGGGTTGTAGGTCGGCAGGTTGACCATGGCCAGGATCTCGCCGGTGGCCACATCCATGATCACCATCGAGCCGCCCGCGGCCTTGTTCTCGATCAGCGCGTTGCGCAGCTCCTTGAAGGCCAGGAACTGGATGCGGCGGTCGATGCTGAGAGTGAGGTCCTTGCCCGGCTCGGCGGCGCGCAGCAGATCGCTCTCCACCGTATCGCCCTTGCGGTTGCGGATCACGCGCTTGGCGCCGGCCTTGCCGCGCAGCCATTCGTCGAAGGCCAGCTCCAGCCCTTCCTGGCCGCGGTCGTCGATGTTGGTGAAGCCGAGCACGTGCGCCATCGCCTCACCCTGCGGGTAGAAACGACGGAACTCGCGCTGCGAGGCCACGCCCGGGATCTTCATCGCGACCACTTTTTCCGCGTCGTCCGGATTGATCCGGCGGCGCAGGTACATGAATTCCTTATCGGCCTTCTGCGAGAGCTTGGAGGTCAGCTCATCCAGCGGCATGCCCAGCGCGGTTGCCAGCTCGGGGATACGGTCCGGCGAACGCAGCAGTTCCTGCGGGTTGACCCAGATCGAGGCGACCGGGGTGGACACCGCGACCGGCTCGCCATTGCGGTCGGTGATCATGCCGCGCGAGGTGTTGATCGGCAGTTCGCGCAGGTAACGGGCTTCGCCCTGGCGTTGGTAGAACTCGCTGTTGATGATCTGCACGTAGGCGGCACGGCCGACCAGCGAGACCGAGCACAGGCCGAGCGCCAGCCCCACCCACTTCAGGCGCTGGCGGAGGTTGAAGCTGTTGCGCGCACGGTTGCGGCCGGACTTGTTCATGGCCGGATCACCACGACATCGGCCGCTTCGGGAAACTTCATGCCCAGGCGCTCGCGGGCGACGCGGTCGACCCGGGTGGCCTCGGCCAGGGTGGCCTGCTCAAGCTGCAGGCGACCGAACTCGATGTTGATCTCATCGCGCGCACGCTCGACCCGGGACAGCTCCACGAAGGTCTGGCGGTGGCGATGGCGCATGAACACCACACCGATCGCCGAGGCGACGGTGCAGGCCAGCAGCACGATCAACAGCAGGCGGCTCATCCAGCCACCTCGCGCTTTTCGGCGACACGCAGTACGGCGCTGCGCGAGCGCGGATTGACTGCCAGCTCGTCGTCTTCGGCCTTGATGGCGCCACCGTGCAGGTCCAGCGTCGGCACGAACGCAGCCAGCTCCGGCAACCGGCGGTTGCTCGGCGGTGCCTTGGCGTAGCGGTTCATGAACTGCTTGACGATGCGGTCTTCCAGCGAATGGAAGCTGATCACCGCCAGCCGGCCACCGGGCTTGAGGCGTGCCAGTGCCGCGTCCAGGCCGGCCTCAAGGTCGGCCAGTTCGCGGTTGATATGGATGCGGATCGCCTGGAAGCTGCGCGTGGCCGGGTGGATCTTGTCCTTGCCACGCGGCATCACCGAGGCGATCAACTCCGCCAGCTCGGCGGTGCGGGTGAAGGGTTGCTTGTCGCGGCGGGCGACGATGGCCTTGGCGATGCGGCGACCCTGGCGCTCTTCGCCGTAGGTCCACAGCACGTCCATCAGCTCGCGCTCTTCAACACGGTTGAGCCACTGCGCCGCGCTTTCACCGCTGTCCGGATCCATGCGCATGTCCAGCGGGCCGTCCTTGCCGAAGCTGAAACCGCGCTCGGCGACATCCAGCTGGGGCGAGGACACGCCCAGGTCGAACAGCACGCCATCCAGGCCCTGCGCGGTGGCCTCCCAGTGCAGCAGATCAGCAAAGCTGCCACGGAAGATCGAGACGCGCGGGTCCGGCGCGAAATCACGCTCGGCTACCGCAATCGCCTCCGGATCCTTGTCCATGACCAGCAGCCGGCCTCCAGGACCGAGTTGCTCGAGCACGCCGCGGGCGTGACCGCCACGACCAAACGTGCCATCGAGATACACTCCGTTTTCGATCACCTTCAGGCCGTCCAGGACCTGCGTGTACAGGACCGGCAGGTGGCCTGCCGGCGGCTGCGACACCGGAAGGTGACCGGTCTGCGCTGCTCCGCGCATCCGGGCACCCCGGCTCACAACTTCAGGTCGAGCAACCCATCGCCGAGATCCTCGTCAGACAACGTCTGCTGGATCAACGCGCGATGAGCCTGCTCGCTCCACAATTCGAATTTGTCGCCCATACCGAGCAGCACCGCCTTCTTTTCAATGCCAACGGCACCACGGTGGCTGGCGGGAATACTGATGCGGCCGTTGCCGTCCAACTCCAGATGCGCGGCCGAACCGACCAGCTTCTGTTGCAGGAGGCGCACGACGCGCTGTGTGTTGGGCTTGGACATGACGTCATCACGGACGCGTTCCCATTCCTGTTCGGCGTACAACCAGAGGCAGCCGGACTCGAACGGGTTGTAGGTCAGGACCAGACGGTTGTTGCTCACACGCGCGACAAGGTCGCGATGCGCGGTCGGAACCGCCATGCGCCCTTTGTCGTCAACAGTGATGGCCGTCTCGCCTTGAAACACGACGTTTTCACCTTTCCTTCGCCCGGTGAAACATTGAACCACGAAAAACCACAAAAAACCCGGTTTCCCCTCTGATGCCCACCTTAGCAGTGCCGATTGGGTTGTCAACAACTTTGCGAAGGGGAAATCACTTTGAACATCAAGGGCTTGCAGCAATGTTTAGAGACTTGTTCAAGGCTTATCCACAAGTTGCTGTTTCGTCTCATTTTTTGAGATTTCGCCGAAGTTCAGGCCTGTGGAGACCGCGTGAAACATCCGCCCGTATTCATCCCTGACGGGGTCGCCATCGCCCCGGCGCTGCGCAGAACCGGCACACTGTGAGGCATGTGTCTGCTCGCGCTTGCCTGGAAAACCCACCCCCGCTGGCCGTTGGTGATGGCCGGTAACCGCGATGAGTTCCACGCGCGGCCGACCGCCGCCCTGCGCCTATGGCCCGCACCGGATGACGGAGTGGCCGCCGGCCGCGACCTGCGCTCGGGAGGGACCTGGGCCGGGATCGGCCCGGCGGGGCGGATGGCGGTGGTGACCAACGTCCGCGATCCGCAAGCCCGGCAGACCGGCCCCTCCCGCGGCGCACTGGTGGCCGACTATCTGCGTGATGCCGCGCCGGCCGCACTGTTCGCGGACGAGCTCGCGCGGCGGGCAGTCGAATTCGCCCCCTTCAATCTGTTACTGGCCGATCGCGACAGCTGCCAGTTCCTGGGCAACCACCCCCTGCACCGCCAGTCGCTGGCGCCGGGCATCCATGGCATGTCCAACGGGCCGCTGGATGCGCCGTGGCCGAAAACCGTGACATTGAACGCAGCGCTGCGCGCGTGGGTGGACCACGGCGACGATGATCTGGCCCCCCTGTGGAAGGCCCTGCGTGATGAAACCCGCGCTGAGGACAGCACCCTGCCGGATACCGGCATCGGCCTGGAGCGCGAGCGCTGGCTGTCGTCCCCCTTCATCCGCAGCCCCGAGTACGGCACCCGCGCCAGCACGATCATCGTGCTGGACGCCACCGGCCACGGCTTCATCACCGAGCGGCGGTTCGATGCAGAGGGTGTCTGTGTGGGTGAAACGACGCTGGCAACGCACGGCTAAGCCGGTAGGGACAGCGCCGTGATCAACAGGTACTCAACGCCCAGGACAATCAAGCCGAGTAACAGCCCCCTTTAGTAAAGGGGGCGCGCCGTCAGGCGCGGGGAATTGGAGGCTGGTAGCCCGGGGCCCAAGGTTTGCGCTGCAAACCTTGGGGCTTTTTTCGCGAGTCCGCGAAAAAAGCGGCGGAGCCGGCCGATAAGCCGGGTTTTGTCGTGGACAGTCATTCTTCTAGGCGCTGCGTCACCGCAGCGCTCAAGCAACCTACCCGGACCCGACGCGGGCCACGCCATTAGGTCCCTATTTGGTCTTGCTCCAGGTGGGGTTTGCCGTGCCGGTCTGTTACCAGACTCGCGGTGCGCTCTTACCGCACCATTTCACCCTTACCGGCTCCCCGAAGGGAACGTAGGCGGTATCTTTCTGTTGCACTTTCCGTCGGCTCGCGCCGCCCAGGCGTTACCTGGCACCTTGCCCTGTGGAGCCCGGACTTTCCTCGGCATCCGCAAGGGATGACGCGACTGTCTGGCCGACTCCGCCGCGCGCATTGTCCCACAAAACAAGGACGATCGCGGTTACCCGCCGTACAACGCCTTGCGCGGGGCACCGGTGATTTCCGCCGCCAGCTTGGCTGCGGTCGAGGGCGGCAGGTGCTCGCTCAGCTTGGCGTACAGGCGCCGGCCCTGAACCAGCTGAGCCTCCTCATCGTCGGCCGCGCCCTGCACCATCACCACGAACTCGCCCTTGCGCTGGTTGTCGTCCGCCTCGACCTGCTGCAGCAGCGAGGCCAGATCGCCATCCAGCACGGTCTCGAACAGCTTGGTCAGCTCACGCGCCAGCACCGCGGGCCGCTCGGGCCCGAACGCGGCGACCATGTCCGCCAGCGATTCGGTGATCCGGTGCGAGGATTCGTAGAACACCAGCGTGCGGGTTTCACCGGCCAGCGCATGCAGCCGCTCGCGGCGGCCGGACGCCTTGGCCGGCAGAAAGCCTTCGAACGTGAAGCGGTCGCTGGGCAGGCCGGCCACGCTGAGCGCGGCGATCGCCGCACAGGCGCCGGGAATCGGGCTGACCTTGATCCCGGCTTCGCGCGCGGCGCGGACCAGGCGGTAGCCCGGGTCGCTGACCAGCGGGGTGCCGGCATCACTGACCAGCGCCAGCGACTCGCCCGCCAGCAGGCGCGCCACGATCCGCTGCGACAACGCCTCTTCATTGTGGTCATGCAGGGCCACCAGCGGCTGCTGGATGCCGAAGTGGGCCAACAGCTGGCCGCTGCGGCGGGTGTCCTCGGCGCAGATCGCGGCCACCGAACGCAGCACGTCCTGCGCGCGCGGGGTCAGATCGGCGAGGTTGCCGATCGGGGTGGCAACGACATACAGCGTGGGGACAGCACTCATCAGCGGCTCTTCCGTGGTCAAGGGTAGAATCGTACCGTTCCCCGGCCACGGCCGCTGCCCCCATCGAATGGACCTGATCATGAACAAGCCCGTCGTACGGATCTCCGCCCTTTCGTTGTCGCTGATGCTGCTTGCCGGCTGCGCCACGACCAGCTTCACCAGTGCGCCGGATTCGCCGGCCCAGAGCCAGGCCCTGGCGCTGATCGAGCAGGGCAAGCCGCGCGATGCGGCGGTCCAGCTGGAAGCGCTGGCCAACACCCTGCGCGGCAGTGCCCGCAGCGCCGCCCTGGCCGATGCCGCCTTTGCCTGGCACGAAGCCGGCGATGCCACCCGCGCCCGCACCCTGCTGGCCCAGCTCACCGCGCGCCAGCTCAGCGGCGCCAGCCTCCAGCGCTACCAGCTGACCACCGCCGAACTCGCGCTGGCCGACAAGCAGCCGGCGCAGGCGCTGGCCGCGCTGAAAGAACCGGCCGACGCGGTCACCCCCTCGCTGCAAACCCGCTGGCACCTGGCCCGCGCCAACGCACTGCAGGCCACCGGCGACAACCTCGGTGCCGCGCTCGAGCGCGCCCGTGCGCACGCCGCACTGACCGGCAAAGCGCGCAGCGACAACCAGCAGGCCATCGCCGGCCTGCTCGGCACGCTGGACGATGCCACCCTGCGCGCGCGCGCGGCGGCGCTGCCGGCCAATGAACCGCTGTACAACTTCGCCGGCCGTGCGCTGATCGCCCGTGGCCTGCCGCTGCCGCGTCCGTTCGATCGCGAAGGCGCCTCGCAGTTCGATACCAGCAAGCGCCCGCCGGCGATGAGCGATGGCTACCGCCCGCCGGTGAAGATGGCGGTGCTGTTGCCGCTCAGCGGCCGCCTGGCCACCGCCGCGCAGCCGGTCCGCGATGGCCTGCTCAGCGGCTACTACGGCGAAACCCGCCGTCGCCCGGACATCCAGTTCATCGACACCGCCGGTACCGCCGCCGGTGCCTTGGCCGCCTACGACAAGGCCGTGACCGCCGGTGCCGATTTCATCGTCGGCCCGCTGGGGCGCGACGAAGTGGATGCCGTGTTCGGCCGCCGCGAGCTGCCCGTACCGGTGCTCGCCCTGAACCGCGGCAAGGACACCCCGCCGGCCGGCAGCGCCGGTTTCTCCCTGGCCCCGGAAGACGACGGCATCATCGCCGCCGAATACCTGCGCGGCCGCGAGCGCAGCAAGGTGCTGGTGATCCACAGCAACGACGACAACGGCCGCCGTGCCGCGGCCGCGTTCCGCGAGCGCTTCGCGCAGCGTGGCGGGCAGGTGGTGGCCACCATCGGCGTGAGCGACACCGTCGGCGACATCGGTGCGCAGGTGCGCGCGGCAGGCGCCATCGACGGCGTGCTGCTGGCGGTGAAGGCGCCGCAGGCGCGTGCACTGACCCCGCAGCTGGCGCTGGCCGGTGCCGGTGGCGCGAGCCGCGTCGGCACCTCGCAGCTGACCGTCGGTGCCGGCAAGCCGGAAGAAGACATGGCGCTGGACGGCATCGTCTACCCCAACGAAGCCTGGAACGTGCGCGGCGTGGCCGGCCTGCCGGCCGCCTCCACCGCCGGGCAGATCCTGCCCTCGGCGCGTGGCGCCTCCGGTCGCCTGTTCGCGTTCGGTTTCGATGCGTGGAAGATCAGCGCCTACCTGGACAAGGTCGCCACCGAAGGCGGCCTGGCCGGCGCCACCGGCACCCTGTTCCTGGACAGCAACGGCAACGTACTGCGGGTGCCGGCATGGTCGACCTTCAGCGGTGGCCGGCCGATGCCGATCGCCAGCAGCAACTGAGCCACGTGCCCACCGGGCGCGCGGTACGCGGTGCGGCGGTGGAAGCTGCCGCGCAGCACCATCTCCGTGAGGCCGGGATGCGCCCGGTCACCACCAACGCGCGGTATCGCCGCGGTGAGATCGACCTGGTCATGCGCGACGGTGATGTAGTCGTGTTCGTGGAAGTCCGCTACCGCGCGGACGCCCGCTTCGGCGGCGGCGCGGCCTCGGTGGACCTGCGCAAGCGACGCAAGCTGGTGATCGCCGCGCAGTTGTTTCTGCAGTCGCATCCCTGGCTGGCCGAGCAGCCGTGCCGCTTCGATGTCGTCGAAGCCGCCGGCGAGCCCCCGCAGCTGAACTGGCTGCGCGACGCGTTCCGGCTGGAAGACTGCTGATGCCCTCGATCTTTACCCACGCCGCCATTCCGCTGGCGCTGTGGTGCGCCGCCGATCGCGGCCGCATCTCCACGCCGTTGCTCACCGCCGGCGTGGTCGCGGCCATGCTGCCGGATGCGGACGTGCTCGCCTTCGCGTTGCACATTCCTTACGCCGACAGCTTCGGCCATCGGGGCGCCAGCCATTCGATCCTATTCGCCGCGCTGATGGCCGTGCTCGCCGCGCTGCTGCACCGGCGCCTGCGCGCCACGGCGGTGCAGGCGGCTGCGTTCGTCGGCCTGTGCGCACTGTCGCATCCATTGCTGGATGCATTCACCTCCGGCGGGCTTGGCGTCGCGCTGTGGTGGCCATGGAGCGGCGAACGCTTCTTCGCCCCTTGGCGCCCGATCCGCGTCTCGCCCTTCGCGCCGCAGTTCTTCAGCGCGCGCGGGATGGCGACCGTCCTTTCCGAACTGCGTTGGGTGTGGCTGCCACTGGCGCTGGCCGTGATCGGCTGGCGCGCGATCCAACGTGCCCCTGTTGATTCCCGGACCTGATGATGACTCCTGCCCTGCCCACAGCGTTCATTGCCACCCTGCATGCCCTGCTCGGTGAGGACGGCTGGCGAACGGATGACAGCGCACGCAACGCACATGCCCAGGACAACTCGTGGCGGCACACGCTGCCGGCCGGTGTCGCCTTCCCGCGCGATCGCGAGCAGGTCGTCGCGCTGGTCCGCGCCTGCCGCGAACACCGCATCGCCCTGGTCGCGCGCGGCGCAGGCACCGGCACCACCGGCGCTGCCGTGCCGATGGAAGGCAGCATCGTGCTCTCGTTCGCGCGGATGAACCGTATCCTCGCCATCCAGCCCGGCGACCGCTGCGCGGTGGTCGAACCCGGCGTGCTCAACGGCGACCTGCAGCAGGCGCTGATGCCGCACGGCCTGTTCTGGCCGCCGGACCCCTCCAGTGCGGAGATCTGCAGCATCGGCGGCAACCTGGCCTGCAATGCCGGTGGCCCGCGCGCGGTGAAGTACGGCACCAGCCGCGACAACGTGCTTGGCCTGGTGGCGGTGACCGGTGCCGGTGAACTGATCACCTGCGGCGGCCCGTACACCAAGGACGCCACCGGCTACGACCTGACCCATCTGCTGGTCGGCAGCGAAGGCACGCTGGCGCTGATCGTGGAAGCGACCTTGAAGCTGACCCCGCTGCCGGTGACGCAGGCGGGGCTGCGCGTGCTGTACCGCGATGCGGATGCCGCCGCGCAGGCGGTGTCGCGCCTGATGGCGCAACCGGTGGTGCCCACGCGCCTGGAATTCATGGATGCGCGCAGCCTCGAACTGCTGCGTCGCAATGGGGCTGACGTGCCAGAGGCCGGCGCGATGCTGCTGGTGGAGGCCGACGGCGACCACGACACCCTGCCCTACCTGCTGCAGGCCCTCGCGGCGGCCGCCGAAGGCGACGGTCTGATCGCGCTGGATGTGGCGATGGAAGGCAGCGCGCGCGAAACCCTGTGGGCCGCGCGCAAGGCGCTGTCACCGGCGCTGCGCAGCATCGCACCGGGCAAGATCAACGAAGACGTGGTGGTCCCGGTGTCGCGCATTCCCGCGCTGGTCGCCGGGGTGCAGGCACTATCGGCGGAGTTCGATCTGCCGATCGTCACCTTCGGCCATGCCGGCAACGGCAACCTGCACGTCAACATCCTCTACCACCCGGACGATGCCGGCGAGAACGCACGCGCGCATGCGGCGCTGCCGCGCGTGTTCGCGTTGACCCTGGCACTGGGCGGCACGCTCTCCGGCGAACACGGCATCGGCCTGGCCAAGCGCGATTTCATGGCACAGGCGTTCACCCCGGCCACGCTGGCGGCGATGCGCGCGATCAAGGGTGCGCTGGATCCGGAGGGGATTCTCAATCCGGGGAAGGTGCTGCCGCCGGTGTGATGGGCGTCAGCGACGTTAGGAGAAGTGCTGGTAGCCACCGTCGGTGGCGTCGGCATCAGCGCAGTGCACGCCCTGTCCTTCCACGATCCGGCCGATCCGGGTCAGCGGCAAGCCCAGGGACGCCGACAAGGCATGGATCGCATCACGCTGCGACGGCGCGACGGTGAAGCACAGCTCGTAGTCGTCGCCGCCACGCAGCGCGCAGTCGCGGGCACCCTCGCGCCCGAGCTGCTCGCGCAGGGCCGACGAGATCGGCAATGCATCGGCCTCCACCTCCGCGCGCACGCCGCTGCAGGCCGCGATATGGCCCAGATCAGCGAGCAGACCATCGGAGATATCCACGGCCGCATGTGCGTAGGCACGCAGGCGCAGGCCAAGCGTTACGCGCGGGATCGGACGCAGCAGGCGCTCACGCAGCGTTTCGTCATCGCTGAGCAGCGTGGCGACCGCCACCTTCAACCGGTTCTGCTGCCACAGGCGCAGGGCACCGGCGGCATCGCCCAGCGTGCCACTGACCCAGATGTCATCCCCCAACTGGGCACGATCGCGACGCAGCGCCTGGCCGGGCGCGACCTGCCCGATCGCGGTCACCGAGAGTGACAGCGGCCCGCGCGTGGTGTCGCCGCCAACCAGCACGATGTCGTGCTCGTCGGCCAATGCGAAGAAACCATCGGCGAAGGCTTCGATCCAGTCCGCGTCGGCGTCCGGCAAGGACAGCGCCAAGGTGCACCACGCCGGACGGGCGCCCATGGCGGCGAGATCGGAGAGGTTCACCGCGAGGGTTTTCCAGCCGATCTCGTAGGCCGGGGTTTCGACCGGGAAATGCACGCCGCTGTTGAGCGTATCGGTGGTGATCACCAACTGTTCGCCCGCACGCGGCTGCAGCAGCGCGGCGTCATCGCCGATGCCGAGCACGACATCGGCGCGCGCGGTGGTGCGCGCACGGATGCGGTCGATCAGAGCAAATTCGGCAAGGGACACGGGGCGGATCAGTGACCCGATTCGACCTTGCGCCACTCCACCGCGGCCCGGTCGAGCACGCCATTGACGTAGGTGTGGCCATGCTCGGAACCGAAACGCTTGGCCGACTCGATCGCTTCGTTGATCACGACGCGGTACGGCACGTCCAGGCGGAAGCGCATCTCATAGGCGGCCACGCGCAGCGCGGCGCGTTCGATCGCATCCACTTCCTCGATGCCACGATCCAGGTACGGGTCCAGCGCCGCATCCAGATCCTTGCGGTTGTCGAGCACGCCATGCACCAGCGCTTCGAAGTAGGCCAGATCCGCGATTTCGCGGGCCTGTTCATGGGCGAACTGGGCGATCACGCTCTGCGCGTTGCCACCGGAGATCTGCCACGCATAGATCGCCTGCAGGGCACGACGACGCGCGCGCGAACGCAGCACGGGGTCGACGCCATCACGGCGGACGGGCTTACCGGAGGGCTTGCCCTGGTTTGACTTGTTCATGGCAGCTGCTCCAGAAGATTGACCATTTCCAACGCCGTCAGTGCGGCTTCCTCACCCTTGTTGCCGTGGCTGCCACCCGCGCGGGCGTCGGCATCCTCGACACGTTCCACCGCCAGCACGCCATTGAGCACCGGCACGCCGAAATCCAGCTGCACGCGCATCAGGCCTTCGGCGCAGCGGTCGGCCACGTGTTCGTAATGGCGGGTATCGCCCCGGATCACGCAGCCCAGGGTGATGATCGCGGCATGCTGATGGGCGGCCGCCAGACGCGCGGCGACCAGCGGCAGTTCCCATGCGCCGGGCACGCGGATCACGTCGATGGCGGACTCGTCGATCCCGTTGCCGGCCAGGCTCTGCCGCGCACCGGCCACCAGCACGTCGGTGATGCGGGCGTTCCAGCGGCTGGCGAGGATGGCGAAACGGGCCTTTTCCGGAGTACGGAGGTCGCCTTCGTAATGGCTCATGTTCGGCGTGGGGTCCATTTAATAGGTGAATATTCTAGCGCATGGCTGCGTGTAGCCGGGCCGCCGCGCGTTACGGGACGGGCCGGGTGCAAAAGCCCCCTGAGTCAGGGGGCTGCCGCGAAGCGGCGCGACGTCAGCGCGCCTGCGATGACGTGTTCTCCACCGTCTCGACCACTTCCAGGCCATACCCGGCCAGGCCGATCTGGCGGCGGGGGGTGCCCAGCACGCGCAGCTTGCCCAGGCCCAGGTCGGACAGGATCTGCGCCCCGGCGCCGTTGCGGCGCCACTGGCTCACGTCCTTGTCCTTGCCCGGCACGACCGGCACCGGCTGCTGGCGCAGGCGGGCCAGCAGGCTGTTGGTGTCGCGCGGCGCCGACAGCACCACCATCACGCCGCGCTCGGCGGCGGCGATGGCGCGCAGGGCATCGGTGGAGGCCACGCCGAAATCATCGCGGCGCCAGTGCAGCAGATCAGCCAGCGGGTTTTCCACCTGCACGCGGACCAGGGTCGGCTCGGCATCCGGGGTGCCGCGGACCAGCGCGAAGTGCAGGTCGTGGGCGATCCGATCGCGGTAGGTGACCAGCGTGAAGGGGCCGAACTCGGTCTCGATCTCGCGCTCGTCGACGCGCTCGACCGTCTTCTCGGTGGCCAGACGGTACGCGATCAGGTCGGCGATGGAGCCCATCTTCAGGCCGTGCTCGCGGGCGAACACCTCCAACTCCGGGCGGCGCGCCATGCTGCCATCCGGGTTGAGGATCTCCACCAGCACGCCCGCCGGCTCCAGGCCCGCCAGCATGGCCAGATCGACGCCGGCCTCGGTATGCCCGGCGCGGGTCAGCACGCCGCCCGGCTGGGCGATCAGCGGGAAGATGTGGCCCGGCTGGTGCAGGTCGGCCGGCTTGGCATCGGGCTTCACTGCGGTGCGGATGGTGTGCGCACGGTCGTAGGCCGAGATGCCGGTGGTCACGCCTTCGGCGGCCTCGATGCTGACCGTGAAGTTGGTCTGGAACTGCGCGGTATTGGCCTGCACCATCGGGGCCAGGCCCAGGTCGGCCGCACGCTCGCGGGTCAGCGGCAGGCACACCAGGCCACGGCCATGGGTGACCATGAAGTTGATGTCCGAGGGCTTGACCAGCTCGGCGGCCATGATCAGGTCGCCTTCGTTCTCACGGTCTTCGTCATCGACGATGACGACCATGCGGCCGAGGCGGATGTCCTCGAGGATCTCGGGAATGGGGGCGAAATTCATGCGCGTGCTCCTGCACCCAACAAACGTTCGACGTAACGGGCGACCAGATCGATTTCAAGATTGACCGCGCTGCCCACGGCAGTAGCGGCGAAGGCGGTGTTGGCGACGGTGTGCGGGATGAGGGCGACCTCGAAGCCTTGTTCGTCCACTTCGTTGACGGTCAGACTGACCCCGTCCACGCAGATCGAGCCTTTCTTGGCGATGTAGCGCAGCAGCGCGGCCGGCGCGGCGAAGCGCCAGCGCTGGGCACGTGCATCGTCATGCACCGACAGCACCTGGCCCAGGCCATCGACATGGCCGCTGACCAGATGGCCACCCAGGCGATCGGTCGGGCGCATCGCGCGTTCGAGATTGATGACGGCGCCGTCGGCCAGCTGCCCCAGCGTGGTCAGGCCCAGCGTCTCGGTGGAGGCGTCGGCCTGGAAGCGGGTGGCGTCATACGCGATGACGGTGAGGCAGACCCCGTTGATGGCGATGCTCTCGCCCATCTGCACGTTCTCGAACGGCAGGGTGCCTACGTCAAAAGTAAAGCGGACATCGCCGCCAAGGGTCTCGCGCGCGGCCAGACGGCCGACGCCTTCGATGATTCCAGTAAACAAGTAACGTTCTCCGCGGAAAGTGAGCGAAAAACGCCGCAAGGCATATAGGTGCACGCCGAGCACCAAGGCCCGGCCGCACCGTCTTCTTTCATCCGGACTATACCGTCGGCTCCGGCATCGGACCGGATCTGCTGACCTTCCCGGGGACCGGGAAGCGCTCGCGGGCTCGTGCTTGCGCACCTACCGCCGGTGGGGAATCGCACCCCGCCCTGAAGACGTTTGTGTACCGGCGAACCGGCGCGGCTAGTGTAACAGGGCACCCTGACTGGGGGCTTTAAGTTAAATAAGTGTTAAGCTAGCCCGCTGAGTGCTGCGCCCGTGGATATGAGGGCACACACGTTGGTTACTGATCGGGCTGCGGCGTCCGCGCCGCGCCATGATCGAACGGGTCCCGCAAGGGGCCCGTTTTTTATGGGCGCAGCAACAGGCGCAGGTCCTCACCCACCTGGCGCCTGTCCACCACCCGCATCTGCCGCTGCTGGTCCATCGCGTGGATACCCAGACCGGACAGCAGCGGCAGCCCATGCTCGCCGAGCAGCGTGGGCGCCTGGTACAGCAGCAGTTCGTCGACCCAGCCACCGGCCAGCAACGCACCGGCCAAGGTGGCGCCGGCTTCGGTATGCACTTCGTTGATGCCGCGCTCAGCGAGCAGCGCCAGCACCGCGCCCAGATCCAGACGACCGTCATGGCTGGGCACGCTGGCGAACTCCGCATCGGCGGCATCCGGCGGGCTGACCGCGGCATCATGCACGTAGAGCGTCGGCGCCCCGCCCTCGCGCACCCGCGCACATTCCAGCGAGCGCAGACGTGCATCGAGCACCACCCGCAACGGCGGCACTACCTCGGTATCGGCCAGCCGCACGGTCAACATCGGGTCATCGGCCAACACGGTGGCCGCGCCGGTAAGAATCGCGCCCGCCCGCGCCCGCCAGTGCTGCACGTCCTCGCGGGCGGCCGCACCGGTGATCCATTTGGAGCTGCCATCGGCCATCGCGGTACGCCCGTCCAGACTGGCCGCGAGCTTCACCCGCACCCAGGGGCGCCCGCGTTCGATGCGTGACAGGAACCCGTGGTTGAGCTCGCGCGCCTGCGCAGCCATCAACCCTTCCGCGACCTCGATGCCGGCCTCGCGCAGCAGCACGAAACCGCCGCCGTCGACCTTCGGGAAGGGGTCGCGCATCGCCGCGACCACGCGTGTCACCCCTGCCTCGATCAAGGCCAGTGCGCACGGGGGCGTGCGACCGTGGTGCGCGCACGGCTCCAGGGTCACGTAGGCGGTGGCGCCGCGCGCCTGTTCGCCAGCCTGGCGCAGCGCGAATACTTCCGCGTGGGGGCCGCCGGTGCGCTGGTGCCAGCCCTCGCCGACCACCACCTCGTCGCGTGCGATGACGCAACCCACCATCGGATTGGGCCGCGCGGTGTACGCGGCGCGCTCGGCCAGGCGCAGCGCATGCGCCATGTGCTGGTGGTCGAGAGCGGTGAAGTCAGTCATGGCGGTGAGCGTCCGGCGGCAGGCAGCCGCGATGGTAGCTCAGCCGTGGTGGCCGCGATGCGGCGCAGGCTCAGCCTTTCTTTTTCTTGGTCAGCGCGATCACATCGCCGAGCAGCTGCAGCTGTTCGGTGCTGGAGGGCAACTCCCGTTCAAGCTTCTCGATTTCCTCGCGGAAATCGGCCACGTCTTCGAAGCTGCGGTACACCGAGGCAAACCGCACGTAGCCGACATGGTCGAGCTTGCGCAGCTCGTTCATCACGAACTCACCGACCTTGATCGAGGGGATTTCGCGTTCGCCGCAGATACGCGCCTGCTGCATCACCGCGCGCACCGCCAGCTCGATCTTGTCCTCGGGAACCGGGCGCTTCTGCAGCGCGCGGTCGAAACCACTGCGGACCTTGCGGGCATCGAACGCCTCCCGGCTGCCGTCGCTTTTCACGATCGCCGGCAGTTTCAGTTCGATGGTTTCCAGGGTGCTGAAGCGCTCGTTGCAGGCCTCGCACTCGCGGCGACGCCGGATCGTCGCGCCGTCTTCAGAGACGCGCGAGTCGATCACACGGGTATCGGCATGCTGGCAGAACGGACAGTACATGGAACGCCTTACATCGGGAAAACGTCATGCCGTGGTCACGGCAGCGTCGCAACGGTACCTGAGAGGGACCAGCTACAGCAAATAGCGGCCCGGAAAGGCCCGCCCGCCTACCTGGCGCGCCAACGCAGCGATAGCAGGTGCGCCGCGCAGGAGAGCAGGGGGAGGCCCGCCATCAGCAGCAGGGCGGCCGCTGGCGCGGACCCTTCGAACAGATGATGGTGGACGATCGACCGCACCAGACCCGCCCAGGCACTGCCGGTTGCCACGAGGGCGGCCAGCAGGCCAGCCCACCACACCGATGAGGCCGCAAGAAGTTCGCCCGAGCCGCCCTGCCACCAGCGCCGGGCAAGGCCCCACCAGATGATCAGCACCAGACTGGCGGCGACGAACCACGCGGCCGCCCACCCCGGCGCATCGCCTGGCCCACCGTATTGATGGAGCACGTCGCGCACGCACAGCCCAACCACGACAAACGCCGCCACGGCATGCGGGAGTCCAAACAACGCCATATGCAGCAGCAGACCCCACCGCTGCCTGCGCAGGGGTTTCATCCCGTCAGGCGCCTTGCGTGCACCGCAGCCGCACCAGCATGACAGCCGGCAACATCAGCGGCGGCCCTGCCAGCAGCAGAACCAGTGCCATCGGACTCGCGGCGGCCTGCCAGAATGCCATGCCGACCACCGCCAGGGCGGCAAGGACGCCAAGGCCCAATGCAACCCACGGCCAAGGCCCGGCATCGCGCAGGCCGGTGCGTCCCTGTCGGAGATAGCGGCTGCTCAACCACAGCCAGCCCGCCACCCCGCTCAGGCCCGCACTGCCCCAGCCACCGATCAACAGGCGCGAGGCCCGGTCCAGATAGGCCGGCTCGACGAACGCGACCCAGACGCCGATGGCGGCGAAGGTGCCGCCGCCGGCCATCCCCACGATGCCGCAGATCAGGGCCAGCACGGCGTAGATACGCCGTTGCCGGCCCTCGTCCATATCAGCCGTAGACCGGGTACTTGCGGCACTGCGCGCTGACCGCGTCGCGGACGCGGGCGATCACGGCCTCATCTGCCGGGGCGTCGAGCACGTCGGCGATCCAGTTGGCCAGCTCCACGCAGTCCTGCTCCACGTAACCGCGCGTGGTGACCGCCGGCGTACCCAGGCGCAGGCCCGAGGTCACGAACGGCGAACGCGGGTCGTTCGGCACGGAATTCTTGTTGACGGTGATGTGGGCCAGGCCGAGCGCGGCTTCAGCATCCTTGCCCGAGACATCCTTGCCGATCATGTCGACCAGCATCAGGTGGTTCTGGGTACCGCCAGAGACGATCTTGTAGCCGCGCGCGATCAGCGTATCCGCCATCGCCTGGGCGTTCTTGACCACCTGTTGCTGGTAGGCCTTGAAGCCCGGCTCCAGCGCCTCCTTGAAGGCCACGGCCTTGCCGGCGATGACGTGCATCAGCGGACCGCCCTGGATGCCCGGGAACACGATGGACTGCAGCTTCTTCTGCAGTTCTTCGCTTGCCCCCTTGGCGATGATGATGCCGCCACGCGGGCCGCGCAGGGTCTTGTGAGTGGTCGAGGTGACCACGTGGGCGTGCGGCAGCGGGCTCGGGTAGACCCCGGCGGCGACCAGACCGGCCACGTGCGCCATATCCACGAACAGGTAGGCACCGACCTTGTCGGCGATGGCGCGGAAGCGCGCCCAGTCCACCACCTGCGAGTAAGCCGAGAACCCGGCGACGACCATCTTCGGCTTGTGCTCCAGCGCCAGGCGCTCGACCTCGTCATAGTCGATCAGGCCGGCTTCGTCGACACCGTACTGGACGGCGTTGAACAGCTTGCCCGAGGCATTGACCTTGGCACCGTGGGTCAGGTGGCCGCCATGGGCCAGGCTCATGCCCAGGATGGTGTCGCCCGGCTGCAGCAGCGCGAAGTACACCGCCTGGTTGGCCTGCGAACCGCTGTGCGGCTGCACGTTGGCATAGTCGGCATCGAACAGCTGCTTGAGGCGATCGATGGCCAGCTGCTCGGCGATGTCCACGTATTCGCAGCCACCGTAGTAACGCTTGCCCGGATAGCCCTCGGCGTACTTGTTGGTCAGCTGGCTGCCCTGGGCTTCCATCACCGCCGGGCTGGTGTAGTTCTCGCTGGCAATCAGCTCGACATGGTCTTCCTGGCGCTGGGTTTCGGCGGCAATGGCCTTGGCCAGTTCGGGATCGTAGCTTTCGATGCGGACGTCGCGCGGGAACATCGGGTGGTACTCCAGGACAGGGAGGAAAGGCGTCGATTGTAGCCCGTTCCCAGGCTGGGGCTGCCCTGCTTCGGCGCCCTGGCTGCGCGCGGCCGGCCCGGTCAAAGGCGCCCTGCCCCCATTTTTTGAGACATACGCTGGATTCGGTGATGGCGGTCACGCACTTTTGACGGTTAACAGGATCAGCCCTGGTTTTTCCCGTCCTGGGGCCTATCACCGTAAGGAAACGCTCCAATGCGCTGCTCCGGCTTCTCGCCCCCCGCCCTCCGTCAGTGCTGCCTGCCACGGCGGGCAGGCCTGCTCGTCCTGGCCCTGGCCGCGCCCCTCGGCCAGGTCGCCTTGGCCGCCGACACTGCGCCACCGGCCGCCACCGCAAGCGCGACCGTACTGATCGCGCGGGTCACCGTGGAGGGCGTGGGTGATCACCCCGCCAGCGGCATCAGCCGCGCCGCCGTGGAGGCCGTCGCCAACCAGGCACTGCGTGAGATCAGCCCAACGCTGCCCGCCGCGCTGGATTTCGAGCAGATCCAGCAGATCAGCGCGCGGATCACCCAGACGTATCGCGAGGCAGGGTTTCTGGTCTCGGTGGCCTATGTGCCGCCGCAGGACATCGGCGAGCGCCAGATGCTCACCCTGAATGTCCTGGAAGGCCGGGTGGGCCGGGTGCTGGTGCAGGGCAGCCAGCGCTACCGCGACCACCAGCTCAGCGCCAGCAGCCTGGGGCTGATCGGCCGTCCCCTGCGCCGCGCCGAACTGGACCGCGCCCTGCTGTATGCGCGTGACCTGCCCGGGGTGTCGGTTACCTCGGTGCTGCAGCCCGGTCAGCAAGCCGGTGAAACGGACATCGTGCTGGTCGCCCAGGACAGCGCGCATCCGTATGAAATCACCGCCGGGCTGAACAACCATGGCACCGACAGCACGGGCAAGTACCGCGCCGAACTCGGTATCAGTGCCTTCAACGCGCTTGGCGCGGCCGATGTACTGGGCGCCAGTGTCGCCTACGGGCTGGATCCGGCCGACAGCTGGCAGGGGGCGTTATCGCTGAGCATTCCCTCCTCCGCCATCGACGGTCTGAGCCTGACGGCCGGCGTGAGCCGCAGCGAGATCGAGCTCAACAACGGCCCGTTCGCGGCGCTGGAAATCCATGGCCCCACCACGGTCGGGCAAGCCGGGCTGGACTGGAAATTCGTCAACCGTACCGATCTGCTGCTGCAGGTCTCCAGCCGCTGGATCCACCAGGAATCCCGTCTTGATGGCCTCGGCATGCAGCTCTCACGTCATACGTTCGACGTGCTTGAAGCCGGCCTGTCGATGCGGCATACGGACCGCCGGTTGCGCGGCATCAACCTGGTGCAGCTGAGCACGCGCAAGTCGATCAACGACGAGTCAGCGCCGTTCGATTGGCTGTATCCCAACCACGACAGCTACTACTGGGTGACGCGACTGTCGGCGGCTCGCCTGCAGGCCCTGCCCGGCAACCAGCGCCTCTACCTGCGTGGCACTGGCCAGTTCACCGACAACGCGCTCACACCGATGGAGCAGTTCAGCATCGGCGGCCCCAACAGCGTGCGCGCCTTCCCGCTCTCGGCCGCGCTGGGCGATCGTGGCGTGCAGGCCACCTTCGAGTACCAGGTCGATGCGCCCGGCTTCGCCACCCTGCCCTCACCGTTCCAAGGCCGCAACTGGGGAGACGTGTTGTCGCTCCAGCTGTTCTACGACTGGGGCAGGACCTCGCCCGTGGCGCAGAACCGCCGGCTCGGGCTGCAGCCCCTCACGCTTGAAGGCGCGGGGCTGGGCCTGCAGCTGCGGCTGCCGCAGGGCCTGCAGTTCAACCTGACCGCTGCCACCCCGACCGGCCGCACCCAACCTGCCGATCAAGACGATATGCGCGTCTGGGCCGGCATCAGCCTGACGTTCTGAGGACCACAGACCATGAATCGTATCTATCGCCTTGTCTTCAATCGTGCGTTGGGCCGCGTCCAGGTTGCTTCGGAGCTGGCCAGTGGCAGCGTGGCCGGTTCCGGTGCTGCCCTGTCCTCGCAGCGGCAGCCGGCACTGCGCCCACTCTGGCTGCCGCTGCTGCTGGCGCTATGGGCGCCGGCCGGGCTTGCCGCGACCCTGCCCACCGGCGGCATCTGGACCACAGGAGCTGGCAACATCACCCCCTCCGGTGTCGATGCGCTCACCGTCAACCAGACATCGACCAAGGCGCTGATTGACTGGAACAGCTTCGACATCAGCAGTACCGGTACCGTGAACTTCGTGGTGCCCGGTAGCAGCGCGGTCACCGTCAACAAGATCAATTCGGGCACGCCGAGCACCATCGCCGGCCTGCTCAACGGCAACGGCCAGGTGTTCCTGATCAATCCGGCCGGGATCATGTTCAGCTCAGGATCCAGCGCCAACGTCGGCGGCCTGGTGGCCAGCACGATGGCGCTGGACGGAGGCGTGGCCAATGACTTCTACGATTTCCAGGGCAGTGCCCAGACCGGTGCGCAGATCATCAACCTGGGCAACCTGACCGCGACCAACGGATCGATATCGCTGCTGGGCGCGGCGGTCACCAATGGCGGCAGCATCCAGGCCGCGCAGATCAACCTGATGGCGGGCAACCCGGTACGGCTGCAGCTCTACGAGCCCGGCACCGGCATCAGCGTCTACCTGGCCAGCATCAGCAATTCCCCCGCCACTGCGTTCGGCAACAGCGCCATCAACAACACCGGCACCCTGCAGGCCGGGGCGATCAACCTGCAGGCGGCGGTAGCGCCGGGCCTGCTGCCGTCCCTGATCAACCTGGGCGGCGTGGTCAACGCCAGCAGTGTCTTGGGCAACGATGGCAGCCTGGTGGTACAGGCCCACGGCGGGGGCATCGTGCAGACCGGCAACGTCAGTGCCGGTGTCACCACGCTGTACGCCGAAGGTGATGTCACCCAGAACTCCGGAACCCTGTCGGCCGGGACCCTGCAGTTTGCCGGCCCCCTGCGGAACGTGACGCTGGGGTCACCCAGCAACCGCATCGGTAACCTTGGCGGCACCGTGCAGGGCAATCTGGTGGTGGGCAACAGCATCGCGCTGGAGCAGGTCGCACCGCTCAACGTGGGCGGCACCAGCACGATCAACGCCGGCGACAATGCGATCACCCTGACCAACCCGAACAACTGGTTCGGGGGCGCGGTCAGCCTCACCTCGGGTGGCGATGCCCGCATCCACAATCGCGGTGCTCTCACACTGGGGCAGCTGGATGTAGGCAGCCTCGACGCGACCACCTCAGGCCCGGCGGTGTCCAGCGCACTCAGCTTCGGCGGCGGCAGCGTCCGTGGCGCGCTGTCGGCGACGTCGACTGGCGCCATCTTCCAGACGGGCGCGCTGCGTGTGGCAGGCGCGACAACGCTGCAGGCCAACGGCGACATCCGATTCGACACCCCCGGCAATGCCTTCGGCGGCACCGTGTCGCTGGGCGGAAACAACGCGTACATCAGCGACGCCGCGATGCTGCGCTTCGGCACGTTGAACGTCGGCGCCCTGTTTGCGAGGGCGCCGCAACTGCGGCTGTCCGGACCGGTCACCACGGCGGGCTACCAGTTCTACGGTGGCGATCTGCTGCTCGAGCGCGACACGCAGTTGACCAGTACCGTCGGCGCCGTCGACTTCGGCGGTCGCGTGGATGGCGCGTACGCACTCGGCGTCACCGGCCGCTGGTCGACATTCGCGGGCAACATCGGCGGCGCGACTGCGCTGTCGTCGTTCGATACACGTGGTGTCCGCGACCTGACGACGATCGGTGGCAACCTCACCACCGCGGGCGACATCGCATTCGGCGTGACCGGGGTGCGCAGCGGAAACTACACGGTGCGCAGCACGGGCGGCTCGATCGCCGTGACCGGTGTCCTCGACGCGGAAACCGACGCCCGCGGCCAGCTGACACTCGCCGCCCTCAACGGGGTCTTGCTGGGCGCCGATGCCGGTGCGTCCCGTCGTCTGCAGTCGCTGGCGCTCGAGGGCGCGACCGTGTCTGCCCGCGGCATCCGCGTGGCCAATACGCTGACCGTGGACAGCGGCAGCGCGTACACCCAGCAGGGCGCCTACG
Organism: Stenotrophomonas sp. Steno-Z10-BAI; assembly: GCF_056393115.1. Classification (NCBI taxonomy): domain Bacteria; kingdom Pseudomonadati; phylum Pseudomonadota; class Gammaproteobacteria; order Lysobacterales; family Lysobacteraceae; genus Stenotrophomonas; species Stenotrophomonas sp. Steno-Z10-BAI. Next base: position 207,224 of record NZ_JBWJOZ010000003.1, on the reverse strand, counting down.
ACATCGGAGGCAACGCCCGCTTCGTGGCGAATGGCAACATCACCCTGGCCAATGCGTCCAACCGCTTCGGCGGCGTGCTGTCGCTCGATGGCGGCGCTGCGATCGTCGATGCCGCCTCGGCGCTGACGCTTGAAGGGATCGACGTGGACAGCCTGCGCGCGACCAGCGTGGCCGGACTGACGCTGGCCGACGCGAGGGTCGCGGGTGATGCCACGCTGACCGGCAGCGCGCTTTCCCTGGGGACCTTCGACATCGACGGCGACCTGGGCGGGCATGCAGGCACCGGCGGCCTCGTGTTCGGTGCCGGCCGCGTCGGCGGCAGCCTCACCGCGGACAGCGGCGCGGCGATCGGCCAGGCCGGCGCACTCGTCGTCGCAGCGGTCGCATCCTTCGATGCCGTCGGCGCGATCGCAGTGGCACATGCCGGCAACCGCTTCGGTGGCGATGTGGGCGCGCGCGCCGGTGCAGGCGTGGTCCTGCGCAGCCAGGACACCCTGCGGGTCGTCGACCTCGCCAGCGGCGCTGGAAGCAATGTCGATCTCGCAGGCGGCACTCTGGAACTCGCCACCGCTGTCAACACGGGCATGGGGCGCTTGACCCTGCGCTCGGAGACCGGCGCATTGGCCCTGGGCCACACACTCGGCGGCGGTGCCGTGTCCCTGTATGGCGCGAACGGTCTGGTGCTCGGAGCCGATGTCTCCGCGGCGGGCGCGCTCGCGCTGTCGAGCGGCGTGGACATCGTGCAGACCGGTGGCCGCATCGATGCAGGCGGCACAACGACCCTCGATGCGGGTCGCGACATGGATCTGCGCGGCGCCGGCAACGACTTCAGTGGTCGGGTCCACATGCGCGGTCGCAACGTCGCGCTCCGCGACAGCAATACCCTGGTGCTCGGCCAGGTGGACGCGGCCAGCCTCGATGCGCAGGCGACGACGATCCACCTGGCGCCCGCCATGACCACCTCGGGTGACCAGACCTATCGGGGCAGCGTTGTGCTCGATGCCGACACCGCGCTGGACAGCGCGTCGGGCGACATTGCGTTCACCGGCACAGTCGACTCGACCGCCAGTGGCCGGCATACCCTGACCGCGCGCGCCGGCGACGGCGACATACGCTTCGGGGGCGCGGTCGGCGGCAGCCATGCGCTCGCCGGGCTGGATGCCGATGCAGCGCGGATCGTGATCGGCGGTGCGCTGACCATCGACGACGGCAACGGCGGTGGCACCCTGTCGCTTGCGAGCGACAGGGATGGCATCACCCAGTCGGCTGCGTTCCAGGTCACGGGCGACACGCGCCTGGCGACGAACGGCGGCGCGATCACCCTGACGCGAACCGACAACGATTTCGGAGGCGAGATCGACCTCGTCGGTGCCGGCGCGGTGGCGATCACGGATCGCAATGCGCTGGCGTTCGGCGGCGTGTCTGCGTCCTCGTTGGCCGCGACCAGCCACGGTGCGCTCAACCTCGGCGCCATGACGCTTGCCGGTGCGTTGGATGCGCGCTCGAATGGGGGCGCGATCACGCAGACGGGCGCGTTGATGGTCGGCGGCGCCAGCACGCTCGCTGCAGGCATCGGCGACATCACGCTGACCCACGCGGGCAACCAGTTGGCCGGCTCAGTCGCACTTGCCGGTCGTGACATCACGATCCGTGCTGCCAACACCCTGCCGCTGGGCACCGTCGATGCACGCAACCTGCGTGCAACGGCGGACACGATCGCCCTGCGCGGCGACGTCACCACCGACGAGGATCAGGAGTACGCCGGCGCGGTGCGGCTGGATCGTGATGTGGCGCTCGCCGCCGGTCGCAGCGTCGCGTTCGGTGGCACGGTCGACGGGACGCACGCGTTGGACATCAACGCCGGCGGGCAGGTGGGTATCGCAGGCGCGGTCGGGGGGGCTGGCGCGTTGAGTCATCTGAACATCGATGCCAACCTCACCGCGCTGGGCTCGAGCCTCCACGTTACCGGAAATCTATCGGTCGACGTGGATACCGGCGGCATTACCCAAGCCGATGCATTCCGGGTAGGCGGCGCGTCTTCGTTCAATGCCAATGGCGCGGATATCGCGTTGAAAGATGCCGGCAACCATTTCACTGGAGCAGTCGATCTGTCTGGCCGCGATATCGCTATCAACGCCGCCAACGCGCTGAGATTGGGCTCCGTCACGACGGGTGCACTGCGCGCCAGCAGCGATGGCGAGCTGCGCCTCACCGGCATGATCCGTGCCGACACAATCGACCTCGCAACAGCGGGTCGCTTCGTCAATGACGTTGGCTCTACCGCACTCGATGTCAGCGGCGGCAATGGCCAGTGGCGCATCTTCCTCGACAGCCCAATGCTGAACCACCAGTTCAATGGCCTCGACAGCGGCAATACCGCACTCTGGAACACCCCGGCATTCGCAACGCCAACGGCCAGCGGCAACCGCTACCTGTTCGCTTACCAGCCTCTTTTGACCGTCACCGGTGCAAACCTGAGCAAGATCTATGGCGATACCGTCGATCTGAGCCAGGCTTACATCGTGAGCGGGGCGATGCAGGGCGTAGCCGGCGCTTATGAAGCGGATCGGATCGGCGGCGTATTGGGTGGCGCTCCGTTGATCACCTCAGCCGGCTCCACTGCGATGGCCAATGTGTCCACCACACCCTATGCGCTGTGGGTCGGAAAGGGATCACTCGACAGCTCGCAGGCCGGCTATGCACTGCGCTTCATCGATGGCACCCTGCAGGTGGATCCACGGGCACTGACGATCACCGCCAACAACGGCGGCAAGACCTATGGCCAGTCCGGTGGCCTCGACGGCTTTGGCAGCCATGGTCTGGTCAACGGCGACACCGTGTCTTCAGTAGATCTGGTATCCACCGGCATGGTGGCGACGGCCAACGTCGGCAACTACCTGATCGCCGCCAGCAACGCGGATGGCACGGGGCTGTCGAACTACGACATCACCTATGTCGACGGGGTCCTGAGCATCGGCAAAGCCGGGCTGACCATCACCGCCGATAGTGGCAGCAAGACCTATGGCCAGAGCCTCGTCCTGGCCGGCTACAGCGTAGATGGCCTGCTCAATAGCGATGCCGTTTCTTCGGTCGCACTGGGCAGCAATGGCGCGTCGGCGACAGCCAACGTCGGCGGCTACGCCATCACCGTCAGCAACGCCGACGGCACCGGTCTGTCCAACTACGACATCACCTATGTCGACGGCGTCCTGAGCATCGGCAAGGCCGGATTGACCATCACCGCCAATGATGGCAGCAGGACGTATGGGCAAACCGGCGGCCTGGCCGGTTACAACGTCGATGGTCTGCTCCATGGTGATACGGTGGGCAAGGTCGATCTGGCGAGCTCCGGAGCCAGCGCTAGTGCCAACGTCGGCAACTACACCATCACCGCCAGCAACGCCGACGGCAACGGCTTGTCCAACTACGACATCACCTACGTCAACGGCGTGCTGTCCATCGGCAAGGCCGGATTGACCATCACCGCCAACGATGCCCGCAGCAACATCGGCCAGATCGCTGTACTGAATGGCCATACCGCCGAAGGGCTGCTCAACGGCGATGCCATCGACAGCGTTGTGTTGCGCATCGAGGGGGATGATGCCGGTGCGCGCCCCGGCCGCTATGCGATCCACGCCGGCGATGCGCAGGGTGCCCGCTTGGGCAACTACGACATCCGCTACCGCCCCGGTACGCTGGACATCGTCGGAGTGTGGCCAGAACAGGCACGGCAGGTGGCGCGCGAGGTCGCGGCCAATCTACCTGCGCTCGCGGTGATCCCATTGGCAGAGCCATCCACCCCGCCGCTGTACCGCCTGAGCGAAGCGGCCATCCGTCCCGTCGAGGATCGCTGCACGTCCCTGCGCGGAGGTTGCCTGCGCCAGCCGCCGGAATGATCGCCGGCGTGCGATAGCAAGAAGGCGCATCCACCGGATGCGCCTTCTTGTCATCCTGCTTACCGGTTGATCACGTAGTCCGCAATGATCCCGGTGGCGATGGCGACCAGCAGCAGGTTGCCGCGGTCGTCGCGGATCCAGTGATGGTCGCGCGGCGGGCGGCGCACCGAATAGCGGCTGTAATCGTTGACCACGTAGACCGGCCCGCCGTAGTACTCACGGTAGCGGTGGCCACGCGCCCAGCCGTAGGAGCCATACCCCGGCGCCGGGCGATAGACCACACGCGGCGGCGGCGGGCCTGGACGGTAGTAACCACGATTGTCGTAGCGATGGTCGTAACGGCGGTCGTGGCGGACCTCGCGACGGTCATGACGATCGTGCCGGTCATGGCGATCGTGGCGGTTGTCACGGCGGTCATCACGCCACTCCCGGCGGTCGTGACCGCGGCCACGATGGTCATCGGCGAAGGCCGGGGCCACGGTGCCCAAGGCCAGCAGCGAGGCAACGGCCCCGACCACAAATCGATTCATGCGCATGATTGGCCTCGCTTGGTGGATTGATGGCTCCATCATGCGCACGCCGTCTGAACGGTCTCCGGCTGGAAACGGTTTCCAATTCAAGGGCTTTGACCCCGCATTCAGGCGGCGGCAAGCCCCGGGGCTCGTGGCTCCCGGCGGCACTGATCGCTTCCGGCTATAATCGGGGCATCCTTTTCTTCCATCTGTTCCTGTTCCGTCCGGAACGGGCGCAGGGTTGCGCCTTCGGAGACCTCATGTCCTCGCAATACATCTACACCATGAACCGCGTCAGCAAGGTGGTCCCGCCCAAGCGGCAGATCATCAAGGACATCTCGCTGTCGTTCTTCCCGGGTGCCAAGATCGGCCTGCTGGGCCTGAACGGCTCCGGCAAGTCGACGGTGCTCAAGATCATGGCCGGCGTGGACACCGATTTCGAGGGCGAAGCCCGCCCGCAGGCCGGCATCAAGGTCGGCTACCTGGCCCAGGAACCGGAACTGGACCCGACCAAGACCGTGCGTGAATCGGTCGAGGAAGGCGTGGGCGAAGTGCTGCAGGCCCAGGCCCAGCTGGACGCCGTCTACCTGGCCTATGCCGAGGAAGGCGCGGACTTCGACAAGCTGGCCAAGGAGCAGGAGCGCCTAGAGGCGATCCTCGCCGCAGGCGATGCACATACCCTGGAAAACCAGCTGGACGTGGCCGCCGATGCGCTGCGCCTGCCGCCGTGGGAAGCCATCGTGGGCACCCTGTCCGGTGGTGAAAAGCGCCGTGTGGCGCTGTGCCGCCTGCTGTTGCAGAAGCCGGACATGCTGCTGCTCGATGAACCGACCAACCATCTGGACGCCGAGTCCGTGGAATGGCTGGAGCAGTTCCTGGCCCGCTACACCGGCACCGTCGTGGCCGTCACCCATGATCGCTACTTCCTGGACAACGCCGCCGAGTGGATCCTGGAACTGGATCGCGGCCGCGGCATTCCGTGGAAGGGCAACTACACCGACTGGCTGACCCAGAAGGACGACCGCCTGCGTCAGGAAGACAACCAGGAGAAGTCCCGCCAGAAGGCGATCCAGAAGGAACTGGAGTGGTCGCGCCAGAACGCCAAGGGCGGCCGCACCAAGGGCAAGGCCCGTCTGGCCCGCCTGGAAGAGCTGCAGTCGGTGGATTACCAGAAGCGCAACGAGACCAATGAAATCTTCATCCCGCCGGGCGAGCGCCTGGGCAATGCGGTGATGGAGTTCAAGAACGTCTCCAAGAAGTTCGGTGACCGCCTGCTGTTCGACAACCTCAACTTCCTGGTTCCGGGTGGCGCGATCGTCGGCATCATCGGCCCCAACGGTGCCGGTAAGTCGACCCTGTTCAAGATGATCACCGGCCAGGAAAAGCCGGATACCGGCGAGATCGTGGTCGGCCCGACCGTCAAGCTGTCCTACGTGGATCAGAGCCGCGACGCGCTGGAAGGCAACCACAACGTCTTCCAGGAAATCGCCGGCGGCCTGGACATCCTCAACATCAACGGTGTGGAGATCCAGTCGCGCGCTTACATCGGCCGCTTCAACTTCAAGGGCCAGGATCAGCAGAAGCTGGTCGGCTCGCTGTCCGGTGGTGAGCGTGGCCGCCTGCACATGGCCAAGACCCTGCTGCAGGGTGGCAACGTGCTGCTGCTCGATGAACCGTCCAACGATCTGGACATCGAAACCCTGCGTGCGCTGGAAGATGCGCTGCTGGAGTTCCCGGGCAACACCTTCGTGATTTCGCATGACCGCTGGTTCCTGGATCGCATCGCGACCCACATCCTGGCGTTCGAAGGCGATTCGCACGTGGAGTTCTTCCAGGGCAACTACCGCGAGTACGAAGAAGACAAGCGCCGCCGCATGGGCGACGACGCCGCGCCGAAGCGCCTGCGCTTCAAGGCGCTGAAATAAGAAAGGAAAAACGGCCGCGCACTGCGCGGCCGTTTGCATTCCGGTAGGTCACGACCGTTGGTCGTGACGCCTTATCGTCGCGAGATAACCACCATGTCCCTCCCCGAGCGCCTGTTCCAGCTGCAGCAGCACGGCACCTCCGTGCGCACCGAACTGCTGGCCGGCCTGACCACCTTCCTGACGATGTCCTACATCGTCTTCGTCAACCCGGACATCCTGGGCACCACCGGCATGGACCCGGGTGCGGTATTCGTCGCCACCTGCCTGGCCGCTGCACTGGGCTCGATGGTGATGGCGTTCGCCGCCAACTTCCCGGTCGGCATGGCCCCGGGCATGGGCTTGAATGCGTTTTTCGCCTTCACCGTGGTCGGCGCCGCCGGCCTGCCCTGGCAGCAGGCGTTGGCCGCCGTCCTCATATCCGGTCTGGTGTTCCTGGTGTTGTCGCTCACTGGCGTACGCGCGTGGTTGGTGGCGGGCATCCCACCCTCGCTGCGTGCGGCGATCGTGGCCGGCATCGGGCTGTTCCTGGCGATCATCGCGCTGCAGAAATCCGGCGTGATCATCGCCAACACCGACACGCTGGTCGCACTCGGTCCGCTCAATACGGCGCCGCCGCTGTTGGCACTGGCCGGCTTCCTGCTGATCGCGATCCTGGAGGCGCGCAAGGTGCGCGGTGCGATTCTGATCGGAATCCTGGCCGTCACCGGTGCCGCCTGGCTGCTGGGTGATGTGCAGTTCCACGGCCTGATCTCGCTGCCACCGAGTCTGGCCCCGACCTTCCTGCAGCTGGACCTGCCCGGCCTGCTGCACCACGACGGCGGTGCGCCGATCCCAGTGTTGCTGCAGGTAGTGCTGGTGTTCGTGCTGGTGGAAGTGTTCGATGCCACCGGCACGCTGTACGGCGTGGTCGGTCGTGCGGGGCTGCTGAAACTACCGGGCGCACAGAAGCGGTTCGGCCGCGCGCTGCTGGCCGACAGCACCGCGATCGTGGCCGGCTCGCTGCTCGGGACCAGCAGCACCACCGCCTTCGCCGAAAGCGCCTCGGGCGTGCAGGCCGGTGGCCGCACCGGGTTGACTGCGTTGGTGGTGGCCGCGCTGTTCCTGGCCGCCCTGTTGTTCTCGCCGTTGGCGGCGATGGTGCCCGGCTATGCCACCGCCCCTGCCCTGCTGTTCGTGGCCGGGCTGATGCTGCGTGAGCTGGTGGATGTGGACTGGGGCGACCTGACCGAATCGGTGCCGGCCGCGCTGTGCGCGTTGGCGATGCCGTTCACCTACTCCATCGCCAATGGCCTGGCCTTCGGCTTCATCGCGTACGCGGTGCTCAAGGCCGGCACCGGGCGCTGGCGCGAGGTGCACCCGGCGGTCTGGCTGGTGGCCGGGTTGTTCGTGCTGCGTTACGCGCTGGAATGAAGGTGTGCCTACCGACCCGCGGTCGGTAGGCGGCGGGTCAGGCCCAGGCCGGCCGCAATTGGCCGTCGGCGGCGAAGCGATAGCGACCTTCGTACCAGCCCAGCGCAAACAGGCTGAGCACCTGCTCGTAATAGCGCGGCGGCGCGGCACGCTGTTGTTCCGGCGTCGGTAGGGCCGCGGCCAGTGCCTTCGCACGATCCGTTTCACCCTGCGCCTGCAGGTACGGTACCAACGCCGCCTCGAAACCGTAGTTGCCGGTGCCCTCGCGCGCGCCGGTGAGCGTGTTGACCTTCTCGGGTATCGGCTGGCCGTCGCGCAACACTGTCAGCGGGCCGTGCAGCGCCTCCAGCACCGGGCGGAAGCTGGGATCGGTGACCGCGGTCATGCCCGCCCACAGGTAACAGCGGATCGCGTCATAACTGCCGAGCGGGCCCTTGTCGGGGTCGGCGATGAAGCTGCCGTCGCGCCATGCGGTCCAGTCCGGCGCGAAGCCGTGCGGTGCGGTGTCGCGCAACAGACGCATGCTGTTGCCGATCACGGTGGTCCACGGCCCGGTCGGGTCCAGTGCGGCGAACCGGCGCAGCAGCGGCAGTGGGACGTAGCTGGGATTGAAGCGCCAGGTATCTTCGGTCGCAAACCCGTTCGGCCCCGGCATCAGCATCGTGCCCAGGCCCGGCACATTCACCACTTCCTGGGCCAGGATCGCGGCCAGCATCGCCTCGGCGGTCTGCCGCAGTGCGGGCCGTTTCCACAACCGGGCCGCTTCGTGCAGGGTGTAGGCCAGCCACACGTCCGAGTCGCTGGCCGGGTTGTCGTCCAGCACCTTCCAGGCGCTGGCGGCGGCATCGCGCCCCCACAGCCAGGCCGGCAGGCGCTGGGCCATGCTGCCACCGGCGAGGTTGTCCTCGGTCCAGCGCAGGATGCGGTCGAACAGCGGCTGATCGTTGTCCACCAGCGCGAAGAACAGCGCATAGGACTGGCCTTCGGAGGTCGAGCGCTGGTCGACGTTGTTGTGGTCGACCATGCGGCCGTCCGGGGTCACGCTGGAGGCGCGCATCACCTGCCACGCCGTCCATGGGCCGGGGCCACGCGCTGGACCGTTGGCCGAACAGGCCAACAACGGGGTCACGGCCAGCGCCTGCAGCAGGCGGCGGCGCATCGGGTGGAACGATGGGGAATCAGTCACGGGACATCAGCCTCTTCGCAGCAGGAACCAGCCAAGCCTGCGGGACGCCCGCGGCCAGGTAAAGCCTGGCAGCGGGCCGGTCATCAGCGCATGACGGCGATCATTCACCCGAGGCGTACGGCGAGCGCAGCGGCTGCGGCTGCTTGCCCAGCCCGGCGCCGAGGCGGTCGAGCAGGAAGCGCAGGTACAGGCTGGTGCCGAACTGCCGGTAGTCACGCGCGTTGTTGAACTCCATCCGCCCGCCCAGGAACAGCTGCGAGGACAGCTGCCATTCGGCGGCGGCGCTGAGGTTGTAGGACACGCCGGTCTTGGTCTGGCCGGTGTAGACCGGATCGACGTACTCGGTGGTCAGGCCCAGCAGCGCGGCCATCGAGGCGGCATCGTAGGCAGCCTGCTGCATGGCCGGATCGGTCGGGAAGTACGGCGCAGCTTCTTCCTTGAAGTGCTGTACGCCGACGCTGGTATCCAGCTGCCACGCCACGCGGCCGCTGGCGGTGCGGCCGTTCCAGTGCACCGGGAAGCCGACATCCACATAACGCTGCGGGCTGAAGTAGCCGCCGTGGCCGTAGGTGAAGCCGCTGAGGTTGCGGTCGTACTGCATCGCGGTCAGGTTCAGGCCGGCGGTCAGCGATTGGTTGTCGGTTTCCAGCGCGTGTACGTACACGCCCACGCCGACTTCCTGGCGATCGTTGTCGGCCACGTTCTCGCCTTCCAGGCGGTGCCACGACGCACTGGCGTAGCCGCCCAACTGACCGTTGTCGACGGTCGCGGCGAGCTTGGCGCCGCTGGCGGTCACCCCGCCCCAGCGCAGCCCGTTGCGCCCGTCTTCCACCCCGGCGAAGGACAGCAGGCTGTCGGTCACGGCGCGGCGCGAGGCTTCGCCGGACCAGGTCAGCGCATCGCCGATCTGGCCGCGGTAGCCGATGCCACCGACGATCTGGGTGTCATCGAAGCCGAGCGGGGTGCTGCCGACATCGGCGCGGAAGCCACCGCGCTCGTAGCCGACCGAGACGCCGGCACCGCTGGCATCCTGCGAGCTCATGCGGCGCGCACCGGCGGCATTGGCCACCATCGCATAGAGCGTGTCCTGGAAGGCCTGCGGGGTCTGCGAACCGCCGCCGCCCTGGGACAGGGTCTTGAGCTGGGCCTGCTCGGCCGCGCTCAGCCCGCGCACCAGGCCGGCATTGCCCAACACCTGCGTGGCGATATCGCTGATCGGCGTATTGGCCAGATCGCGGCTGAGGATGTAGCTGGGCAGCGGATCGGCGAACAGCAGCGCGCGCGCGGCCGCCGCACGTTCGGCCTGCGTCAGCGAACCATCGGTCTGGTTGAACAGTTCCTGGTAACGGCCGTTGTCCAGTGCGCGGTCGTAGATCAGATTGCGGGTGGCGTTGCTCTCGCCACGGGTCAGCAGCGTCTGGTAGAGCGACGAGCCGACCAGATCATCGACCGGCGTGCGATCAGCCGCCAGTGCGCCGGCCAGAGCCGCCTGCGGGCCACCGCCGAAACGGCTGGCACTGGTGTACTCGGGATCCGGGCGACCGGCATCGAGCACGGTCGGGGTGATGGCCACCTTGAGCTTGCCGTCGCCGACCGCGAACTGCCCTTCCAGCGGCACCTGCAGGTCATCGAGCTGGCCCATGCCGGCTTCGCCGGCGCGGGTGCGATACGCCGCGCCCACGGCCAGGCTGCTGCTGTTCTCGGCCTTGAGCGCGCGCAGTTCGTCGAGCACGCCGTTGCCGGTGGTGGCCGGCGGCAGCGGGCCAAGCGCGGTGTTGCGCGAGGCGCGCGGCGCACTCGCCTGGCCGGGCACCTGGCGCGAGCCGGGCACCGGCAACGGCAGGCCGACACCGCCGCTGGCCGCGGCCGTGGCCATGACCGGCTCCGGCAGGCCATCGGCATCGATCACCGGGGTGACGCTTGCCGGGCCCAGACTCATGCCCATCGCCGGACCGGCGTCCATCGGCAGCGGTTCGGCAGCCAGACGGGCAGTCGCGGCCGGCAATGGCAGACCGCCGTCGCGCAGCGCTGCGGTACGGGTGCCACCGCCACGGTTGAGGCCAGCGAAGGGATTGAAGCTGCCACCGCCTGCCAGCATCGCGGTGCTGGCCTGCGGGTAGCCGTTGTCGAGCTGGCCACTGCCCTTCGCGGCAGCCGCCAGCGACGCGCGGAAGTAGCTTTCAGCACGGCGGTTCTTGCCGGCCGCGCGGTACACACGGCCGGCGGCCGCCAACACATCCGGCGATTCCGGCGCCTGCTTCAGCGCGCGCTCCAGATACTGTTCGGCCAGGTCCATGTCGCGCATCGCCGCAGCACTGCCGGCGGCGGCGACCATCGCATCCAGATCGCCCGGGGCCAGCTGCAACTGCTGCTGATACAGCGCCAGGGCCTGGCCGTTGTCGCCCGCAGCGGCATACAGGCGTGCCAGCGCAGCGATGTTGCGCGGATCCTGCGGGCGCTCGGCCAATGCCGGGGCCAGCACCGCGTACGCGCCTTCAAGATTGCCGAGTTCGCGCAGCGCATCGACCTGACGCAACACGTAGCCGCTGCGCAGATCGTTCAAACGGGTCTGCTGACTGGTCGACAGGGGCACATCAGCCAGCTGGCGCAGGATCGCGGCGACTTCGCCGTCGCGACCGGCGCGCAGCAGCACCGAGGCATATTCCAGACGGTTGTCGACGCCGGGCGAACCGCCTTCGATCAGGCGCTGCGCGAGCACGAGGGCGCGCTGCTGGCTGCCGATGTCGGCGTAGGCACCGGCCAACGCGGCCACGATGGACGGATTCTTGACCCGGTCGCCGAGTGCGGCTTCGGCGCGGGCCAGCAACAGCTGCGCTTCGCCACTGCGCTGGCGCTGCATGAGCGAGCGCGCCTGGGCGGCCTGCACCTGCACCCACGCGGTGTCATGCAGCGCAGTCATTTCAGAATCCCGCGAGGCGGTGGGAATGCGTTCGAGCAGCGCATAGGCCCGCGGCCAATCACTGCTTTCCTGGGCGAACAGGGCCTGCGCATACAGCGACGTTGCCGAGCTGTCGTCCAGCGCGCGCAGCCCTTCGATCACACCGTTGGCCTGATCCGGACGGCCCGCGCGCGTATACAGCCGCGCCAATTCCAGCCGCAGCCACGGATCGCGCGGCTGCACCAGCAGCGCGTCTTCCAATTCGATCTGCGCCATCTCGATGCTGCCCTCGGCCAGCGCCTGCTGCGCGCGCGCGCGGGCGAGGTTGGCACGCAGCACGGACTGGCCACCGGCGCTTTCCTGCTGGGCCGGGGTCAGCCGGTCGAACAACGCGGCCGCTTCATCGGCGCGGCCGAGACGGCCGAGCAGGCCGACCAGGCCCTGCAGCGCACCGGCGTTGCCGGCATCCAGTTCCAGTGCCTTGCGGTAGCTGCGCTCGGCCGCGGCCGGATCGCTGCCGCTCTGCAGGTCGGCCAGCGCGACATAGCCGGCGGGCTCCTTGGGCTGCAGCGCGATGACCTGCTGCACACGGGCGATGGCATCGCCGCTGGGCTGGCGACGCACCTCCTGCAAGGTGAGCCAGTAGCGCGCGGCATCGGCCGCGCTGCGCCACTTGCCGTTGATCGCAGCGGCCGGGCGCAGCAGTTCATTGGCCTCACCAAAGCGCTCCTGGCGCAGGCGCACCGAGCCCAGACCGCCGAGTGCCTCGGCATCGCGCGGCCGCACGCGCAGCACCTGCGCGAAACGCGCTTCGGCCTGGGCCAGGTTGTTGCTGTCCAACGCGCGGAAGCCCTCGCCGAGCAGGCGCTGGTTCGGGTCCTGCGGCGCGGGACGGTTGGCGATGGCCTGCTCACGCAGCTGCGCCTGCTTGGCCGCCACTTCACGATCATTCGGCACCACGTCCAGGAAGGCCTGGTACAGCCCGGCATCGGCGGTGGTGGCGTTGAGCCACAGCAGCGCCTGGCGCCAGGCCGCACGCGCGGGGCCGGCGGTGTCGGTGGCCTGGCTGAGCGCACGCAGCTGGGCGATGCCCTCGCGGCGGGTCGGCTCGCGGTAGGTCAGCACCTGGGCCAGTGCGAGCTTGGCCGGGTTGTTGTTGCCGGTGGCGATACGGCGCAAGCCATCGCGCGCGCGGGTCCAGCCTTCCGGCGTACCGGCCAGCACCTGGTAGTACTCCAGCGCCAGATCGTTGGGCGGGCCGCCCGCACCGAAAGCCTCGTCATAGGCGCGTACCGCCTCGACGTATCGACCGGCCGCCGCCGCACGGCGCGCGGTCTGCAGCTGGTTGCCACCGCCGCCGCCACCAAGCGCCATGCGCAGGCGCGTGGTCTGCGCCGAGGACGGGTGGCGTGCCTGCAGCTGCTGCAGCCGCTTCTGTGCCTCGGCACGGCGGCCCTGGTTGAGGTCGATCAGGCCCAGGCCGAGCAGTGCGTCGGCCTGGTTGGGATCGGTCGCCAGCAACTTGCGCCAGGCATCGGCCGCCAGATCTTCACGGCCCTGGTCCTGCCAGTAATTGCCCTGGCTGACCAGCTGCTGCGTCGAGGACGCGTTCTGCGCGAAGGCCGGCACGGTCAACACGCACAGGCCAACCAGGCAAAGGGGGGTCAGGGTCTTGCGGAACATGGCGAACTCCACGCGGGCAGCAGTCGCCCATCGGCAGAAAAACGGTAGCGGCGATCCATCCAGCCCTTGCCGAACAGCACCAGGGCACGATCGTAATAGTTGAGGGTGCCGGCCGGGATCCGCGCCAGCTGTGCCTTGGCCAGTGCAGGCTGGCCAAGCGCACTGAGATACGGCAGCAGTGCGGCGGCAAAGCCCGGCGAGGGTGCGCCGGTGCCGACCCCCAGACGCGTGTCGATCTTCTCGGCAAAGCCGGTCTGCGCGCGCAGCATCGACAGCGGGCCGGACAGGCCATCAAGCAAGCTGCGCCGCAGCGGATCGGCCGGGTCGGTCATCCCGGCCCAGAGATAGCAGCGGATGGCATCGTAGCTGCCGAGCGCGCCCTTGCCGGCGTCGACCACGAAGGCCTTGCCGTTCCAGGCAATCCAGTCCGGCGCGAACCCGACCGGGGCGCTGGCGCGGGTCATCGCCACGCTGCGCTCGGCCAGCCGCGCCCACGGGCCGCGTGCATCGACGGCGGCGAAGCGGCGCAGCACGAACAGCGGCAGGTAACTGGGGTTGAGCGTCCAGCGGTCGGCCTGCACGAAGCCGCGGTTGCCGGGCAGCAGCATCGGCCCGAATCCGGGCAGCTCGACGATTTCGGCCGTGCGCATCAGCGCGAGCGTCTGGCGCCCGGCCTCGACCAGGCCCGGGCGCTTCCACAGGCGGCCGGCTTCAAGCAGCGCATAAGCGATCCACAACTCGCCATCGGAGGCGGTGTTGGGGTCGAGCACGCGGAACTGGCCGTCGGCGGCCCGGCCCCACAGCCACGCCGGCAGATTGAGATCGGCGCGGCCGCGGCAGAGGTGGCGGCGGGTCCAGGCCAGAATGCGGTCGAACAGCACCGGATCGTTGTCGACCAGCGCGAAGAACAACCCGTAGGACTGCGATTCGGAGGTGCTGCGCAGGTCCGTGTTGAGGTGATCGACCACGCGCCCGTCGGGCTCGATGTGCCGATCCACGAACGTGCGCCACTCACGCCACGGCGTGCCACAGGCCTGCGCCCATGCGTTCAGCGGCAACGCGGCGGCAGCACCGGCTGCCGCGAGTGCCTGCAGAAAGCGGCGGCGCGCGAGCGCCGGCGCGGGGACGGACGTGTCGCGCATGCTCAGCCTGACAGCCCGATGCGGGACTTGGCGTTGCGCTTGAGCAGCCAGCGCGCGATCAGGGCCAACAGCAGGCAGGCCAGACCGACGAAGCCAGCCAACAGCAGCGGACTCTGCGAGAAGTACCAGCGCAGCCAGGTCAGCGGCGGCAGGTGGCCGACGTAATACGTCTGGTTGCCGGCCAGGCTGCGCACTTTGTCCTTCTGCAGCAGCACCACGCTGCCCTGGAAGTCACGCAGACGGTCCGGGTCGAACCACGCCTCGAACAGGCGGTTGACCTGCGCCGGATCATCGGCCATCACCGCGATCACGCTGCGCCCCTTGCGCAGGGGCGACTCGAAGCCCATCAGCACGACATCGCCAGCGTCCGGACGCACCGACACTTCGGCGGTGGTCGGCAGATCGGTGCGGCGCGCATCCGGCGACAGGAACGAGGGCATCCGCTCGAACACCCAGTCCGACAGCTGGAAACGGCGCGACTGCCCCGCCTCGCCGATCGGCAGGTGCGCGGCCCACTCGCCGAACAGCGGCTGGCTGCGACGCGACCCCAGCACCACCAGATCCTGGTCGGCGTGCTCGCCTACCTGGCCGGCAGCGATGATGCGGTTGCGCAGCGCCGGGTAACCGGTCGAGGCCCCCATGCGGCCGAGCAGGGTCAGCACATTGCCGACGTCATCGGCGTTGGGGTTGTTGGGCAGCACCAGCACGGTCTCGGAAAGATCGGCCAGACGCGTGAACGGATAACCGGCATTTCCGAATGCGGCCAGGTTGGGCATCGCCATGTAATGGTCGAAGCCGCTCAGATCGATGCTGGTGTCTCCGTCGATCGCCGCGGACACATCCGGGAAGGTGTTCTTGCATTCGGCCGCCTGCGGGCGATCAAAGAAGAAGTGGAAGCGCAGCTGGCTGTTGGACGAGAACGGGCCGGTCGGCAGCATCACCTTCTGCTGGATCGGCATCACGCCCGGTGCCTTCATCTTGTTCCACAGCATCTCCGACACTGAGCGCGGTGCGGGGCGGCCGTTCAAGGGCAGCGTGGTGACGAAAGCATCGTTGATGCTGATGTTCAGCGCCGACTTGTTCGCGCCTTCCGGCAGCGTGTAGCGGTAGCGCAGATCCAGCGGGATGCCATCACGGCGCCACGTGAACAGATCCGGCGGCAGCTGCAGGCCGATCCGGATCAGGTCCGGGTGGTAACCGACCACATTCAACTCGCTGGTCTGCTGGACCAGTTCGGAGACTCGCACCGGGCGATCGCTGGGCACCCACTTTGGCGCGTCGTACGGCTTGCGCGGCGCGATCTCCTTGAAATCGCCGATGCTGGCGGTCGGTCCGGACAACGGCGTGCCCAGGGTCAGCGCGGTGGCCGCGATGCGCAGCTCACCGTCATCGCGGCCGAGCACCAGCAACAACTTGCCGTTGGCATCGTTCGGATTGGCGATCACGGCCAGGGTCGGCCCGCTGATGTCGGGCAGCACCAGGCCGGCCGGCGGGTTGCGCGGGGTGGCCACGACCACCGCATTGCCTTCCAGCGGCACGGTATCGATCGAGGCCGGGAACAGCGCACCACGATAGCCGGCCAGCGCGCCGAACCACGAAGAGACGATACCGGCCGACTGCAGCAGCCCCTGCCCCGGCTGACCGGTGAACACGAACGGCAGTTCAAGCCGGTTGGTGTCACGGGCATCGAAGAACGGCACCGGCAGCAGCGACAGATCATTGGTCAGCTGCAGTGGCGCCCAGCCCAGTTCCAGATAGCTGCCGGCGTCGATGTTGGCCCACAGGCTGGTGTGGTCCGGATCCTCGCATTCGCGGGTGTAGTGGCCGATCAACTGCAGGTTGATGCGGTTGTAATCGATGATCATGCGCGGATCGATATCGATGTCGCGCTCGATCATCCGCCCGGCCTGCTCGACCGGCGTGGGCAACGTCGCCACGGTGACGTCGTTGACGGTGACCTTCAGGTGCGACAGATCCGGCAACAGCGCCGGTGAATAGCTGTATTTCAGATGCAGCGAGGCGCGATCGACCACCTGGTCGTTGCGCACCGAGAACGGCACGCCAGCGGTGCCCTGGATGCCGCGCAGGGTGATCTCGTAATCGATGCCGAGCTGCTTGAGCGTGGAGCGGCTCTGCCGCGAACCAGCCGCTGGCGCGGCAGGCGGCACGGGCACTGCCGGGGCGGCATCGGCGGGTGCAACGACGGGCGTGGCCGTTGCGGGAACCGCAGGATCCTGCGCGTAGACCGCGCCACACAGCAGGGTCAGGGTGAACGCCACCGCTGCGGCGGACGGACGCGGCACGCGCACCGGGCGGAACAGGGAACGGTCACGACGGGTCATGCGGAATCTCCGGTGCGCGGCGGGGTGGGGCCATCCTTGCGGCCTCCCGCAAGAACGAAACTGCCCAGGCGGTGGAAGCCGCGCATGCTGGCCTTGAGGACGTCGGTGGTGGAACGCAGGAACGTATCGCGGTCATGACGACCCCACAGCTTCACCCAGATGTCGGCACGGGCGAAGGTGGAGGTGACCAGCCAGCGTTCCTGCTCCAAGGTCAGCTCGCCGAACTGGATGCTGATGCCCTGGTCGTCGCGATCGTGCCGCACTTCGGCCGGCAGGCGCTCGCTGCGCTGGCGATGGGCCAGTTCAACCTCCACGTACGTACCCGGCTGCACGGGCTGGGACTGATCCAGCCGCAGCGCCATGCCACCGGTGGAGAAGTTCAGCGTGCGGCACGGCAATGCCTGGCCATCGGGCAGGTGCAGGACTGCCCGCATGTTCAGCGGCACGCGGTGCGAGCGTCGGATCTGACGCTGTTCGCTGGAGGTGGCGATGACCGCGCCCAGCATGATCATGTTGTAGACGGTCCAGCCCAGGTTCAACCAGATCGTGTTGACCTCGCCGCTGGTATCGGCCATCACCATCCGCACGATGCCGGCCACCACGCCCAGCAGGTTCAACAACAGCAGCAACAGGTACGGGCGGGCGATCTGCGCATCGAAGTAGCTGCGCTGGACCAGGCCCCCCTTGGCGGTGACGTTGAACTTGCCCAGCTTGGGATTGATCACCGCCATCAGGGTCGGGCGCAGGATGTACCAGGCCAGCGTGGTCTCGTACACCTCGTTCCACAGCAGATGGCGATGCTTGCCCTGCACGCGCAGGTTGGTCAGGTTGGCCATCACGATGTGCGGCAGCGCGTAGGCCAGGATCATCAGCGCCGAGGCGTGGATGACGTGGGCGCCGAAGAACAGGAAGGCCAGCGGCGCGGTCAGGAAGATGATCCGTGGCAGGCCATAGAAGAAGTGCAGCATCGCGTTGGTGTAGCAGATGCGCTGCATCAGGCTCAGCCCCTTGGCGAACATGGGGTTGTCCACCCGCAGGATCTGCGCCATGCCACGGGCCCAGCGGATGCGCTGGCCGACGTGTGCCGACAGGCTCTCGGTAGCCAGGCCGGCCGCCTGCGGCACCGGGATGTAGGCACTGCGGTATCCGGCACGGTGCAGACGGATCGCGGTGTGCGCATCCTCGGTGACGGTTTCGATGGCCACGCCACCCACTTCCTCCAGCGGGCCGCGCTTGATCACTGCGCAGGAGCCACAGAAGAAGGTCGCGTTCCACTGGTCGTTGCCATCCTGCAGCAAGCCGTAGAACAGCTCGCCTTCGTTGGGCACGCGCCCGAAGTTGCCCAGGTTGCGCTCGAACGGATCGGCCGAGAAGAAGTAGTGGGGCGTCTGCACCACGGCCATCTTCTCGTCGAACAGGAACCAGCCCATCGACATCTGCAGGAACGAGCGGGTCGGCATGTGGTCGCAATCGAAGATGGCCACGTATTCGCCCGTGGTCTTCTTCAGCGCCGCATTGATGTTGCCGGCCTTGGCGTGGCTGTTGTTGGTCCGGGTGATGTACTGCACCCCGACCTCCTCGCAGAATTCACGGAATTCCTCGCGGCGGCCGTCATCGAGCAGGTAGATGTTGAGCTTGTCCGCCGGCCAGTCCAGCACGGTGGCCGCCAGCACGGTGGTGCGTACCACCGACAGCGGCTCGTTGTAGGTCGGGATGAGCACATCCACGGTGGGCCACAGCGACTGGTCTTCGGGCAACGGCATCGGCTTGCGATGCAGCGGCCAGGCCACCTGGAAGTAGCCCAGCACCAGCACGATGAACGAGTACACCTCGGCGGCCACCAGGCCCAGGCCCAGAGTGAGATCGACGAAGCTGCTCATGCCCATCGTGTCGGTCAGGCGCCAGTACATGTAGCGCGTGGACATCACCAGCGACAGGCCCATCAACACCAGCGGGATCAACCGGCTCTCGCGATTGCGCAGGCACAGGGCGATCAGGAACACCACGGCCGAGAACAGGAACTGCTGACCGATCTCCATGGGCACGGTGATCACGAAGGCCAGCAGCATGGCGCCGCCGACCACCAGCGCAAGCAGCGCCAAGCGGGCCAGAACGGCATCCCCTCTCGGGGTGGAAGTTTTGCTCATGATGTTCCCCAACACGGCCGCACGCAGCGGCATCCCCTTGCATCAGCCGGCACTCCCGCCCCACCCCGAAGGGCGCGGCGAGCGATCACCGGCTACGTTTCACGCCCCGCGCAGCCGGCTCAGCGGGCTGTGCCCCGGCGTCGCGCTACGCGCACCGGCCAGTCGCTGGAACAGCTGTTCCAGCGGTGTTTTCTGTGCCGGTGCGGCACTGGCCGGCGTCTCCACCGGAGCAGCCTGGGCAGGCGCGATCACCGCTGCGGCATTGGGCACCGGCGGCAGGACCACGGCCGGAATCGGCGGCGGCACCTCGTCGCGCGGCTTGGCTACCGTGCTGACGCGGGACTGGCTATGAGAGAAATCCCGGTAAGCACGCGTGTCATCGCGGTCCCCCAGGCGGTTGAAGAGACCGGCCACGTCGTCGTGGCTCTCTGAATCGGCAGGTTGCTGAAGCTTGCTCATGGCACCATCGAAAGGGGGAGAGATTCAGAACACACGCGACAGCGTGTACGTGGCTACATCGGGATGGTCGCTCTGCAGATAGCGCACATCCAGCACCGACATCATCCCGGCGGCGCGGAACCACTGCCGGTACACACCTTCGAGAAACCCGGTCTCCCACCCGGCGCGGGTGCCGAGCACCGCCGACAACGGCGACGCCGCGTGATGGATGCGCACCTGTTCGGGCGCTTCCTCGAACACGACCTGTCCCCACTCCGTCGACGACCACACGGCGTTGGCCGCATGCTGCAGTTCGTCCAGCGTGGCGACCGCCGGCAGTGCGTGGTCACGGCCGAAGCGCTCACCGATACGCGCCATCAGCCGGGCCAGTTCGGCATCGGGCAACGCGCTGTCGAACTCTTCACAGAGCGCGAGCAGGAAGCCGCGCCACTGAGTAGAGCACGCATGGGCACGGTAGTAATCAAGCAATGCTGATGAATTCATCTGAAAAGCCTAGACGAACCACGATGCAGAGGCGGTATACGGGCAATTACCGGCATCGATGTCGGTCAAAAGTGTGAACTACGCCTCACAATATTGTGGCACATCTGGCTTTCCTGCATAGCAAGCGCGCTGCGTCGTTTCCTGACGCGCCGCGTCACCCGCGGCGGCCGGGCTGAACGGAAACGTGGGATACCCGACGCGCCGGGCGGCCGTGAGGGCAATCACAGGTCTGGGATGCCCCCGGCCGACCCTCCCGAAAAGTGTGACACCACGGCGGGGCGACCGCCGAGCCGCAGCACTCAGCCCTCGGCCGGCAACTCGAACACCTGGCGCAGATACGCCAGATACCCCGGGTCATCACACATGCTCTTGCCCGGCGAATCGCTCAGCTTGGCGACCGGCTGGCCGTTGCAGCGGACCATCTTGATGACGATGTTGAGCGGGGTCGGGCCCAGGTCGTTGGTCAGGTGCGTGCCGACCCCGAAGGCCACCTGGCAGCGGCCGCGGAAGTAATCGAACAGCTGCATCACCTTTTCGATGTTCAGCCCGTCGCTGAAGACCAGCACCTTGCTGCGTGGATCCACCCGGCGGCTTTCAAAGTGGGCCAGCATGCGGTCGCCCCAGGTGAAGGGATCCCCGGAATCGTGGCGGACGCCGTCGAACAGCTTGCAGAAGTACATATCGAAGTCGCGCAGGAAGGCCTCCAGCCCGACCACGTCCGACAACGCGATGCCCAGATCGCCGCGGTACTCGCGTGCCCAGGATTCCAGCGCGGCCACCTGCGAGTCACGCAGGCGCGGGCCGAGTGCCTGGAAGGCCTGCAGGTACTCATGGGCCATCGTGCCGTGCGGGGTCATGCCGTAGAGCCGGGCGAAATGCACGTTGCTGGTGCCCACGAACTGCGCACCGAGCGCGTCGCGCAGCATCGGCAGCATCCGCCCGTGCCACTCACGCGAGTAACGGCGGCGGCTGCCGTAATCGGCGATCCGGCACAGCTCGAAGCCGGGGGTATCGCGCAGCAGCGCGGTCTTGGCCTGCAGGCGGCGCTCGCCCTCGCTGAAATCCGAGTCGGTGGTGTTGCGGAACCAGACCTCGTTGATGATCGCCAGCAGCGGGACTTCGAACAGGATGGTGTGCAGCCAGGGCCCGGTGATGTCCAGATCGATCTCACCGGGCACGGTGGTCGAGGGGCGCAGCGCGATGTACTTGCGGTCCAGGTGGAACAGGCCGAGGAAATCGGCGAAATCCGGTTTGACGAAGCGCAGGCCGCGCACGTAGTCCAGCTCTTCGGCGCTGAAGCGCAGGCTGCACAGGTGGTCGATCTCGGCGTTGATCTGGTCGATGAACTGCGCCAGGTCGATGCCCGGGGTCCGGCACTTGAACCGGTACTGCACCTGCGCGCCGGGGTACTGATGCAGCACCGCCTGCATCATGGTGAACTTGTACAGGTCGGTGTCGAGCAGGGACTGGATGATCATGCTGGAGATTATGCGCCTGCCACCGTGCCCGACCAACGGCCAGTGCCCTCAGCGTGGAATGCGTTCACGGCACGTATCGCCCCGGTGCCGAAGTGGGTGCGCGGATGCTCACCGGCGGCGGAGCAGTCGCGGGACCTGCGCCAGCGCATGCGCCCAGATCGCGCCCCACACCGCGCAGCGCACCGGCCAGGCACGTTGCGGCGCCTCGAATTTCCGGAAGTACCGCCACAGCCCGCGGTGCTTGTGCCATTCCACGAAGAACGGCCGTGAGCGGCTGGAGACACCGCGCACATGGGTGACCTGCAGGTCGTTGGCGATCGCGATCACCGCGCCGGCCTCGCGTGCGCGCCGGCACAGGTCCAGGTCCTCGGCGTGCAGGCGGTAGCCCGCATCCCAGCCGCCGATCCGCTCGAACAGGGCGCGCGGCATCAGCAGCAATGCGCCGGACAGGGCCGGCACCACCTGCAGCGGCTGGCTGCGGTCGACCGGGATCGCCAGCTTGCCGCCCTGCCCGGGGTTGCGCAGCATCGCGGCGAAATCCGGATCACGGCGGCGCACCGCAGCGTCCGGCAGGCCCTCCTCGTCCACCTGCTCGACCCCCAGCAGACAGTCACCCAGCGGCAGCGCGCGTGCGCGCAGTTGGGCCAGGGTCTCCGGGCCGACCATCAGATCCGGGTTGATGAAGGCCAGCCAGGGTGCCTGGCTGTCGGCCACGCCCTGGTTGTTGGCGGCGGCAAAGCCGGGATTGTCCGGATTGGCGATGAAGCGCACCCGCGGATCGGCGCTGGCATGGCGCTGCACGATCTCCAGGGTGCCGTCGGTGGAATCGTTGTCGACCACGCGGATTTCGGCGATGTCGCGCGCCTCGCGCAGGCGCAGCAGGCAGGCGTCCAGCGTACTGGCGCTCTGGTAGCTGACGATGATGGCGGCGATGGCAGGGCTCAAACGGGCGACTCCGGGGCGGCAATGACAGGCGGCGCGAACAGATCGCCCTGCGCCTTGGGCATTATCGCCTGCCGGTGCTGCTGCTGCAGATCGTGGCGTGCCTGCTGCAGTGGATCAGCCATCAGAAAACCGGCCAGCCGCGGCGGCCAGGCCGGCCAGCGCGACGCCAACGCCTCCATGTCGCCCTCGCCGGTTACACCTTCGGCCACGCGGGCGACGAAGGCGGTCTCGCACAGGGCGTTGCGCCAGCCGAGCCCGGCCATGCGCAGGCTGAGGTCGATCAGCGCCGCATTCCACGACGCGTAGCTGTGCATGTCCAGCCCGCCGGCCTTGCGCCGGGCGTTGCCGCGCAACAACACGGCGTGCGTCACCGCCGAGGGCAGCTCGGGATGCAGCGGCGGCATCGCCGCGCAGGCCTGGGCCAGCGGGGCCAGATCCAGATCGTCCGGCAGCGGATTGATCTCGCCCAGACGCGGCCAGGCGGCCGTCTCACCGGCGTTGCACCACGGCGTGGTCGAGCCGATCGAGGCATCGCGGGCCAGGCAGGCTTCCAACTGCTGCAACCAACCCGGTGCCGGGATCGCATCCGGGGCGAGCACCACCACATCGGCGCCGGTACACGCTGCGAGCATTTCATCCAGATGGGCGACTTCGCCGATCGCGCGGGCGCGGCGGGTGTACTCGGCCTGCAGCGGCGTCTGTGCAAGCCAATGTTCGATCACGGCCTGGGCGCGCGGACCGGCCTGGCCATCGCCGGCCAGCCAGATCGCGGTGCCCGCTGCGGTGCCGGCATCGAGCGCGGCCAGGCAGCGGTCCAGCGCGGCATCGTCGACCCCGATCGGCAGCAGGATGACCGTGCTCATGCCGACCTCTGCGTGCTGCCGTCTTCGCCGTGTCGCTGTGTCATCGCAGGCTCCCTTGGGCGCGGCCAGCGTAACAAGATCGGCCCCTGCGATGACAGCAGGGGCCTGGCATCGCTCAGCGCTTGCCCTTGCGCTCGGGGAATGGCTCCATCGCACGGAAGCGGCTGCTGTATTCGTCGGTCAGGTTCCGCGACTCCTGCGCGTTGCGCACGATGGTCGGGGTCAGCAGCACGATCACTTCGGAGCGTTCTGACTTCAACGTCTTCCGGCCAAACAGCGCACCGATCACCGGCAGCTTGCTCAGGCCCGGTACGCCACTGGAGCCGTCTTCGCCGGAATCGGTGATCAGGCCGGCGAGCATGATGGTGTCACCGCTCTGCACCGCCGCTTCGGTGGAGATCTTGCGGGTATTGATCGGCGGGTTGCAGGTGGTGCGGGTCGGGTCGCAGCCGCTCGGGATCGCGCCGGCCGAGCTGACCTCCTGCACGATGTCCAGGAACACCACGCCATCGCGGGTGATGCGCGGGCGCACCTTGAGGATCACGCCGGTATCCAGGTACTGGACCTGGCTGTAAGTGTTGTCGCCGCCCACGCCGGTATTGACCGACACCGAGTTGATCGGAATCTGGGTGCCCACGTTGAGGGTGGCTTCGGCGTTGTTGCGCACGAACAGCGAGGGGGTCTGCAGCAGGCGCAGGTTGCTGACCTTGTCCAGCGCACTGACCACTGCGGCGGCGTTCTTGCCGAGGAAGGTCCAGCCGACCCCATCACTGCCAACCGAGCCGGAGATGCTGCCCCAGATCGAACGGCCAAGCGCGCTGGGCAGGTCGATGCCGCTCTCGGTCTTGCCGGTGGCCACAGCCTGCTCGAAGAACCAGTTCACGCCGTAGCTGAGGTCACCGGTCAGCGCGACCTCGGCCACCTGCGCTTCGATGTGGACCTGCATCGGCATCACGTCGAGCTTTTCGATCACTTCGCGGATCGAGCGCCAGGCCTGCGGGGTGGAGCGCACCAGCAAGGTGTTGGTTTCCTCCACCGCCGACACGCCGACCGTATCGCCCTGCACTTCCAGGCTGAAGCTGGCGTTGCCGGACTGACGCTGCGGCAGGTTCATCGTGCCATCGCCCAACCCGCCGCGGCTGCCGCCGTTGCTGCTGCCGGTGTTGGAGAAATTGCTGTTGCTGTTGCCATCGCGGCTGCCGAGGTCCATCGGCGACGCGCCCGGCGCCAGCGAACTGCTGCCACGGCCGCTGCGGCCGTTCTCGTTGGCGAAGGCCTCGGCCAGGCGCTCGGCCAGGTCCTTGGCCTTGACGTAACGCAGCTCGTAGGAGAACAGCCGCGCGCTGCCACCGGCGGTATCGATGCGGTCCAGCCATTGCTGGATCTGATCGAGATAGCGCGCCTGCGGGGTGATCACCAGTACCGCGTTGGCATTCTCCAGCGGCAGGAAGCGGAACATGCCGGCGCTGGGAGTCTTGCTTTCCTCGCCGAACACCTTCTCCAGATCGGCGGCCACCTGCTCGGCCTTGCCGGACTGGATCGGGAACACGCCCACGGACATGCCCGAGAGCCAGTCCACGTCGAAAATCTCCACCGTGCGCAGGTAGTTTTCCAGCTCGCTGCGGGTGCCACCGAGGGTGATCACGTTGCGGCCGTTGTCGACGTTGACGATCGCGTTCGGGCGCGCGTACGGCTCCAGCACTTTCTTCATCTCGGTGGCGGAGATGTACTGCAGCGGCACCACGCGCACTTCGAAGCCACGCGCATTGGCCGGCGAGGCGGTGCTGGGTGACACGGTGCCCGCCAGCGCCTGATCGGCGGCCACGATGTTGTAGCGGCCTGCGCTGTAGACCATGCGTGCGTTGTTCCAGCCCAGCACCATTTCCAGCAGGTTCAAGGCCTGCGCCGAGGACACCGGCTTGGGCGTGGCCAGGGTCACGGTGCCCTGCACGCCCGGCGCGATCACGTAGTTCTGGCCGAGGAAGTCGCCGAGGATCGCCTTGACCACGGCGTGCACCGATTCGCCTTCGAAGTTGAAGGTCGCATTGCCGGTGGAGGCATTGCCCAGCGATGGCTGCGGCGCGGCGGCGGCGCTGCGGTTGATCATCGTGCCGGTGCCGCGGCGGATCACCGCCTGCGGTGCACTGCTGGTTCCCAGTGGCTCGGCATCGACGCCTGCGTGGGATCCATCACCGGCGACCACCTGGTGGCTGTCGAGGACCGCATCGCGGCGCACCTCCGGCGCAGGCACGGTGGTGCAGCCCACCAGCAGGGCGACAAGGAAAGACACGGGGAAAAGGCGCAGGGTCATGCTGTCACTCTAAGGGTTGTGGCCGGAGCCGCCCGCGGGCGGTTGCTGCGACTGCTGCTGTTGCTGTTGCTGTTGTTGCTGCAATTGCTGGCGGCGCGCCTGGATGCGCTCGCGGATCGCCTTCATCTGGTCTTCGCTGGGGCCCTGCGCGTTCTGCGCGGGGGCCGCCGCATTCGAGGGCGTTCCTGCCTGCGGCGCAGGGGGTGCAGCCGGCGGTGGTGCGGGCACCGGGGCGGCTGCGCCATTGATCGGGCGGGCCCCGGTACCGGCCGGTGGAACCGTGGTGAGCTGTGGGCTGCCCAGTACCGTCGGCGGTTCGCCACCCTGGCCGTTGAACACCGGCAGTTCCAGCGTCTGGGTGCCACCCGGCCCGCTGACCGTGGCGCGGCGTGGTTCCAGCGCCAGCAGCTGCCAGCCGTTCACCGCCTCACCGTTCAAGCGCAACCGCAGCGACTGGCGCTGATCGGTGGTCAGGATTGCCATGGCGAAGTCAGGCGTGAGCAGTACGCCGGTCAACGAGACGCTGCTGGCGGTGCCCTGCTCGGTGCCGCCGAGCAGATACGGGCGCGGCTGCCGGTCTTCGGCGAACAGCGGCCGCGTACCGATCTGCGCATAGGTGCTGGCCGAGGTCATGCGCTCCGGCGCGGCCGGTGCCAGCTGCGGCAACGGCGCGGGGCCGATATCGCCATCCGTGGCCGGCGCGATACGGCTGCCCAGCCCGAACAGCGTGGCGATCCAGATCGCCAGTGCCCACAGCGCGATGCCCCCCAGCCACCAAGTGCGCAGGCCGGCTGCCTCAAGCTTCATGCTCAACCTCCTCCGCAGCGTCCGATACCGGCGCGGGTTCGGCCGCATCGCTGGGCAGGGCCGCACCTGGGTCAGCGTTCTGCCCAGCGTCCTGTCCCGCCGGCAGCGGAAGGGGTGCCGGCGCAGGCGCACCGGGCTCCAGTGCGGCGCCCGGGCGCAGGTAGCCGACCAGCTCGAACGACACATCCAGGCCGGTGCCGGTTTCACTCGGCGATTGCTGGAAGCGCTGCGCCAGCAGATTGAGGTTGTCCACGAACAGGCGCGGTGTCCCCGTCTCCAGCGTGTGCAGCACGGCGGCCATCTCCGGCACGCCGCACCGCAGGCGCACCTGCAGGGCCACGCGCGGGAAGGCCGGTTCGCGACTGGCATCAGGCAGTGGCGTGCGATTGCTGATCGTGCAGCTGCGATTGCCCGGGCTGGCGGAGGCCACCGCATCCTGCAGGCGGCTGGAAAGCGCGGCAGCGGCCGATTCGGCCGTGGCCTCGCGCAGGAAGCCGGGGCGGCCTTCGAGCGCCGCCTGCACCTCGCCCAGCTGGGTGGCGATCTGGCCGCGCTGGGCCAACTGCGCCTCCACGCGCTGCTGGCGCTCCTGCACGGCAGTGATGTCGGCGTTGATCGCCAGCAACGGGCGGGTCAACCACGGATGCACCAGCAGCAGGTAGGCCACGGCGATCACCGCCAACAGCAGCCCCAGTGCCAGCCAGCGATCACGGCGCGTCGGGTGTGCTGCCATCGGCAACCTCCTTGGCAGGCGGTGTCGCACCAGGCAGCGGCTGCAGCTCGGCAGTCAGCGTGAAACGGTCGCGGCCGCTGGTCGCCCCATCGGCCTGCAGCACGCCGGTCAGGTTGACCTTGCGCCATAGCGGCGAGTCCTGCAGCAGCGGCACCAGTTGCGAGGCTTCGCGGCTGAGCCCGATCAACTGCAGCGTGCTGCCTTCGATCGACATCTTTTCCAGATACGTGCCATCGGGCAGCAGGCGGGTAAGCTCATTCCAGATCTCCACCGTGCTCGCATGCTCGGCACGCCTGCCCTCCAGGAACGCGGCGCCTTCGACCAGACGCTGCAGTTGCTGCCGTTCGGCGGCAACCCGACGCGCATCACGCGCGGCGGCATCGACCTGCTCACGCAACTGGTCCGCCGCGGCCTGGCGATTGTCGATCAGCTGATGGCCGGCCAGCGCAAGCAGCACGATCGCGCCCACGGCCAGGAGCCCGTTCCAGCGCGCCATCGGGTCGCGATACGGCTGCCGCTGCGCGACCGGCAGCAGATTGACATCCAGCGGCTGGCCAGTGGCATCCACCGCATCGATGCCGGCCACGGCCTGCGCCCACGGCCCGGCCTGCTGCGCCCACTGCTCCAGCTGCACGCGCGGGATCACCACCAGCTCCACCTGCAACTGGCCATCCGGCAGCGCCCCCAGCTCGCGCACGTCGTAGCTGACCTGGCTGGCATCGAAGGGGGTCTGCCGATCAATTTCAAAACCGACCACATCGCGCAGCCGCTCCGCGGCCGCGGCGGGAAGCCGCAGCGGGCGCCGCAACACGCTGCCGGCAGGCAGCAACCAATGCCGCGGCAAGCTGCGCAGGCGCGCATCCAGCACGGTATCCAGGGTGGCCGGCGAGACCGGCCAAGGCAGCTCGGCGATCGCCTCGATCTGCTCGCCCGTCTGGCGTTGCAGGCGCAGCACCTCACCATCGCGCTGCAACAGCAGCCGCGAGCGCGACCAGCCCATCGCCCATTGCCACCGCACCGGCAGCCAGGCCAGCAAGGACTGCCGCCACCAGCGCAGGCTGCTGCCCACGCCAGGCGACAAGCGCCCGCGGGCCCGCACCAGACTGTCACGCCATGCCGTCATCTTGCTGCCATTCCCTGTTCCCAGCGAAGTACTGTGTATGCCGTTCCCGGCGTGCCTGCCGACCCCGTCCTCACCACGGCGCGCAGTACCGATATCCGGCCGCGTTCGTCCGTGGCGCGACTCTCGATACTATAGGTGCCGCTGCCACCTGCAAGCGGTGCGGCAGGCAATCCGGCCTCATCGGCCGTCGCCGCACGTTCCCGCTCGGCCAGCAGGCGTTCGGCATCCAGCCCCAGCGCGGTCAATACCGGGCCGGCTGCAAAACGCGGGTCGGGCCGCGCCTGGCGGCTGTACAGGGTCAGCATCGGCTCGACCCGCGCATACAGGTCCGCATCCATCCCCAGCACGCGCTGCAGCTCGCCCACGGTCTCGAAGCGCGCGTTGCGTGCGCCATAGGGCAGGCCGGCCGCGACGTAGTCCGGCGTCTCCGCGCCGCCACCGGGCTGTTTGAGGCTGTCGGCATCGCGCCAGTCGACGATGGCGCCGGCCAGCTGCTGGGCCCTCCCCGGCGCCTCTCCCATCGCACGCAGGAAAGCAGCGAGGAAGCTGGCATCGGCCAGATTCAGGTTCACCTTGCCGTTCTCATCGAGGATCGCCAGGTCGATCCGGCGGTCGTCGAAGGTCCAGCGGTAGCGGCGACCGTCAGCCACCCACGCCGGCTGACTGGCGCGGGGCTGCAGACGATGCAGGGCATATTCGAGCCCCGCGCGCGCGTACTCCTGGCCGATGGCGTCGTCGCCGATCACGCGCTGCTGCATGTGCTCCACGCGCGCGCTCAGCGCGAATGCGCCGATCACCGCCGTGAGCAGCGCGATCAACCACAGCACCAGCACCAGCGCGGCACCGCGCGCCGGCCTCATCGGCGATCCCCGCGCGGCGGCGGGAGCGCTGCGATCATCGGTGGCCACGCCGGCCCCTGCAGCGGTGCGATCTCGATCGACACCAGCAGCGGCAGCCGCCGGGTATCGTCCCAGCGGTCCAGCCACGGCGTGAGCTGGCCGGTGCGTGGATCGGTGCCGCGATAGCGGAAGCGCACCTCGCGCAATTGATCGGCCAGCATCTCCGGCGGGCGCGGCGGGTCTTCTTCGATCGCCTCGCCGTTCTGCAGCAGGGTCAGCCCGATCTCCAGCTGTTCCTGCCCACCCGCACGACGGACCTGCAGCTCATGCGCATACGGCCCGCCCCGGCCGAGGTAGCCGGGCAGATCGGAGACGAACAGCATCCGCTGCGGCTCGCCAATGAAGTACACCGGGTCACGGGTGGGATCCGGGGGCGAGGTCGCGATGACCAGCGCGGTGGACAGGCGACGCCGCAGAAAGCCTTCGACCGCGCGCATGCGCTCGTTCTGGGCGGCCATGCGCTCGCCGCGCTGGCTGATTGCCATGGCCGAGCGCACGGTGGCGAAGGCCAGCGCCAGGCCGCCGACCAGCAGCGCGGTCGCCAGCAGGATTTCGATAAGGGTGAAGCCGCGGGCGCGGCGCGCGCGCAGCGTCATCGCGGTGCGCCCGGTACCGGCGGCAACAAGCGCAGGCTGCGCCATTGCAACTGCTCGCCGTTGCCTTCGCCCCAGCGCACCTGCAGGGTGATCTGCGCCAGGGTCGGGCCGCCGACATCGGTGGTCACCGGCGCGGTGGTCGTGCGCGGCTCCGCGTACGGTTCCACCTGCAATCGCCAGCGGTACCTGCCCTGCTCCCACTCGCCCTGCGTGCTGCCTTCCTGAAGCGGCGTCTCCACGCCCGTGCTGGCCAGCAGCGACTGCGCATACAGCGTGGCCCGGCTGCGCACGTCGGCCTGACCGACCTGACGGGCCGCACCGGACAGGCTGCCCAGCAGCAGGGTCAACGCCAACGCCAGCAGCGCAAAGGCGATGATCACCTCCAGCAGTGAATAGCCGCGCTGACGCTTCATCCGCGCTCCCGGCGCGGGCCGGCACGGACTTCGCCGGTGATCCAGCCGACGTGGATCTCCCACACCGCGCCGCGCGTGCTGAGGTCGATGCTGCCGCCACTGGCCGCGCCGTCGGCCAAGAAGGCGATGCTGCCCTGCCCCGGCGCGGTGCTGAGCTGGCTCGCCCCGCGGAAGCGGACGTCCAGCGCGGCGGGAATCTGGCCGTGACGACCATTGGCCGCCTGCCACGTCCGCGCACGTGGGTCGATCACGAAGCGCTGCGTCTGGCCGGTAGCGATGGCCTGCGTGCGGGTGTAGCGCAGCTGTGTGGCGATCTCCTTGCCGGCATTGCGCAGCCGCAGGCCATCGATGCCACCGTTCATCGCGGTGGCGGTGACCACGCCCATGATCGCGATCAGGGCGACCACCAGCAGCATCTCCAGCAGCGACAGACCGCGCGCATGAGTGCCCGCAGGCACGCGATGCGGCGGTCTTCTCAGCACGGGCCACGGCGCTCCCAATGCCGATTACTCGTACCGGATGTCCGCGTCGTAACTGCTGCCACCCACCTTGCCGTCCTTGCCCAGGCTGATCAGGTCGTATGGCTGGCCCTCGCCCGGCACGCGGTACTCCAGTGCATGACCCCATGGGTCATTGAGGTCGGCCGGCTTGGCGTACGGGCCGAGCCAACCCGCGCTGCCGCCGGGCTGGGTGACCAGATCATCCAGTTTGGCCGGCAGCTTGCCGGTATCGAGCTGGTAGTTGTCGATCTTGCCGGCC
The DNA here is from genome assembly GCF_056393115.1 of Stenotrophomonas sp. Steno-Z10-BAI. Classification (NCBI taxonomy): domain Bacteria; kingdom Pseudomonadati; phylum Pseudomonadota; class Gammaproteobacteria; order Lysobacterales; family Lysobacteraceae; genus Stenotrophomonas; species Stenotrophomonas sp. Steno-Z10-BAI. The sequence continues at coordinate 176,213 of NZ_JBWJOZ010000003.1, read as the reverse complement.
ATGGTCTGCACCTGCGCCTTGGCGATGTTGGCCTTGCCACGATCGGCACCGCCGAGCACGCGGCTGCCGACCAGGGTCAGCACCGCCCCGATCAACACGATCACGATGATGATTTCCAACAGGCTCATGCCGGACTGGTGGCGCGCGGAAGAAAAGCGGGTCAGGCGACGGCGTTGCATATGGCAGGCTCCTTGCATCGAATCGTTGGGGTATTCACCAGCGGCCGGTCAGCCGATGGCATTGGTCAGGTCGTACAACGGCACCAGCACGGCCACGATCACCAGGCCGACCACCGAGGCCAGCACCAGGGTGATCACCGGCACCAGCGCCGACAGCAGCCGGTCGATCGCGCGCGCGCTTTCCTGTTCGAACGTATCGGCGGTCTTGAGCAGCATCGTATCCAGCGCGCCGGATTCCTCGCCGACCTGGATCATCTGCAGCGCCAGGCGCGGGAAACGCTTGCCACGCGACAGCGACGCCGACAGGCCGTTGCCGTTCTTGACCTCGTCACTGGCGGCATCGACATCGGCGGCCAGCGCGCGGTTGCTCAGCACGTTGCGCGCGATGCCCAGGCCGGACAGCAGCGGCACGCCGTTGCGCAGCAACGTGCCCAGGGTACGGGCCAGGCGCGCGGTTTCCAGCTTGGCCAGCAGCGGGCCGATGCCGTTGCGTTGCAGCAGCCAGCCGTCCATGGCCAGGCGCGTGGCCGGTTGCCGCAGCCGCCGCTCCACCACCAGCGCGATCACCGCAGGCACCACGATCATGATGATCCAGCCTTCGCGCACGACCAGGCCGGCAGTGAGCACCCACTGGGTGAACCACGGCAACGCGACATCCAGGCTTTCGTACATCAGCGCGAACTGGGGCACCACGTAGCCCAGCAGGAACAGCAGCGCACCGCCGACCACCGCCAGCAGGATCGCCGGGTAGATCAGCGCATTGATGACGCGGCCTTTCAGTTCAGCACTGCGCTCGAGGTAATCCGCCAGCCGCTGCAGGGTGTCATGCAGGCTGCCACCGGCCTCACCGGCGCGCACCATGTTGATGTACAGCCGCGAGAACAGCCCGTGCTGGCGTTCCAGCGCGGTGGAGAGCGGCGCACCGCCGCGCACGATGTCGCGGATGTCGGTGACCACCCGGCGCGTGCGCTCGTCCTCGGGCAGTTCCAGCAGGATGCTGAGCGCGCGGTCCAGCGGCTGCCCCGCGCCGAGCAGCGTGGCCAGTTGCTGGGTGAACTGCACCAGCCCACCGCCGTCGAACGGTTTGCGGCGCAGCAGCGCCGCCCAGGACGACGCCCCCGCGACACCCTCGCTGGCCAGGCGCGCCTCCATCGGCATGTGGCCCTGGTCCTGCAGGCGCGCGGCAACCTCGGCTTCGCTGGCCGCTTCCATCTGGCCATCGAACAGTTCGCCATGCGCGTTGAGCGCCTTGTAGCGGTACTGGGCCATGCTCAGCCGCTCACCGGGTGCCGGCCGCAGGCGCGCATCAGGATTCCTCCGTCACGCGCAGGACTTCTTCCAGCGTGGTGTGGCCCTGCAGGGCTTTGGACAGGCCATCCTCATACATGGTGCGCATGCCGGCCGCGCGCGCGATCTGTTCGATCTCGCCCATCCCGGCGCGACGCATCACCGCGCTGCGCAGCGCATCGTTCATCACCAGGAACTCGACGATGGTGGTGCGGCCGAGATACCCGGTGGGCGCTATCGCCGAGGGCTGTGCGCGGTAGAGGAAAATCTCCCCCTCCGGCTGCAGCCGGCGCAGGCCGAACTTGTCGATCTCTTCCGGCGAGGCACGGTAGCGCTGCGCATGCTGCGGCTCCAGCCGGCGCACCAGGCGCTGGGCGAGGATGCCGTTGATGGTGGAGGTCAGCAGATAATCTTCCACGCCCATGTCCAGCAGGCGGGTGATGCCACCGGCGGCGTTGTTGGTGTGCAGCGTGGAGAGCACCAGGTGGCCGGTGAGCGCGGACTGGATCGCGATGCGCGCGGTTTCCAGATCGCGCATTTCGCCGATCATGATGATGTCCGGATCCTGGCGCACGATGCTGCGCAGCGCATTGGCGAAATCCAGCCCGATCTGCGGTTTGGCCTGGATCTGGTTGATGCCTTCGATCTGGTACTCGACCGGGTCTTCGACAGTGATGATCTTCACGTCGGCGGTGTTGAGCTGGCTCAGCGCGGTGTATAGCGTGGTGGTCTTGCCCGAGCCGGTGGGGCCGGTCACCAGCAGGATGCCGTGCGGCTGCTCGAGCACCTTGCGGAACTGCGGCAGGAACGCCTCGGTGAAACCCAGCCGATGGAAATCGAACACCACCGTGTCGCGGTCGAGCAGACGCATCACTACGCTTTCGCCATGCGCGGTGGGCACCGTGCTCACGCGCAGGTCCAGCTCCTTGCCCTGCACGCGCAGCATGATGCGGCCGTCCTGCGGCAGGCGGCGTTCGGCGATGTTGAGCCGCGCCATGATCTTGATGCGGCTGATCACCGCGGCGGTAAGATTGACCGGCGGGCTTTCCCCTTCGATCAGCACGCCATCCACGCGGTAACGCACTTTCAGGCGATTCTCGAACGGTTCGATATGGATATCCGAGGCGCGCAGTTCCACCGCCCGCTGGATGACGAGGTTGACCAGCCGGATCACCGGCGCTTCGGAGGCCAGATCGCGCAGGTGTTCGATGTCGTCGACCGCAGCGCCCTCCCCGTCGGCGGTCTCGATGATCGCGCCCATCGCGCTGCGGCCCTGGCCGAACCAGCGCTCGATCAGATCGTCGATCTCCGAGCGCAGGCCCACGTGCCGCCGCACCGGCAGGCCCATCGCCAACTGCACCGCATCGGCCGCATACGGGTCCTGTGGATCGGACAGCCACAGATCGAGCACGCCGTCCTGGAGTACCAGCGGACAGACATGGAATTGTTTGAGGAAACGCAGCGTCAGCGGCAAGCCATCGAGCAGCGTTTCGGGCGGCGCCTCCGGCACGGCCTTGGCATCGAGCAAAGGCAGGCCGAGCACCTCGGCACAGGTCTGTGCATGGTCGCGTTCGGAGACCAGCCCCAGCCGCACCAGCAGACCGAGCAGGCTGCCGCCGGACTCACGGTGCAGCGGACGCGCGCGGGCCAGGTCGCTGTCCTTGAGCCGACCTTTCTCCAGCAATACCCCGACGATGCGAGATTCTGCGGTGGCTTCTGCAGTGGGATCCTGGGCAACCGCGTTCAAGAACATTCTCCTGGCAACCGCTGCGACTTTAGCAGTTCACCGCGATCGTACGCGGGATTGCACGCGGTCCAGATGTAAAAACGGGAGCCCGTCACATGACGGACTCCCGTTGGGCTTTTACCTGTCTTACTGGTTGGCGAGGATGCTCACACCGCTGAACGCGGACTCACCGACCACCTTGATGTAATACGTGCCGGCCACCGGTGCAGTGAAGCGCACCGTTTCACTATTGCCCGGACGCGTGGACTTGGCATCGAACGCCGTCGCGGTCGGCTCCTTGCCTTGGCTCACATACACCGACACATTGCCGCTGCCACCGTAGGTGAGCAGGCTCAACACCTTGCCGGCCTGCGCCTCGAAGCTGTACAGCACTTCGCTGCCACCGGCGCCGCTCAGGCCGCCCACGGCCACTTTGTTGGTCAGCGGCGTGGCCACCGGGCCGCAGTTCTCGGTGCACTCTTCTTCCAGCGCCTTGTCCAGGGCGGCCTTGGCATCGACGATGCCGGTGCCGATCGGGGTGGCGGTGGGGATGGTGACCGGGAAGGCCCGTGCGGTCTGCTTGAGCAGGGCTTCCAGCGCTGCCGGGGTGAGTGGATCCTTGCCGGCCGCCGCGACCGCGCCCTGCACCAGCGCTGCCACCGCCGCGACATGCGGGGAGGCCATCGAGGTGCCGGCCATGCCCATGTAGCTGTAGGCGCCGGAGGTCGGCGTGGTCAGGCCGTTGTAACCGGACTGCCACACGTAGCCGCCCGGATTGCCGTCCACGCTGCCACCGCCGCCCGGGCCGGACAGGTCCACCACGGTGCCGAAGTTGGAGTAGTAGGCGATCCCACCGGTGATGCGGGTGGCGCCGACCGCCACCACGTTGGCGCAGCTGGCCGGCCGGAAATTGGACGCGTTGGAAGCCGAGTTGCCGGCGGCGACCACCACGGTGGTGCCGCGCGACACGGCACCATTGATCGCATCCTGGTACAGCGCATCACACGCGCCGCCGCCGCCCAGGCTCATGTTGATGACTTCGGCCGGATTGGCGTTGGCCGGGATGCCGGCCACCGTGCCACCGGAGGCCCAGGTGATCGCATCGGCGATGTCGGACAGGTAGCCACCGCACTTGCCCAGGACGCGGACCGGCAGCACGCGCGCCTTGTACGCAACGCCAGCCATGCCCACACCGTTGTTGGTGGACTCGGCGATCGTGCCTGCGACGTGGGTGCCGTGCCAGGAGCTGTCATCGGCCAGCGAGCCGGCATAGCACTCGTTGTCGTTCTCGACCCAATCGCCGTAATCCAGCGCACCCGGCACGCGCTCGTCGGTCGGACGGCGCGAGGTTTCCGCATCGCTGATGAAGTCGTAACCGGCCAGCAGATTGCCGGAGAAGTCCGGATGCTGCGGCAGGATGCCGGTATCGAGCACCGCCACCACCACGCCTTCGCCCTGGGCGATGTCCCACGCCGCCGGCGCATTGATGCCGCCGGTGGCGCTGTTCAGATGCCACTGGTACTGCGCGTAGTACGGATCGTTCGGCACGAGCTGCGGGGTCGCGTCGCGCGGGCGCACATCGGTGCGCTGCAGCTTCACGTCCACTTCGGCGTACTGCACCGAGGGATCGGCCTTGATCTCGGCCAGCACCTTCTGCAGTTCGGCCGGGCTCAAGCGGCCCTGCAGGCGGATCAGATCGGCCCCGACACCGAGCTTGCGCACGATCTGCGGGTTCACGGCACTGGCACGGCCGGCGGCGGAGCTACCGACACTGGCGCGGGCGACCGCCGACTGCACGGCCGTCAGCTTGGCCGAACGATCCGTGGCCGCAGCGGTGCCGGCGCGGTACTTGACGATGATGCGCTCTGCGCCCTGGGCGGCAGCCGGCTGGCGCACCGGCTCCTTGGCCGGCAGGCCCGCTGCATAGGCGCTGGCGCCTGCGGACAACGACAGCACGGCGGCTGCCAGCACATTGATGCGAAGGTTCTGCTTACTGGTCACGTTGACGTCCTCTTCAAGGTCATGGATCAAACGACTGTTCAGGCCAACACTCCATGCGAGCTCCCTGGCCGGCCCTGGCCAGGGTTCCCGTGACCCGCCCCCTCAGGCCTTGCATTGCGTTGCAGCGGGGCCGCGCACGGCCCCGCGTTGGAACGGCTTACCAGCCAAAGCCGGCGCCCACGCCGACCGAGCTGTCATCACTGCTGAAGGCACCGCCCAGGGTCACCGTGGCGCGATCACTGAGCGCGCGCTGGTAGCCCAGCGAGAGCGCCGATTCGCCGCCCTGGAAGCCGACGCCGACACCGACGCGGTTCTGGGTACGCACACCGGCGGCGCTGGTGGCCATGTTGAGCATCGCCGCGCTCATCGCCCCCTGGCGATCAATGCGACGGTCCTGGTGACGCAGGCGCTGATCGATCTCGCCCTTGTAGATGTCGAAGCTGTCGGCCATCGAGGTGAAGCGCTGGTCGGTGTAGCTGTTGGCGGTCGCGATGCCGCCGTCCAGCTGGCCCTTGTTGACCGCATCGGTGGCCTGGGTGCCGGCCGCCACGTTGGCGACCTGGCGCTCGTTGCCGACGCTGCCGACCGAGACCGTATCGGCCCGATCGGCGACCGAGCCCTGGCCCAGTGCCACCGAGTTGGCGGCCGAGGCGGTCGCGCCCTGGCCGATGGCCGTGGCCGAGGCCCCGCTGGCCACTGCACCGTCGCCCATCACCACCGCGTTGACGGCAGCCGGTGCGGCGGCTGGTGCGCTGAGCGGCTGGCTGCCGCCCACGCTGGCGGCGGTGGGCGTGCCCTGCACCGAGGCGATGGCGTCGTCGCTGGTGGCGCTCATGACGCTGGCGTCCGGTGCAACGCTGGCGGTTGCCAGCGCGGCGGTGCGTGCCCGTGCACCGCCACTGCTGCCACCGGCCACGCGCTGATCGAGGTCGCTGACCTTGCGGTCGAGCGCGCCCAGTGCATCGCCCACGTTGCTGTACGTCGCGCCCTGGATCACATAGTTCGGCGCAACGAATACGCCCTGCATGCCGACGCTGGCACCGCCACCGAGGAAGGTGGCGACATCGGTGAGCGATTGGAACAACTGCCCACCGTTGATGGCCTGGCGGCTGCCGGACGCGATCGAGCCGCTGCCGACGTTGTCCAGCGTGGTGCCCTGCAGACCCGACAGGGTCAGCGTGTCGCGACTGCTGTCGTCATAGGTCAGCGCATTGGCGGTGACGTTCTCGACCGAGCCGATGCGGGTGTCGATGTCGCCCACCTGGGTTTCCACCGCGCCGACCCGCTGGTTGGTGGTGTTGAGCTGGCCGCCGGTTACGGCATCCGTGCTGCCCGCGGCGATGCGACCGGCACCGACATTGACGATGCGGCGCGTGGCCGGGCCGTCCGTGCCGTTGCCGCCACCGACCGACACCACATTGGCTTCCACCGCGCGCGAACCGGCACCCAGCGCCACCGCGTTGGCACCGGAGACACCTGCCGCCGAACCGATCGCGATGCTGTTGGCCCCGTTGCTGGCGAACGCACCGTTGCCGATCGCCACACCGTTGGTCGCATTGGTCGATGCCTGGCGGCCCAGCACGGTGCTGTTGGCACCGCGTGCCGAGGCATCGGCACCGACCGCCGTGGCCCCGGTCGCCGAGGCGACGGCCGCGGTCCCCAGCGCACTGCTGCGTGTCGCACTGGCGGTGGCACCGGAGCCGGCGGCAAGTGCGTCACTGCCGCTGGCCGTGGCGACACCGCTGCCGCTGGCCTGGAAGTGCTTGCCCACCGCATCGGCAGTGGCAGCGACCGAATCGAGCTGCGACTTGGTCACCGCGTCACTGCCATTGACCGCGTCACCGACATTGGTGATGCGGCGCGTGGCCGGGGCGGTGGTGCCGTTGCCGCCGCCGACCGAGACCACATTGGCCTCGCTGGTGCGGGCACCGGCGCCGAGCGCAACGCTGCCTGCGCCACTGGCCGACGAACTGGTACCGACCGCCGTGGCGTTCAGGCCGCTGTAGGCGTAGCTGTCCTGGCCGATGGCCGTCGCGCCCTGCGAGGTTGCCCACGCCAACTGCCCTACCGCGGTGGTGCGTGCGGCGGTGGCCCAGGCGTTGGAACCGGCCGCGACGCTGTTGTCGCCACTGGCCTGAGATGCGTAGCCGATCGCATTGGCGTAGCTGCCCGACGCGGCACTGCCCCAGCCCAGTGCGGAGGCGTAATCACCACTGGCCTCGGCCCCGTAGCCCAGCGCCGTGGTGCGGACGCCACTGGCCGCGCTGAAGGTACCGACGGCGGTGCTGTAGTCACTGCCAGCCTCGGCGCTGTAGCCGAAGGCCGAGGACTGCAATCCTGCGGCAGTCGCGCCGGCGCCGGTGGCGGTGCTGAAGCTGCCCTCGGCCTGTGCGCCGGCGCCCAGTGCCGTCGCACCCACACCACTGGCGCTGGTGGCCTGGTCGAGCAGCACGTTGCCGTTCTCATCCTCGTAGTACAGCGCCCCGCCGATCGCGGTGGCCGAATCCGCCGTGGCCGAAGCGTTGAAGCCCGATGCCGAGGCATTGCGACCGGAGGCAAGCGAACCGCTGCCATAGGCCGAGGCCCCGGTGCCGAACGCGTTGGCGGCCTCACCCGCGGCGGTGGCATACGCACCGTCGACATAGCTGCCGACGTCGTCGCCGTTACCGCTGCCCGACGCCTGGAAGAAGCGGCTGGTGGTTTCGGCGACATCGGCGACTGCAGTGAGCTGATCGACATTGACCGCGTCGGTGCCTTCCGTACCCGCGGCGACGTTGGTGATCTGGCGTTGTGCGGTGGCCGTGCCGACGGAGACGGAATTGTCACGGTCGGCGACGGACCCGGCACCCAGTGCCACGCTGTTCACGCCTTCTGCGCTGGCGCTGGCGCCCAACGCGGTGGCACTGCCTGCATCGGCCCACGAGTTCCAGCCGATCGCGGTGGCGTAGTCATCGGTCGCCCAGGCGCCTGCACCGAAGGCCGATGCCCCCGTACCCGAGGCGCGCGACGGCAGCAAACCGAAGAAGGTCGTGCCACCGATCGCCACGCTCTCATCGCCGGTGGCTTCGGAGTACTCGCCGACCGCCACCGCACCCGAACCGGACGCAGTCGAGGCCGCACCGACCGCTACGGCGTAGGCATTGGAGGCCACCGCACCATAGCCCAGCGCCGACGAGAGCTGGCCGGTTGCTTCGCTGTAGCTGCCGAAGGCCGAGGCACCGGCTTCGGACGCGCTGGCGCGGAAGCCATTGGCGGTCGCCTGCTGGCCCTCTGCGGTGGCCTGGCTGCCGGTGGCCGTGGCGTAGGCGCCCGCGGCCTGCGCGCCTGCACCCGTGGCAGTGGCGCCGATATCGCTGGCGCTGGCGCCGTTACCGATGGCGACGCTGTCTTCGCCGGTGGCCTGCGCGTCGCTGCCCAGTGCTGCGGCACCTTCGGCGCTTGCCAACGCGTTGAAGCCGACCGCGGTGGCATTGTCGGCGATGGCGGTGGCGCCACTGCCGAGCGCGCTGGCGCCGTCGCCGATGGCGTTGGCGGCCTCACCGGCAGCCAGCGCGTTGTCGCCTTCCACATACGCACCGGCATCGCTGTCTGCGCTGCCGCTGGCCTGGAAGTACTTGCTGGTGGCCTCGGCGGTGGCCGCCACCTCCTTCAGCTGCGCGACGTTGACCGCATCGGTGTCGTCAGTACCGGCACCGACGTTGGTGATCTGCCGGTCGATGGCCTGATGCACCACGCCCGCCGCATCGGTCCAGGCCTGTGCGGCGCCCACCGACACCGCATTGGCACGATCGGCCAGCGAACCGGCGCCGAGCGCGACGCTGTTGTCGGCGTCCTTGGTGGTCCAGGTGTTGCTGCCGACCACGGTGGAATTCACCGCCTGCGCGTAGCTGTTGTAGCCCACCACGGTGGCACCATCTTCGGTCGCCCAGGCTTCACTGCCGATGGCAGTGGTCTGGATGCCCTGGGTCGCGCTGCCGGCATCCGCACCGGCCAGCGCATTGAAGCCCACGGCCACGCCATCCTCGGCGGTGGCGGCGTTGTTGCCCACGGCCACGCCGTACAACCCGGCGTTGGCCTGCACGCCAAAGGCGGCGCCAGCGGTATCCGCACGCGTGCCCTGACCCACGGCGGTGGCAACATCGGCGGCCTGCGTATTGCTGCCCAGTGCGGTACCGAAGAAGCCCGCGTTGGCGTTGGCACCGAACGCACTGGCCTGCCAGCCGTCCGCCGTGGCGAAGTTGCCGATCGCGGTGGACTCGCGCCCCAGCGCCCAGGCGCCATACCCCACCGCCGTGGCGGCCAGACCGCTGGCCTCGGCGCCAGCACCGACCGCGACGGCACCAAAGCCCTGCGACAGCGAGCCGCCGCCGATGGCGACCGACGCCGCACCGGACGCCGCACTCAGATCGCCGATCGCCACCGCGCCAGCGGCGCTGCTGTTGGCATTGCTGCCGATCGCCACGGCGTGGTCTGCGGTGACCGTGGCATTGAAGCCCAGTGCCGTGGCTTCGTTGGCGATCACGGTGCTGCCACTGCCAAGCGCGGTGGCACCGTTGCCGATGGCGTTGGCGGCCTCACCGGCGGCCAGCGCGTTGTCACCTTCCACATAGGCACCGGCATCGCTGTCGGCGCTGCCACTGGCCTGGAAATACTTGCTGGTCGTCGCGGCCGCATCGGCTACTGCATTCAACTGATTCACGTTCACCGCATCGGTGCCGTCCGTACCGGCAGCGACGTTGGTGATCTGGCGCTGCGCATCGGCACTGCCCACCGAGACGCTGTCGTCGCGGTCAGCGATCGAGTCGGCACCCAGCGCCACGCTGTTGGCGCCACTGGAAGTCGCTGCGTTGCCGAGTGCGGTGCTGTTCACGCCCGACGACCACGCCCCACCACCGACGGCCGTGGAGTAATTGCCTGAGGCTTCGGTGGGCAGCAAGCCGAACAGCGCGCCACCGACGGCCACGCTGTTGGTGCCGCTGGCCAGGCTGCCCTGGCCGGTCGCGGTGCTGTACGCGCCGGAGGCTTCGGCATCGCCGCCGAGCGCGACGCTGTTGGAGCCGGTCGCCTGGGCGAAACTGCCGAGCGCGGTCGCGTTGAAGGCGGAGGCCACCGCGTAACCGCCGATCGCGGTGGTGTAATTGGCGGTCGCTTCGGAAGCGAACCCGTACCCCGCGGAGAGAGTGCCGCTGACCACGCTTTCCGCGCCGACGGCCGTCGCACCCTCACCGCTGGCGCTGCTGAAGTAGCCCAGGGCCACCGACTCCTCACCGGCCGCGTCGGACAGTGCACCACCGGCCAGGCTGCCGGCGCCGGAGGCGACGCTGGCCGCACCCGTCGCGGTGCTCTGCTCGCCGGAAGCCAGACTCTCTGCACCAGTCGCCGTCGCGTACTCGGCGGTCGCCTGTGCGTTGGCGCCCGTTGCGCTTGCATTGGCAGCGCTGGCGACGGCGTTGAAGCCGACGGCACTGGCGTTGTAGGCCAAGGCGAAGGCGCCGCTGCCGATCGCCGATGCACCGGTGCCGGCTGCGAAGCTGCTCGAACCGACCGCGGTGGCGTAGTCGCCATCGGTCGCCGCGTTTGCACCGGCGGCCACACTCTCCTCGCCACCTGCGACGGCAACACCGTCACCGCTGGCCTGGAACCGGTCCGTCGCGGCGGTCAGCTGATCCAGATTGACGGCATCGCTGCCCTCGGTACCGGCGGCAACCTGGGTGATCTGGCGCTGCCGGCCATCGTTGCCAACCGAGACGGTGTAGGCACGGTCGGCGACCGAACCCGCGCCGAGCGCCACGGTATTGGATGCGCTGGCATTGCTGCCCGCACCGATACCGATCGCGCTTTCCCCGCCGGCGACCACATTGGTGCCGATGGCGATGCTGTTGATGCTGTTGCCCAAGGCTTGGAAGCCGACGGCGACGCTGTTGTCGCCGTAGCCGAAGGCACCGCGGCCAAGCGCGGTGGAACTGCTGCCGCGTGCCCAGCTGTTGTAGCCGATCGAGGTGGACCCGGTACCGCTGGCCCACGCCGACTGACCCACTGCCGTGGCGTTGGCTTCGGTGGCCCACGCACTGGAACCGAAGGCGGTGGCGCCATCGGCAGTGGCCCACGCGTACGCGCCGGTTGCCGTGGTTTCTTCACCGCTGGCGAAGGCGTTGTCGCCCTGCGCCACACTGTAATCGCCGGTGGCGCGTGCCTTGTAGCCACTGGCCAGGCTGTTGCTGCCAGTGGCCTGTGCGCCGCTGCCGAACGCATTGCTGGTGGTGCCGGTAGCCTGTGCACCGGCACCGACCGCCACGCTGTCCGGCGCCGCGGTGGCACCGATCAGGATCGCATTGCCCTGGTCATCCACCAGCGGCTGGTTGTACTCGTCATACGCCTGGCCCAGGCCACCAATGGCCACGCTGCCGTTGCCGGTGGCGCTGCTGTTGCGGCCCAGCGCGACTGTGTCATCGCCGACCGCGGTCGCACCACCGCCGACCGCCGTTGCCCCGGCCCCCAGCGCATTGCTGGCTTCACCGGCCGCCAGCGCATCCTCGCCATCGGCGAAGGCACCGACCGCACCGCTGGCCGCACCGTTCGCCTTGAACTGCGCCGAGGTTGCCGAGGCCGAGGTCGCAACCGCATCAAGCTGCGCCTTGTTGACCGCATCCGTGGCTTCGGTACCGGCCGCGACGCTGGTGATCTGACGTTCGTTGCCGACGTCACCTACCGAGACCGTGTTGTCCCGGGTGGCGGTGGAGTTGGCGCCGAGGGCGACGCTGTTCGCGCCGCGCGCAGTGCTGTAGAAGCCCACCGCCGTGCTCAGTTCACCGCTGGCCCAGGTCTCTGCGCCGAGTGCGGTGGCGCCCTCGCCCGGAGCGTAGGCAAAGTAGCCCACGGCCGTCGCTTCGGTGCCCGAGGCTTCGCTCAACGTACCGTTGGCCACGGCGTAATCGCCGCTGGCGATCGCACCGGCCCCCACCGCGGTGGCGGCTTCGCCACTGGCCTGGGTCTGCACGAAGAAGCCCAGGCCCGGCAGCAGATCCGCCGGCCCCCCGATGGCGGTACTGCTGTTGCCGGTCGCCACGCTCTGCGTACCGACCGCCGTGGAATAGTCGCCGGTGGCATTGGCCACCGCGCCGAACGCCGAGGCCTGTGCACCGGCGGCGTAAGCGCCCACACCATACGAGGACGATGCGAAGCCTGCGGCTTCCGCACTCGCGCCGACTGCGGTGCCGCCCACGCCAGCGCTGGTTGCGCCGGTATCGACCGGCACCCCGCCATTGGTGATCAGCGGGTTGCCGTCGGCATCCACCGCCGCCCCACCCACGGCCACGCTGCCCGGGCCATTGGCCTGCGCGTTGGTGCCGAAGGCTGCACTGTTCTGACCGGTGGCGCTGGCGTTGTAGCCGACGGCCGTCGCGTTCTGCGCAGTGACCGTGGCGCCGCTGCCGAGCGCGGTCGCGCCGTCGGCCAGCGCGTTGGATGCTTCACCGATCGCGGTCGCGTTGTCGCCTGCCGCAAGCGCACCGGCATCGCTGTCGCTGCTGCCGGTGGCCTGGAAGTACTTGTTCGTGTTGGCGGCGACCGCACCGACCTCATCGAGCTGTGCCTTGTTCACCGCATCGCTGTCTTCGGTGCCATCGGCAAGGTTGGTGATCTGGCGACGCAGGCCATTTTCCGCATTGCCGACCGACACCGTGTCGACCCGATCGGCGTACGAGCCGGCACCGAGTGCCACGCTACCCACCGCAACCGCCGCCGAATTCGCGCCGAGCGTCGCGCTGAAATCCGCGACCGCGACGCTGAACGCACCCACCGCCACCGAGGCTTCGCCTGCGCTGGCCGCACCGCGGCCGAGCGAGGTGCTGCCCGGCCCGATGGCCAGTGCACCGCCACCGATCGCGGTCGCACCGTCGGCGCTGGCTTCGGCCAGACCACCGATCGCCGTTGCTGCGCCGTTCTCGCTGGCGGCCACCGCCGATGCACCTAGGGCGACATCACCCAGACCAAACGCTGCGGCGCTCTGGCCGAGCGCGATGCTGGCATCACCGAAAGCCATGCTGCCCTGCCCGAACGAACTCGCCCCGAGGCCGACGGCCAAGGCCTCGCCGCCCACTGCGGTGGTCGCATTGCCGATGGCCTGGCTGCCGCGGCCCAGTGCCGTTGCGCCGTCGCCATCGGCGTTGGCACTGGCCCCAGCGGCCAGTGCACCCTCGCCATCGATCTTCGCCGCGTCGCTGTCGTTGCCGTCACCATCGGCCTTGAAATAGCGGGTCGCGCCTTCGGCAGCGACCGCAACCTTGTCCAGCTGCGCCTTGTTCACCGCATCCGTTGCCGTGGTCCCTGCGGCCACGTTGGTGACCTGCCGTTCCTTGCCTGCGTCACCCACCGAAACCGTGTTGGCACGGTTGGTCTTCGAGCCGGCGCCGAGCGCCACGCTGTTCGCCCCGGAGGCGGTGCTGTTGCTGCCGATCGCGACCGCATTCGTGCCCGATGCCGTGGCGTTGCCATCGACCACGCAGCTGTCGACGATGCCGCTGTTGAGCACCAGGCAGTTCGCATTCCCACCCACTTCCACCGACTGCGCGTGCGCTGTCAGCGTGGCGCCTGCCGTGCCCAATCCGAGCGTCAACGCGATGGCGGCCGAGAGCAGTGCGGTGTTGCGTCCGCCAGAGGTTCGGCGTTGATCGATGACGACACCCGAGGACTGGCTGCTGGCCAATTCCGAGGCGACGACCATCTGCCCCAGTGCTTTGTTCCAGACCTTGCGATAAATCCGATTCATCGATGCGGCTCCTGATTAGGCTGGTTTTAGGCAAAGCGACGCCAACGCCGGACCGCGTGGTCCAACGTCCCCTGGGGGCGTTTTTCGCTTGATTTACTGCGTTGTGCGCAATGGCTGGCAGATACCTACAGCGTGCTCGCCATCCATGCGGTTACTGTGGAACTGAACGCTGTCGAAATGAGGATGCAGTGTTAACGTACAGTTTCAATAACGTCAAGACTTTGACGTTGATTTTCATATGACCGTGTCGCGCGTCACAAAAACGCCGCGTTATTGCGCATTTTTGTTAGCTGCATGTGAGCAAACGATATAACGGATTTTCACGTTGTAACGCCGTGTAACTCATTGCTCCCGATCAGTTTGTGCCCCACACAAAAGAAAACCGCCGGACAGGCCGGCGGTTTCTTCACGCGATTTTCACTGCATCGATTTTGATGCGGTGCGCAGTATCAGCCGCACCATACTCTTGCGTTGCGGAACATCCGCAGCCACGGTGAATCACCGTTCCAGTCATCCGGATGCCAGCTGTGGTTGATCGCACGCGGGGTACGCTCCGGGTGCGGCATCATGATCGTGGTGCGGCCATCGGTGGTGGTCAGGCCGGTGATGCCGTCGGGCGAGCCGTTCGGATTCAGCGGGTACTGGGTGGCCACGTTGCCATCGCCATCGATGTAACGCAGCGATACGCGCGCCGCGGCCTGATCGATTGCATTGGCGAACACCGCCTGGCCTTCGCCGTGCGCCACCGCGACCGGCAGGCGCGAGCCGGCCATGCCACGCAGCAGGATCGACGGCGATTCCACCACTTCCAGCAACGCGGTGCGCGCTTCGAACTGCTCGCTGCGGTTGCGGCGGAACTGCGGCCAGTGCTCGGCACCGGGGATGATGTCCTTCAGCTGGCTCATCATCTGGCAGCCGTTGCACACGCCCAAGGCGAAGCTGTTCTCGCGGGCGAAGAATGCGGCGAAGGCATCCCGCAGCGCGCTGCGCTCCAGCACCGAGGTGGCCCAACCGCGGCCGGCACCGAGCACGTCGCCGTAGCTGAAGCCGCCACAGGCCACCAGACCGGTGAAATCGGACAGTGCGACACGGCCTTCGATCAGGTCGCTCATGTGCACGTCGAACGAACTGAAGCCAGCACGTTCGAAGACGTTCGCCATTTCGATCTGGCCGTTGACGCCCTGCTCGCGCAGCACCGCCACACGCGGACGCGCGCCGGTGTTGATGAAGGGCATCGCCACGTCTTCGCTGATATCGAAGGTCAGCTTGGGCTTCAGGCCCGGCGCGTTGAAGTTGCGCGCGATCGCACGCTCCTGGTCGGCGTTGTCCGGGTTGTCGCGCAGCTTCTGCATGGCGTGGGTGACCGACCACCAGGCATCGAACAGCGCTTCCCAGCGCCACTCGACCAGGCTTTCGCCCTGCAGCGAGACACGCACCACCGGGGCGGTGGTCGGACGCGCGATGCGCTGCGCGCATTCGGTCAGTGCATGACGCTCGACCAGATCAGCAAACGCGGCACGATCTTCCTTGGCGATCTGCACCACCGCACCCAGCTCTTCATTGAACAGGCTGCGGAACGGATCATCGCCCCAGGCGTCCAGGGTGATATCCAGGCCCAGGCGCGAGGCGAAAGCCATTTCGCACAGCGCGGCGAACGCACCGCCATCGCTGCGGTCGTGATAGGCCAGCAGCAGGCCGGCCTGGCGCGCATCGCGGATCAGTTCGAAGAAGGCACGCAGGCGCTGTGCATCGTCCAGATCCGGCACGGCACCGGCGAAGGCCGGCAGTGCGGAATGGTCGGCGTGCACCTGGGCCAGGATCGAGCCGCCCAGGCGCTGTTTGCCCGCCCCCAGGCCGATCAGCCACAGCTCGCTGTCGGCGTCACGGTCCAGCAGCGGGGTCAGCTGGCCGGTCGCATCGGCAACCGGCGCGAACGCCGAGATCACCAGCGACACCGGCGACACCGACTTGTGCGCCTGGCCGTCGGCCTGCCACTGCGCCTGCATGGAGAGTGAGTCCTTGCCGACCGGAATGCTCAGGTCCAGCTGCGGGCACAGCTCCATGCCGACCGCACGCACCGCGTCATACAGCAGCGCGTCTTCACCGTGATGGCCAGCCGCGGCCATCCAGTTGGCCGACAGCTTCACCGTTTCCAGTGCATCCACCGGCGCCGCACACAGGTTCGTGATCGCTTCACCGACCGCCATGCGCGCCGACGCAGCCGCGTCCAGCAGGGCCAACGGGGTGCGCTCGCCGATCGCCATGGCTTCACCGGCCACGCTGTCGAAACCGGCCAGGGTGATGGCAACGTTGGCCAGCGGCAGCTGCCACGGGCCGATCATCTGTTCGCGCGCGGTCAGGCCACCGACGCTGCGGTCGCCGATGGTGACCAGGAAGTTCTTCGAGGCCACCGAGGGATGGGCCAGCACGCGCAGACCGGCTTCATGCAGGTCCAGCCCGGCGGTCTTCAGCGCCGGCCAGCGCGGTGCCGCCGGGTGCACGGTGTCGCGATGCATCTTCGGCGCCTTGCCGAACAGCACGTCCATCGGCAGATCGATCGGGGCATCCGCCGGGGTATTGCCCACGGTGGCGCCGTACGCCACGACGAGCCGCTCTTCAGCGGTGGCGACACCAACGGCGGCGAACGGGCAACGTTCGCGCGCGCACAGCGCGGCGAACTCGGCCAGGCGTGCCTGCGGCACACCGAGCACGTAGCGTTCCTGCGATTCGTTGCACCACAACTGCATCGGCGACAGTGACGGGTCATCGGCGGGCACCTTGCCCAGATCGATCACACCGCCCACGCCGGAGTCATGCAGCAGCTCGGGAATCGCGTTGGACAGGCCACCGGCGCCCACGTCATGGAACCAGCGGATCGGGTTGTCCAGACCGAGCGCGACGCAGCGGTCGATCACTTCCTGGCAGCGACGCTCCATTTCCGGGTTGTCGCGCTGCACGCTGGCGAAATCGAGGTCTTCGGCGCTCTCACCGGAGGCCACTGAACTGGCAGCACCGCCGCCGAGACCGATCAGCATCGCTGGGCCACCCAGCACGATCACCGCATCGCCGGGCTGCAGGCGCAGCTTCTCGACCTGGTTCTGGTCGATCGCGCCGAGGCCACCGGCCAGCATGATCGGCTTATCGTAGGCGCGGGTCAGGCCCTCGCCTTCGGGCAGTTCGAAGCTGCGGAAGTAGCCGAGCAGATTCGGGCGGCCGAACTCGTTGTTGAACGCGGCGCCGCCGAGCGGGCCGTCCAGCATGATGTCCAGCGCCGGGGCCATGCGCGGGTTCAGCGCGCGCGGCGCCTCCCACGGCTGCGGCAGGGTCGGGATGCGCAGGTGCGAGACCGAGAAACCGGTCAGGCCGGCCTTGGGCTTGCCGCCACGGCCGGTCGCGCCTTCATCGCGGATCTCACCGCCCGCACCGGTGGCCGCACCCGGGAACGGGGCGATCGCGGTCGGGTGGTTGTGTGTTTCCACCTTGATGCAGAACGCCGAATCGACCACGGCCTCGCTGCGGTACTGGCCGGTGGCCGGATCCGGGCGATAGCGCGCGGCCGGGAAGCCGGCCACCACCGCAGCGTTGTCGCTGTAGGCGCTCAACGTGTGCTGCGGGGTCTGCTGGTGGGTGTTCTTGATCATCCGGAACAGCGAGTGCGACTGGTCGGCACCGTCGATGGTCCAGCTGGCATTGAAGATCTTGTGGCGGCAGTGCTCGGAGTTGGCCTGCGCGAACATCATCAGTTCCACGTCCGACGGCTTGCGGCCCAACGCGCCGAAGCGCTGGCGCAGGTAGTCGATCTCGTCCTGGGCCATGGCCAGGCCGAGGCGGCTGTTGGCTGCCTCCAGATCTTCCAGGGCGATCCGTTCCAGCTCACCACGCGCCGGGGCGCTGAACAGCGCCTGCGCCTGGGCGGTCTCGGCCAGCACGGACTGGGTCATCGGGTCGTGCAGCGCGCGGATCACCGCTTCCTGCGCGGCGGCATCGGCCGGCCAGCCGGCCAGATCGATGCGCAGGCCACGTTCGACCCGGCGGATCGGTTGCCCGGCACCGCGGACCAGCTCGGTGGCCTTGCTCGACCACGGCGACAGCGTGCCCAACCGCGGCACCACGAAGCGCGATACCGCCCCGTCCTCGCACCCGGCCAGCGCCGGCTGCGCTTCCAGGATCCGGCTCAGGATCGCCGGGTCCGGGGCCGCATCGCCCTCGGTCTGGATGAAGTAGACATGCCAGGCACCGGTGATGCGCAGATCGGCGGCCAGGGACTGCAGGCGGGATTCAAGACGTTCGCGGCGGAACGGCGAAAGGGCGGATGCGCCCTCGAGGACCATCATGTCCGGGGAACCGTGGTTGGGAACGGGGCCCACTATTGTACCCAAGTCGGCCGCCGCGGCCCGGCCCTGGGGATCGGCCGGCGTGGGGCCGCGGACGACACCGTTCACACGCGAACCATCGACTGGTTCACGGATTGCATGTCGATTACATGACAACGTTATCACCACCTGGCCCAGCGCCAGGTGCCGTCCGTCCCCCACGTCGTTGCCGGCCTCTCTCACCGGCGCCCGGACCTGCTGCACGCATGCCGCCATCCCGGCGGCATGCGCACACCACCTGATCGGAGACCGACCATGCCAGACCCGATTGCGCGCCGTGCAGTGACATCGTTTTCCTCCCCCGCCCTGCTTTCGCGCCGAAGGCGCTGGTTGCTGGCGCTGGCCTTGGCCGCTGCCGCCGGCACGCCCACACTGGTGCAGGCCGCGAACTGTACCGGGGCGCCCGAGTGGAATGGCGCGGCCATCTATCTGGCCGGCCAGACCCTGCAGAAAGGCGGCGTGCTGTACCGCGCCAACCAGGACATCTGGAATGCCCCCCCCGACCACCCGGCCGGTGCGCCCTACTACACCAACCTCGGTGCCTGCGATGGCAGCGGCAGCAACCAGCCGCCCAGCGTCGCGCTGACCTCGCCCGCCGCCGGGGCCAGCTTCACCGCCGGCAGCAGCATCACGGTCAGCGCCAATGCCAGCGATACCGACGGCAGCATCAGCAAGGTCGAGTTCTTCCGCGGCGGTACCTCGCTGGGCATCGACACCAGCGCGCCCTACAGCGTGGTCTGGAGCAATGCCTCGGCCGGCAGCCACACCTTCAAGGCGGTGGCGACCGACAACAACAACGCGGTGACCTCCTCGGCCACCGTCAATGTGACCGTCACCGCGGCCAGCAACGACACATCGCCCCCCAGCGTCCCGGGCGGACTGGCTTCCCCGTCCAGGACCGCCACGACGGTGAACCTGGCCTGGAACGCGGCCACCGACAACAGCGGCGGCAGCGGTGTGGCCGGCTACGACGTGTACCGCAACGGCAGCCTGGTCGGTTCGCCCAGCGCCACCCAGTACACCGATGGCGGCCTTACCGCGAGCACGGCCTATACCTACACGGTGCGGGCACGCGACAACGCCGGCAATGCCTCGGCGCAGAGCGGCTCGATCAGCGTGACCACGGCCGCCGGTGGCGGCGGGGGTAGCACCAAGCGGGTGATCGGCTACTTCACCCAGTGGGGCATCTACGGCCGCAATTACCAGGTCAAGAACATCGACACCAGCGGCTCGGCGGCGAAGCTGACCCACATCAATTACGCCTTCGGCAACGTGCGCAACAACCGCTGCGAAGTGGGCGTGACCCAGGCCTCCGATTCGAACACCGGCGTGGGCGGCGATGCCTACGCCGATTACGGCAAGTCCTTCGCTGCCGGCGATAGCGTCAGCGGCACGGGCGACACCTGGGACCAGCCACTGCGGGGCAACTGGAACCAGCTCAAGCAGCTCAAAGCCAAACACCCGAACGTAAAAGTGCTGATCTCGCTGGGCGGCTGGACCTGGTCGCGCGGCTTCTCCAGCGCGGCGCAGCCGGCCAACCGGCAGGCGTTCGTGGCCTCATGCATCGATGCCTACATCAAAGGCAACCTGCCGGTGGCCGACGGTGCGGGCGGTGCGGGTGCGGCGCTCGGCGTGTTCGACGGCATCGACATCGACTGGGAGTATCCGGTGGCCTGCGGGCTGAGCTGCGGGACGCCGGCCGACAACGCCAACTTCACCGCGCTGCTGGCCGAATTCCGCCGCCAACTCGATGCAGTGCGGCCCGGCCTGCTGCTGACGGTGGCCGTCGGTGCCGGCGTGGACAAGGTGCGCGTGACCGATCCGGCCAGCTACCACCCGTACCTGGATTTCATCAACGTGATGACCTACGACTTCCACGGCGCGTGGGATCCGCAGACCAACCATCACTCGGCCCTGTTCGATTCACCGGCTGATCCCTCCACCGGCGACCAGAAGCTCTACAACAGCAACGATGCGATGGAAGCCTTCCTCAGCCGCGGGGTGCCGGCCAGCAAGTTGAACCTGGGCATCGGCTACTACGGGCGTGGCTGGACTGGCGTGGCCAGCGGCAACAACGGGCTCTACAAGAGCGCCAGCGGCGCGGCACCGGGCACCTACGAAGCCGGTATCGAAGATTGGAAGGTGCTCAAGAACCTCAACTGGCCGGTGTACACCGACAACATCGCCAAGGCCACGTGGATCTCCAACGGCACCACGTTCTGGAGTCTGGATACGCCGGCCATGATCACCGAGAAGATGGGCTATGTGAAAGCACAGGGCCTGGGCGGCGCATTCTTCTGGGAGTTCAGCGGCGATGATGCGCAGGGCACCCTGACCAAGGCGATCAGTGACGGCTTGAAGTGACACCGTCGCGCGGGACGCTGCCTCGCTGATCGAGCAGGCCGCTCCTCCGCTGACAGAAAAACGCCCCGGCCTGGCCGGGGCGTTCTGTTTTCAGCGGCTGCCGCCTGCCGAGACGCGCTCCAGCGCGGCCTTGAGCTGGGCCGGCGGCAGGTAGCCACCGAGCTGGGTGCCGTCGGCGGCAAAGATGGCCGGGGTGCCGTTGACGCCCATCTGCTGGCCAAGCTTGTATTGCATGGCCACCGGATTGGTGCAGTTCTTCGGGGTGACGGCCTTGCCGGTCTTGGCGGCGGTCAGGGCCTGCTTGCGATCGGCCGCGCACCAGACCGAGATCATGTCGGTGTAGTCCTGGCTGCCCAGGCCCATGCGCGGGAACGCCAGATATTCCACGGTGATGCCGTTGCGGTTGAGCTCGGCGATGTCCTGGTGCAGCTTGCGGCAGTAGCCGCACTCGATGTCGGTGAAGACGCTGACGGTGTACTTGGCATTCGGCGCGGCAAACACGATGCGCTCGGTGTGCGGCACGCCATCGAGCAGCTTGCGGCGGTAGGTGAGCAGGCCCTGGCTGCTGACCGGCGCCTTGTTCTGGATGTCGTACGGCTGGGACTGCATCAGGTAGCGGCCGTCATCGGAGACATACAGCACCTGGCCACCGACCAGCACCTCGCGGAAACCGGCAAACGGCGCGGCCCCGATGAAATCAGGCTTGAAGGTGGGGTCCAGCTGCTGCAGCGCGGTACGCACGCGCTGGTCAGCATCACCGGCAGCGGCCGGGGTGGCGGCAGTGGTCTTGGCCGCCGGAGCGGACGGTTGCTGCGCGCAGGCAGACAGGCTGAGCGCGCCGAAGAGCGCCGCAATGGCAACACGGAGCATCGAGCATTCCGGTGTAAGGAGTCAGGCTGGATTCTCGCACAGCTGCCTGCTCACACAGCTGGACCGCAGTGGAACGGTGATGCGCGGCCGGGGTTGGCACCCTCTCAGCCGCGCGGGTGGTGCTTGGCGTGCAGCTTCTGCAGGTGCTCGCGGGCCACCAGCGTGTAGATCTGGGTGGTGGACAGCGAACTGTGGCCGAGCAGCATCTGCAGGGCGCGCAGATCCGCGCCCCGGTTGAGCAGGTGCGTGGCAAAGCTGTGGCGCAGGCCGTGGGGACTGATCCGGGCGGGGTCGATCCCGGCCAGCACCGCGTACGTCTTCACCAGCCCCCAGAACTGCTGGCGGCTGAGCGGGTGCAGCGAGGGCGCCAGGAACATCGGCACGGCGCCCTCCTGCGGCGTCGGCACGTTGCGCTTGCCGGTGAGCTGCGGGCGCGATTCAGCCAGGTAGCGCTCAAGCCAGTGCTGGGATTCTTCCCCCAGCGGAACCAGCCGTTCCTTGCTGCCCTTGCCGGTCACGCGCAGCACCCCCTGCCGCAGGTTCACGGCATTGGCCGGCAGGTTGACCAGTTCGCTGACGCGCAGGCCGGCGGCATACATCAGTTCCAGCATGGCGCGGTCGCGCAGCCCGAGCGGCGTCTCGATATCGGGGCTGGCCAACAGCGCATCGATCTGGCTTTCGGCCAGCGCCTTGGGCAGCAGCCGCGGCAGCTTGGGCGGATCCAGCAACGCGCTGGGGTCATCGCCGCGCTCGCCGCGGCGAACCGCATCGGCGAAGAAGGCCCGCAGCGCGGACAGCAGGCGGGCATTGCTGCGCGGCGACCAGCCATGGCGGGAGCGCCAGGCGAGGTAATCGAACAGCCCGGCGCGATCGAGGCCAGCCAGCCCGCCGGCGGCGCCATCACGCCAGCGCGCGAGCCCTTCGAGATCGCGCCGGTAACTGTCCAGGCTGGCACGCGCGAGGCCGTGCTCGGCCCAGGCGGTGTCGAGGAAACGCTGGATGCGGACGTTGTCATCCTCGCGCAGCTCGGGCAGGTGCTGGATGAGCTGGCGACGCAGGGCGGGGGTAGTGGCATCGGACATGCGGACAGCATACGGAGCAGACCGCGCGTGGGCCATCGAACGCGGGCGGCCGGCCGGGTATGCTCCGGGTCATGACCGATACCGCGCTGTCGCCCCCCCCTGCTGATCGCCCTGCATCGTTGCTGCTGTGGCGGTGGTTGTCGCTGTTGTACGACGTCTTCCCGGCGCTGGCGCTGTGGATGCTGCTCGGTGCGGTGTTCGTAGCGGTCTACACGTTGAGCGGTCATGCGGAGCGCGAGAACATCGCGCCGTTCAGTGCGTGGCAGTGGGCGTTGTGGGCCTGC
Source organism: Stenotrophomonas sp. Steno-Z10-BAI (assembly GCF_056393115.1). Taxonomy (NCBI): domain Bacteria; kingdom Pseudomonadati; phylum Pseudomonadota; class Gammaproteobacteria; order Lysobacterales; family Lysobacteraceae; genus Stenotrophomonas; species Stenotrophomonas sp. Steno-Z10-BAI. The sequence continues at coordinate 153,280 of NZ_JBWJOZ010000003.1, read as the reverse complement.
TGCTGGGTCGTGACGGGCCTGTACGCGACGATGAGTTGGCGCCGCGGCGGGCAGACGCTGGGGATGCGCCCGTGGCGGTTGCGGGTGGTGTCGCTGGACGGCACGGTGCCGACGCGCGGGCAGTTGTGGCGGCGCTATGCGGTGGGGTCGCTGTCGGTGTTGGCGGCCGGCCTGGGGTTCTGGTGGGCGCTGCTGGATCGGCAGCGGTTGACCTGGCATGACCGGGCCAGCGGAACGCGGGTTGTCCGGCTGCCGAAGTACTGACGTACTGACGCGCTGACGTACTGACGCACTGACGCTCTAAAGCCTTCCAGAACAGCGCTGAAAGCAGCGCCTCTGTTTTCTGTGCGTTTGCGGAGAGGCGCAACCCATTTCTGGGCCCGCTGCAAGTACGTCCATGTAAGCTCGTAGTGCGCCATCCATGGCGCACTACGGCCCTGAAATGGGCTGCGCCTCTCCGCATTGACAGATTGCGAAGTGCGGTTGATCAAAGCGGATTTGTTGCGTGACCGACGTTTCGCACTCAGTACCGGCTCTCGCGATCAAGACGCGTAAGGAGCGCAATCTTCATAGCGAAGTCGTACCTTCGCTCAATCGATCAAGCCTTCGTCGATCAATTGCTCAATTGCTCAATTGCTCAGTCGCTCAGTCGCTCAGTCGCTCAGTCGCTCAGTCGCCAAGATTCAATACGAACAGCGTCACTTCGCCAATCCATCAGAACGGGTAGAGCCGGGCCATGCCCGGCTGCTCTCCCCTCCCCCACCAGCACACTGTCGGAGGCGCGGCGGGATTGCCAGGCCGGGACCGTGTGCTGCCATGGATGGCAGCACACGAGCCTTATCTGTTCGGAATCTGGCAGCTTAGGTGCCGAGAGCCGGCGTGGGCCGCCGTACGAGCCTGGATCTGAGCGATCGCCATGTAGCTTGGCGCCCACGCCGGAATCTCCCTTGATCCGCCCGAACAGTTGCTGGAGCTGACACTCGAAGCGATAAGACTGGGCAAGCGGGGGAGCTCTCGACCCTTCCAGACTATACGGAGTCGGGCGATGAACGGGATCGGGATTGATGTAAGCAAGCGCCAGCTGGATGTCGGCACGACGGACAGAGAGACCCTGCAGGTCAGCAATAGCCCCTCTGGCTTTGTTGAATTGAACGCTTGGCTGAAGAAGCGTCCAGCGATCCAGATCGTGCTGGGGGCCACCGGCGGATATGAGCAGCCCGTGCTGGATTTCCTGCACAAGGCAGGCCATCGGGTGGTGCGCGCCAATGCCTTTCGGGCGCGGAAACTAGCTCAGGGGCTGGGCCAAATAGCCAAGACAGACCGCTTGGATGCCTATGCATTGGCACAGATGGCCGCGCTGGTGAAACTGCCGGCCTACCAGCCACTAGAGCCTTGGCAGCAGAAACTGCGGGAATTTGTGCGGGCACGTCGACAGATGATGCAGGCCCTGACCGTAGCGCGACAGCAGCAGGAAATGGTGCGTGATCGTGAATTGCGACGGCTTTTGCAGACCAACATCACCCGCTTGCAGACACTGGTAGAACGCCTGGGAAAGCAGATTGCCGAGCAAGTCGCTCAACAGCCCCAGCTCACGATTCTGAAGTCGATGAAGGGCGTGGGACCGGGGCTACAGGCGGTGCTGGCCAGCTACCTGCCTGAGCTGGGCCAGATCAGCGGCAAGGCCATCGCCAGCCTGGTGGGCGTGGCACCGATGTCCCACGACAGCGGGACGATACGCGGAAAACGAAGCATCCACGGCGGTCGAGCCGAGATCCGTCAGGAGTGGCGATCGTGGCGGTAATGCGGAAGATGCTGGTGATCCTCAACGCCCGCGTGCGCGACGCTCAAAGCGGACCAATCCCGGCCTGAAGCGCGCACGGGCACATCTCCAAAGGCTGCCGGCCAGCGGCCGGCACTACCGCGTCCGTCTACTGGAGGGACCGAACTCCCTCCAGCAACAGTTGCTACAGGGACGTACTTGCGGCGGGTCCCGGAATGGCGAGCCCGTCGCGCCTAGCTCGACAGCACATGGTGGCCGCTTTGGCGTTGGCGTTGGCGTTGGCGTTGGCGTTGGCGTTGGCTTCGGCGTTTGCCGCCAGGCCGGCCGGATGAATCAGCCCGACTTACGTCGGAACAACAACCCGGACACCACCATCATCACGATCGGCGGCAACGCATACGCAATCCGGTAATCGAACTTCAGCGCACCGGCCATGCGGCCGAAGAACAACTGCAGCAACCAGAAGCCCAACGCGAACAGAATGCCCAGGAACAACCGCTTGCCCATACCGCCACTGCGCAGCGAACCGAACGCGAACGGTATCGCCGCCAGGCACAACGCCAACACATTGATCGGATAGAACCAACGGCTCCAGTACACATCCTCGTAATCGCGCGCATCCAGCCCGTTGCGCTTGCGGTACTCGATGCTGTTACGCAGATCCATCGCCGTCAGATTGCGTGGCTTGGAAATGCCGCTGGCCAGCGCCGCCGCATCCAAGCGTGAATCCCATGGCTCGGACTCGGCCGTCTCGCGCGTTGCCGAACGCTCACCGAAGATATCGCGGCGCACCTTGTTCAACACCCAGCCTCTGGCGTCATGTTCGGCGGTGGTGGCATACGTCATCGAGGCCAAGCGGCCGTCGTCGGCGATCTTGTACAGACGCACGTCGTGCAGGATCAGGCGCGTGCCGCCCCCGGCCTGCAGCTGCTCGTCGCCGCTGATCGCGTTGAGGAAGGTATCGCCTTCCCGCGCCCACACGCCCGAATAGCGGGCCGCGCTCAGGCTGCTGCCCCACCTGGCGCTGATCTTGACGTCATCGGCCTTGCTCTGGCCCCAGGGGCCCAGCGTTTCGCCGCTGAACACCATGACCGCGGTCATCAGCGACAGCGCGATCGCGACCGAGACGCTCAGGCGCTTGCGCGACAGGCCCAGCGCGCGCAGTGCGGTGAGTTCGGAGGTGGCGGCCAGCTGGCCCAGGCCCATCAGCGCGCCGATCACGGCGGCGGTCGGGAAGAAGGTATAGGCGCGGCGAGGCACGGTGTAGAGCACCCAGGCGGCCGCGTGGCCGACGGTGTAGCTGCCCTTGCCAACGTCCTTGAACTCCCCGGAGAAGGCCATCACCACGTCCAGGCCGACCAGCACCGCCCAGGTCAGCAGGACGGTGCCGAACACGGCACGGCCCAGGTACAGATCAAACCGCATGGGGCGCAACACGTTCATGCGGTCCTCCGGGGACGCGACAGTTTGCCGTCGCGGAAATACATCCATAGGGCGAGGGCAAGCAACGGCAGCGTCAGCCACCACAGGCCCGCCACGGCGGGGATCTTGCCATCGGCGATCCAGCGGGTGCCGATGAACATCAGGTTCATGCCCACCATGTAGGCCATGAAGGCCAGCATCATCCGGCCGTAGCGCTGCTGCCGCGGCGAACTGCGGGCCAGCGGCAGGGTCATCAGGGCGAAGGCGAGCGCGATCAGCGGCGGGGCGATGCGCGAGTGAAGCTGGGCCTGGGCCTCCGGGCGCTCATCGCCGAACAGCTCGGTGGTGCGCAGCAGTTCGGGGTCATCGTCTTTGCGGGTCTCGGCACCGTCGGGCATGGCCACGTCGTTGCGGGCGAAGGTCATCAGCTTGTAATCCAGCGCACCGTTGGCCGGGCCCTCGACCTGGTGGCCGTCATCCAGCTCCAGATAGCGCTGCTTGGCGCCCTCGAAGTACATCCGGCCGTGGTCGGCAGAGATCACTTCGATGCGGTCTTCCTTCTGGCGCTGCAGGAACACCTTGCCCAACTGGGTGCCGTCGGGGGAGACCGAGGCCAGGTAGACCACGCCGCCGTTGGGCAGCGGGGTGAACTTGCCGGCCTCCAGGCCGGCCATGACCACGCTGCGGTTGGCCTCGTCGATCATGGTCTCGCTGGTGCGGTCGGCCCAGGGGCCCAGCCACAGCGAGCACAGCCCGATCAGGCCGACCACCGGCACCACCAGCATCATCAGGGGCCGCAGCAGGCGCTTGGGGCCGACACCGATGGCGGTGATGACCGCCATTTCCGAGTCCCGGTAGAGCCGCGCGGTGGCCAGCAGCAGGCCCAGCATCAGCGCCAGCGGCAGGATCAGCGGCATGTAGACGATGAACTGCAGGCCCAACTGGGAGAACAGCAGGCGGGCAGGCAGACGGCCGTCGGCGATGTTGCCGAGGATGTCCACCAGGACCCCGCCGACACTCACCACCAGCAACACGATGAGGGTGGCCAGGAAACTCTGGACGAAATCACGCAGGAGATAGCGATCGAGCTTCGACATGGGGCGGTGGTTTAAACTCTCGGATTCGTTCGCGGTGCTGCCCAGTCTACTGACGGGACGTAAACAGCTCGCGATTGTACGGTTTTGCCAACGGAATCTGATCAATGGCCCTGGAATTCACCCTGAACCACGCAGCGCCGGCCTCGGCCGAGTGCGATTGCGTCATCGTCGGCGCCTATGCCGACCAGACCCTGAGCCCCGCGGCACAGGCCTTGGACACCGCGTCCGGTGGCCGTCTGTCGGCCCTGATCGCCCGCGGCGACGTGGGCGGCAAGACCGGCAATACGACCCTGCTGCACGATCTGCCCGGCGTCACCGCCGCACGCGTGCTCGTGGTCGGGCTGGGCGAGCCGGCCAAGTTCGGCGTGGCGCAGTACCTCAAGGCGGTCGGCGATGCCAGCCGCGCCCTCAAGAGCGGCGTCAACCATCAGGCGCTGTTCACCCTGACCGAGATCGAGGTCAAGGGCCGCGATGCCGCCTGGAACATCCGCCAGGCCATCATCACCGCCGACCACGCCGCCTACCGCTACAGCGCCACGCTGGGCAAGAAGAAGGCCGACGAGCCGGGCCTGACCACGCTGGCCATCGCCGGCACCGACACCCAGGCGCTGGCCCAGGGCCAGGCCATCGCCGCCGGCGTGCAGTACGCCCGCGAGCTGGGCAACCTGCCGCCGAACGTCTGCACCCCGGCCTACCTGGCCGAGTCCTCGGTCGCGTTCGCGCAGGCGCATGCAGGCGCCGAAGCGGAGGTGCTGGACGAGCACCAGATGGAAGCGCTGGGCATGGGCTCGCTGCTGGCCGTGGCCCGTGGCTCGGCCAACCGCCCGCACCTGGTCGTGCTGAAGTGGAACAACGGCGGCGACGCCAAGCCCTATGTGCTGGTCGGCAAGGGCATCACCTTCGATACCGGTGGCGTCAATCTGAAGACCCAGGGCGGCATCGAAGAGATGAAGTACGACATGTGCGGTGGCGCCAACGTCATCGGCACCTTCGTCGCGGCCGTGACGGCCAAGCTGCCGCTCAACCTGGTGGTGGTGGTGCCGGCGGTCGAGAACGCCATCGACGGCAATGCCTACCGCCCGTCGGACGTGATCACCTCGATGTCGGGCAAGACCATCGAAGTGGGCAACACCGACGCCGAAGGCCGCCTGATCCTGTGCGACGCGCTGACCTACGCGCAGCGCTTCGAGCCGGCCGCGCTGATCGACGTGGCCACCCTGACCGGTGCCTGCCTGGTGGCGCTGGGCCACCAGACCGCCGGCCTGATGAGCAAGCACGACGACCTCGCCAACGAGCTGCTGGCCGCCGGTGAGCACGTGTTCGACCGCGCCTGGCGCCTGCCGCTGTGGGACGAGTACCAGCCGATGCTGGATTCCAGCTTCGCCGATATCTACAACATCGGCGGCCGCTGGGCCGGTGCGATCACCGCCGGCTGCTTCCTGTCGCGCTTCGCCGAAGGCCAGCGCTGGGCTCATCTGGACATCGCCGGCGTGGCCAGCGACGAAGGCAAGCGCGGCATGGCCACCGGCCGTCCGGTCGGCCTGCTGAGCCAGTGGCTGCTGGACCAGGCCGCCCGCGCCTGATGCCCTGCCCGATCGCGGCCGCCTGCGGGTGGCCGCGATCCCGCCCGGCCTGGCGCCGGGTTCTCCCTCCGCTCCAGGCCCTGCCATGTCCCGTGCTGATTTCTACCTGATCGCCAAGCCCCGCTTCCTGACCGAGCCATTGCGCCTGGTCTGCGAACTGGCCCGCAAGGCCAATGACGCCGGGCTGTTCACCCTGGTGCTGGCACGCGACCAGGCCCAGGCCGAAGAGCTGGACGAGCTGCTGTGGGCGTTCGACAACGATGCCTACATCCCGCACCAGATCGCCGGCGAAGACATGGACGAGGAAGAGGCGCTGGTGCTGATCGCCGTTCCCGGCACCGAGGCCCCGGCCCGGCCGCTGGTGATCAACCTGCGCGACGATCCCTACCTGGCCGCCTGCGACCGCGTGCTGGAAGTGGTGCCGGCCGACCCGGAAGCGCGCGAACCGCTGCGCGAGCGCTGGCGCCAGTACAAGGCACTGGGCTTTGACCTGAACAAATACGACATGTAACCCGCGCGGCGCCCGTCCGGTCGCCGCCGCCCCCGGAGACCCTTGATGCGCCTGTTGATCGCCCTGATCTTTCCCTGGTTCGCCTTCTTCACCATCGGCCGCCCGATCGCAGGCATCCTCTGCCTGATCCTGCAGATCACGCTGATCGGCTGGCTGCCCGCCGCGATCTGGGCCGCCTACGCGGTCTCACAGTTCCATACCGACCAGAAGATCCGCCGCGCCTTCGGGCGCTGAGCTTCCGGCACCCCCACCTTCCGTATTCGATCCTGGTTCCCGCATGACCCAACTCGCCTCCAGCTACGACCCGAAAACCTTTGAAACCGCGCTGTACGACGCGTGGGAGAAGGCCGGCCATTTCAAGCCGTCCGGCAAGGGCGAGCCGTACACCATCCTGCTGCCGCCGCCGAACGTGACCGGCACGCTGCACATGGGCCATGCCTTCCAGCAGACCCTGATGGATGCACTGGTGCGTTACCACCGCATGCGTGGCTACGACACGTTGTGGCAGGTCGGCACCGACCACGCCGGCATCGCCACCGAGATGGTGGTGTCGCGCAACCTGGCGCTGGCCAACACCGGTGAGACCCGCGATTCGCTGGGCCGCGACGGCTTCATCGAGAAGGTGTGGGAGTGGAAGGCGCAGTCCGGTGACACCATCGAGCGCCAGATGCGCCGTCTGGGCACCTCCAGCGACTGGTCGCGCAGCACCTTCACCATGGACCCGCAGCCGTCCGAAGCGGTGGTCGAGGCGTTCGTGCGCTGGCACGAGCAGGGCCTGATCTACCGTGGCCAGCGCCTGGTCAACTGGGATCCGGTGCTGAAGACGGCCATTTCCGATCTGGAAGTGGAGAGCGTGGAGGAAGACGGCTTCCTGTGGTCGATCAGCTACCCGCTGGCCGATGGCAGCGGCACCCTGACCGTGGCCACCACCCGCCCGGAAACCATGCTCGGCGACACCGCGGTGATGGTGCACCCCGAAGACGAGCGCTACGCGCACCTGATCGGCAAAATGGTGAAGCTGCCGCTGACCGACCGCGAGATCCCGGTGATCGCCGATGATTACGTCGACCGCGAGTTCGGCACCGGCGTGGTCAAGGTCACCCCCGCGCACGATTTCAACGATTACCAGGTCGGCCTGCGCCACAACCTGCCGATGATCAACCTGTTCACCCCGGTGGCGGCAATCAACGACAACGCCCCGGAGAAATACCGCGGGCTGGACCGTTACGAAGCGCGCAAGGTGATCCTGGCCGAGCTGGAAGACCTGGGCATCCTGGTCGAAACCAAGGCGCACAAGCTGCAGGTGCCGCGTGGCGATCGTACCCAGCAGGTGATCGAGCCGTACCTGACCGACCAGTGGTTCGTGAAGATGGACGTGCTGGCCAAGCGCGGCCTGGAGCTGGTCGAGAACGGCAGCATCCAGTTCGTCCCGGCCAACTGGATCAACACCTACCGCCACTGGATGGAGAACATCCAGGATTGGTGCATCAGCCGCCAGCTGTGGTGGGGCCACCGCATTCCGGCGTGGTTCGACGATGCGGGCAACTGCTATGTCGGCCGTGATGAAGCCGAAGCGCGCGCGAAGAACAACCTCGCCGCCGACCTCGCCCTGCACCAGGACAGTGACGTGCTGGAGACCTGGTTCTCCTCGCAGCTGTGGCCGTTCTCCACCCTGGGCTGGCCGAACGAGCAGGCGATGGACGCGCGCGGTTTCGAGCGCTACCTGCCGTCGTCGGTGCTGATCACCGGGTTCGACATCATCTTCTTCTGGGTGGCCCGCATGATCATGGCCACCGACAGCTTCACCGGGAAGATCCCGTTCAAGGACGTCTACATCACCGGCCTGATCCGCGATGCGCAGGGCCAGAAGATGTCCAAGTCCAAGGGCAACGTGCTGGACCCGCTGGACATCATCGATGGCATCTCCATCGAGGACCTGGTCGCCAAGCGCACCACCGGCCTGATGAAGCCCAAGGACGCGCCGAAGATCGAGAAGGCGACGCGCCGCGAATTCCCCGAGGGCATCATCGCCCACGGTGCGGATGCGCTGCGCTTCACCATCGCCGCGCTCGCCACCCACGGCCGCGATATCAAGTTCGACATGAACCGCGCCGAGGGCTACAAGAACTTCTGCAACAAGCTGTGGAACGCCAGCCGCTTCACCCTGATGAACACTGAGGGCAGCAGCTTCACCGGCGTGCCGCAGCCGCGCACCGATGCCGAGCGCTGGATCCTCGCGCGCCTGGCCGTGGTCTCGGCCGAAGCGCAGACGCATTACGCCAACTACCGCTTCGATCTGCTGGCGCAGTGCCTGTACGAATTTGCCTGGAACGAGTTCTGCGATTGGTTCCTGGAACTGACCAAGCCGGCCCTCAACGGCGCCGATGCCGACGATGCCAACAGCACCCGCCACACCCTGCTGTACGTGCTCGAAGCGCTGCTGCGCCTGCTGCACCCGCTGACCCCGTTCGTCACCGAGCAGCTGTGGCGCCAGGTCGCCCCGCGCCTGGGCCTCACCGACGACACCATCTCGCTGCGGCCGTACCCGACCGCCGAAGAGTTCGCCGGTGATTTCGCCCGCGCCGAAGCCGACGTGGAATGGCTGAAGTCGATGGTCAACGCGCTGCGCCGAGTGCGCAGCGAGTTGAACGTGCCGCCGTCCAAGCTGGTGCCGCTGCTGCTGCAGGGTGGCAGCGACGACGACCGCGCGCGCATGACCCGCTTCACCTCCTCGCTGTCGTTCCTGCTCAAGCTGGAGCGCATCGAGTGGCTGGCCAACGGCAGCGACACGCCGCCGGCCGCCGCCGCGATCGTGGGCGATCTCACCTTGCTGGTGCCGCTGGAGGGCCTGGTCGATCTGGGTGCCGAGCGCGCGCGCCTGGACAAGGAAATCGCCCGGGTGGAATCGGAGAAGGAAAAGAGCGGGACCAAGCTGGCCAAGTTCACCGACAAGGTGCCGGCGGCTGTGGTCGAGCAGGAGCGCGTGCGCCTGGTCGAATGGACCGCCCAGCTGGACGGTCTGCGTTCGCAGCGCGCGAAGCTGTAAGCGCACGGGTAGAGCCACGCCATGCGTGGCTGCTTCTGCGGGGCCAGGGTAGAGCGACCCCATGGGTGGCTGCCTTCCGGGGCGGGATGGCGTGCAGCCACCCATGGGGTGGCTCTACCCTGGGCCGATAACGTAGGTAGGGCCCGCCTGCGCGGTTACGGGCCCGATGCCTGCCCATCTGCGGCATGATGCGGGTTCGTCCACGGATTGAATGACCGCCGACACGATGTCGCTGTCCCTCTTCTGCATCGTGCTGTTGGCCGCCCTGCTGCATGCCAGCTGGAACGCGATCGTCAAACGTGGCACCGACACGCTGCTGACCACGATCCTGGTCACCGGCTCGGCGGCGGTGATTGCCGCGATCGCGCTGCCGTTCGTGCCCACACCCGCCGCGCAGAGCTGGCCATGGCTGGCCGCCTCGACCCTGCTCCAGGTCGGGTACTACGTGCTTGTCGCGCGTACTTACCAAGTGACCGACATGAGCGCGTCCTACCCGCTGATGCGCGGCTGCGCGCCGATCCTGGTCGCGCTGATCAGCACGCTGTTTCTGGGTGAGCGCCTGGCATGGATCGCGTGGGCCGGCATCGGGCTGATCTGCCTGGGCATCCTGTGCATGACCCGCGGCACCTCGCGCCAGCATCTGTGGCTGCCGCTGCTCAATGCCGGTGTCATCGCCACCTACACCTTGGTCGATGGTTGGGGCGCGCGTCACTCGGGTGCCGTGGTGAGCTACACGTTGTGGCTGTTTCTGCTTTCCGGCCTGCCTTTGCCACTGTGGGCGGTGTGCACACGCGCCAGCGCGCTGCGTGACTATGCGCGCCGCAACTGGGGCTACGGCATCACCGGCGGCATCGGCACGCTGGTCTCCTACGGGCTGGCGCTGTGGGCCATGACGGTCGCGCCGATCGCGATGATCGCCGCACTGCGCGAAACCTCGATCTTGTTCGGCATCCTGATCTCGGCGTGGCTCCTGCGCGAACGCGTTACCCGCCAACGCTGGATCGCCGCCGGCCTGATCGTGCTCGGGGCAGTGGTGCTGCGGTTGGCGTAGCACCCCCCCACGCTGTCAGAGCGGCGGCATCACCTGGATGTCGTCGTCAACCAGCTCGATGGCCATCACCAGCGCATCCTCGCGCCCGTCGCGGGCAGGGTAATAGCGCGGCCGGCGGCCGATCTCGTTGAACCCTTCGCTGTGGTACAGCGCCACCGCCGAGGTATTGGACGGGCGCACTTCCAGGAACACCCGGTGCGCACCGTGGTCACGCGCCAGCTTCACCAGCGCGCGCAGCAGGTAGCGGCCGTGGCCGCGCGATTGGCACAGCGGGTCCACACAGATGTTGAGGATATGCGCTTCATCGGCGGCGATGCTGAGCAGGCCATAGCCCATCAGCAGACCGTCCTCTTCCATCGCCAGGCCGGGATAACCGGCACGCAGGCAGTCCTGGAAGATGCCGCGGGTCCACGGGTACGGGTAACCGCGCACCTCGATGGCCATCACCGCATTGAGGTCGCTTTCGCGCAGCGCGCGCAACGACAACGGCCGCGGCGAGCTCACCGCGCTCACGGTCGGCCCCGCTTGCGCAGGGCGCGCAGCTGCGGCCACAACGCGCGCTTGGCGGCGGCACTGCTGCGCAGTTCATCCAGGTTCCAGCTGGCCATCAAGGCCTGGGTGTCCGGCTCGGCCGGGTTGCAGCCGGAGGCGCGCAACAGGGCGATCTGCAGGCGATCGGGCATCCGGACCGCCGCGCGGCGGCCTCCGCCTCCGCGTGCCGGCGTGGCCGCCGGGACGGATGGCGGCGCGCCTTCTTCGACCGTGCGCGGCGCGCTTCGGCGTACCGGCGCGGGCGCATCCACCGCCGGTGCTGGCCGCGACTGGCGCACCGGCGCGGACGACTCGGCGAGCGGCGCCGCGCTGAGCTGGACATCAGGTACCGCAGCGGCTTCCGGCTCGACGCTGCCGTCGACGAACACCGTATAACCCATCGCCTGCAGCCAGGACTGCTGCGCCGGCGACCACAATGGCGGCAGCGCCTGCCCGCTCACGCGTTCGGCTCGACCGTCTTGCGGGTGCGCTGCCACGCCCAGTAGCACGGGCCGGACAAGGCATACACCACGCCCACCGCGAACAGCACGCGCGGCAGATCAATGACCATGATCGCGATGGCGATCGGCACCAGGGCCAGCGCCAGGAACGGCACGCGATCCGCGCGCGGTCCTTTCTCGCCACTGCCCTTGAAGCTCCAGAAGCGGATCCGGCTGACCATCAGCAGTGCCGACACCAGGGTCACGCCCAGCGCGACATAGCGCAGCTGGTTGCCGTCCCAGCCGAGGTTGCCATCAGCGAAAGCCCAGACGAAGGACATCATCAGGCCGGCCGCAGCCGGGCTGGCCAAGCCGATGAACCAGCGCTTGTCGACCACGGTTACCTGGGTATTGAAGCGGGCCAGGCGCAGCGCGGCGCAGGCGGCATACAGGAAGGCGACCGCCCAGCCAACGCGGCCGAGCACCGGGTCGTCGAACTTCAGCCAGGACAACGACCAGTGGTACATCACCAGGGCCGGGGCCATGCCGAAGCTGACCAGATCGGCCAGCGAGTCGTACTGCACGCCGAATTCGCTGCTGGTGCCGGTCAGGCGGGCCACACGGCCGTCCAGGCCATCCATGACCGCCGCGACAAACACCGCGACTGCGGCATTCACGAAGTCGCCGTTGGCCGCGGCGATGATCGCGTAGAAGCCGGCGAACAGGCCTGCGGTGGTGAACAGGTTGGGCAGCAGGTAAATGCTGCGCGAGCGCGGCGGGGGTTTCATCTGATCCATGCGGCCAGTTTAGCTTGCCAGCACCGGCGCGGGGTGCTGCAATCGCGGTTCTGCCCCGTTCCCGGAGTTGCCATGCGTGCCCTGTCCCGTCTGAGCGCCCTGCTGCTGCTCGCCAGCGCCACGGCCAGCGCCGGCACTGTCTATAAGTGGAAAGACGCCAACGGCGTCACCCAGTATTCGGAGAAGCCGCCGGCCGGGCAGAAGTACGAGGCCCGCCAGGTCGAGAACCGGGACCCGCTCCCGCGCGAGACCGCCACCGCCCCGGCCGAGAACAAGGCCTGTACCGACGCCCGCGGCAATCTCACCCTGCTCAACGGGCCGGGCAAGGTCATGCAGGACGCCGATGGCGACGGCACGGCCGATACCGCCCTGACCGACGAGCAGCGCAGCGCCCAGAAGACCTTGGCCGAGGCCGCCATCCAGGCCTACTGCACCCCCAAGGCCTGAGCCACCGGCCCCGTCGAGGCAGCCAAAACCAACGGCAACACCCATCGCGGCGGCCGGACTGGCAGAATATCGGCTTCTGCCGTTCAGCGAAGCCGACGATGCGCCTCTCCCAGTTCCACCTGCACACCACCAAGGAAACCCCCAGCGACGCGGAGCTGACCAGCCACCGCTTGATGCTGCGCGCGGGCATGATCCGCAAGCTGGCCTCGGGGCTGTACACCTGGTCGCCGCTGGGCCTGCGCGTGCTGCGCAAGGTCGAGCGCATCGTGCGTGAGGAAATGGAGCGTGCCGGCGCGGTGGAATTCCAGATTCCGACCCTCCAGCCCAAGGAACTGTGGGAAGCCACCGGCCGCTGGGAAAAGTTCGGCCCGCAGCTGCTGAAGATCAAGGATCGCAAGGAGCAGGTGTTCTGCTACAGCCCGACCGCTGAAGAAGCCGCCGCGGATTTCGCGCGCCAGGAGCTGTCCAGCTACAAGCAGCTGCCGGTCAATTTCTTCCAGATCCAGACCAAGTTCCGCGATGAGATCCGGCCGCGCTTCGGCGTGATGCGCTCGCGCGAATTCCTGATGAAGGACGCCTACTCCTTCCACCTGCACGATGACTGCCTGGTGCGCGAGTACGAGAACATGAAGGCGGCCTACAGCCGCATCTTCACCCGCCTGGGCCTGGATTTCCGCATGGTGCAGGCCGACTCGGGCGCGATCGGTGGCGATGCCTCGCAGGAATTCCACGTGATCGCCGAGTCCGGCGAAGACGCACTGGTGTTTTCCACCGGCTCGGATTACGCGGCCAATATGGAAGCGGCCATCGCCGCGGCCCCGGGCGAGCGCCCGGCCGCCAGCGAAGCGCTGCGCAAAATCGATACGCCCACGCAGAAAACCTGTGAAGCCGTGGCCGCCCTGCTTGGCCTGGGCCTGGAGCGCACGGTCAAGTCGATCGCGATCATGAGCGAAGCCGGTTTCGTGCTGGCGCTGGTGCGCGGCGATCACGACGTCAATGAAATCAAGCTCGGCAAGGTCGAGGGCCTGCAGGGCTACCGCATGGCCAGTGAGGCGGAGATTGCCACGCACCTGGGCAGCGAGCCGGGCTTCCTCGGCCCGCTCAATCCGGCCCTGCCGATCCGCATCGTGGCCGACCGCGACGTCGCCGCGCTGGCCGATTTCGTCATCGGTGCCAATGAAGCCGGCTTCCATATCGCCGGCGTCAACTGGGGCCGCGACCTGCCCGAACCGGAAGTGGCGGACATCCGCAACGCCAAGGCCGGTGATCGTGCCGCCGATGGCGGTGAACTCAAGATCGCCCGCGGCATCGAAGTTGGCCATGTGTTCCAGCTCGGCCGCCAGTATGCGCAGGCGTTGAATGCGACCGTCCTCGACGAGAACGGCAAGGCCGCGGTATTGGCGATGGGCTGCTACGGCATCGGTATTTCGCGCATCGTCGCCGCGGCGATCGAGCAGAATCATGACGACGCCGGCATTATCTGGCCCGACGCGATGGCGCCGTGGCAGGTGGTGGTCTGCATGATCAACCCGAAGCAGGACGAGACCGTAGCGGCCACCGCCGCCGAGCTGCTTGCACAGTTGCAGGCCGCCGGCCTGGATGTGGCGCTGGACGACCGCGGCCTGCGCCCGGGCGCGATGTTCGCCGACATGGAACTGATCGGCGTGCCGCACCGCATCGTGGTCTCCGAGCGCGGCGTCGCCGCCGGCACGTTCGAGTACCGCGCGCGCAATGCCGCCGAAGCGGAGGTCCTCGACAAGGACACACTGCTGGCAAAATTGACGAAGTAAAGACAAAGGCCGGGTGAATAACCCGGCCTTTTCAATGGTGGACCCGGTTTCAATATCTCCGGTTTGTTTGTGTATTTCGCAAAAGAGAATGTATGCTGTTTCCGACGCCAAGGACCGGCTCACCCTGTCCTTAATATATTGCGGAGTAGTAGATGAGCATTGACCTGAGCGGCCTGTCCGCCAAAGAGCTGGGCGCGCTGATCAAGAACGCCAAGAAGCAGCAGACCATCGTGGCCAAGCGTCCGGCGATCACCAAAGTCCGCGCACAGCTGACCAAGCTGGCCAAGGCCCAGGGCTATTCGGTGGAAGAACTGTTCGGCGGCGCTGCCCCGGCCGCACGTGGCCGCGCCGCGAGCAAGGCCACCAAGGCCCCGGCCAAGGCCGTGCGCAAGCTCGGCAAGGTCGCCCCGAAGTATCGCAACCCGGCCAACCCGAAGGAAACCTGGACCGGCCGTGGCAAGCAGCCGCGCTGGCTGGCCGCGCATACCGCCAAGGGCAAGAAGGTCGAAGAGTTCCTGATCAAGAAGTAAGCCGGTCAGTCACTGCTGCACATGAAAACGCCGGCTTCGCGCCGGCGTTTTCGTACCCGTTGATGGCGCGCGCGGTGACCGGGCGGTCAAAGATTCTTGCGCGCCGGGATCAGCAGATTACCGAACAGCAGGCCGGCCACCAGCGCCATCACCACGTTGAGCACCGTCATCAGCACGGTCTGCCCGGCGCTCATGTCCTGCTGCTGGACCAGCGTCAGCACGCCGCGCAGGCTGGTACTGCCGGGCACCAGCATGATGATGCCGGGCAGGCGGATGATCGCGCCCGGTCGCTGCGCCAGCCGACCGAACAGATTGCCGGCGGCGGTCAGCAGCATCGCGGACATGAAAATGCCGGCCGGGATGCCCCACGCCTGTCCGGCGAATTTCGATATCGCATAACCGGCGACGGCCGCCGCCATCACCCAGGGGAAATCGCGGCGGTTGGCCTTGAACAACATCGCGAACGCGAACGCGGCCAGCAGCAACGCGCCCCATTCGACCCAATCGGCCTGCGGCCGCGAAGCGCGGACCAGCGGCTCCAGCCCGACGATGCCCGACAGCGTCACCGCGATCACCGCGCCCACCGTCAGTTTCAGGATCGTGGTCACCGCACCGGCAAACCGCGCCGTGCCCGAAACCCAATGCTGGCTCGCCAGCTCATTGACCGCATTGGTCAGCGACATCCCGGGCAGCAGCACCACCAGCGAGGCGATGATCACCGTGTTGAGGTTGAGCGCGCCGATGAAGGAGGCCACCAGCGTCGCCACCGAGCCGGCCAGCAGGGCCGCCAACGCCTCGTTGGCTTCGCGCGTGGCCGGGCGACGGTCGGTATACATGCCCATGACGCCGATCAGCAGACCGATCACGCCGGCGGTGGCGATATCCAGCCACGGCAGTTTCCACAGGCCGGCCACGCCCGCTGCGCCGAGGCTGTAGGAAAGGATGGTGCGGATCTTGCCCCAACGGCCAGGATCCTTGTCCAGCTGGCGCAGCGCGGTATGGCCCTGCGCGATGCTCATGGCGCCGTTGGCCACCGCATCGGTGATCTGGTCGGCGATGCTGAGTTTATGCAGGTCGTTCTCGCCCGGTGCCAACCGGATCACACGGGTGATGTCCGATGAACCGATCGCCTTGGTCGGGTCGCTGAAACTCAGGATCAGGCCAGTCGGGTTCGACCACGGCTCGCAATCCAGGTCCAGGCGCTGCGCCAGCGCGACCACGGCTGCTTCCAGCCGCTGCGCGGTGGTGCCATAGCTGTGCAGGCGCCCGGCCATTTCCGAAACGAAGGCCACGCGCTGTGCGTAGGTGGCCGGTGGTGCAACGATGGTGGGGGCGTCGGCAGACATGCGCCGTAGTATTACCCGAACACGCCCCGGCCTGAAGAATCCCGGTGTCATCGTGCGCCTGCGTGCAGGAACGGGGCGCACTGACCGACGCGTTCAGCCCGTCCCGGCGCATACGCGAGCCATGCACCCGGACAGGGTATGCTGCGCGCAGGACGCCTACATGACCTCAGACCAAGCCCCCCATCTCGAGCAGGATGCCCAGGACCCCGGCCTGATCCGGTTGTCTGGCCATTGGACTTTACGCACCGCGCTGGACGCGGCCGAAGTGCTGCGTGGCCTTCCGGAGAACGTGACCGGCCTGGATGCCAGCGGGATCACCCTGCTCGACTCGGCCGGTGTGCTGCAGTTGCTGCGCGTGGCCCACCGCGCCGATCTCGGCGAGGATGCGGTGACGTTCCGCGAGGAACATCGTGCGCTGGTCTCGACCATCGAGGAAGTCGCCGACGACCGGCCCAAGGCCAAGCGGGACTTCGGCGTGCTGGCCGCGCTGGAGCGGCTCGGTGTCAGCGTGCACGGCATGGGCCACAACATCGTGGCACTGGCCAGTTTCCTTGGCGAGAACCTGGTCAAGGGTGCGCGCCTGATCAAGGAGCCGCGCCGTTTCCGGCTCACTGCCACGGTCGCCCAGATGGAACAGGTCGGCTTGGATGCAGTGCCCCTGGTCGCCCTGCTGTCCTATCTGGTGGGCGCGGTGATCGCCTTCCTCGGCTCCACGATCCTGCGCGACTTCGGCGCCGAGATCTACGTGGTCGAACTGGTCAGCATCGCCTTCCTGCGTGAGTTCGCCGTGTTGTTGACCGCGATCGTGCTGGCCGGCCGCACCGCCAGTGCGTTCACCGCGCAGATCGGTGCGATGAAGGCGCGCGAAGAAATCGACGCAATGAAAACGCTGGGCCTGGACCCGGTTGATCTGCTGGTGCTGCCGCGCTTGATCGCGCTGTTGATCACGTTGCCGCTGCTGACCTTCATCGCAATGATCGCCGGCCTGGCCGGTGGCATCACCGTCGGCGCCTTCGATCTGGATATCCCGCCGCAGATGTATATCGCGCGCATGCACGACACCATGGAAGTACGCAACATGCTGGTCGGCCTGTCCAAGGCGCCGGTGTTCGCGCTGGTGATCGGCCTGATCGGCTGTCTGGAGGGCCTGAAGGTGGAAGGCACCGCGCAGTCGGTCGGCGAGCGCACCACCTCCAGCGTGGTGCAGGCCATTTCGCTGGTGATCATCCTCGACGCGTTCGCCGCGCTGTGGTTCATGAAGATGGGCTGGTAACCGATGATCACCGACACCGCCCCGGCCCCTGACCGCGACGACGCCGCCACGGATGAAGGTGAACTGCTGATCCGCGTGCGCGGGCTGACCAACCGTTTCGGCGCCCAGGTGGTACACGACGGCTTGGATCTTGATGTCCGACGCGGCGAGATCCTGGGCGTGGTCGGCGGCTCGGGTACCGGCAAATCGGTGTTGATGCGCAGCATCCTGGGCCTGCGCACGCCGGACGATGGCCAGATCGAGGTGCTGGGCGTCGATGCCCGCTCCAGCGACCCGGCCAACCGCCTGCATATCGAACGCAACACCGGCGTGCTGTTCCAGGACGGTGCGCTGTTCTCGTCGCTGACCGTGGGCGAGAACGTGCAGGTACCGCTGAAGGAACATCACGGCGAGCTGCCCGAGCGCTGGCATTACGAACTGGCCCTGCTCAAGGTCAAGCTGGCCGGCCTGCCCGCCGATGCGATCAACAAGCTGCCCTCGCAGCTGTCCGGTGGCATGCGCAAGCGCGCCGGCCTGGCCCGGGCGCTGGCGCTGGACCCGCCGCTGCTGTTCCTGGATGAGCCCACCGCCGGGCTGGACCCGATCGGCGCGGCCGCCTTCGACCGCCTGATCAAGACCCTGCAGGAAGCGCTGGGCCTGACTGTCTTCCTGATCACACATGATCTGGACACGCTGTATGCGATCTGTGACCGGGTGGCGGTGCTGGCCGACAGGAAGGTCATCGCCAATGCCCCGCTGCACGAGATCGAACAACTGGACCACCCGTGGATCCAGGAGTACTTCCACGGACCGCGCGCGCGTGCTGCGCGCGATGCAAAGCACGAGAGCGAGTAAGCCATGGAAACCAAAGCCAATTACGTCCTGATCGGCGCCTTCACCCTGGTGGTGGGACTGGCGCTGCTGGCCTTCGGCCTGTGGGCCGCCAAGTACTCATCCGATCGCACCTGGACGGAATACCGCGTGGTGTTCCGCGAGGCCGTCACCGGCCTGTCGGTGGGCAGCCCGGTGCAGTACAACGGCATCGCGGTCGGCTCGATCACCGAACTGAACCTGGTGCCGGATGACCCGCGCCAGGTGGTCGCGCGGATCCGGCTGAACTCCAATACGCCGGTCAAGACCGACACCCGCGCCAAGCTGGCGATCACCAGCCTGACCGGCCCGTCGATCATCCAGCTCAGTGGTGGTACCCCGCAGTCCGCCGCACTGACCGCGGTCAACAAGGACCCGGCCCCGATCATCCCGACTACCCCGTCTGCGCTGCAGAACATCACCGACGTGGCCAACCGCATCGTCGAGCGCATGGACCAGGTGCTCAGCGACCGCAACGTGGCCAGCATCAACGCGACCCTGGCCAACCTGGAAACCATCAGCGGCGGCCTGGCCGACCGCGACCAGGGCACCCAGGCGCTGCTGCTCAGCGCGCGCGATGCCGCCCGCAGCCTGGATGTCACCCTGAAGAGCACCAATGGCACCATCCAACGCCTGGACAAGAACCTGGTGCAGCAGCTGCCGCCGATCCTGGACAAGCTGGAAACCACGCTGAGCAAGCTGGATTCGGCCGCCGGCAATGCCGATTCGATCCTTGGCGAGAACCGCGCCGCGATCAACAGCTTCGCCAACGATGGCCTGGCCCAGCTCGGCCCGACCCTGACCGAGCTGCGCGGCCTGATCCGCGATCTGCGCCGGGTCAGCGACCGCCTGGACAACAACCCGGCACGCTACCTGCTCGGCCGTGACGCACCCAAGGAGTTCGAACCCAAATGAGCCACCCGACCTTCTTCCGGCCCCTGCTGCCGATCGCCCTGATCGCCGCGCTTGGTGGCTGCTCGCTGCTGGGCAGCAACGAACGCAGCGCGGTGACCATCTATTCGCCCGTGGTCCGCATCCAGGCCGACCCGAGCTGGCCGACCGTCGATTGGCAGCTGGTGCTGGTCAAGCCCAGCGCCGCGCGCGTGGTCGACAGCCCGCGCATCAACGTGCGCCCGACCCCCTCCGAACTGGAGGTCTACAAGGGCGTGAGCTGGGCCCAGCCGGCCACCGACATGCTCGATGACGCGCTGGTGCGCGGCTTCGAGGATTCCGGCCGCATCAACGGCGTGGCCCGGGTCACCACCGGCATCCGCGCCGACTACAAGCTGGCCATGGACGTGCGTCGTTTCGAAGCGGACTACCGCGGCCAGGCCACGCCCACCGCGCTGATCGAGGTGAACGCCAAGCTGATCCACGTGATCGACCAGCGCGTGGTCGCCGACCGCACCTTCCGCCAGGAAAACCCGGTCGGCAGCAGCGACGTCGCCCAGGTCACCGCCGCGCTGGAACAGGGGCTGCAGACACTGACCACGAACGTGGTGGGCTGGACGCTGGTGACCGGCGAGCAGGATCACGCCCGCGCTGCAGTCACGCCGACCCGGGTGCGGTAATCCAGCGGAACGTGAGATTCAGGCGCTCGGCCAGCGGCCGGGCGCTCTTGGGCAGGGAATGCTGGTAATGGCGCTGGGTCTGACCGCCCATGACCAGCAGGTCGCCATGGTCCAGCAGTACCTCGGCCTTCTTGGCATGGTCGTCCCGGCGCCGCAGCAGGAACCGCCGCGCCGCGCCCAGGCTCACTGACGCGATCACCGGCGCCGGCCCCAACTCGGGCTCATTGTCGCTGTGCCAGCCCATCCCATCATCGCCATCGCGGTAGCGGTTGAGCAGCACGCTGTTGAAGGCGTGACCACAGAATTCGCCCAGCTGATCGCGCAGCGGCAGCAGCGCCGGATGCCAGGGCTGCGGCACGAATTCGGTACCGGAATAGCGGTAGCGCGCGGCCGGGTCGCCCATCCAGCAGCTCAGGCGCGGGGAATCGACCTGACGGCCGAACATGCGAATCTTGTGCACCTCCCACGGGACGTCCTCGCGGAGCGTGCGCTGGAGGGTGTCGGCGGCGTCACGGGATAGCCAGTGGCGGTGCCAGTGCACCTGGGCGTCGGGGAGGTGGAGATCCATGGGGTGACGCTAGCATTCCTTCGCCGGTGTGCGTATCCCGACCATGGCAGGACCCTGTGGATTTGCCCCCTGTCCACCAAAGATCGAAAATGACCGCCTGCCGGACCGGCATCGTTGAAAGAGCATTCCATGGCCCCACTTCGCCTCAGCGCTTCAAACACCGCGCCGGCTGCCAGCGAGGCCGTGACCAGCGCGCGCCACTTCACTGCACCCACGCCGCTCGCTGCGCGCCATCAGGATGTGACGCGATGACCTCCTCTGTGACCCGCGCGGTCCGTGCAGGCCGCCAGGCGGTCTCCCGGCATGGCGGTGGGCTGGTCGGGCTGTGGTCGGTACTGCGACGCATTTTCAAGGTCGCCTCTGCGATGGGTGTTCGTGGGCTCGTCAATCGGCTCAAGCAGGCCAGCGCGTCACGCATCCAGGTGGCACAGCCAGTCGAGCACCTGTTTCCCGCGCCGGTGCCCCTCGCCCAGCTCCAGCAGCGCGTCGGGCTCATGGCCCATGTGTACTACCCGGACCTGATAGAGGAGTTCGCTGGGCTGCTGGCGCACATCCCGGTGCCGTTCGAGTTGCTCGTGTCAGTGATGGACGACTCGGCCAAGCTCCAGGCCGAAGAACGCTTTGCAAGGGTTCCGCGTCTTTCTGCATTGCACGTCCGCGTCGTGCCCAATCGGGGCCGCGATATCGCGCCGCTGCTGGTGACATTCCGCGATGAGATCACGGCCTTGGATATCGTCGGCCATATCCACACCAAGAAGTCGCTGTACACGGGCAGCGAGCAGGAGCAGTGGCGGCGCTACCTGCTGCGTTCGCTGCTGGGCAGCGAAACGCGGGTCGCCTGGATTCTGGGCATGTTCGCTGCCGAGCCGCGTCTGGGCATGGTCTACCCGGAAACCCATGAAAGCCTCCCGCCCTGGGCACACACATGGCTGAGCAACGCCGAGGTCTGCGCAGCATTGGCGGCACGGCTGGGCCTGGAAATAGACCGCACTGCCTACATCGATTATCCGGCAGGCTCCATGTTCTGGGCACGGGTCGATGCGCTGCGCCCCCTCTTCGCATTGAATCTGACTACCAGCGATTTCCCCGCCGAAACCGGCCAGGTGGATGGCACCCTGCAACATGCAGTGGAGCGCCTTCTGGCCACCATTACGCGCCACCAAGGTCTGCTTGTCGGTGTACTTGCCCCGGGCGATACACCGCACCTGATCAGCGAAGGGCAGCGCAACTGGACAGAGGCATTCGCCACACCGGTTGCCCCCCGCATCCAGCTCTCTGCGCTGGATGCGGACCTGGTCACTACCGATGTATTCGATACGTTGGTGACCCGTCCGTTCCTGTCACCACACGCCGCGCGCGACTACCTCTCCTTCAGGGCCCTGGCCCGGTTCGGCGTCGATGATTTCTCGGCGGCGCGCCAGCTCGCCGAGGAACGCGCGCGCATTTCGAGTGGGCGCGACCCCACACTTGATGAGATCTACGCGCACTTCCCTGCACTGGCATCCACCGTGGATCCGCAGGCGCTCCTGGAATTGGAAATCACCACCGAGCAGCGCCTGCTGCGTCCGCGCAAAGGTGTGTTGGCGGCCATGCAGGCGTTGCGAGGCAAACGCGTTGTAGCCCTATCGGACATGTACCTGCCGGCCGCAGTGCTCCGGCAGGTGCTGCCGCCCGCCGTGGTGGCACTCACATCGGAATGGTGGGTGTCGTGCGAGACAGCGATGCGCAAGGACGATCCCGCCACGTGGGCGGCGATCTCACAGCGCGAAGGCATTCCGATGAAACGCTGGCTGCACGTAGGCGACAACGAACACGCGGATGTGCAGATTCCACAGTTGAGCGGCCTCCTTTCCCCCGTCCATATCGTGCGCCCTTCAGCGTTGCTGGACATGGTGCCGGCACTGCGCCCGCTTCGACATCCAGCCGGGCTCAACGCACCGTGGCCCGAGCAGTTGTGGCGGGGTCTGCTAGCCAACCATTTCGCCGCAGTAGGCGATTGGACTCCGTCCCATCTCTCGCCGCGGCCCACACTGGATGCCTACAGTGCGGGCTATACGGTCCTGGGACCTGTCGTTCTGGATTACCTGGTGTGGCTGGCGAACCTCGCGAAAGAGCGCGAGATCGGAACGGTGCTCTTCCTCAGCCGCGAGGGATTCCTGCTGCAGCAAGCATGGGACGTCCTGGCCGGCAGCGCCCCGGCTCTGCGATCGCTGAGGTCGTCCTATCTTCTGGTATCCCGACGCGCCGCGGGCATGGCCAGCCTGCGTGAAGCGAACGATCTTGAGCGGCTCCTGCATGGTACGTACACCGGCCCCCTGGTGAACCTTGTTGCCTCGCGCTTGGGTGAAGAAGCCGCGGTGGCCGTACGTGAGCAGGTGGGCACCCTGGCAGACCGCGACATCTATTTACCTGAAATGCTGGATCAGGCCATCGCGACGCTGGCGCCGGCGCTCCCCTCCTTGCTCAACATCTCAGCACGCGAATGCGACGCCTACCTGGACTACTGGCGCGAGACGGTTGGCGACGATGCTGCCCTGGTCGCGGATATCGGCTATGCCGGCACTATCCAGACCTATCTGTCGAGCATCATTGACCGCCCCGTGGGGGGAGCGTACTTCGCATTACGTGCCACTGCGCGGAAGGTGGAAGGACATGGCTGGGCCGTGGCCCGGTATCACGATGGGCGCACGGTACCGGAGGAGGCATCCCCCATTTTGGCGCATGACCTGCTGCTTGAAGCGCTGCTGGCAGCACCGTCCGGTCAGTTCTGCGGCTTCCGCGGCACCGGCAGTGGACGCGAGCCGATGTTCGCGCCGCCCGAGCTGTCCGCCACGGGCCAGGCATCCCTGGCCCAGGTCCATCAGGGCGCATTGAGCTTCATCGCCGACGCGTGCGCGGCACTGGGAGAGGATGTGCAACACCTGAGCTTGGACCCCGAAGGTGTGCTGCTGCCGCTTCAGTGCCTGGCCAATGGCCATTGGTCAGCGGGCCCATGGCTGCAGACGCTCGCCACGGAGGACAGCTTCACCGGCCGCGGCAGAGTCGCGGCCGGTGTCGCCGGATCGGTCAATCGCTGAACGCCACGCCGGTCTTTTCCTTCAACTCATCGATACCCACACCCGGGGCAGCCTCGACCAGCACCAACCCCTTATCGGTGACATCGAACACGGCCAGCTCGGTGATGATGCGATCGACCACGCCCACGCCAGTGAGCGGCAGCGTGCACTCGGGCAGAATCTTGTGCTCGCCGCTCTTGGCGGTGTGCTCCATCAGCACCACCACGCGCTGCACGCCGGCGACCAGATCCATCGCCCCGCCCATGCCCTTGACCATCTTGCCCGGCACCATCCAGTTGGCCAGGTCGCCCTTGTCGGTGACCTGCATCGCGCCAAGGATGGCCAGGTTGATGTGACCACCGCGGATCATCGCGAAGCTGTCGTGGCTGCCGAAGTAGCTGGCACCCGCACGTGCAGTCACCGTCTGCTTGCCAGCGTTGATCAGGTCGGCGTCCACCTCGGCCTCGGTCGGGAACGGGCCGATGCCCAGCAGGCCATTTTCGGACTGCAGCCACACATCCACGCCGTCGGGAATGTGGTTGGCGACCAGGGTTGGCAGGCCGATGCCTAGGTTCACGTAGGCGCCGTCGGTCAGTTCGCGCGCGGCGCGCTGTGCCATTTCATCGCGGGTCCAGGCCATCTCAGTTCGCCTCCTGGCGCACGGTACGCTGTTCGATACGCTTCTCGGGATGCGGGTTGTGCACGATGCGGTGCACGTAGATGCCTGGCAGGTGGACCTGGTCCGGGTCGATGCTGCCCACCGGCACCACCTCCTCCACTTCCACGATGCACAGCTTGCCGGCCATCGCGCAGGCCGGGTTGAAGTTGCGCGCGGTCTTGCGGAACACCAGGTTGCCGGCCTCGTCGGCCTTCCAGGCTTTGACCAGTGCGACGTCCGCGCGCAGCGCGGTTTCCATCACATAGTGTTTGCCATCGAACGCGCGGGTTTCCTTGCCCTCGGCCACCACCGTGCCGTAGCCGGTTGCAGTGAAGAAGGCCGGGATGCCCGCGCCACCGGCGCGCAGCCGCTCGGCCAGGGTGCCCTGCGGATTGAACTCCAGCTCCAGCTCACCGGCCAGATACTGGCGCTCGAATTCCTTGTTCTCACCCACATAGGACGAGATCATTTTCCGGATCTGACGGGTCGCCAGCAGTTGGCCGAGGCCAAAGCCATCCACGCCCGCATTGTTGGAGATCACGGTCAGATCCTTGGCCCCGGTATCGCGCAACGCAGCGATCAGGGCCTCGGGAATACCGCACAGGCCGAACCCGCCGACCGCCAACGTCTGGCCATCGGCGATGGCACCTTGCAGCGCCTCGGCTGCACTGGCGTACCGCTTGCCAGGTCGCACGGCGTTGTCTGGGGACTTGCTCATCTACGCCCTCACCTCGTTGATGTAAGCCGCCATTGTAGCCCCTCGCTGCCGTATGCCCCTCAGCGCGGTTGCAGGTGCGCCATTACCTGCGCAAGGCCTTCCTGCCAACTCGGCAGAGTGAGATCGAAATCTCTCTGCAGCCGCGATACGTCCAAGCGCGAGTACGCCGGCCGTGGCGCGGGCGTGGGGTACTCGGCGGTGGTGATCGCTTCCACCCGGGGAGCTCGCGGCAACACGCCCCTGGCGATGGCTTCGGCGAAGATCGCTTCGGCAAAGCCGTACCAACTCGTCTCACCGGTGGCGGTAAGGTGCCAGGTACCGGACAGGCCCCCGGCATGCCGCAACGCGTGCGCGGTGACATCTGCGATCAACGCTGCGGGCGTGGGGGTACCTATCTGGTCGGCGACCACGCGCACTACGTCGCGCTCGGCGCCCACGCGAAGCATCGTACTCAGGAAGTTGGCGCTGTGTTCGGCATATACCCACGCGGTGCGGAAGATCAGATGATGGCCGGCGGCAGCACGAATGGCGTCTTCGCCATCCCGCTTGGTCATCCCATACACGTTGAGCGGTGCGGTCGGCGCATCTTCGCGGTACGGCACGCGCGACTGGCCATCGAACACGTAGTCGGTGGAGTAGTGCACGTATGGCACGCCACGCCGCGCACACCAGCGCGCAAGCACGCCGGGTGCCTCGGTATTGGCGCGACGTGCCGCTTCCGGCTCCTGCTCTGCCCGGTCCACCGCCGTGTACGCGGCGGCGTTGACCACCACCGACGGCAGCAGGCGGTCCAGCAAGGACGCCAGCGACGCGGGCTCATCGAAGTCGGCCCTCTCGCAGGCAATGCCATCTGCGAGCAGACCGGTGCGGGTCGTCGGGATCACGGGGCCGAGCGGCGCAAGCGCGCGCCGCAGTTCCTGGCCGAGCTGCCCGTTGCCCCCCAGCACGAGCAGCGTCATGGCAGGTAGACCGGCAGACGTTCCTCCGCGACGTCGTTCAGAAACGGCGCCTGCTCATCCTTGGCTGACAGCGAAGGCGCGCTGATCGGCCAGTCGACCGCCAGGTCGGCATCGTTCCAGCGGATCGCCGCATCGGCCTCTTTGACATACACATCGGTACACAGGTAATTGAACAAAGCCGTCTCGGAGAGCACCGCAAATCCATGCGCGAAGCCGGGCGGTATCCACAACTGGCGGCGGTTCTCGCCGCTGAGCATGAACGCCTCCCAGCGGCCGAAGGTGGGCGAACCGCGGCGGATGTCCACCGCCACGTCGTACACCTCACCCTGCAGCACCGTCACCAGCTTGCCCTGCGGGCGCGGCCACTGGTAATGCAGGCCGCGCAGCACGCCTTTGGCCGAACTGGAGACATTGCTCTGCACGAACGTGCTAGGCAGCCCCTGCGCGGCATAGCGCTCAGCGTTCCACGTCTCGAAGAAGAAGCCGCGCGAATCCCCGAATACCGCCGGCTCGATCAACACGCAACCTGGCAGCGAGGATGGAATGAGTTTCAAGGCACGACGCCCCGCTGCAGCAGTTTCTGCAGGTACTGGCCGTAACCGTTCTTGATCAGCGGCGCAGCCAGCGCTTCCAGCTGCGCGGCATCGATCCAGCCCCGCCCGAACGCGATTTCCTCGGGACAGCACACCTGCAGTCCTTGGCGTGTCTGGATGGTCTCGATGAAATTCGATGCCTCCAGCAATGACTGGTGGGTACCGGTGTCCAGCCAGGCGAACCCGCGCCCGAGGGCTTCCAGGTGCAGTTGCCCATCGCGCAGATAGCGCTGGTTAAGGTCGGTGATCTCCAGTTCGCCGCGCGGCGAAGGCTTGAGCTCGGCCGCGTACTTGCTGGCGTTGCCGTCGTAGAAGTACAAGCCGGTAACCGCATAGTTCGACCGCGGCTTCTCCGGCTTCTCGACCAGGTCCACCACTTTGCCATGCTTGTCGAATTCCGCGACACCGTAGCGCTCTGGATCGTTGACCCAGTACCCGAACACCGTTGCGCCCTGCTCGCGCTGGTCAGCACTGCGCAGTACATCGCTCAGCCCGTGGCCATGGAAGATGTTGTCGCCCAGTACCAGGCAGCTCGGCTTGCCGCCAATGAAGTCCTTGCCGATCAAGTACGCCTGCGCCAACCCGTCCGGGCTAGGTTGTACGGCGTATTCGATGTTCATGCCCCACTGCGAACCATCGCCAAGCAGGCTCTGGAAAAGCGCCTGCTCGTGCGGCGTGTTGATGATCAGCACATCGCGGATCCCCGCCAGCATCAGCACGCTGAGCGGGTAATAGATCATCGGCTTGTCGTACACGGGCAGCAACTGCTTGCTGACCCCCTTTGTGATCGGATACAAGCGCGTGCCCGAACCGCCGGCGAGGATGATGCCTTTACGCTGGGTCATATTGAATCCTTGGTTCATGCGGTGGTACCGATGCGCTGCAGCCGATAACTGCCGTCGAGCACGCCGTTCACCCAGTCCTGGTTGTCCAGATACCAGTTCACGGTGAAGCCGATGCCCTGCTCGAAGGTGTACTTCGGCTCCCAGCCCAGCTGGTCCTTCAACTTGGATGCGTCGATCGCATAGCGACGGTCATGGCCGGGGCGGTCGGTCACATGGGCGATCTGGCTGGCACGCGGCTGGCCATCCTCGCGCGGGCGGCGTGCATCGAGCAGGGCGCAGATGGCCCGCACCACCTCGATGTTCTGCTTCTCCGAGTTACCGCCCACGTTGTACGTCTCGCCCACCTGGCCCTTGGCCAGCACGGTGCGGATTGCTTCGCAGTGGTCGCTCACGAACAGCCAGTCGCGCACCTGCTTGCCATCGCCATACACCGGCAGCGGCTCGCCGGCCAGGGCCTTGGCGATCACCAGCGGGATCAGCTTTTCGGGGAAGTGGTACGGGCCGTAATTGTTGGAGCAATTGGTGGTCAACACCGGCAACCCGTAGGTGTGGTGGAACGCGCGCACCAGATGGTCCGAGGCCGCCTTGGACGCCGAGTACGGCGAATTGGGGGCATACGGGGTGGTTTCGCTGAACTTGCCGGTCTCGCCGAGGGTGCCGTATACCTCATCCGTGGACACGTGCAGGAAGCGGAACGCCTGGCCCTTGTCGGCCGGCAGCGCCTTCCAGTAATCGCGCACGGCTTCCAGCAGTGCCAGGGTGCCGACCACGTTGGTCTGGATGAACGCGCCGGGGCCATCGATGGAGCGGTCCACGTGGCTTTCGGCGGCGAAGTTCAGCACGGCGTCCGGCTGATGCTCGGCAAGCAGACGGGAAACAAGCGCCTGGTCACCGATGTCGCCCTCGACGAACACATGGTCCGGATTGCCGTCCAGCGTGGCCAGGGTCTTCAGATTGCCCGCGTAGGTCAGCGCATCGAGGTTGATGACGCGCACGCCTTTGGCGACTGCTTCGAGGACAAAGTTACCGCCAATGAATCCGGCTCCGCCGGTGACAAGCCATGTGGGCACTACCCGTTCTCCTGTTCGATATGCGTGCAGGGGGCCTGCTGGCGCCCTGGCTCAGCGCAACAGGATACATGGCGGCCGTCGTCACGACTGCCCGTCCAGCGTTAACAGCAGGCGTCTTCCGTCGATTTCATGACGCGCTGCAGCACAACCATACGCATTCGCATGGTGCCCTTGCGCCAGTTAGAATCGCTGTCCCACCCCCGAACCGGTTGCTAGTCAAAGAACCGGACGTTCTCCCGTTATTGAAGGATCCAGCTCCAGATGAAAATCCTCGTCGCGTACAAGCGCGTGGTGGACTACAACGTCCGCATTCAGGTCAAGCCGGACGGTTCCGGCGTGGTCACCGACGGCGTCAAGCTGTCCCCCAACCCGTTCGATGAAATCGCGCTGGAAGAAGCGCTGCGCCTGCGCGACAAGGGCATCGCCACCGAGGTCGTGGTGGCCACGATCGCACCGGCCGATGCGCAGGCGCACCTGCGCAACGGCCTGGCCATGGGCGCCAACCGCGCGATCCATGTGGTGACCGACCAGGCCATCCAGCCGCTGACCGCTGCGCGCACCCTGCTCAAGCTGGTCGAGAAGGAACAGCCGGACCTGGTGATCCTGGGCAAGCAGGCCATCGATGACGATGCCAACCAGACCGGCCAGATGCTGGCCACGCTGTGGGGCCGCCCGCAGGCGACCTTCGCCAGCAAGCTGGACATCGCCGACGGCAAGGCCACGGTCACCCGTGAAGTCGATGCCGGCCTGGAAACGCTGGAAGTGGACCTGCCGGCCGTGGTCACCACCGATCTGCGCCTGAACGAGCCGCGCTTCATCAAGCTGCCGGACATCATGAAGGCCAAGGCCAAGCCGCTGGAGACCCTGCAGCTGGCCGACCTCGGCGTGGATGCCGCTGATACCTTCAAGACCACCCAGTACGCCGCGCCGGTCAAGCGCAGCAAGGGCGTGATGGTCAAGGACGCGGCCGAACTGGTCGCCGCACTCAAGCAGAAGGGGTTGCTGTAATGACCAAGATCCTCGTTGTCGCTGAACACCACGATGGCAAGCTCAATGCCGCCACCGCCAAGACCGTCAGTGCGGCCGCCGCGATCAGCGGCGCCAGCATCGATGTGCTGGTGCTGGCCGCCGATCCGGCCGCCGTGGCTGCCGAGGCCGCCCAGCTGGCCGGCGTCGCCAAGGTGCTGACCGTGACCAACGCCGCCAATGCCCAGGCGCTGGCCCAGGTGCTGGCCCCGCAGATCGCGCAGCTGGCCACCGGCTACACCCACGTATTCGGCCCCTCGACCACCTTCGGCAAGGACCTGATGCCGTGCGTGGCCGCCCTGCTGGGCGTCAACCAGGTCTCCGATCTGATGACCGTCGAAGGCAGCCACAGCTTCAAGCGCCCGATCTACGCCGGCAACGCCATCATCACCGTGGAGGTGCCGGCCGACCAGATCGTGGTCGCGACCGTGCGTGCGGCCTCCTGGCCGGAAGCGGCCAAGGGCGGCAGCGCTGCTGTGGAAGCGGCCAGCGTGGATGCGGCACTGCCGAGCCACACCCGCTTCGTCGGCCTGGCCGCTGGCGCGACCGACCGTCCGGACCTGCAGAGCGCCAAGCGTGTGGTCTCTGGCGGCCGTGGCGTGGGCTCGGAAGAGAACTTCAAGGTGATCTTCCAGCTGGCCGACAAGCTCGGTGCCGCCGTCGGCGCCTCGCGCGCCGCGGTCGATGCCGGCTACGTGCCCAGCGACCTGCAGGTCGGCCAGACCGGCAAGATCATCTCGCCGGAGCTGTACGTGGCCGTGGGCATCAGCGGCGCGATCCAGCACCTGACCGGTATCAAGGACGCCGGCACCATCGTGGCGATCAACAAGGACCCGGATTCGCCGATCTTCGAGATCGCCGACATCGGCCTGGTGGGGGACCTGTTCACGTTGCTGCCGGAGCTGGAAAAGGCGCTGTAAGTACTGCGTGAAGTCGGGGCCGCGCGGCGACGTGTCGCTGCGCGGCGTTTTGCTGCCGGGCCCTGGAAGGCCCTCTGCTGGAAAAAGCGACACGTTCCTCAGAACGCTGTCGCTATAATCGGCGGTCACCCCCGTAAGGATTGCATTGATGACGCTCCCCTGCTTCAAGGCATACGACATTCGCGGCCGCGTTCCGGAAGAACTGGACGCTGCCCTCGCCGAGCGCATTGGCGCCGGCACTGCGTCCCTTCTGGGACCTGGCCCCGTCGTTCTGGGACGCGACATCCGCCTCAGCAGCCCGGAGCTGCAAGCCGCGCTGGAGAAAGGCTTCACTGCGTCCGGGCGCGATGTAATCGATATCGGGCTGTGCGGTACCGAGGAGGTGTATTTCCAGACCTTCCACCGCCAAGCCGCTGGTGGCGTGATGGTTACCGCCAGCCACAACCCGATGGGCTACAACGGCATGAAGCTGGTGCGTGAGCACGCTCGGCCGATCAGCGGCGATACCGGCCTGTTCGACGTGCGCGATTTTGCCGCCGGCGATACCCCCCTGCCCTCCGGCACGGGACAGGTCCGCACCGATGCCGACAAAACCGCGTACATCCAGCACCTGCTGGGGTATGTGGATGTGAATCAGCTCAAGCCACTGAAGATCGTGGTCAATGCCGGCAATGGTGGCGCGGGCATCGTGATCGATGAACTGGCGCCCCACCTGCCCTTCGAGTTCGTCCGTATCCAGCACGAGCCTGACGGCTCCTTCCCGAACGGCATTCCCAACCCGCTGCTGCCCGAAAACCGTGCCGCGACCGCCGATGCCGTCCGCGCCCACGGCGCAGACTTCGGCATTGCCTGGGACGGCGATTTCGACCGCTGCTTCTTCTTCGACAGCCAAGGCGAGTTCATTGAAGGCTACTACCTGGTGGGCCTGCTGGCCGTGGCGCTGCTCAAGCGCGCCCCGGGCGGCAAGGTCATCCATGATCCGCGCCTGACCTGGAACACGGTGGAAATGGTGGAACAGGCCGGTGGCGTGCCGGTCATGAGCAAGACCGGTCATGCCTTCATCAAGGAGCGCATGCGCGCCGAAGATGCGATCTACGGCGGCGAGATGAGCGCGCACCATTATTTCCGTGATTTCGCGTACTGCGATTCCGGAATGATCCCGTGGCTGCTGATTGCCGAGCTGGTTTCGCAGACCGGCACCTCGCTTGGCGATTTGGTGGCCGACCGCATGAAGGCTTTCCCATGCAGTGGCGAGATCAACTTCCGCGTCGACGATGCCAAAGCAACCGTGGCACGCGTGATGGCGCACTACGCGGACCAGACGCCGGCGCTGGACTACACCGATGGTGTCAGCGTCGAATTCGACACGTGGCGCTTCAACCTGCGCAGCTCCAACACCGAGCCACTTCTGCGGCTGAATGTCGAAACCCGTGGCGACGCTGCGCTGCTGCGCGACCGGACCGAAGAGCTCACCGCCCTGATCGGCGGCCAAGCCCCCCAACACTGATTCAGGACGATTTTCATGTTGCCCATTCTCCCCGTCATCCTTTCCGGTGGTTCCGGCACCCGCCTGTGGCCGCTTTCGCGCGAGGCGTATCCGAAGCAGTTCCTGCCACTGGTGGGCGATGTCACGATGCTGCAGGCCACCTGGAACCGCGTGGCCGCCATCGCGGGCAAAGCCCCGATCGTGGTGGCCAACCAGGAACACCGTTTCATGGCCGCCGAACAGCTGCGCGAATGCAACGTGACCCCGCAGGCGCTGATCCTGGAGCCGATCGGCCGCAATACCGCACCGGCCATCGCCATCGCCGCGCTGCAGGCGCTGGCGACGGGTGAGGATGCACTGCTGCTGGTGCTGCCGTCCGACCACGTCGTGCGCGATGATGCGGCGTTCCATGCCGCGGTCGGGCAGGCCGCTATCGCGGCCGACGCCGGCAAGCTGGTCACCTTCGGTATCGTGCCGACGGCGCCGGAGACCGGCTACGGTTACATCAAGGCGCAGGCAGGCGTAGGCGTGCGCGCGGTTGATCGGTTCGTGGAAAAGCCCGATCTGGCCACCGCACAACAGTATGTCGCCTCCGGCGAATACTACTGGAACAGCGGCATGTTCCTGTTCAAGGCCTCGCGCTACCTGGAGGAGCTGGAGGCGCTGCAGCCGGCGATCCTGTCCGCCTGCCGAACCGCGCTGGACAAGGCCTCGCGCGATACTGATTTCATCCGCTTGGATGCCGATGCGTTCGCCGCCAGCCCCAATGACTCGATCGACTACGCGGTGATGGAAAAGACAGCCGATGCCGCTGTGGTTCCGCTGGATGCCGGCTGGAACGACGTGGGCTCATGGTCCGCGCTTTGGGAAGTCTCGGACAAGGACGCTGACGGCAACGCCTGCCATGGCGATGTGATCGCGCTCGACTGCCGTAACAGCTATGCCTATGGCACCCGCCTCATCGCAATGGTTGGGTTGCAGGACGTAGTGGTAGTTGAAACGGATGACGCGGTGTTCGTGGGCCACAAGGACCGCGTCCAGGACGTCAAGGAAATCGTTGGCCAGATCAAGCGTGATGGCCGCAGCGAAGCGGCCGCCCACCGCAAGGTATACCGCCCGTGGGGTGCCTACGACTCGATCGACAATGGCGCCCGTTTCCAGGTCAAGCGAATCACGGTCAAGCCCGGCGCGACGCTCAGCCTGCAGATGCACCACCACCGCGCCGAGCACTGGATCGTGGTCAGCGGCACCGCCGAGGTCACCCGCGGCGACGACGTGATCCTGCTCACCGAGAACCAGAGCACTTACATTCCGCTAGGCGTGACCCATCGCCTCAAGAATCCGGGCAAGCTGCCGCTGGAACTGATCGAAGTGCAGTCGGGCAGTTATCTTGGCGAGGACGACATCGTGCGTTTTGAAGACCAGTATGGGCGCAGCTGAGTGACTGGCCCCGTGCCGACAGTCAGGCAGGCTGACAACCAACTCGCACACGTTGCGATCATTGGGCGTGGCCTGCTTGCGCGCGCCTTCAATGCCGCCGAGCTTCAGCAGCTCGACACGACTGTGTTTGCATCCGGTGTTTCCAATTCACAGGAATCGGATCCGGCGCAGTACCAGCGCGAGGCCGACCTGCTGGCCGACGCGCTGCGGGCCTGCCCGGGGCGGTTCGTGTACTTCAGTACCTGCAGCGTCACCGATGATGACCGCGCGGGGACGCCCTACGCGGTGCACAAGCGGAAAATGGAGGCGTTGATCCAGGCGCGCGGCAACCACCTGATCCTGCGCCTGCCCCAGGTTGTCGGCAACACCGACAATCCGCACACCCTGGTCAACCACCTGGTTTCGCACATCCGCGCCGGTGATCCGCTGCAGCTGTGGTCCCACGCAGTACGCTGTTTGGTGGATGTCGACCACGTCGCCGCGATCACGATGCACCTGCTCAGGGGCGGGCTGGAGCGGGACCGTAAGCTCGACCTTGCGCCTCCGGAAAGCCTAACCTTGCAGCAACTGTTGCCGCTGGTGGAAGAAACGCTCGGTCAGCAGGCCGTATACACCCTGATAGATCGCGGCGGCGGCGCCACGCCGGATTCAGCGACCTTCTGCATCTACGCCGGGCCTGCGGGGATCGATGCCTCCCCGGGCTATACCCGCCGCCTGCTGCGCAAGTATTACGGAGCTGGACATGATTGATGTTTCGGTGGTGATTCCGGTCTACGGAAGCGCCCCTATCCTACCCCGCCTGGCCGAGCGCCTGGAACAGGCGTTGGACGCGCTGGGTCGCAGCTACGAAGTGGTGCTTGTCTACGATTGCAGCCCGGACGATTCCTGGAACGTCATCGCCGGGCTGTGCGCCAGCCGCCCGTGGCTGAAGGGCGTCCGCCTGCGCAAGAACGCAGGGCAGCACAACGCGATCATGGCGGGCCTTGGCGTCTGTGCGGGTCGCTACATCGTGACCATGGACGATGACCTGCAGCATTCGCCCAACGACATCGCCCGCATCGTCGAGGTGCTCGATGGCGGTGCCGATGTCTGCTACGTGCAGTTCAAGCGGCGCCGGCATGCGCTGTGGAAGCGCATGGGAAGCCGATTCAACGACCAAGTGGCCTTCTGGCTGCTGCGCAAACCCAAGGGCCTGTACCTATCCCCGTTCCGCGGTTTCGTCCGCGACATACGCGACGAAATGCTGCGTTACGAAGGCCCGTTTGTGTATCTTGATGGACTGATCGTGCAGAGCACGTCAAACATCGCCACGCTGCAGGCCGACCACCACGATCGCGACGACGGCAAATCAGGCTACAGCCTGTCCAAGTCGATTTCATTGTGGATGCAGATGGCGACCAGCTTCTCCATCAAGCCGCTGCGCGTGGCGTCGCTGATGGGCGTCGCAGCTTCAGGGCTTGGCTTCCTTGCCGCAGCCGGGCTCGTGGTCCAGAAGCTCATCTGGCCGCAGACTGCGGTCGGCTGGACGTCACTGATTGTCGCGGTGCTGATCATGGGCGGGATCCAGCTGCTGGCGCTCGGCGTGGTCGGTGAATACGTGGGCCGGGTGCTGCTCAATGTGAGCAACCGGCCGCAGTACGTGCGGGGCACGGTGTTGAACGGCACGGCCGATGCTGAGTCGGCCCGATGATGCAGGCCGACCGTGCGCTAGTCATGAAATTCCTGCGCTTCTGCGTGGTCGGGGGCATCAGCACTGTTGCTTTCAGCGTACTGACCTGGCTGGCGGTGAGCAGGCTCGGCATGGATCCCACCTGGGCCACCGTGGCGTGCTACCTACTGCTCGTTCCGCCGAACTTCTTCGCCCATCGCAGCTTCACCTTCGTTTCCAGCGGCCACATCAGCCGCGAAGGCATGCGTTTCATCTGCCTGCATGCGTTCAATCTCACGCTGTCCACGGTCGGCATGAAGCTGATAGCCGACGTGTTCGGCCTGGATTATCGTTGGGGCATCGCGTTCTCGGCGGTCATCGTTCCTGTGGTCGTCTTCATCGTGATGAACTATTGGGTTTTCCGGCCCCAGCGCGACGACCATGCCGTACCGCCCTCGCATTGAGCCTGCCCACTGCGCGCAGGCTGCATCACACAACCACAGGATGTATTCCATGATTTCTCCGACCGACCGTAGAGACACGATGAGGGCGGCGGGCTATTTCGCCCTCGCCTCCACCATACTTGTCTGCCTGCTATGGCTGCCCTTTGGCTTTGGCATGGTCGGCAACATCGAGGAGTGGGACATCCTTAGCCTGCTTACTCGCCATGGCGTGTTTTTCTTCGCCGGTGAAAACAGCCCGTTGGCCAGCCACCGGCTGCGACCATTGACCGCAGCACCCAACGCGGTTGCGTACCTCCTCTCGCCCGATTCCTTCGTCGGCATGCATCTGCTGCAGATGGCATCGCTGATCGTCAAGGGCACCGCTGCCGGCCTGATGGGTTATTGGCTGCTCAGGTCGCGCCTGTACGCGGTGATGCTGGCCCTGTTGGTGATCGTGCTTCCCGCAGACACCATGCAGCTTTCGTTCCGCTCGTTCCACATCAACTGTGCCGTTGCGCTTGGCATGGCGGGCGTGGCCGGACTGCTGTACGCCTATGAACGTCGGGAGGCTCTGGGCCGTGGCGGGCTGGTCCTGTCGCTGCTGTCCGCAGTCGGCCTGGGCGTTGCCATCCAGATCTACGAGGTAGCGCTAATCTTCGTGCCCTTCCCGTTCCTGATGCTGTGGGCACGCCATGGCGTTCGTGGCACCCTGCGCATCGCCTTCAAGCAGCTGCCAGTGACGCTTTGCTGGGGCTTGGCAGTCGCCGTCTGCCTCGGCTACATCTACACCGTCCTGGCGCACGGGTCGACCTACCAGAGCAGTGTCGTCGGTGGCCAAAGCACGAGCATGCAGATGGTCCAGGAACGGCTCTGGGTCCTGACGTTCACCGGGATGGGCCGGGCGCTGGTCGGTGGCTGGGTCGATGCGGTGATGATCCTGATCGAGGAGTTCAGGAACTACATCTACGTGGTCGTGACCGGGGCGATCATCGCCGCGCTCCTTGCCTATGCCGCTCGTCGTGGCCCGCCTGCCACGACCACGCCGGAACCGGCCGTGGCTATGCGTGGGTTGAGTGCGCGCGTGGTCCTGATCGGCCTGGTGATGGCGGCCTTCGGCTATCTGCCGTTTCTCTCCTCGCCCGCCCACATGGCCATTTCGCAGCGCACCTTCCTGTTTGCGACCTTTGGCGCTGGTCTAGCCACGGTTGGCCTGCTTGCGCTTTTGTTTGGCAACAGGCGTCCACGCGTCAGCCTCGCTGCGGGAACGGCGCTGGTAACGCTCGGCCTGGCGGCGCAGATGTTCCAGTTCCAGCACTACCAGAAACTCTCCGATACGGAACGTCAGGTACTGGCCAACGTCGTCACCACCGTACCTGCGATCGGTCCGGAAACCAATGTCGTGATCCTTGATGGCAGCGAACGGATCAGCAGCGTCTGGATGCTCCGCGACAACATGTTCCATGCGCTGACCTATCTTTACGGGGCGCCCGTCAATCTGGTGTACACCTGTACGGTGCCAGGCGATTACTGGCAGCGCCTGGATGCCTTCGGTCGTCCAGGCAGCTGTGCCCGATCGACCGATGGCTGGCTGTTCACCGATGGACCGACCGTCGCAGCGCCCGGACAGGGAACCCGTCAGCCGCAGGTCAGCATTAACGTCGCCGACCCCAACGCTGTCGTGGTCCGGGTCGACAAGGATGGCAATGTCGTGCCGGTTCCAGCACAGCTGGCCCGCCTGAA
The DNA here is from genome assembly GCF_056393115.1 of Stenotrophomonas sp. Steno-Z10-BAI. Classification (NCBI taxonomy): domain Bacteria; kingdom Pseudomonadati; phylum Pseudomonadota; class Gammaproteobacteria; order Lysobacterales; family Lysobacteraceae; genus Stenotrophomonas; species Stenotrophomonas sp. Steno-Z10-BAI. The sequence goes on along the minus strand of NZ_JBWJOZ010000003.1, from coordinate 116,046 downwards.
GCGGGGTGAGGACACCCTGTCGCGCCGCTATGCTAACGTTGTGGCTGACAGGCCGTGGCCGCTGGCATTCCATCAGTTCCGCAGCCAGGAAGGGTCTGATTCGTTCCGGTGGGACTTCGGCAGATGGTGGAGCCTGGAAGCGGCCGTGCACGGCCGAGGCTGGCAGGACAGCCAATGGACCAATGATGGGAGGTTCAAGAAGGTCTCCACGGCGTGGGCTAATATGCCCGAGGCGTCGCTGGTGTTTAACATGCAACCTCGCAAGGCGCCCTATGTCGTCAAGGGGCGCGTCCAGGCCATTGCGGGCAACACCGATCGCAACTCCCTGACGATCTCGATCAACGGCAGCCAAGAGCACCCCTTGGTGTGGATTACCGACAACGAGTTCTATACTTATATCCCCGCTGGTGAGCTGGTGAATGGGCGGAACGAGGCCGTCTTCCACGTACCGGTGGACATGAATTTCTACGGCGTCGGGGTCGCCATGGATTGGGTCCGATTCTCCCCGCGCCATTAAGCCCAGCACGCCGGACACAGATCCGACCTCATCCCTCAAAAAAAGGAACCCGCATGACCCGCAGTATCGCTTCGCTCAAGTTGGCCCTCGTCGTCGCCGTTGCTGCGGCCACCCTTGCCGGCTGCTCGTCGAACAACGAAGAAACACCGATTGGCGCCAGCCCGAAGCCGGCCGCCCCGAGCAATGACAAGGTCAACACCCCGCTCAAGCCAGAGCAGGTCAGTGCGTCGGCAAGCGTGCTGGAAGGCCCGTACTATGACGCTGCGTCTGACCAGCTGATTGTGAAGATCGCCGTCAAGAACACGGGCAGTGTGGTGTACCCGGTGACCGGCATAAACGCTGTCACCCTGGGCGTGGTTCAGAAGGTGCCGGGCCAGGGCGGCCAGCCGGATACGCGAGCGAGCGATACCCGCGCTGCCTTCAAGGAAGATATCAAGCCGGGCGCCACCGGGGAAGCAGATGTCAGCCTTCCCGCTGATTTTGCCGTTGCCCACAAGGTCGAGTTCGAGCCGCTTCAGGAGAACGTCGTATGGTTCGGCTACGACCTGAAGCAGCCGACGGCGGTAATCGGTCCGTTTGCACGCTGCGCCGATGGCAAGGGCCTGTGCGACGGTCAGGGCAACCCCGTTCCCGCCAAGTAAGCCCGTATTCCCGGCATGCAATTGAAAACGCCCGGGTCGACTGACCCGGGCGTTCTTGTTTCCGACCTTGGCCTGCAGGCTCACCGGGCCTGCAGCATCCACTCGATTGTTTCGCGCAGAGGCCGGAACGCGTAACCGCCGGTCAATTGCAGTAGATGCTCGTTTGAACCTGCCAGCCGGTTCACCTCATTATCGCGAACGAACTCTGTATCGCTGTGGATCTCGAAGCGGATACCAGACAGTTCTTCGATCAGTGCGATGACCGCACGCAGGCTGACGGAACGACCACTGCAGATGTTCACTGCCTCACCGCCCTGCTTCTGTTCGATCAGAAGACCGTAGCAGTGGACGAGGTCGCGAACGTCGGTGAAGTCGCGCTCTACGTCCAGGTTTCCCAGCCGCAGAACCCGCTCCCCGCGCAGCGCGTGGTCAACGACCTTGGCGACGAAGAAAGACAGTGCCTGGCCGATGCCGATGTAATTGAACGGGCGCGCGATCACGATCGGTAACCGGTCCGTGTACAACCTGCATACGTACTCGGCTGCCACCTTGCTGACGGCATAATCGTTGAAGGGCGCCATCGGCGACTGCTCCGAAAGCAGCGTATGGGACGACGGCCCGTACACGAGCGCGCTGCTCGCCACCAGAACACCTGACGGCGGGCGCTGAAGTTGCGCGGCCGCATCGAGCAGGTTGCGGGTTCCTACCACGTTCGACTGGTAAATCGCAGAAACGTCGCGGTGCGCGACATTTGAGATCCCGGCCAGATGCACGATCACGTCGGGCTTGACCCGTTCCACTACCTGGGCGACGTCTTCGGCATCGAGAAGGTCCACTGCGGATACAGTTGCAGTCGACTCGCCGGAACGCCGCAGACCATGAACGCGGTAGCCAAGCTGCTCGAGTTCCCGGGCCATGTACGGCCCGGTGAACCCTTCGATTCCGGTGACCAGAGCAATCGGTGTCATCGGTATGGTTCTCTTGTTGTAGTGCAGGTGCCGCCCGCACGCCAGGCTGCCCTGGGGTAGCCCACATACAGGCCCTGCATCAGAACGATGCGCCGGCTTCGTTGCGACGCAGGTCGGCCTTTACCATCATTTCGCAAAGCTCTTCCAGTGTCGTGCTCGGCTCCCAGCCCAGCTCACGCTTGGCTTTCTCAGGATTGCCAATCAACAGATCCACTTCCGCCGGGCGGTGGAACTTCGGGTTGATCTTGACCAGAACCCTGCCCGATTGGGTGCAGGTACCGGTTTCATCCAGACCTTCACCAGCCCATGCGATTGTGATGTCAGCTGCCTTGAAGGCCATCGTGACGAAGTCACGCACCGTTTCGGTCCGGTTGGTTGCCAGCACGTAAGTGTCCGGCTTGTCGGCCTGCAGCATGCGCCACATGCCCTCGACGTACTCCTTGGCAAAGCCCCAGTCGCGCTTGGCATCCAGGTTGCCCAATTCGATCACGTCCAGCTTGCCCAGCTTGATCTTGGCTACCGAGTCGGTGATCTTGCGGGTCACGAACTCACGCCCACGCAGTGGCGATTCGTGGTTGAACAGGATGCCGCTGGACGCGAACATGTCGTAGGACTCACGGTAGTTGACCGTCATCCAGTGCGCGTAGAGCTTGGCCACGCCATAGGGGCTGCGCGGATAGAACGACGTGTCTTCGGTCTGCGGCACCTGCTGCACCAGGCCGAACATCTCGGAGGTCGAGGCCTGGTAGAAGCGGATTTTCGGGTTGACCGCACGGATGGCCTCGAGCAGGTTCAGCGCGCCCAGCGCGGTGATCTGCGCGGTCAGCACCGGCTGGTCAAAGGAGACGCCAACGAAGCTCTGGGCAGCGAGGTTATACACCTCAGTTGCCTGACTATCCTGCAGCAGGCGGATCGACGAACCCAGGTCCTGCAGGTCGTGCTCAACCAGGTGGAGGTTAGGGTGCTTTTCAATGCCCAGCTCTTCGATACGCCAGAAGTTTACGGAGCTGGTGCGGCGGTAGGTGCCGTAGACCTTGTAGCCCTTCTCCAAGAGCAACTGCGCTAGGTAAGCGCCATCTTGGCCGGAGATACCGGTGATTACTGCTGATTTCATGGCTTTTCGTTCCTCGAAAAAATGCGGTGGCGGGCATGCTGTCCTGTAGGGGTTCACAGGGAAAACATGCGCTCCAGGGTGTTGGTGACGTTGGCAGCAGCCTTGCTGTTGCCGGGCAGGCCCATTCTACCCAGCTCCCGGCCCAGTTCCTGCGCATTGAACAGGTAGGGCTCGGCTGCGATGAACCCGGGAATGACCTGCTCTAGGCCGTCTACGTAATTGGATGCGGAAAACTCACGGGCCGCCCAGGCCGCAGCGGCCAAACCTATCCTGCGGGCATGCTCGCGCTCGCGGTCAACGAACTGGAGGTGGCCAAGCAGTGCGCCTTCCGGCTCGTGAGTGCCCACCTTGAGAACGTATTCATCAGGCAATTCAGCGTAAAACCCAGCGTCGCTGACAATCACCGGTGCGCCGGATTGCATGCCCTCGATAGCGGACGCGGATGCGCCCTCAAGGGCTGGGTCGCGAAGGCAGCAGATAACATCCGCCTCCGCCATGCCTTCGTGCAGGCGTTCATTGCTCACCCTCCCTTCAAAGGTAAGGCCGGTGAACCCGACTTCACTACAGACCTGCTCAAGCCGTCGGCGTTCGCCATCGTCGACCGGGCCCAGCACACGATAGTCGGTGCGCGCGGCCAGCGCAGGATCACGCGCCAACGCGCGAATGACCCGGTCGATACGCTTGTTCGGATTGACCATGCCAAAGGTGCGAACCGCCAGCGGGCCGCCAGCAGGCGTTACAGCCCGGCTATCAAGGTCAAATGCCTCGACCGGGTATGCCAACGACAGTTTGTGCACCGGACCAGCACACGAGTTCCGCACCCGCTCGCCATAGAACTCGGAGTGGATGATGCAGCCGAGCGTGTCGCTGGTGATCCATTCGGTCAGTGGAAAGTGCTGGGTGGCGCGCTCAAGGAGGTTTTCCCACGTCGCAGTTGCGCACAACTCCCCGGCCTTCTCGCCGTACATCCCGGTGATCAGGCGCGCAGCGTGATGCGAACGATGATTGGCGAGCAGCCAACCCCAGAAGAAATTGAGCACGCACCAGTCGTGTAGTACCGCAACATAAGGTCGCTTCTGCGCAAGTTCGAACAGGCCACCGTGATAGGCAAAGTGATCGCCAACATTGGCAATCACCAGGTCCGCCTCGTGCAGCCAATGGTGTTCTTCCTCCGATCCGTGCACGAGCACGCACGCATTCTCACGCGGGGGAAGCTCCGCATCGGCACCGACTTCGGTGCGGTAGATCGCAACATGGTGGCCTCGACCACGCAACTCGGTAACCACCGCCTGGCTGTAGCGTGCGATGGCCGAGTGCTCGGAGTATGGGGTGGCCCAGATGATCTTCATCGGGCAAGCGCCTCCACGGTCGTCGTCCAGTTGATGTTCTTGCCTGTCCAGTGCGCATGCGCAGCATTGCCCAGCTCGACAGTGCGCGCGCGGTTGGCGAACAGCTCAGAAAGCGCCGCAGCAAGCTGGTCGGTATCATCGTCGCAGACCCACCCATGCACGCCATCATGGATGAGTTCGGTGAGGTCGCCTGAATCGTTGACGGTGAGCACCGCCTTGCGGGCTTGGCAGGCCTCCATCGTGACGTAGCCATAGGAATCCTCCGCGAACGGAAGATAGGCGCAGGCCAGCGCATTGTTCGCGTAGTCGGCAATCTTCTGTCGGGGCAGGAAGCCGATGTCCAAGGTGACCCGATCGCCCAGCCGATGCTTCTCAACCAAGGCCCGCAGACGATCAGCGTCCCCCGGTGTATCGGCCGGACCGGCGATCACCAGCCGCCCCGTGCCGGGCAGCCGCGCCATGGCTTCAATCAAGCGGTGCTGGCGCTTGCCCGAGTTGATTCGTCCACCCGCAAAGACATAGTCGCCGTATGGTCCACCGGGATACATCGTCTCGTCGTTCAAGGGCGCGCGAAGTACCGTAGATTGCAGCCGGTTGTAGTGCAACAGCCGTTCCTGCACGGTGCGCCCAACCACGAAGATGTCCTTGACCGGCTCGAAAGCCGCGTTGTCGGCCTCGATGATGGCTGCACGGATCTGGCGCCCTTCCGGCGTGTCCGCGATGTTGCTTTGCCCCGCATCCCACAGGTCATAGGCCTGCCGATACTGGTGCGCCAGCCACAGCACTTTCTCCGGGAATGGAATCATGTATGCGGGAAACTTCATCGCAATAACACGGTCCACGTTGTTTATCTGCATGTTCCGGCACATCACCATCTCTTCGACGATGCGCTCGGCCGGCTCCCACGTGAACGGGACGCGCAACAATTCGGACTCATGGCCGGCCTTGCGCAGGTTGAGGACCAGTTGGTCCGCCAGTTCCTCCGCACCGCCACGCATGCCCGGAACCATATTGTTAACAACCAGAATCTTCATGACAGCAAGCGCTCCACCACATGGCTCCAGTCGATTTTCAGCTCGCTGACGCGGGAATGGGCCTCTTCTCCCATCGCCCGGGTTTTCTGGCGATCCGTCCACAACTGATCGATCGCCTCGGCCAAGGCCCGCGGATCCGGCTCTGCCACCAGGCCATTGCGTCCGTGCTGGACGAATTCGAGGACGCCGCCGGAGTCTGTGGTCGTCAGCAGAGGCTTGTGCGAGTGGGCCGCCTCGAGAGAGGGATAGCCGTACGAATCTTCGTCCTCGGGCAGGTACGCGGCGGCAAGCGCAGTCGACAGCCAGCCCGCCTTTTCATCCTCGGTGATCCAACGCTCAACGAACGTAACCTTGCTCTCCAGCCCATTCTCGGCAATGTACTGGCGCATAGTCTCGCCGTACGCTGGATTGCTGCCCGTTCCGCAGATTCGCAGCCGAACCGGCGTACGCACATGGGAAAAAGCCTCCAGGAGCAGGTGCTGGCGCTTGTGACCTTCGGTTCGACAGATGTAAACGATCTCGTCGCCTTGGCCGGCGTCGCTGAAACGGCGGGTGTCGTGCAGCGGCGGGTACAACACCTCCGGCTCCAGCCCGTTGTAGCGCTTGACACGGTCAGCAACGACCTGCGAGTTGGAGAACAGGCGATGCGCTTCGGACAGGCCCACGGTGTCAGCGCGAACGATTGCGTCGCGCAGGGCGCGATGGCGTGCGTCGTCCGGGAACCCGCGGTGTGGGGTTTCCCAAAGGTCGTAGAAGCGCCGGAAATGATGAATGAACCAGATCACCTTTTTGGGGTGCTGGATCAGGTGGGACGGTGGTCGCGTGGTGATGATGCGATCCACCGACTGACTCAGGTCCATCATCCGGTACGCGCTCATCTGGCGAAGCAGCGTCTCCGGACGCTCTTCGCTCATGGGCAGGTAGATCAGCTCCACTGTGTGCCCGTGCTCGCGCAGACGCTGCTCCAGCCATTCGACGATGAAACGCGCGCCGCCGTTGACGAAGGGTACGAACGATGAACAGATCGCGATACGCAACGTCAGCGACCTGCTTGGCGGATGGCCGATACCAGCGAGGCGACAATCCTTTCGATGTCCCCGGCGTCCAGCTGGGCATGAGTGGGCAGGTTCACGCCGCGCGCAGCCTGGTCATTGGCCACTGCGAATTCGGCGCCGTCCTGAAGGTAGGGAGGAAGCACGTGCATCGGGTAAAACACCGGTCGGGTTTCAACGCCATCTGCATCCATGAGGCGCATGACCTCATCGCGCTGGGCGTCGGACAGTCCCGTGAGCAGCACGGTATACATCCAGTACACGTGGTGGGCGTAACTGGCCACCACGGGGCGTTCGATGATGTTTGTGTGCGCGGCAAAGGCCTGGTCGTACCAGCCTGCGATCTTCTGGCGCGTTTCCAGCGCTTCTTCGATCCGCTCCATCTGCGCCAGCCCGATCGCCGCGGCGACGTTGGTCATCCGGTAGTTGTAACCCACCACCGGGAACCAGTAACGACGCTTGGGATCCATGCCCTGCCCACGATACAGGCGTAGGCGCGCGGCCAGATCGTCGTCATCGGTGGTTACCATCCCTCCTTCGCCGGTGGTGACAATCTTATTGCCGAAGAAGCTGAAGGTTGCGCAGTCGCCGATACCACCGACACGCTTGCCGTTGTACTCGGCGCCATGCGCCTCCGCAGCGTCTTCGATCACTTTGAGGTTGTGTCGGCGCGCGATCTCCATCACCGGGCCCATGTCCGTCGGGTGGCCATACAGGTGAACCACGATGATGGCCTTGGTGCGGGGCGTGATCTTAGCTTCGAGCTTAGCCGGGTCAATGTTCATCGTGCCCGGTTCGGAATCCACCAGCACCGGCTTCGCATTGCAGTAGGCGACAGCATTGGCGGTGGCGATATAGGTAAGGGTCGGGATCAGAACCTCGTCACCTTCGCCAATGCCCAGCGCCACCAAAGCCAGGTGAATTGCCGTGGTGCCATTGTTGATGGCTACAGCGTGGCGGACGCCGCAGAAGTCAGCGAAACTCTTCTCGAACCTTCCAATGAACTCGCCGGCCGATGAGATCCAGGTCGAATCGAGACATTCGTTCACATATTTTTTCTCGTTTCCGTTCAGACTAGGAACGGCAACGGGGATCCGCTTTGTCGACAACATTGGATCAATCCTTTTTCGAAATTTGTCGGGCCGGTACTCCCACCCACGTGCTTGGCGAGCCAATGTCCCGGACAACCACAGCGCCGGCGCCAACGATGGCACCTTCTGCAATGGTGATCCCTGGGATCGCGCGTGAACCGACCCCCATGAACACTGCGTCACCGACCGTCACGGTGCCAGCCAGCGCACTACCGGGGGCAATATGGGCGAATGCGCCAATCTGGCAATCATGATCGATTGACGCATTTGTATTGATTATAGCGAAATCGCCGATACGCGCATCCGCATTGATCACGGTCCCTTCCATGATGGCGCAGCCTTTTCCCAGCGACGCCGACGGGGAGATGACCGCGGTTTTCCCAATGGCGTTGACGATTTCAAAGCCCATCGCCTCCACTGTTGCAGCCACCTTGCGGCGCAGCCGGTTATCTCCTAGCGCGACGAAGGCAGCCGCAACTCCATCGGCGGCCAGCACGGGCAGTACGGCTGCCTCGGCACCGAGTACGGGCACCCCATTGACAACCTGGCCTTCCCGCCCGGCATCAAGGCAGGCAACCACCTCGTGCCCTCCCGCGCGCAGAAGATCGATAATGACCTTGGCATGCCCGCCGGCGCCCACCACGGCGACCCTGGTCATGTGCCCGCCCGACCGGGAATTCCGGGCCATGCCACATCGCTGCCATCACGACAGAGCAGAATGTTGGAACTTACTCGCCCCGCGAGTTCTCCGAACGCGGAGAGGCGCTGGCAGTGCCCATTCAGGTCGTCGATGAGATACAGCTCGAACCCATGCTCGGCACGCATCTGCTCCCAATGGTCGGGCGCCGTCCCCACGCGTGCGAGATGGGATTCCGCATATTCTGCAATGATGCCAACGTGTGGATTCTGCTCGATCAAACGGGTCATGCCGGCAATGACGTCCAGCTCGGCCCCTTCGACATCGATTTTGACCAACTTCACCGTACCTGCGGGCACCAATCCATCAAGGGTCCGGATGTCCACCCGTACCTCTTCGACGGTTTCCTCATCCAGGGGATACAGGGAGCTGTGCCCTGCCACAGATGCAATGTGGAATGCGTGACCAACCTCATCGCGGGCACCTGCTGCGAAGGGGAACACCGTGACCCGATCCTCCACTCCGCTCAGGCGCAGCGACGTACGCAGATGCTGGACAGTACGCGGCATCGCCTCCACCGCTACCACCCGTCCTTCCCTCCCGACGCGACGCGCCGCAACCACGGTGTGCAGGCCGATATTGGCGCCGACGTCCACGAAGAAATCGCCGGGGGCGAGCACTGCCTCCAGGAAGAGGCGAAGGCCCCGCTCCACGTCCCCGAACTCCGCCAGGCACATCGCCAAGAGGTCATCGTGCTCGTCGCATGAGAAGTACCCGAAGCCGGTCGCGATGAGCCAGCCATGCTGGGCACGCAGCACCCGCCTATTGCCTGTGGCATGGCTCGAAACCATCGCGGGCAAAGCTTCCAGCCCGCGACGCTGGGCATCGAGTTTTTCATGCGCAGCCACCAGAACGTCTACCGCTTGTGCCGTCTGCAACCCGATTGCATCCAGTTTTTCGTGGGCGGCAATGAACATCGCCGGCAGGCTGGCTGCCTCCGGGTCAGCTGCGCCACCGTGTGCAATCAGGTTGCTTAGCTGATCGGCCTGTTCCTGCAGACTCTCGCCAAGCCCCGTCTGGGCCACGGCGATTGAACGCACCAGGTCGTCCAGCCTGGCCAGTGCCGCAGCATCGTCATTCGAACGACCCTTGCTTATGGAGACATCAACCACTTTCTGCATCGAGTCGTGCAACGCCGCATGGGATTCACGCCAACGGTGGTCGACGGCATTCATGAGATCCAGAAGGTCAGCCTGGCGGGCAGTCAGCTCTCCCACACCCATCCCGAACCGCCGTTCGTGATCGGTGCGCAGCTGCGCCATACGCTCGTCCAACGTGCGCATGCGGGCATCCACGGCGTCGAAAGCTTCCACCAGGGCCTGCTGGGTCTGCTGTTTCTTGCGCAGTGTTTCGACGAACTGGTCGTAATTGCGCGCCAAGTCCGACGTACTGCTGGCAAGCGCGCCTAGCCCCTGGGCATGGTCCCCACGCGCGGTATCGATCGACATCAGGCGCGCGTGGTTCTGCTGCAGCTGCTGCATGATGGCATCGCCGCCTGACATGACGCGCTCATGTTCGGCCCGCTTGGCCGCCGCGTCGAGTTCAATCTCACTGACCCGTTGGGCCAGTTCGCGGGTCTGCCGCGCGGAATCCAGGCGAATCAGGTCCAACTGCTGCTGCATTCCCTGCAGTGAACGCGTGACGCGACGCATCCAGCGCGCGATTCGAACCAGCGGATTCCTGTCGATCAGAACCTTTCGCCATAGGGGACCACGGCTGGCCAGCGCATGGATCACCTCACCCGGCGAGCGGGGCGGCGACAGCTCTTCGACTGCTGCAGCGCTGGGAACGTCAACACCCGACGGGTTGACCACCGGCGCAGCATCCTCCTCCTCGTCCGACTCAGCACCCGCGGAAAGGCCGATGTCCACGATCCGAATGGACCTGAGCTTAAGCCCCAGCAATCGATGATCATCCCCCATGTTCAGTGCGTTGGGGGACATCGGATTGGCGATCTGAAACTCAATGGAAACGCCCGGTGACCGACCGACTTTGCCAAGTTGGCAATCGGCTTCGATCTGCATCCATCCGGCCCCGCTGCCAAGCACCTGGTTCGGCGGCCCGCCATTGACGCTGATCGCCACCAGCGCGCGATGACCGGGCACCTGGAAGAGCATGGCGCCTATCACAACGCGGTAGCGCCGATTGACCTTGGCAGCACGCATGCGGACGTCCACCCTGGCTACTGCCGCGGTTGACCATACGCCGTCTTCCTCCGGAACCGCGAAGCCGCGCATGGTCAATGCCTCCGTTCCCGAGTAGCGAGCATTGGAGATCTCGACCTCCTGCCCGGGCGCAAGGAAACCGTCGGTGGCGCGCGACTGCACCGCCTTGTCCGCCGCGGATCTGACCGCGTTACCCAGCCTGAGATTCAATGCCATAACCTTCCGTTGTCAGCTGTGAGACCGGGATTTCGCGAAGCGTGCCGTGGTTGAGCACGAATACGCGGTTGCAATATTCGGCGATTGTGTCCATCGAATGCGAGGCCAGGCAGAAGATCTGGGAGGACTTGATGAAGTTGTGCATGCGCGCCGAAGCACGCTCCTTGAACGCTTCATCGCCAACATCGAAAACCTCGTCAACGAGCAGGATATCGGGTGTGGTGCAGGTCGCCACGGCAAACATCAGGCGCATGGCCATGCCGGCCGAATAGGTGCGCACCGCCAGCTGGAGGAAATCGCCCAAGTCGGTGAACTCCTCGATTTCCGGAATGCGCGCGTTGATTTCCTTCAGGGTGAGCCCGAGCATCAAGCCCATCCGGCGGATGTTTTCATACCCGGACAGTTCCGGGTCCATGCCGGCACCGACTTCGAGCATGGTGGCGACCCGGCCAACGCGCTCGATACGGCCTTCCAGCGGGGTGTAGATGCCGGCCATGGTTCGCAACAAAGTGCTCTTGCCTGCGCCGTTGTGGCCGACGATACCAATCGCATCGCCCTGCTTGAGGGAGAAGGACACATTGTCCAGTGCGGTGACCTGGGTAATCTGACCACTGCCGGCCTGCAGGCGGCCACCGGTGGCGATGCCCATCATCTTCCGGCGCAGCGACAGGCTGTGCGAGTTGTAGATGGGATAGCGGAGGGTAACGTTCTCGAAATTGAGCTTGGCGGTCATCATCAGATCCAGAAAGGCAGGCGCAGCTTGGCTTTGTGCAGGAACCAGAACGCCACGATCCAGCCGACGACAGCGCCGACGACCAACACCACGTACGTGGTCAGGGACGGTACGTGACCCAGCATCGGGGCGCGCAGCACTTCGATCAGGTAAGTAAAGGGATTGAACTCAAGGATCATCGAGGAGAACGGAAGGTTCTCCAAGCGGTACATGACCGGACTGATCAGGAACAGCATCGGCATGATCGATGCCACGCCGTACTCGAGGTCGCGGTAACGAGCGCCCATCACGCCGAACGCGAACGAGAGCCAGAGCATGTTGGCCATGACCAGCAGCAGGCCGGGAATGAACAGCAGCGTGTTCCAGTTCACCTCGATCTTCATGAACACTGCCACGATCACGAAGACGATCAGGCTGTGCGCGAAGTTGACCACATAGCGAATCACGATGCTCATCGGATGGACCGACAAGGGCATGACCACGTTACGGATGATCGACGCCTGCCGGACGAACAGCCCGCAGCTTTCGATCAGTACCCCTGCCAGCATCTGCCAGATGATCAGGCCGGCGGTAAGGGTAGGAATGAATTTTTCCCGGTCAATGTTGAGCAGCTGGCTCCACAGCAGGCCCAGACCGACCACGCCGACGGCGGTGGCCAGCGACTGCCAGAACGGCCCTAGCACACTGCGCCGGTAGCGCGCCTGGATGTCCCCCTTGGCAATATGGAATGAAACTTTGGCCCCCTGGATACCTTCACGAAGGTCCTTGAAGGTGGCGGAATAGCTGTGCATCAGTTTGATCCTTCCTGGCGGGAGGGGGGAACGGTGGACGGGGTGGAGATCAGTCCGCGCTGCTGGTGGATCTGTTCGATCCGGGCGATAAGCGCGCGCGCTGCGCGTTCGGGCGACAGCGTCTGCAATACCGACTCACGGGCGCGTTCGCCCATGGCCAGAGCAAGCTGGGGCTCGTCGGCCAGCCGGCGCATCCAGCGCGCCGCGTCGACCACGTCCGCCGCTGCCCAGCGCTGGCCTTCATGGTGCGCATATTCGCCTTCCATGACCGGTACCAACGTGTAGTCGACCAGAGCGCTGTTCTTGGCATCCATGAACTCCATGTTGCCGGACCAGCCAGTGCCGATGACCGGCTTGCCCTGGGCCATGCACTCGGCCAGGCCGAGGCCAAATCCTTCCGCATGGTGCAGCGATACATAGACGTCGGCGCAGCGCTGCAGCGCCTGCACGTCAGCGCGGTCAAGCACCTGGTCGCGCACCACGATGCGCGGATCGCCCGACGTCGCGTCCAGCAACAGCTGCAGGCGCTCGGGGCGACGATAACCGTTGCTGGTTTTGATCAGCAGCTGCACGCCCTTGCGCTCGGCCGGGAACGCCTGCTGGAAGGCCTGGATCGCAGCGAACGGGTTCTTCCGGTGTACGTAGGAGTTGAAGTCGAACGAAGTCAGGAACACGAAGTCGCCCGACGCAATGCCGAAGTCCTCGCGCTGCAGGCCACTGTCGCCGACATCACTGAGAGGCAGCGGAACGCACAGGATGGGCTTGTCGGTAACCCGCGCGAAGGCCTCGCCGACGTAGCGCGATGCAACTAGGACTTCGTCGACCTGCTGCAGCGCCGGCAGCCAGGTCGAGGGGATGTTCTCAAGTTCCCAGAACCAGCACGCAATGATGTAGCCACCCTCCAGGCGGGCCTTGCCAATCTGATCAAGTGCAGCGTCCAGGAAATCAGGATTGATGAAGACCAGATGCACCCGATGTGGCGCCGCGTCGCTGATGTATGCGTCGAGACTGCGATCATTCCAACCGTGCGGCAAGTTGATGTCCACGTCCACCAGCGCGGCGGGATAACGTGCCCCCAGCAGCGCGCGGGAGTACAGACGCGCGCACTCGGCCAGGCCGAATTGACCGCGCAGGTAGGCGAACACGTTGACACCGTGTCCCGCCCAGGCGGGGTCGGCCTGCCCGAAGAAGTGCACCGGCGCATCGGGAACCGCGTGCCGGCGCTGTTCCCAGCGGTCTTCATTCTCAAAGCGACAGTACACCGGCTCCGGGGGCGCCATCAGCCGCCCGGTCACCCGGTTGCGCAGCGCGGCCGGCACGAGCCGGTATATCGCCCTCAACCAGGCCTGGCTGACCACCCACTGCACCAGGCGATGGCGCAGCGGAACCATGACAGTGGGATCGGCCATCTCAGCCGACGCCGCCCGATCCGGCCGACAGAGCCGTCTCCAGATCCACCTGCAGATCACCCAGGTCTTCCACGCCCACGCTCAGCCGCACCAGCGCATCACTGATGCCCAGCTTTTCCCGACGTTCCACCGGAATCGACGCATGCGTCATCACCGCCGGATGATTCACCAGGCTTTCCACGCCACCCAGCGACTCGGCCAAGGTGAACAGTTCGGTCTTCTCGCAGAAGCGCTTGGCCGCCTCGTAACCGCCCTTGAGGACGATCGAGACGATGCCGCCGTAGCCGTTCATCTGGCGGGTCGCCAGCTCGTGCTGCGGGTGCGAAGTCAGGCCGGGATAGATGACCTTCTCCACGGCCGGGTGCTTTTCCAGCCACTGGGCCAGGGCCAGCGCGTTGGCGCAGTGCGCCTTCATGCGCAGCGGCAGGGTCTTCAGGCCGCGCAGCGCCAGGAAGCTGTCGAACGGGCCCTGCACGGCGCCGATGGAGTTCTGCAGGAAGGCCATCTGCTCGGCCAGTTCGGCGTTGTCGCCGACCACGACCATGCCACCGACCATGTCCGAGTGCCCGTTGAGGTACTTGGTGGCCGAGTGCAGGACCAGGTCCGCGCCCTGCTCCAGCGGGCGCTGCAGCATCGGCGAGGCGAAGGTGTTGTCCACCACCACCAGCAGGTTGTGGCGCTTGGCGATCGCAGCGACTGCGGCGATGTCCACGATCTTCAGCATCGGGTTGGTCGGCGTCTCGATCCAGACCATCTTCGTCTGCGGGGTGATCGAGGCCTCCAACGCGGCCAGGTCGGTCAGGTCGACGAAGCTGAACTGCAGGCCGGCGGTGCGCTTACGCACGCGCTCGAACAGGCGGAAGGTCCCGCCGTAGATATCGTCCATCGCCACCACGTGGCTGCCGGCATCCAGCAGCTCCATCACGGTGGAGCTGGCGGCCATGCCCGAGGCGAACGCGTAACCGCGGCTGCCGCCTTCCAGGGAGGCCACGCAACGTTCGTAGGCGAAGCGGGTGGGATTGTGGGTACGCGAGTACTCGAAGCCCTGATGCTCACCGGGGCTGGACTGGGCATAGGTGGAGGTCGCATAGATCGGCGGCATCACCGCGCCGGTGCTCGGATCCGGCGACTGGCCGCCATGGATCGCCAGCGTGGCCAGGGCGAGCGAGCGGTCGCCGTGCCCGGAAGAAGCGTGATCGGACATGTTGTTTCCCAGCAATAGAAGCCCCCATGGGGGCTCCGCAAAAGGAGCGGAAGTCTATCAGCGGCGGCTTAATCGGCCGTTGACGCGGATAAACAGGAATTCATTGCGACGCAGACGCTTACTGTACCCGCCGGCGCAGGTAGTTCAGCAGATCGATGCGGGTGATCAGGCCGAGGAAATTGGCGCCGTCCATGACGATGGCGACCTGGCCGCGGTCGAACACCGGCAGCAGGGCCTCGATCGGGGATTTCACGTCCAGGCGATCCAGCTTGCTGACCATCGCGGTGGCAACCGGGTCGCGGAAGCGGGCTTCGTCGCCGTACACATGCAGCAGCACGTCGCTTTCATCGACGATGCCGACCAGCTGGTCGCCGTCCATCACCGGCAGCTGCGACACGTCATACAGCTTCATGCGCTGGTAGGCGGTGGTGAGTAGATCATTAGGACCGATCACGA
The DNA here is from genome assembly GCF_056393115.1 of Stenotrophomonas sp. Steno-Z10-BAI. NCBI lineage: Bacteria > Pseudomonadati > Pseudomonadota > Gammaproteobacteria > Lysobacterales > Lysobacteraceae > Stenotrophomonas > Stenotrophomonas sp. Steno-Z10-BAI. Next base: position 100,609 of record NZ_JBWJOZ010000003.1, on the reverse strand, counting down.
CGGTGTCGCGCTGCCCGTACGGGCGCAGGATCAGGTCGCGCAGGTCGCCCGACTGCGGGCGCTCCAGGAAGCCGTTGTCCAGCATCCAGTAGTCGTTGTACATCTTGGACAGGTACTTGTTGCCGGTATCGCAGACCAGCACCAGCACCTTCTTCGGGGTGGTCTGCTCTTTGCAGTACTTCAGCGCCGCGGCCAGCAGGGTGCCGGTCGAGGAACCGCCGAGGATGCCTTCCTTGCCCAGCAGCTCGCGTGCGGTATGGAAGCTCTCGGCATCGCTGATCGCGTAGGCCTTGGTGACGCGGCTGAAATCGGCGATCGAGGGCAGGAAGTCCTCGCCGATGCCTTCCACCAGCCAGCTGCCCGACTTGTCGTTGAGCACGCCGTCATTGATGTATTCGGCCAGGATCGAGCCGACCGGGTCGGCCAGGACCAGTTCGGTCTTCGGCGAGAGGGTGGAGAAGGCGCGCGACAGGCCGGTCATGGTGCCGGAGCTGCCACAGCCGAACACGATCGCGTCCAGGTCGCCGTCCATCTGCGCCAGGATTTCCGGGCCGGTGCCGAATTCATGGGCGGCCGGGTTGTCCGGGTTGCCGAACTGGTTGATGAAGTACGCGCCAGGGGTTTCCTCGGCCACGCGCTTGGCCATGTCCTGGTAGTACTCCGGGTGGCCCTTGGCCACGTCCGAACGGGTCAGCCGCACTTCGGCGCCCATCGCCTTGAGATTGAAGATCTTCTCGCGGCTCATCTTGTCCGGCACGACCAGGATCAGCTTGTAGCCCTTCTGCTGGGCGACCAGCGCCAGGCCCAGGCCAGTGTTGCCGGCGGTGCCCTCGACCAGGGTCGCGCCCGGCTTGAGGTCGCCACGCTGCTCGGCGGCTTCAATCATCGACAGGCCGATGCGGTCCTTGATCGATCCTCCGGGATTGGCACTCTCGAGCTTCAGGTAAAGCTCGCAGACACCGGTATCCAGGCGCTGGGCCTTGACGATCGGGGTCTGGCCAATGAGTTCGAGTACGGAGGAGTGGATTGCCATCGGTTCACATCGATTCGCGCCGCAAGGCGGCCGGACCGGTGATTATCCGACGGTTGGCGGCGAAAGTCAGGTTGCCGCGTTCATAAGCGGCGCGGACGGCACCGGTCGACGAGGAGACCGGAACCGCCCGCGACGTAGGGCGGTAAGGGGGGTCAGTGCACGGGGGAGGCGTACATCCGTTCCAGTCTCTGCTTGGCCAGCAGCTTTTCACGCTTCATCTGTCCCAGGGTGAGGCTGTCTATCGGAAGCACACCCAGCTCGGCATCCATGCACTTCTTGTTCAACTTCTGGTGCCGTTCGTAGAGCGCCTTGAATTCCGGATCCTGCTTGCGCCGTGCGTCGATATCGCTCTGGGGCTGACCTTCAAACATGATGAACCTCCTATCGCTTCTGCAGAAACAAGAACGCCCCGGCCTGACGGCACGGGGCGCTGCTTGGGGCGGAGTGACGGGCAACCCTGACCTGCGAACCCGCAGCGGCGTCCAGTACTGACTGGACCTGCGACTGCTGTGATTCGTGGCGCTGGTGCATTGCCGGCCCTCCTATCGTCCGGGCCGCGGAAGGCGACCCGGACAACTGACCCTACGCTTGCTTCGGGGCCGGTTCAACCCTTTCAAACGATATCGTCGACCCCGCCTAAGCAGGGTTCAGGCTGAACGCGCAGAACAACGAAAATTAAACAAAAACAACCAGTTGCGTCATGACCCCCGATCATGACGCAGCACCGGCCCGGCATCAGGGCGCGATGATGACCTCCGCCGAGCGGGCCTTGGTCGCGGCGGCCTTCTTGCCGCTGACCTGCAGCCGGCTGGCACTGACACCGGCAGCCACGAGCGCATCGCGCAGCGCCTCGGCGCGCTGCTGCCCGACACCGGCCGCAGCGTCGTACGCCTCGATCCGGACCCGGCCCTTCTTGCCGATGTTCAGGTACTCGGCCAAGGCCTTGGCCTGGCCCTTGGCGCCGCCGGACAGGCTGCCCTTGCCGGCTGCGAAGGCGTCGCCATTGAAGGTGAATACTTCGCCACGGCTGTCGAATTTGGAGCCCGGCAGCTTGCTGCCTGCCACCAGCTCGGCTTCTTCGCGGGCCAGCTTGGCCGCGTTCTGCTGGGCCGCGCTCAGGCGGGCGGTCTGCTTGCCGGCCACGCTGGTCAGCGCGGTTTCGGCGTCCTGGCGGGCCAGGGCTTCCTGTTCGGCCGCCTGGCGCAGGCGTTCGCTTTCCTCGGCCTGGATCTGGGCCTGCACGCGCAGGCGCTCGGCTTCCTGGCGGGCCCGCTGGGCGTCGCGGCGGCTGGCTTCGATCAGCAGCTCGCTGCGGGTGCGTTCAAGCTGATCGACCTCACGCTGGGCCAGGGCGGCGCGGACGCTGGTTTCGGCGATCTCGACCCGGCGCTCGGCCAGGTAGCGGGCCTGGTCCAGATCCCGGCGCTTGGCCTTGGCCAGATCGGCCACGGCCTGCTGGGCCTGCAGGCGCTCGAAGGCGGCCAGCTGGGCCGCATCCGGATTGGCCTGGATCGCCATCAGGCGCTGGGTCAGCTGGGCCACGGCCGGGTCATCGGCGGCCTGGACCAGCACCGGCAGGCTCAGGCTGGCGGCCAGCAGCAGGCAGGGCAGGCGCATCTTGGTGGACATCATCAGCGGTCTTCCCCGGTGGCGAGCTGGCGCTGCAGCTGGCTGACTTCATTGCGGCGCAGCTGCAGCTGGGCGGTGGCGGTGGCTTCTTCGCTGCGGGCGCGGGCCAGGTCGGCATCGACGGTGGCGCGAACGGCCAGCATCGGCGCGTTCTTGCGCTCCCGGCGGTCGCCAGCGGCACGCTGGGCCTGCTCGAGCCCTTGGCGGGCCACGGCGATCAGGTCCGGGGCGTACTGGTCGGCATCGGCCTGGGTGGCCTTGTCGACCGCCTGCCGGGCCTGCATCAGTTCCAGGGCGCCATCCTGCGCTTGTGCGGCACCAGAGAGCGCGAATGCGCACACCGTCACATACAGGGCCCGTCGTATTTGTGCGAAGCTAGGTTTCATTGGGGGTGCCGTCGCCAGAAGTTGTGTGCACGGCCATTGTCGGAAGCCTGCGGTGCGCTTGCAATGGCAAGCCGCTGATTGTTGGGGAAACATTTCGCATGGATATCGGCTATTTCCTGAAGCTGATGACCGAAAAGAACGCGTCGGACATGTTCTTGACGACCGGAGCACCGGTATACATCAAGATCGAGGGGAAACTCTATCCGCTGGGCAATACCGGGCTGCCGCCCGGGATGGTCAAGAAGATCGCCTACTCGTTGATGGATGAAGGCCAGGCCCCGCAGTTCGAGCGCGAGCTCGAGCTCAACATGGCCATTGCCCTGCCCGATGCCGGGCGCTTCCGCGTCAACGTGTTCAAGCAGCGCGGCGAGGTCGGCATGGTGATCCGTGCGATCCGCAGCAAGATCCCCAGCATCGAAGAGCTCAACCTGCCGCAGGTGCTCAAGGACGTCATCATGACCCCGCGCGGGCTGGTGCTGGTGGTCGGCTCGACCGGCTCGGGCAAGTCCACCTCGCTGGCCTCGATGATCGACCACCGCAACAGCACAACGACCGGGCACATCCTCACCATCGAGGACCCGATCGAGTACCTGCACAAGCACAAGATGTCGATCGTGAACCAGCGCGAGGTCGGGCTGGACACACATACCTTCCACCACGCGCTGAAGAACGCGATGCGTGAAGCGCCCGATGTCATCCTGATCGGCGAAATCCTGGATGCGGAAACCATGGAAGCGGCGATCGCCTTCGCCGAAACCGGGCACCTGTGCCTGGCCACCCTGCACTCCAACAACGCCGACCAGACCATCGAGCGCATCCTCAACTTCTTCCCTGAGAGCGCGCACCGCAACGTGCTGATGAACCTCTCGCTGAACCTGCGCGCGGTGGTCTCCCAGCGCCTGGTCAAGGGCAAGGACGGGCGCCGCCTGCCGGCCACCGAGGTGCTGATCAACACCCCGATGATCCGCGACCTGCTGCGCCGCGGCCAGGTGCACGAGATCAAGGCGGCGATGGAAGCCTCGCTGGAAGAAGGCATGGAGAGCTTCGACCAGTGCCTGTTCCGGATGGCCAAGAACGGCATCATCGAGCAGGAGGAAGCGCTGCGCGCGGCCGACTCGCGCGATGGCCTGGCGCTGAAGTTCCGGCTGTCCGAGGGCGGCAACGAGCACGATCCGTACGCGGATTACTCAGCCAGCTCGGCACCGGCGATCACGCACGGGTTCTGACGGTGTAGGCCCCACCGTTGGTGGGGGCAATTGACACGGCGCATCGAGCAACGGTCGATGCCTGCCCCTCACCCTGCGTCGATCTGGTTCTCCGGCCGCGCCGCGTCGAATGCCGGCAACGCCAGGCACGCCACCTCGATCCGCTGCAGGGTCGGGTACGGCGCCAGCGCCAGGCCGAACCGGTGCGCGTTGTACAGCTGCGGCACCAGGCAGGCATCGGCCAGCCCGGGCTGCTCGCCATGGCAGAACGTCCCCGTCGCGGCATGGCCGGCCAGCAGCGTTTCCATCGCCGCCAGCCCCTCCGCCATCCAGTGCAGCGTCCATTGCGTGCGCGCCTCGGCGCTGGCCTGCAAGGTGCGCTCCAGGAACTGCATCACCCGCAGGTTGTTCAGCGGGTGGATGTCACAGGCCACCAGCTGGGCCAGCGCACGCACGCGCGCCCTGCCCTCGGCATCGCCGGGCAGCAACGGCGTGGCCGGAAACACCTCGTCCAGGTAGTCCAGGATCGCCATCGACTGCTGCAGCACCCGCTCGCCATGGCGCAGCGTCGGCACCAGTTCCTGCGGGTTGAGCGCGGCATAGGCCGCGCTGTGCTGCTCCCCGCCCTCGCGGACCAGGTGCACCGGGGTGATCCGGTGCGGCAGGCCCTTGAGGTTCAGCCCGATGCGCACGCGGTAGGCCGCGCTGGACCGCCAGTAACTGAAGAGTTCGATCGGTTCCATGACGGTCTCCGCCCCCGCGATCAGGGCTTGGCCGCCTGCTCGATGCGCTGCTCGATCGCACCGAAGATGCTCTCGCCGGCCGCGTCGAACATCTCGATCCGCACCACATCACCGAAGGACATGAACGGGGTGCTCGGCTTGCCGTCGCGCAGGGTTTCCACGGTGCGCTGTTCGGCGAAGCAGGAGGCGCCCTTGCTGGTGTCTTCGTTGGCGATGGTGCCCGAGCCGACGATCGCACCGGCGCCCAGCGGGCGGGTCCTGGCCGCATGCGCGACCAGCTGGGCGAAGTTGAACTGCATGTCCACGCCTGCTTCCGGCGCGCCGAACCAGGTGCCATTGATGTGCGTGACCAGCGGCAGGTGGACCTTGCTGTCCTGCCAGGCCTCGCCCAGCTCATCCGGGGTGACGAACACCGGCGACAGCGCCGAACGCGGCTTGGACTGCAGGAAGCCGAAGCCCTTGGCCAGCTCGCCCGGGATCAGGTTGCGCAGCGAGACATCGTTGACCAGGCCGATCAGCTGGATGTGGCCGGCCGCCTGCTCCGGGGTCACGGCCATCGGCACGTCGTCGGTGATCACCACCAGTTCGGCTTCCAGATCGATGCCGTAGTCCTCGCTGACCACCTTGACCGCATCGCGCGGGCCGTAAAAGCCAGCGCTGGTGGCCTGGTACATCAGCGGATCGGTGTAGAAGCTTTCCGGCACCTCGGCGCCACGGGCGCGGCGCACGCGGGCCACGTGCGGCAGGTAGGCGCTGCCGTCGACGAACTCATAGGAACGCGGCAGCGGGGCGGCCAGTGCCTGCAGGTCGATATCGAACACGCCGTCGGCGTCGCCGTCGTTCAGCGATTCATACAGGGCGTTCAGGCGCGGCGCCAGGTGACTCCAGTCTTCCAGTGCCTGCTGCAGGGTCACGGCGATGCCGGTGGCGCGCACGCCTTGGCGCAGATCGCGCGAGACCACGATCAGGGTGCCGTCGCGGCCGCCTTCCTTCAAAGAACCAAGCTTCATGGGTGGGTATCCGGGATCGCGAAAATAGGTTTCAAGTGTAATCAAATGCGCGGTCAATCCAAGTCGCACTGCGCCAGAACGACGATAGCTCATGCGAATGATGCTGACGGTGTCGCTTGCGAAGGCCGCCCGGCCAACGGCCGGTCGCTACGGATTGCTAGGGGTCCCGGGCAGATCCGGATACGTCCGCAGATCCTCCCAAGCTGAACAGGGGGGTTTGGTATGGGTCTCAAACATCCGTTAGACTATCCGGGTCTGCAGCGGCCGTCCGTTTCCCTTCGGGATCGCCGGCGATATGGATCAAACGATCCGTCGCCCGCCCCCACTCCGACGCCATTCGTCATGCATTCCAGTCTGCGCACCGCGTCGACTGCACCCAATTCTCGCAGCGCGGTTTACGGGAACGCTCCGAGTCAGCCGATCACATTGATCTGCCTCGCGTCCGGCCATTCGGCCTGGCGTTACTTTGTCTTTGGAGCTTCCACCCGATGTCTTTTGAATCCTTGGGCCTTGCCCCGTTCCTGCTGCGCGCGTTGGCCGAGCAGGGCTACGAAACCCCCACCCCGATCCAGGAGCAGGCCATCCCGCTCGCCCTGGAAGGCCGCGACCTGCTGGCCGGCGCACAGACCGGTACCGGCAAGACCGCCGCGTTCGGCCTGCCGCTGCTGCAGCACCTGGGCACCAACCCGCAGGCCGTCGATGGCCCGCGCCGCCCGCGTGCACTGGTGCTGACCCCGACCCGCGAGCTGGCCACCCAGGTGCATGACAGCCTGCGCGGCTACAGCAAGTACCTGCGCATCCCGAGCGCCTGCATCTACGGCGGCGTCGGCATGGGCAACCAGTTCGACGTGCTGCGCCGTGGCGTGGACCTGCTGGTCGCCTGCCCGGGCCGCCTGATCGATCACATCGAGCGTCGCAGCGTCGACCTCTCCGGCATCGAAATCCTGGTGCTGGACGAAGCCGACCGCATGCTCGACATGGGCTTCCTGCCGTCGATCAAGAAGATCCTCGCCAAGCTGCCGCGCCAGAACCGCCAGACCCTGCTGTTCTCGGCGACCTTCGAAGAGAGCATCAAGCAGCTGGCGCTGGAGTTCATGCGCAACCCGGAGCAGATCCAGGTCACGCCGAAGAACACCGTTGCCGAGAACATCAGCCACCGCGTGCACCCGGTCGATGGCCCGCGCAAGCGCGAGCTGCTGCTGCATCTTCTGGCCCAGGACAGCCGTGAGCAGACCCTGGTGTTCGGCCGTACCAAGCACGGCTGCGACAAGCTGGCCATGTTCCTGGACAAGTCCGGCATCAAGACCGCGGCGATCCACGGCAACAAGAGCCAGGGCCAGCGCCTGCGTGCGCTGGGCGACTTCAAGGCCGGCCGCGTGACCGTGCTGGTCGCCACCGACATCGCCGCGCGTGGTATCGACATCAACGAGCTGCCGAAGGTCATCAACTATGACCTGCCGATGGTGGCCGAGGATTACGTGCACCGCATCGGCCGTACCGGTCGTAACGGCTCGACCGGCCAGGCGATCTCGCTGGTGGCGCAGGACGAAGCCAAGCTGCTGCGCCAGATCGTGCGCCTGCTCGACAAGGACATGGACATCCGCGACGTGCCGGGCTTCGAGCCGCAGACCCCGATCCGCTGGGGCAACAGCGCGCCGGGCAAGGCCGAACTGCCGGGTGGCGATCGTTCGCCGCGCAAGCATGCACGTCGCCCGCACGCCGAGGCCCCGCGCCACGCCCATGCCGGCCCGAAGAAGGCCGGTGGCGGTCAGCGTGATGGCGCCGGCCGCGGTGCACCGCGCGGTGGCCAGCCGCAGGGCCAGCGCCGTGGCGGTGGCAACACCGGCGGCGGTCGCAGCCAGGGCGGCGGTGGCGGTCGCGCCAGCTGATTCCTTCGGGCATCGCTGAAACGCAACAAGGGCGACGCATCTGCGTCGCCCTTTTTTTGTGTCTCTGCCTCAGAAGCTGTAGGCCACCGTGATGCGTGCATTGCGGCCCGGCTCGCTGTAGCGGCCGATGCCTTCATCGTTGACGTAGCCGTACAGCGTGTTGGTGCCCTTGTTGATGTTGCGTACGCGCTGCCAGAGGTAGTATTCCTCGTTGGTCAGGTTGTAGAAGCCGGCACTGAGCTTCCACTGTGGGGTGACGTTCCAGGTGCCGTACAGATCCAGCACGGTGTAGCCGTCGGCCTTGTCGACGAAGGCTGGGGTGGTGACCCTGCCGGTGGTGGCATCGGTGGTGTAGGCATCCTTGGCCTTCTTGGCCACGGCATGGGTCACGCTGGCGGTGAGGTTCCACACCGGCGACGGTGCATAGCGCACGCCCAGCACGGCACTGGCCGGCACGATGCTCTCCAGCGGATCGCCGTTGCGCTTCTCGCCTTCGCTGTACGAGGCGGCCAGGCGCGAGGACCAGGCATCGCTGATCTGCCAGCGTCCTTCCAGTTCCACCCCCTTGACCGTCACTTCGCCCGCGTTGGTCGGCATCGTGTAGTTGCGCGAGTACAGCACCGGACCGGTCGCCGTCGTGCGGAAGCCACCCGGCACCGACTGCGCCAGGTTGGTGTACTCGATGAAGTTCTCGTAGCGGTCGCGGAACAGCGACAGGCCCAGCTGCGCCCGATCCGTGCTCCAGCGGTAGCCGAACTCGAGATTCAGGCTCTTCTCTGCGTCCAGGTCCGGATTGGACACGGTGTCGTTGAGCAGCAGCGGTTGGCCATTCTGCGCATTGATCACCTGGGTGGCGCTGGTCGGCGAATACATGTCCGCCACGGTCGGCGCACGGAAGCCGCGACCCACCTGCGCCCACAGCGCGTGGTCGGGCAGGAAGCGATACTCGACGCCGGCCTGCCAGCTCGGCGCGGCGAAGCTCACATCGCGCACGGTGCCGGTGCGATCCACGAAGGTGGCGTCCACCTGCGGCGAATAGTCGTAGCGGTCATAGCGTGCGCCGGCACTGAGGGTGAGCCGTTCGTCCAGCAGCTGCACGCTGTCGCGCAGGTACAGGTTCCAGGCGGTCACATCGGTCTTGGGGACCTGGCGCGGATCGATCTCGACCGAGGCCACGGCGCCCGCCGCATTCCAGCGCGTATCAACCGCGGTGAAGTCGATGTCGCGCTGCTGCCAGGCCAGGCCGTAGACGACGTCATGGCGCGCGCCGGCGGTGGCGAACACCTTGCTGAAATCGGCCGCGGCGCGGTCCAGCGTCTGCTTGGTCGAGCGGTTCTCGCTGCGCAGGCAGGGCGTAGTACCGCCCGGGCAGCCGCTGCCGGCCACGATGGTGGTGATGCCACGGCTGTCGGTCACCTGGCGGTCCACCTGCGCATCCAGGGTATCGAACAGCGCGGTGTCGGCCCGCCACTGGTAGTTCACGCCGTAGCGGTCGCGATCGTTGGTGTCATGGCCTTTGCGCGACAGGTAACCCGGTGCATAGACGCGCGACAGGTTGTCCACGTCGTTGGTGGCGCGGCCACGCTCGTAGAGGAAGCCCAGCGTGTTGGCGTCGTCCAGCTGCAGGTCGAGCTTGCCGAGCAGGGTGTCGCGCGTGCTGTCGACCGGGTCCGGCGTGCGGCGGCCGACCCCGATGCGATCGTTCGTGGTGTCGTACCACGACTCGGATTCATGGCCTTCGCGACGGGTGTAGACCAGCATCGATTCGACGATGCCGGTGCGGTTGGCGAAGGTCAGCGTGCCCATGGTTTCGTCGTTGGCACCGGAGTACCCCGCCTTGAACCCGAGGTGGGTATCGTTGCCGCTCGCCTTGAGATAGTCAGCCGGGTCCTTGGTGGTGAACACCACCGCGCCGCCCAGTGCGCCGCTGCCGGCGCTGATCGAATCGGCACCCTTGATCACCGCCAGGCTCTTGAGCGTATCGATATCCACGTCGCCGCGGCCACCGCGGAAGAACTCGTAGGAGCGCGCGGTTTCCACCGATTCACCCAGGCTCAGGCCATCGACGGTGATCGCCACGCGGTCGCTTTCCAGGCCACGAATGTTGAAGCCGTTATCGCCGAAGCGGCCCATGTCTACGATGCTGACACCGGGGATGTAGCGGATCGCCTCTTCCATCGTGTTGGCCATCTCGTTGTCGAGATCGACCGCGGTCAGCACGGTGACGTTCTGGTTGGCCGAGCGCGTTTTCCTGGCGCGCTCGGCCTGCACACGCACGGTATCCAGCGTGCTGGCATCGTTGAAGGTTTCAGCGTGCACGGTAACGGACAGGCTGGCGGCAACCGCCATGGCCAGCAGGGTGAGGGACGACGTCATGATCAGGCTCCGCAGGAGAGGTAGGGAATGGCGTGAGCGCCGCGGTTGGCGGCGGGCCGTTCCTGGCTGCGGCGATCGGTGGACCGAGCGGGGCTGGGAGGCGCAAGGACGCGCGGGGAATCGCGCGCCGGAATCATCGTTGGCTGATACGTGGGACGTTCACGGCACGTCCTGGCCGCTAGCGGTTGCCGTTGGCCGAGTGTGCGCCGGCAACCGGCTCGGGATCGCGTGCGTCGACGATGCCATCGCCGTTGCTGTCGGCACGATCAAACATGCGCTTGCCCGAGAGCTGGTACTCGGCGAACGTCATGCGGCCATCGGCGTCCTTGTCCAGCGAGGCGAAGCGCACGCGTGCCTGGCGCTCGGCATCGGCGCGCACGCGCTGGCGCTGCTGGTCCAGGCGGCCTTCGAATTCGGCGGTGTACTCAGCCAGCGACAGCGTGCCGTTGCCGTCGGTGTCGGTGGCGGCGAAGCTCGCTGCACGCACCGCGTCGAACTCCTCGCGATCCACCGCGCCATCCTTGTTGCGGTCGTAGAGTTCCAGCATGCCGTTGGCGGTATGCGAGGTCGGCATCTTCAGCGGATCGCGCGAAGACGCCGCGGCGGTCTCCTGCGTGGCGTTCTGCGACGTCTCGTAGCCGGCCCAGGTCCGTTCGCCGGCGGCATCGTACTCGGCTCGGCTGACCGCGCCGTTCTTGTCGCGGTCCAACGCCTTGAAGCGGGTGTCGGTCTGGCGCAGATGGCCGGCGCGTGCGTCGGCCAGACGCACGTCGAAGCGCTGCAGGTACTCGTCGACGTATTCCTGTTCGTCGACATGACCGTCGTGGTTGCGGTCGGTCTCGGCATAACGCTGTTTACGGAAGGCCTCGAACTGGGCCCAGCTGACGCTGTCGGTCCCATCGGTGGCGAACTGCGTGAGGAAAGCGGTGGCGGTCGGCGAGGCGGTGGCGGTCTTGCTGGCCGGCTGCGCGAGGACGGCCGGGGCCAACACCAGTGCCATCAGGGCAGCGGTGAGCGGAACGATCTTCATGGTGGTTCCCCTGGAGGGACGGCTGCGGGTCGAGCCGGCGGGCGCCATCCTATGCGTATTGCGAATGATTCGCAATACGGAAATTTCACATAGGGTGTGATGGGTGTCTGACAAACGGAAACAGCCGACGTTGGTCGGCTGTTGTTTGGGGGTTGGAAGCCCCGCCATCAGGTGAGTGTGGCGGAGCGGCGCGTCGCGGTGGGAACGGTCCGGAGCCGGCCGGCGGCCGGCACTACCGGTACCCGGGGTGTCAGCCGCGCGGCTTGGTCGGGTTGAGCTGGTTGCCGAAGAAGATCGCGTTCAACAGCAGGCGCTCGGTGCCGTGCCAGTACTTGCGGTGCGCCGGATCATCGGCGAACAGCACCACATTGCCCTGCCCCTGCGGCGACACCACCAGCCACGCGGCACCGGCGACGCGGCTGCGGTTGCGCTCGGAGAGGTAACCGTTGACCTTGGGCGCCTCGTCGATGCGCACCACGGTGGAGAAGGGGTTGCGGCTGGGCTGGAAGCTCAGGCCGTTTTCCTTGTTCACCGCCAACTGCCGACGCGGTACGCCGAAGCCCAGCGGATGCGTGTTGTCCACGTCCGCGCTGAGGATGTTGCCACTCACCCGTTCGATCGCCGCGATGTCGCGCTGATCGCCGAACGCACGTCGGGCGGCTTCCGGCTCCTTCTCCTCCGGCCCCAGCACTTCGTCGCTGAGCTTCTGCTCGATCGCCCAGCGCGCGGCCGTGCCGTAGGTGATCAGCGAGCCACCGGCGTTGATCCAGCGCTTGAGCGCCGCCACGGCGGTGGCGTCCACGCCGGCATAGGTACCGCCGGCCAGGACAATCGTGGTGTAGCGGTCCAGCGTGATCTTGCCCAGTTGCGCCGGGTCGATCTTGCTGACCGGCAACTGCACGTGCTGATCAAGCAGGAACCACGCCGAGCCGATCTCGGTGGCACTGACGCCCTCGCCCATCACCAGCGCCACCGCCGGTTTGCGCAGCGCCTTGACGCTGTCACTGCCCAAGTCGATGCCACCACGGCTCTGCCCGCTGGACAGCGCCTGGATGTGCACGCCACTGCTGCGTGCCACCGCATCGACCGCGGCAAGCAGCTCGGCACCGGCCAGCGGCTGTCCGGCGACCGGCACCACCACGCTGCCATAGCCGAATGACTGCTCGCCCTGGGCGGTGGCTGCGGTGAACGGCTGGAAAGCCGCACGGGTCAATACACCCTTGGCCTGGAGCGCATACAGCGCGCGGCTGGCGTTGTAATCGCGCCAATCGAACACGTAGGCGTAGCCCGCCTGACCGCCGACCACGCCACCGTTGGCGGCCGGCACGCTGGCCACGCGCTCGCCACCGGCAATCCGGCTGCGGCTCGCGGCGAAGGCGATGCCGTAGGCCGGCGCGATCGCGTAGGAGGTGCTGCCGTAGAACACATCGCCCTTGATCGGTGGGGTGTCGGCGAAGATCGAATGCACGAGGCGGAACTGCGGCTGCGCGGCCTGGACGACGTACGCGCTGCCCGGCTCGAAGCGCAGCCCATCCACGGTGACCGGGGCGGTCAGCGCCTGCACCGTGATCTGGTGCTGCAGCAGCAGATCCAGCAGCCGCTGGGTCAAGCCCGGGTCGGCGGCATCACCAAACACGAAGGATTTCACCGGCTGCTGGTTGGCCTGCTTCAGTGCGGACTGGAAGAACTCCTTCTGCAGCTTCAGCAGCCCGTCGCGCTCGGTCACTGCGCCACGCACCGTACCCAGTCCGGTGGCGACCTGATTGCGGATGGTGAAGCCGAAGGTCAGCAGACCATTGACCGATTCCTGCACGCGGCCGCGGGAACTGGCCTGCTCCACGGTCACGCCGACCGCACCGTGGAAGTCCGGGTAGGTCGAGCCGTACACCGGCGAGAAGTTGTCGAAGTTCTCCCCGGTGTAATACAGCGAGCCCAGTGCATCCAGCGACTGGGCGTGGTATTTGGCCAGGGTCTTGTTGAAGTCATACGATGCCGCCGGAATCAGCGGGCTGTGCATGCTCGCCGGCGACGGCTCGAAGTAGTAGGTGCTGTCCTTGCCCATCTCGTGGAAATCGATCTGGACGTTGGGGTACCACTGGTGGAAATAGGCGATCTTCGGCCGCGTGTCCTGCTGGGTCAGCGCCAGCCAGTCGCGGTTGAGATCGGTGAAGTAGTGATTGGTGCGGCCCTGCGGGAACGGTTCGACATGTTCCTTGTCGGCCGGATCGGTCGAGGCAGGCGAGGATGCATAGGCGTTGTGCCAGCTCGCCGCGCGGTCGCGCCCATCCGGGTTCTGCGCCGGATCGAACAGCACCACCGCCTGCTGCAGCCACTGCGCGGTCTCCGCGCTGCGGCTGGCGACCAGGTAGTAGGCGGTGAGCATCGCCGCTTCACCGCTGGAGGTTTCATTGCCGTGCACGCTGTACCCCAGCCACACCACCACCGGGCTGCTGCCGGCGGCCGAGAGCGGCTGCGCCGGATCGGCCAGGGTGACGTGCTGGCGGCGCAGCGCGTCCAGGTTCTGGAGATTCTGCGCCGTGGTCACCGTGGCGATCAGCAGCGGGCGGCCCTCGTAGCTGCGGCCGATTTCTTCGACCTTGATCTTGTCCGAGTGTTTGGCCAGTTCGTTGAAGTAGGCCACCAGCTGGTCGTGCCGCGTATAGCGGCTGCCGATCTCATAGCCGAGGAACTGCTGGGGCGTGGGCACGGCGGGATCAAAATCACCACTGCCCGGAAAGAAGTACGCGCTCTGCGCGGAGACAGGCGCAGCGAACACAGATAGCACCAGCGCCACCCAGGCGATGGGAGAGAACAGACGACGTTGCAAAGACACAGCGATTCCCCGAAAGACGGGCCGGTTCCTTCCGGCCCTGTGGCTACGCACGCTCCGGTGCAGTGGATGAGGTCAGAAGCGGTAGTCGAAGCCGACCGTGAAGTAGCGACCACGCAGGTCGTACTGACTGAAGTCGTACGGCGCGCGGATGCCCGGGAACGAGGCGTCGTACGGCGGTTCCTCATCGGCCAGGTTCTGGATCTTCGCGTACACGGTCAGCTTGTCGATACCGGTGTAGCCCAGGTACAGATCGAACTGGTTGTACGCATCCACCCGATCCTGCACGGCAGTGGCCGCGGCGCTGGCCTTCTGGTCGTACCCGCTGGTGTAGTACCAGGTCAGCGCGGTGCGGAAGTCGCCATAGCTCCAGTCGAAGGTGGTGGTGGCCTTGTTCTTGGGCAGGGTGGCGCCGAGGTTGCTGCCGGCGTAATCCACCAGCGGGCCACCGACCACGGTGGGGCGGCTGTAGTCGCGCACGTGGGTGAAGGCGGTGCTCAGGCCGAAGTCGCCGGCCTGCGTGGTCGGGAAGCGCTGGCGCAGTTCGACATCAAAGCCGGAGGTCTTCAGCTCGCTCAGGTTCTGGTAGCGGTTGAACACCGCCAGCAGTTTGCCGCGCTCATCGCGGCTGACCGCACCCGGCACGTTGTCGGTGACCAGGGTCTGGGTGTTGTTGGTGCCCACCAGGTTTTCCAGCTCGATGCGGTAGTAGTCCACGCTCAGGCTGGTGTTGGACCACGGCGAGAGCACGATGCCGGCATTGAAGCTCTTGGTGCGCTCGGGCTTGAGATCGTTGTTGCCGACAGTGAAGAAGGTCGGGTTCTGCCGCGAGCCCGGCACGTCCGGGTCGCGCGGATCGATCACGCTGCCGTAGGCGATGCTGGTGCTGTTGGAGTTCTCCGACAGTGACGGCGCGCGGAAGCCCTTGGAGGCGGCGGCACGCACCAGCAGGATGTCCCACGGCTGCCAGCGCAGGCTCAGCTTGGGCGAGAACGCATCGCCGAAATCGCTGTAGTGATCGGCACGCGCCGCGGCCTGCAGTTCGAGGCGGTCGGCCAGCGGCACGTTCACTTCGGCATAGGCCGCGGTGACCTTGCGCTCACCGTGCACCTCGGCGATCGCCGGGCGGATCTGCAGGCCCGCGTCGATCTGCCAGGGGTTGTTGGAATCGAGCTTCTCGCGGCGCCATTCGGCACCGGCGGCGAACCCGATCTCGCCGGCCCAGGTATGGCCGATCGCACCGGAGATCTTGGCATCCACGCCCTGCAGCACCGACTCGGCCGGGCGCAGTGTGCTGATGTTGATCGCGTTGAGCACGTCCTGCGAGGTTGCCGACGGATTGAGCAGGTTGTAGCTGCCGGTGGCGAGTGCATCGGCCAGTGCATAGCGGTTGGCAAAGCCGCCGGAGACGGTCTCGCGCTCGCTGCTGCGTGCGCCGAACGCACCCACTTCCCAATCCCAGTTCTGCAGGCTGCCGCGCAGCCCGACCAGGCCGCGGTAGGCCTGCGAGCGGTTGGTCTTGATGGTTGCACCGAGGTTGAAGAAGGTGTACTCGATCGGCACCGCGCGGCCATACGGGTTGTACGGGCTGCTGGCGGGCAGATTGGACGACACCGGCTCGGCCAGCCCGGTATCGGCGTTGAGCGCGAAGCGGCCGCTTTCCAGGGTGAAGAACGGGCTGCTGCCGAACCAGGAGACGCCCTTGATGTCGCTGTAGAGGACTTCGCCGAACGCTTCGACGTTGTCGTTCACCCGGAAGGTGCCGTTGACGTAGGCCTGGTAGCGCTTGGTCGATGGGATCAGGGTGGTGTAAGGCGCCTGGTTGAAGCCGCAGGTGTTGCCGGCCAGGCCGTCGATCGGCGCACTGGCGACCAGCGTGGTGCCGTCCGGGCAGTTGCCGCTGGCATCGAGCATCGGCACCGAGGTGCCGTTGACCAGATAGCGTGCGCCCTTGGCCGACCAGCCGTTCCAGCGGCCGCCGGGCTTGTCGGTGTAGATGCCGGACTTGGTCAGATCGCGCTCGTCCTGGTCCAGGCGCTCGCGGTTGTAGCCTTCCAGGCTGACCAGGATGTTGTAGCCGTCCGTGTCCAGATCACCGATGCCGCCGATGAACTTCAGGTTCTGCTCGTCCAGCCCGCCCTGATCGGCGGTGCCCAGGCTGCCACCGAGTTCGGCACCTTCGAAATTCTGCCGGGTGATGATGTTGACCACGCCGGCCACGGCATCCGAACCGTACACGGCCGAGGCGCCGTCCTTGAGCACTTCGATGCGTTCAACCGCAACCAGCGGCAGCGCGTTGAGGTTGACGAACGTGTCCGACAGGCCGCCGGCCGGGAAGCCGTAGTTGGCCAGCCGGCGGCCGTTGAGCAGCACCAGCGTGTTCTTCTGCGACAGGCCGCGCAGGCCGATGCCGGCCGAACCGGAGGCCCACCCGTTGTTGGTGGTTTCGTTGGCGGCGTTGCCGGTGTTGGCCGAGATCGAGCGCAGCAGGTCGGCGACGGTGGCCTTGCCGGTCTCCTCCAGCTGCTGGCGCTCGATCACCTGCACCGGGTTGGCCGACTCGGTATCCGTGCGCTTGATGTTGGACCCGGTGACCCGCACGGCGGCGAGGGTCTTGCTGTCGCCGGCGGCGGCGGCATCGGGGGCGGCGTCGGCGAACGCGGTCAAAGGCGTTGCCAGAGCGACGGACAACGCCGCTACAAGAAGAGTGTGCTTGGGCATGAACTTCAGTGGGGTGGTGGACGACAAGTTCCGCAGTAGTCCATGCCTGGCTGAACCACGGCCAATAACATCTCTTCATACGGATATAAGAGAAACTAACATCTCTTCATCCGGATGGAAATGTTTTCGTTAGCAACAATTAACGCCCGACCCCTGCTGGAGCCCCGGCCCACCGCTACAATGCGGCCATGGAAATCTTCAAAGTCTTTACCCTCGAGGCCGCTCACCACCTCCCCAACGTCCCGGTGGGCCATAAGTGCGCGCGCCTGCACGGCCACTCCTTCCGGGTGGAACTCAAAGTGGAAGGCGAGCCCGGCGAGCAGACCGGCTGGATCATGGACTTCGGCGACGTCAAAGCTGCCTTCCAGCCGATCTACGACCGTCTGGACCACCACTACCTCAACGACATCCCCGGCCTGGAAAACCCGACCAGCGAGCGCCTGGCGATGTGGATCTGGGACGAACTCAAGCCGGCCCTGCCCGAGCTGAGCGAAGTCACCGTGCACGAGACCTGCACCTCCGGCTGCCGCTACCGCGGCTGATCCGATGGCACGCGGGCATCATACGGCGCGGTAGTGCCGGCCCCTGGCCGGCTCCGGGCCATAAGCTACCGCCCGAAACACTGCGCAACCCATTGATATGTAAAACATTCGACTGAATCCGCACGACAACGGTCAACGGAATGTTGCAATGCAATATTTTCGGCGTATGCTGCATTGCATCAACGTTCTCGAGCCGTCCTGACCATGGCGTCCGCGTTCACCGATTCCTTCAGCGACTACACCCGCCAGTTGGCCGCCACGGCCACGCGTGCCAACCGGCTCGCACTGGAGAATGCCGAGAGCATGTTCGGGGTGCAGTTGAAGACGCTGGAAAAGAACATCACCGCCACCAGCGGGTTCTTCGGTGAAATGGTGCAGTCACAGGATGCTGGCACGCTGCAGTCGCTGCTGCCCAAAGGCGCGCAACTGGCACGTGACAACCTCGCCCGTTGGACCAGCGCCAGCCAGGAAGTGGCCGGCCTGGGGCTGAAGGCCTCCGAAGCCTTCGGCGAACTCGCCCGGCAGCCGTTCGCGGACGCCACGCCCAGCGCAGGCAAGACCCGCGGCTGAGCCGGACAACATCGAATTTGCGTGGGTCCCTCCCCCCACGCAATCCCAGACCCGACAGAACCCTCCCTCTGTCGGGTCTTTTTTTTGGCCGGCGATCAGGCCTCGGCGATGGCGCGCCGATGGCGCTCCAGCCACGCCTGGAACATCAGGATCGGCCACAGGTGGGTGTGCCACTTGCGCCGCCCCTCACGGAATTCGGCCCAGATACGCCCGACCACGGCCGCATCGAAGTACCCCTCCCGGCGCAGGCGTTCCTCGTCGAGCAGCGCGTCGGCCCACGGAAGCAGTGGGCCGGCCAGCCAGGCCGCCACGGGGGGACCGAAGCCCATTTTCGGACGGTGGACCAGGTGCTCCGGCAGATGCCGGCACAACAGCCGCTTGAGGATGCGCTTGTGCTCGCCACCGGCGTATTTGAGCGGGCTGGGGAGCGACCAGGCAAAGCGTGCGACGGCGGCATCGAGTAGTGGAGAGCGCGTGTCCAGCCCATGCGCGGCACCGGCACGATCGATCTTGGTCATGATCCCGTTGCCGAGATCCATCATGAAATCCAGGTACTGGACGCGGTCGGCCGGATCGCCCGCAGGGAGCCAGCGCTGGCAGTCGGTAAAGAGCGTAAGAGGCTCACTTGCATGCAGCACGGCACGGCAGGGATCGCGCCAACGCGATACGCGCAGCAGGTAATGTGCTTCCAGACTGTCTGCCTGCAGCTCCGAGCGCAGCGCGGGCCATCCCCCCAGCCGGGCACGCTCGCCGTCACGCTGCGGCCATTGCTGCAGCATCCGCCGCAAGGGCGCAGGCATGCGCGCCGTCCAGGCCGCATTACGCAGGGCCCGCTGATAGGCCCCATGGCCATGGAAGAGTTCATCGCCCCCATCGCCGGTGAACACGCTGCTGTGGTCTTTGGCGACCAGCGCGCACGCGAGCAGCGTCGGCATCTGGGAGGCATCGGCAAAGGGCTCACACCAGACGTCCGGCAGGGACGCCACCAGCGCCGCAGCCTCGTTCCAACGCAGGATGTGCCGGGTATGCCGCGTCCTCAGGCGTCCAGCAACTTGATCCGCCCAGTCCGATTCGTCATGACGCGGATCATCGAAGCCGACCGTGAAGGTCTCCACCGGCAGCGTGGATTGGGACTGCAGCACGGCGGTCACCAGCGATGAATCGGTCCCGCCGGAAAGAAATGCGGCCGCCGGAGCGCCGTGAGGCCTGCATCGCGAGACAGCCTGGTGCAGGAGCAGCTCCAGTTTTCCCGTCGCATCGTCGAAACTCAGTGTTGAGTAGGCCCGCTCGTCGATCGCGGCGCACATGTCCTCTCGGGCATCCCAGTAGCGGCGACCTCCTGCGTGATCGACATGCGCAGTTGCGCCGGCTTCGCGCGCGGCCAGGTTGAGACGGACCACGCAGCCCGCTGAAACCTTGAAAATGCCCTGTTGAATGCTGTGCGGGGCGGGGATGTAGCCATAGCGAAGCAACAGGGTGAGTGCATCGCGACTGATGTGCGCCTGAAAGCCGGGATAGCCGTGCAGCGATGTAACACTGGAGCCGAACAACACGTCGCCATGGCACCACCCGTAATAGAGCGGACGGCCCCCCACCCGGTCGCGGGCCAGCCAGAGCACCTTGTCCTGGCAGTCCCATACCGCCAGCGCAAGCGTGCCATCGCAATCGTGCAGCGTACGCTGCACCCCGCGCGCCGCGATGGACAGCAACAGCAGGGTCGCATCATCCGCACCTGGATGGACGCTCGTGGCGTACTCGCGCTCAAGGGCGGTGCGCACGTTCAACCTGCCATCCATGCACAGCACGTAGCGCCCGCACCGGGACCTGCGGGGCGAGCCATGCCGCGCCGGGCCGGCGTGCAACTGGGCCAGTGCCACGCCGTCATCCTCTTCACACCAGGGCGCAGGTGGCACGCTGTCACGATGGCGTGGTGTCACACTCATGGCTTGCACGTGCTGCGACAGTTCCGCTGCGCACCGTCCAGGACGCAGGACCGCGCCACAGATACCACTCATGGGTCTTTCTCCTACCGGGATGTGAGCGCGCGGCACTGCACCCGCTCACTTTGGGAAGCCGCCACCGATCCGCACGGATCGGCGGCGGTCGCTCGAATCAGAAGCGGTAGGACATACCCACGTTCCAGGTGTTCAGGCGCATTTTTTCGTCCCCCGAGGCCTGCGTCACCTTCTTGTTGACCGACTGTGGAATGCTGTACTCCGCACGCACGGCAAGTGCCTCGGTCAGGTACACGTTGGCGCCGACGCTGGGCGTGACGCCGAACTTGCTCTGGCGGATTCGCTTGGTATCGCCCACCGCGTTCTTGGGCGGGGCCAAGCTCTGCTGGCGACTGCCGACCGCTGCCTTGCCGAACACTTCGACACGGTCGCCAATCGGCAGCAATGCAAGCCCGCCGACATTGAGCGAGCGGTTCGTCAGTCGCGACACGTCCTTGCTGCGGCTGTTCTTGAGTGTGTTCTCGAACGAAGCTTCTGCGGCCAGGAATGGCCCGAAGCGATATCCGGCGCCGCTGGCGTAGCTGGTCCCCGAATCGCTCTGCTTGCGCTTTTCACCGGGCACCACGTCCGCTGCAGGGGTCTTCGACTTGACGTGCGTCTTGCCGAGACCACCGTAAACATAGGCACCTTCGCGATCAGGGGAAGAAGCGTGGGCGGTGGTGGCGACCAGGGCGAGCGACAGGGCAATGAGGGAACGCTTGATGTACATGGGTGACTCCGTGGTTGGGAGTACACAGCGTGGATCCCTGCCGGCCGCATGTCAGTGGCGTGCGCGTGTGCCTGTCGAAACCGTTGTCGACTGTGTGTAACCGCGCGTGACAACGTGCAGAATGCGACACTGCAGCAGTGTCCGTCCCGGATCCATCGCCGCACCACTGAAGCTGCTGTATACGCCACGGGCAGTCGTTGTCTGCACCAATTGACGTCCTTTGTTTCAGCGTGGCGGCACCACGGCTCACGAACGGCCCACCGCATTGCGTGTGACGGGCGATGCCTTGCCGTACTGCTTTACGATCGCGTCAGGTCAGGCAGGCGATGCAGCGATGGTCGATATCGTACTGGTGGAGGATGACGAGCGTCTGGGCAGGCTGGTGAGCGGCTATCTGGCCAGACACGGCTATGACGTACTGCATGAACTCACTGGCGAGCGTGCCGTGGAGCGGATTCCTGCGCTGGATCCGGCCGTGGTGCTGCTCGACGTGACCCTGCCGGGCATCGATGGCTTTGCGGTGTGCGCAGCGCTGCGTCCCCGCTATCCCGGCGTGATATGCATGCTGAGCGCCCGTACCGATGATATCGATCAGGTCCTGGGGCTTGAGCTGGGTGCCGACGATTACATCGGCAAGCCGATCGAGCCGCGCGTGCTGCTGGCACGTATCCGTGCGCATCTGCGTCGCGACAGCGGCCAACGACAGACCCGCCCGACACTGTGCTTCGGGCAGCTGCGCATCGAGCGCGATATCCGCGAGGTGACCCTGCAGTCCAAACGCATCGAATTGACGACGGCCGAATTCGATCTCCTGCTGTGCCTGGCCGAGAGCGCCGGAACGATACTCAGCCGGGACGATCTGTTGCGCGACCTGCGCGGCATCGGATTTGACGGACTGGATCGCTCGATCGATGCCCGCATCTCACGGCTGCGCCGCAAGCTCGGCGACCTTGGCGAGGTGCCGGATCGCATCAAAACGATCCGCAGCAAGGGCTATCTGTTCAACCGGGCCGGGTGGGACTGACCCGATGGCGTCCTCTGGTACGGCCATTCACCACGCCGGGCATTTCCGCCTCTTCCTGCGCTATTGCCTGGGCTTCGTACTGGCCTACCTCATCCTTATCGGCTCCGGACTGTACCTATGGGCCGCGCTCACCGAGCAGGGCGAAGACCAGCAGATCCGCACACAGCTGCAAGGCATCCATCATCTCCTGCAGGCTCGCTATGCCGATACCCCGCAGGCGCAATGGCCGCAACTGACCCGGCTGCTGCAGACGCAGTTCGCCTACCCAGTGCGGGTGATACCAATGGCCGAGGCACCGCACACGCTCTATCCCCAATCGCTGCAACATCTCGAACAGGGGGGACTCGTGGTGACCGACGATGCCCATTTCAGCTATCAGCGGCTGCCTGGCTCCAGCGAGGTGCTGGTGCTGGGCGATTTCTCCAAACCCGACAAGGCCGATGTCGCCTGGTACGACAGCCCGAGCGTGGACACGCTGGTAATGGTCGGCATTTTCGTCATCGCCATCGCACTGCCGCTCTATTTTCTGGTGTATCGGCTCTGGCGTGATGTCTATGCGCTGGGCCACATGGCGCTGGCGATACAGCAGGGCGACCTCGCCGTCGGTGCACCGGCGGTCGGCACGCACCTGGTGCGACCCCTGCGCGAAGCATTGTCCAGGATGGCCACCCAACTGCAGGACGTCATGGAAGGGCAGCGGATCCTGTCCCAGGCGGTTGCGCACGAAACCCGCACCCCGCTGGCGCGGATGCGTTTCGCACTGGCCATGATGCAGGTAGGTGACGAGGACCCGGAAGGCACTGAGCTGCTCGAAGGTCTGAAAGCCGATGTCACCCGGTTGGAGCAACTTGCCTCGGCTGGCGTGACCTATGCGCAGTTCGGGCGCAGCCTGCGGATCAGCACCCAACGATTGGAGGTTGCCGAGGTGTTCGACGCGCTCGACCAGCGTCTTCCGCCCGGCGGCAGGGTGCGGCGCCTGCGCTTCCTGCCCTCGCATCAACGCACCCTCGTCGCCAACCGCGATGCGCTGCTGCTGGCACTGGGCAACCTGATCGGCAACGCGTGCCGCCATGCGGCCAGCGAGGTGGTGGTAAGCGCATCCACGGTCGAGCAATGGGTGGTCATCGCCGTGGACGATGACGGACCTGGCGTCGCCCCGGCAGACCGCGAACGCATTTTCCAGCCGTACGTGCAGCTGCAGCGGCACCCCGATGGCTTCGGACTGGGGCTGGCCCTGGTCCATATCATCGCCATCAAACACGGTGGCCGCGCGGACGTCTGCGACTCGGTTCTCGGGCGGTGCAAGGTTCCGGCTATTGCTGCCAGATGCCTGACGCGCTCCCGCGGGCGCTCAGCGCGCGGCCGGCAGCGAGAACACGAACAGCGCCCCCTCGCGACTCTCCAGCAGGCGGATATCGCGCCCATGCAGTTGCAGGATGCGATGCACGATCAGCAGGCCCAGCCCGCCGCTGTCCGGCCGCTGGCTGCCCAGCGCCGGCATGGCGGTGAACAATGTGTCGCGCCGCTCCGGGGCGATGCCCGGACCACTGTCGGCGATGCTGATCTGCACCTCGCCACTGACCGCGCGCAGGGTCACGGCGATACGGCCGCCCTCGGGCGTGTGGCGGATCGCGTTGTCGAGCAGGTTGGTCAGCACCCGCTCGATCAACGCCAGATCCGCGATCACCGGCGGCACGCCCGGCGGAATATCGGCGCTCAACGTCTGCCGACGCGACTGCGCCGCCAGCTCGAACTTCTGGAACACATCCTGCACGAGATCGGGCAGCGAGAAGGTCTGGCGGTCCAGCACCACGCCGCCGTGTTCAAGGCGGGCCAGCTCGAACAGCGCCTGGGCCAGCCGGCCGACCTTGTGGCTCTGCGACAAGGCGATGGAGAGATAGCGCTGGCGCTCCTCGGCGCTGAGCGTGGCGTCCTTGAGCGCCAGGGTTTCCAGATACCCGTGCAGCGACGACAACGGCGTGCGCAGATCGTGCGAGATGTTGGCGACCAGTTCGCGCCGCTGTAGATCCTGCTGGCGCAGCTGTTGCCACTGCTCGCCCAAGCGCTGGGCCATATGCCCGAAGCTGTGCTGCAGGATGGCCAGTTCGTCACGTTCGCCCGGACGCAGCGGCGCCGGGGGCGGCGCGGCATCCGGGGTAGCGCTATCCACATCGAAGGACTGGATGCGCCGGGTCAGCTGGCGCAGCGGGCGGGTCACCCAGCGGAACGCGACCAGGCCAGCCAGCAGCCCCACCACGGCCACGATCGCCAGCGACCACAACGTGGTGCGCAGCGTACTGTTGGCCGCGATATTGGCGGCGAGCGCCTCGCGCTGTTCACCGACCAGCACCACGTAGATGTAGCCCGCCTGATGCCCCTGCACCCACAGCGGCGCCGCGTTGAACACCTTGCGGCCGGTCGCGCTGCGTGGGTCATCGCCGAGGATCGGCAACGGCTCGTCGCGCAGCAGCGCCTGCACAGGCGCCAGATCGACACGGCTGCGCTTGAGGTGACCGTCCGGCGCGTCATGGCCAAGGATGCGGCCCTGGTCATCGAGCAGATACACCTCCACGCTCGGGTTGACCGCCATCAGCTTGCCGAACAAAGCGCGCACTTCACCATTGCGCATGCCGCGACCATCCATCAACTCGCCGCTGCGCGCGATGTGCTCGGCCAGCCCGCGTGAGAGGCGCTGCACGGTTTCCTGTTCATGCACAGTGGTGCTGCGCATCTGGATCCAGACCAGTGCGCCACAGCACAGCAGCAACAGCGCGAAGAACACCGCGGACAGGCGCTGGGACAAGGTGAGGCGGATCATGTGTCTGCCCCCTCGTGGCCATCGACCAGTTTGTAGCCGCGCCCCCACACCGTCTGGATACGCTGCGGGTTGGCCGCATCGCGCTCGATCTTGTTGCGCAGCCGGTTGATGTGGGTGTTGACGGTGTGCTCGTAGCCGTCGTGTTGATAGCCCCAGACCTGGTTGAGCAGGTCCATCCGCGAATAGACCTGGTCCGGATGACGGGCGAAGAAGTACAGCAGGTCGAACTCGCGCGGGGTCAGTTCCAGGGGCCGGCCGTCGACCAGTGCCGTGCGTGCGACCGGGTCGATGCGCAGCCCGGCCACCTCGATCTCGCCGGCGTCGATGCGTGCGTTCTGCGCCATCGCCTCGACACGGCGCAGCAGCGCCTTCACGCGTGCCACCAGTTCCAGCATCGAGAAGGGCTTGGCCAGATAATCGTCCGCACCCAGCTCCAGGCCGAGAATGCGGTGCACTTCACTGGCGCGCGCACTGGTGATGATGATCGGGGTGTAGCGCGTCATCGCCCGGGCACGCTTGCAGATCTCCAGGCCGTCCACGCCGGGCAGCATCAGGTCCAGCACCAGCGCGCTCCACGGCTGCGCCTCCAG
The DNA here is from genome assembly GCF_056393115.1 of Stenotrophomonas sp. Steno-Z10-BAI. Lineage (NCBI taxonomy): Bacteria > Pseudomonadati > Pseudomonadota > Gammaproteobacteria > Lysobacterales > Lysobacteraceae > Stenotrophomonas > Stenotrophomonas sp. Steno-Z10-BAI. Next base: position 75,489 of record NZ_JBWJOZ010000003.1, on the reverse strand, counting down.
CAGGGCCAGGCCCTCATCGCCGGTGGCGGCATGGGTGACCTCATAGCCTTCATCGCGCAGGTGCATGCGCAGCAGGTTGGCGATGTGGACATCGTCTTCGACGATCAGGACACGCTTGGCACTGCTCATCGGCTCAGGGGGCGGCAGGAGGGCATGGCGGCATTGTCGACGGATCGCGACCTGAATGTGTCACGGAAAATTTAACCCTGCGTGAGGATTCGTTGACCGGGCCGGGCGCAGCATGGCCGCATCGTCCCCGTGCCCGGAGATCGGTCATGCGCTTCACACGTCGCAAAGTGCTTGGAATGGGTGGCATGACGGCCGCCGCCGGTCTGTTTGGCCTGACCGCCTGCAGCAACCCTGCCCCGGCGGCGCCCGCCGCACCCGCACGCCAGTTCGAGGTGATGCGCAGCGATGCGCAGTGGCGCGAGCAGCTCACGCCCGCCCAGTACAGCGTGCTGCGGCGGCAGAGTACCGAGCGGCCGTTCAGCAGCCCCCTCAACAAAGAGCATCGGCGTGGCACCTTCAGCTGTGCCGGCTGCGCGCTGCCGTTGTTCTCCTCCTCCACCAAGTTCGACAGCGGCACCGGTTGGCCAAGCTTCTGGGCGCCGCTGCACGATGCCGTCGGCGAAGACCGCGACACCACCCTGGGCATGGTCCGCGTCGAGGCGCACTGCCGGCGCTGCGGTGGTCATCTCGGCCACGTGTTCGATGACGGCCCGCGGCCCACCGGCCTGCGCTACTGCATGAACGGCGTGGCCATGAATTTCGTCGCGGCCTGAGCGCCGCACTCCCCTGCGTCATAGAAGGACCTCTCCATGCTTCTGCTCGTGCTGGCCTACCTCGGTGGCGTGCTCACCATCCTCAGCCCCTGCATCCTGCCGGTGCTGCCGTTCGTGTTCGCCCGCTCGGACCGCCCGTTCCTGCGCAGTGGCCTGCCGCTGCTGATCGGCATGGCGTTGATGTTCGCCGTGGTCGCCAGCCTGGCGGCGGTGAGCAGCCAATGGGTGGCGCAGGCCAACCAGATCGGGCGCTGGATCGCGCTGGTGGTGATGGCAGTGTTCGCGCTGGCGCTGCTGTGGCCGGCGCTGGCCGACCGCCTGCTGTCGCCGTTCCAGCGGCTGGGCGCACGGCTCAGCGCCTCGGCCGATGCGGCCAGTGACGCGGGGCGGGGGGGCGTGGGCACCTCGCTGCTGATCGGCATCGCCACCGGCCTGCTGTGGGCGCCGTGTGCGGGGCCGATCCTCGGCCTGATCCTCACCGGCGCGGCGCTGCAGGGCGCCAGCGTCGGCACCAGCGGGCTGCTGCTGGCCTACGCACTGGGCGCGGCCACCTCGCTGGCCCTGGCGATCTGGATCGGCGGGCGCGTGTTCGCCGCGCTCAAGCGCCGCCTCGGCGTGGGGGAGTGGGTGCGCCGCGGGCTCGGCATCGCCGCGTTGCTGGCGGTGGTCGCCATCGCGATGGGGTGGGATACCGGCGTGCTGACCCGGCTCTCCACGGTCAGCACCGCCAAGCTGGAGCAGGGCCTGCTCGATGTACTTCCGGCGCAGCAGCCCGCGGCCGGTGCGGCGATGATGAGCACCGCCGGTGCCCCTGGGCAGCCGCTGCCGGTGGAAGGCACCCTGCCCTCGCTGGCCGGCGCGACCGGTTGGCTCAACAGCCCGCCGCTGGATGCGCAGGCGTTGCGCGGCAAGGTGGTGCTGGTCGACTTCTGGACCTACTCCTGCATCAACTGCCTGCGCGCGATGCCCTACGTGCGTGAGTGGGCCGAGCGCTATCGCGATCACGGCCTGGTGGTGATCGGCGTGCATGCGCCGGAGTTCGCCTTCGAGCGCAATCTTCCCAACGTGCAGCGGGCGGTAAAGGACCTGAAGGTCACCTACCCGGTCGCGATCGACAACGACTTCGCCATCTGGCGCGGCTTCAACAACAAGTACTGGCCGGCGCACTACTTCATCGATGCGCAGGGCCGGATCCGCGCGCATCACTTCGGCGAGGGCAACTATGCGCAGTCCGAGCAGATCATCCGCCAGCTGCTGCGCGAGGCCGGCAACACCCTGCCCGGTGACGATGCACCGGTAGCGATGACGCTGGACGGCGTGGCGCGCCAGGCCGACATGGGCAACCTCAAATCGCCGGAGACCTACCTCGGCCATGCGCGTGCCGAGAACTTCGCCTCGCCCGGTGGCCTGCACCAGGATAAGCCTGCCGACTACAGCGTGCCTGCCACCCTTCAGCACAACCAGTGGGCCTTGGCCGGGCGCTGGACCGTGGGCAACGAAGACGCCCGGCTGGAGACACGCGGCGGCCGCATCGCCTTCCGCTTCCATGCGCGTGACCTGCACCTGGTGCTGGCGCCGGGCGAGGACGGCAAGCCGGTCCGGTTCCGCGTGCGCATCGATGGGCAGGCACCCGGCGCTGCGGCCGGTGGAGACATCTCCGCCGACGGCGACGGCCGCGTGGATGACAACCGTCTGTATCAGCTGATCCGCCAGTCCGGCGCCGTGCAGGAGCGCACCTTCGAGATCGAGTTCCTCGATCCGGGCGTGCACGCCTACGCCTTTACGTTTGGGTGAGGAGCCATCGCATGAAGATCGCAGTCGACAAACTCCTTGCAGGCGGCATCGCTGTCGCCATCGCGGCACTCACCGCCAGCGTGGTGCTGGGTCTGGATCGACCGGCACACGCCGCCGCAGCCATCACAGCCGCGGCGATGCCGCCACCTGCCGGCAAGGCCGACCTGCGCCAACCCGGTGTGAAGCGTGCACAGGTGGTATTCGCCGGTGGCTGCTTCTGGGGTGTGCAGGGCGTGTTCCAGCACATCAAGGGCGTGGACAACGCGCTCTCCGGCTACATCGGCGGCAGTGCGGCGAATGCCACCTACCCGCGCGTCGGCGGCGGCGGTACCGGCCATGCCGAAGCGGTGCAGGTCACCTACGATCCGGCCCAGGTCAGCTATGGCCAACTGATGCAGGTGTTCTTCTCGGTGGCGCATGATCCGACCCAGCTCAACCGGCAGGGCCCGGACCGAGGCACGCAGTACCGCTCGGCGGTCTATGCCGACGACGCGGCGCAGCGCGATGCCACCCGCGCCTATATCGCCCAGTTGCAGCAGGCCAGGACCTACGCCGCGCCGGTGGTGACCCAGGTCGATGGCGGCAAGCCGTTCTTCGCCGCCGAGGGGTATCACCAGAACTACCTCACGCTGCATCCGGAATCGCTGTACATCCGGATCAACGACCTGCCCAAGGTGGCCGCGCTGAAGCAGCAGTACCCGGCGCTGTACCGCGAGCAGCCGCGCCTGGTGAGCACCACCATTTCGGCGCGCTGATCACGCGGGGAACCAGAAGAAAAGACGCACGGCACACATCGCTCTGCCGTGCGCGAGGGAAGTCATCGAGCCCCATGGTAGGCTGCGTCCCGAGGCGGATACAGATGCAGATGGCTGGCATCCGCACGGTTACAGATACCCGTGGATGCAGATGCCGATGGCGACCAACCTCTACCAGTCCCTGGCCGATGAAATGGCCGATGCGATCCGCAGTGGTCGCTTGCCGGTCGGCACCCGGCTGCCGTCGCTGCGCGGCCTGGCGACACAGCGCAGCCTCAGCCTCAACACAGTGATCGCCGCGTATCGGCAGCTGGAAGATGCCGGGCTGGTGCTGCCGCGGCCCAAGGCGGGCTTCGTGGTGAGCCCGCGCCTGCCCGAACCGACCCAGTCGCTGCGGCAGGCGCCCTCACCACCGACCGCACCCGCGCAGCAGGCGATGATGGCCCGCGTACTGGCCGCACAGCAGCAACCGGACATCGTCGATCTGGCGTTCGCCGGCCCGCGCGGCAAGCGTTTCTATCCCGGTGCCCAGCTGGCACGCACCACCGCGCAGGTACTGCGCCGGGCCGCCACCACGGTGGAGACCTACGCACGTCCCAACGGTGCGGCACGGCTGCTGACGCAGATCGTGCAGCGTGGGCCACGGCTGGGGCTGCACACCACCACGGACCGGCTGGTGCTCACGCATGGCGCGATGGAAGCCCTGCAGCTGGCGCTGCGCGTGGTGACCGAACCCGGCGATGCGGTGGCGATCGAAGCGCCCTCCTACTTCAACATCTACCCGCTGCTGCGCAGCCTGGGCCTGCGCGCGATCGAGCTGCCCACCCATCCGCGCGACGGACTCGATCTGGATGCACTGGAAGCGCTGCTCGCCGCCGGCGGCATCGCCGCGATCATGGCCATGCCGACCGTGCACAATCCGCTCGGCGGCAGCATGCCCGTGCCGAACAAGCAGCGCCTTGCCGCGCTGGTGAACCATTACCAGGTGCCGTTGATCGAAGACGCGGTCTACGCCGAACTGCAGTTCAAGGAACCGCTGGAGCCGTTGGCCAAGAGCTTTGACCGCGATGGCTGGATCATGGTCTGCAGCGGCTTCTCCAAAACGCTGGCGCCGGACTACCGCATCGGCTGGCTCGACGGTGGCCGCTTCGCCGCCGATATCCAGCTGCTGAAGTTCCACTCCTCCGGTGCCGAATCACGCCTGCTCGGCGACGCGGTCGCCGCGTTCCTGGAGGCCGGCAACTACGAGCATCATCTGCGGGGCTTGCGTCGGCTCTACAGCGACCAGGTCAGCCACGTGCGTGGCCTGATCGCGCAGCACTTCCCGCCCGGCACGTCGGCCACCCAGCCGACCGGCGGGTTCCTGCTGTGGGTGGAGCTGCCTGCCGCGATCGATGCCGGGGAGCTGTTCGAGCAGGCCTTGGCCGAGGGCGTGGTGTTCATGCCCGGCCAGGTTTACTCGCGCGGTGCCCGCTACCGGCATTGCCTGCGCCTGTCATGCTGCCAGGAACTCGACGCGCGTTTCCTCCGCGCGATCGCCACGGTCGGCCGGTTGGCGACCGCCCTGCAGACGCGCGCAGGCACCTGACACTCAGAACACCAGCCGGTCCGCCAGGCGGGCCGGGTCCACGCCCGGCGCATACGGCAGGCGCCCCCAACATGGCATCGGCAGCCGCGCGGTGAGCAGTGCGACGTTCTCGTCGCGGCGTGCCATGCTCGGGTCCACGTCGTTGGCAATCCAGCCGATGCAGCGCGCGCCACGGGCCGCGATCGCCTCGGCAGTCAGCCGCGCATGGTTGAGGCAGCCCAGCCGCAGCCCGACCACCATCACCACGGGCAGCGCCAGCGCGTGCACCAGATCACTCTGGTCCAGCCTGGCCGACAGCGGCGCCAGCCAGCCGCCGACGCCCTCGACCACCACCGTGTCCGCGCTGGCGCGCAGGCGCGCGAAGGCGGCCTCGATCGGCGCCAGCGACAGTTGCACGCCAGCCTCCGCCGCGGCGATCTCCGGGGCCAGCGGCTGCTCGAGCGCGAACGGGTTGAGGTCGTCATATGCGGGCATCGGCATGCTGGCGGCCAGCAGGGCCGTGGCGTCCTCGTTGCGCAGGCCCTCGGGCGTGCGCTCGCAGCCACTGGCGACCGGCTTCATGCCCACCGCGGTGCCGCCGTGGCGGCGCAGGGCATGCAGCAGCACACAGCTGCTGAAGGTCTTGCCGATGCCGGTGTCGGTACCGGTGACGAACAGGGCGGCAGGGCGCGGCGCAGGCAGGGGCATGGGGACGACCGGGGGCGGAAACGCGCCATTATCCGCCGTCCCGGCAGCGCTGCGGTGCGGTCCGCTGTGTTCGGCCGGCCCCGGGGGCACCCAACCGCTGCGCTTGGTAGACTGCGGCCATGTTCGATACCTCCACGCTCACCGGCAGCAAGCCGGAACAGTACGGCCAGCTGCTGGCCCAGGCCCGCGCCCTGGTGCACGGCGAGCGCGACCGCATCGCCAATGCGGCCAACCTGTCGGCGCTGGTCTACCACGCCCTGCCGCACCTGAACTGGGTCGGCTTCTATTTCTTCGATGGCAAGGAGCTGGTCGTCGGCCCGTTCCAGGGTCTGCCCGCCTGCGTGCGCATTCCACTCGACAAGGGCGTGTGTGGCGCCGCGGCTTCGCAGCGGGTGACCCAGCGTATCGAAGACGTCGATGCATTCCCGGGCCACATCGCCTGCGACTCGGCCTCGCGCTCGGAACTGGTGGTGCCGTTGGTCCACCACGGCGAGCTGGTCGGCGTGTTCGATCTGGACAGCCCCTCGCTGGCGCGCTTCGATGCCGAGGACCAGGCCGGGCTGGAAGCCATCGCCGCGGTGTTCGTCGAGGCTTTGGGATGAGTGGCGTCAAGCTGCGCAACATCGGCCCGAAGAGCGCAGCATGGCTGCGCCAGGTCGGTCTGCGTACGCCGGAAGATCTGGTGGCGGTCGGCGCGGTCGGTGCCTTCGTCAAAGTGCGCCGCGCCGGCTTCAAGCCCAGCTTGAACCTGCTCTACTCGCTGGAAGGTGCGCTGCAGGACTGCCACTGGCAGGAACTGCCGGAGGCGCGCCGCACCGTGCTGGTGGCCGAGTACGAAGCGATCATCGCCGACCAGCCGCTGAAGAAGGCGCCGCCCGCCTCCGGCCCGGTCTACGACCGCACCGTGGAGCATCGCGACGATGACGGCGACGAAGCGCCGCCGTTCGAGATGGACGATGACAACCGCTGATCCACGGCTACCGACACACCGTCGGTAGCCGCGCGCCTCATACCTGCTGCAGCTCCAGCAGTTCGCCCCACAGCCGGTCGTCCTCGCGCTCCACGCGCAGGCGCAGCCGCGTGCCGTGATCGATGCGCAGCGCCCAGCACATCGCCATCGGCAGGCCGCATACCTGCGACAGCACCATCCGCAGCGGTCCGCCATGGCTGACGATCAGGGTCGGGACCGGCTCGGGCTCATCCAGCAGCCGGTGCAGTCCACGCGCGATGCGGCGCTCGAAGTGGCCCCAGCTTTCGCCATGCGGCGGCGGGTTGGCGTGCGGGTCCAGATGGAACGCTGACAGCGCATCCATCGGCAGCGCCTCCAGCGCGAGCCCGTCCCAGTCGCCGAAATCCAGTTCTTCCCATTCCTCATCGACCTCCACGTCCACCGCGTGGGGCAAGGCCAATGCCTCGGCGGTCAACAGCGCTCGCTGCCGAGGCGAGGACAGCACCCGCTGCCAGGGCAGCCCGGCGTAGCGCGCGCACAGGGCGTCGGTCGCGCCCTCGTGCAGCGGCGGATCGGTGCGGCCATCAAGATGATCGTCGCGGCCCGTGCTGGCGTGGCGGATCAGATCGAGGATCATGCCGCGCCCCGTCTGCTGCCCGCTGCGTCCGGCCGGTGCGGGTCACGGGCGTCGGTGCCGGGGTGCTGCAACCACGTTGGGGTCATGGAGATCACATCGAAAAAGCGAGGCGCATTCTAACCGGTGCGCGCCATGGGCCCGGCGGATGCCTTAGACTGCGCCCACTTTCAGGTGACCTGGGGCTGCAACGCCGCCAGGTTGAAACGGGAAGCCGGTGACGCGTCAGGCCCTGTGCCACGCCGCCACTCCGGCGCTGCCCCCGCAACGGTAAGCGTGGAAACACCAGGCAACACGCCACTGTGCTCCGGCATGGGAAGGCGCCTGGCACGATGGCACCGCCATCGACCCGCGAGCCCGGAGACCGGCCTGGAAGACGACTGGTTGCGATGCGGCGGGCATGGCGGCGGCAAGCTGGCGCCTGCGCGCGCCCGCCCACCGTCGAACCTCCCTGCAGCGCGATCATCCCCACCCCTTGCCGCGCGGGCGTGCGCGGTGCATGGAGTCATCGATGAAGCTGCAAACCCGCGTTCTTTCCCTGGCCGTGCTCTCGGCCCTGCCCCTGCTGGCCGCCGCACAGGACGACGCCACCGCGCTGGACCAGGTGCTGGTCACCGCCACGCGCACCCCGATCGCCCTGCAGGACAGCATCTCACCGGCGCAGGTGATCGACCGCGCCGAGATCGAGCGCAGCCAGGCGCCGTCGCTGCAAGATCTGCTGCGCGGCCGTGCCGGCATCAACCTCAACAACAGCGGCGGCCTGGGCAAGCAGAGCTCGCTGTTCCTGCGTGGCACCAACTCGGCCCACACCCTGGTGCTGGTCGATGGCGTGCGCATCAACACGGGCGACCTCGGCCTGGCGATGATCCAGGATCTGCCGCTGGCACAGATCGAGCGCATCGAAATCGTGCGTGGCCCGCAGTCCAGCCTGTACGGCGCCGATGCGATCGGCGGCGTGATCCAGATTTTCACCCGCCGCAACGCCGGCCAGTTCGCGCCGCACCTGCAGCTCGGCGGTGGCAGCAACGGCCTGCGCGAGGCCAGCGGTGGCTTCGGCGGCAGCGGTGAGCGTGGCTGGTTCGGCACCGACATCGCCTACCAGCACACCGATGGCATCAACGCCTGCCGTGGCTCGGTGTCGCCCTTCGCCGGCTGCGGCGCCGACGAGCCCGACCGCGATGGCTACCGCAACCTGTCCATGAGCCTGCGCGGCGGCTATGCCCTGACGGACACGTTGAGCGTGGAAGGCACCGCCCTGCGCGCCGAAGGCGAGAACCATTACGACGGCTATTACAACTACTCCGAAACGCTGCAGCAGGTACTCGGCGGCAAGCTGCGCTACATACCGAGCGAGCGCTTGAACCTGACGTTCAACGTCGGCCGCGCCGATAACGAATCGGACAACTTCAACGGTGATACCTGGCTGGGCAATGCACAGACCCACCGCGACAGTGCCTCGGTGCAGGCCGACATCGGCATCGCTGATGGCCAGCTGCTGAGCGCCGGTGTGGACTGGAGCCAGGACAACCTGGACGGCAGCAGTGCCGGCTACCTGGTCGACAGCCGCGACAACACCGGCGTGTTCGTGCAGTACCAGGGCCGCTTCGGCGCGCACCACCTGCAGGCCAGCGTGCGCAACGACGACAACGAGCAGTTCGGCAACCACACCACCGGCAGCCTCGGCTGGGGCCTGGAGCTGGGCAGCGGGTTCCGCCTCAACGCCAGCTACGGCACCGCGTTCAAGGCCCCGACCTTCAGCGACCTTTACGACCCGTGGAGCGGCGTGCCGACCCTGGACCCGGAAAAATCCAAGAGCGCGAACATCGGCATCGCCCAGCAGGGCGACGGCTGGCGCTGGGGCCTGGATGTGTACGAAACGCGCATCGATGACCTGATCACCTACGATGCCACCACGTTCATGATGTCGCAGGTCGAAAAGGCCCGCATCCGCGGCGCCGAATTGACCGGTGCGATCACCGTCGCCGGGTTCGACCTCAACGCACAGCTCAGCCACACCGACCCGCGCAACCGCACCGACGGCAGCGCACAGTTCGACAACTGGCTGGCGCGCCGCGCACAGAACACCGCGCGTCTGGACGTCGATCGCCGTTTCGGTGACTTCCGCGCCGGCCTCACCGCCAACGGCGCCGGCAAGCGGTACGACAATGCGGCCAACACCGTGCGCCTGGGCGGCTACGGCACCGTGGATCTGCGCCTGGAATACGCGCTGACCCGTGATTGGTCCGTACTGGGCCGGGTCAGCAACGTGTTCGACCGCGACTACGAAACCGTCGCCTGGTACAACCAGCCCGGCCGCGAGTACCGCCTGAGCGTGCGTTACCAGCCGAAATAAGGGATCTGGACGGCGGCACTGCCGCCGCCCCCCCCCCGCTAGGTGCCGACCGTTGGTCGGCACAATCATTGAACCTGGTAGGTGCCGACCGTTGGTCGGCACACGCTCGAACGCCTTACAGCACCAGCAGTTCCCGCAGATCATCCACCACGGCAACGGCCTCGACGTGGTCCAGATCCAGCCCGCGCGGATACCCATAGCGCACCAGCGCCACCGGCATGCCTGCGTCCACTGCAGCGCGGTAATCGGTGATCGAATCACCCACCATCAACGCGGCCTCGACGGCCACGTCGAAGTGCGTCGCGATGTACCGCAGTGGCGCACCATTCGGCTTGCGCTCCGGCAAGGAATCGCCTCCCAGCACCAGTGCGAACACGTCCTGCAGACCGAAATGCTGCAGCAACGGCGCCACCAGCGCGGACGGCTTGTTGGTGCAGATCGCCAGCGTCACCGAACGTTCGCGCAAGGCGGCCAACGTCTCGCTCACGCCATCGAACAAGCGCGGGCTGCGCAACAGGCACGCTTCGTAGTGCCGCATGAAACCGGGCATCACCTCGTCCAGATCGATATCGCTGCCAGCCGCGGTAAACGCCTGCTCGACGAGCCGCCGCACGCCATCACCGATCCACGTCAACACCGTCGCCTCCGGCACGCGCGGCAACTGCCAGTCCTGCAGCGTGCGGTTGAGCGCTTCGGCGATATCGGCCGCGCTGTCCACCAGCGTGCCATCCAGATCGAACACCACCAACGGATACGGATACGACAAGACGACACTCACTTCAACGACGTGGGAGCCCCATTGTACGGCGGCACCGCAACGGCTCTGCTCATGCGCCGTTGACCCCAGGCACTCAAAGCAACGCCAGAAACTGCGGGCTGCTGAAACGCTCCACCAGGAAATCCAGGAAGCTGCGCATGATCGTCGGCAGCTGCCGGCGCGAGGCGTACACGGCGTGCAGCCCCAGCGTCTCCACCGTGTAGTCGGGCAGCACGGCCACCAGCTCGCCCGAACGCAGCAGCGGCGCGATCTGGTACATCGGCAACATGGCGATACCCGCCCCGGCGCGTACGGCTTCCAGCAGCAACGATGCTTCGTTGGCGCTGATGTTGCCACCCACCGCCACCGCGATCTGCCGTCCGTCGCGCTGCAGGTGCCACACACTCTTGCCGACGTAGTGGTGGGTCAGGCAGTTATGCGCGGCCAGTGCATCGGCCGTGCCCGGCGCACCGCGCTCGGCCACGTACGACGGCGCCGCACACAACACCGACCGGCACGGCCCAAGATGGCGCGCGATCAGACTCGGGTCGATCGCACGCGAGATGCGTACCGCGATGTCCACCCGCTCTTCCACCAGATTCACCACCCGATCGACGAGTAGCAGTTCCACCCGCGTCAGCGGATGGCGTTTGACGAACTCGGCCACCGCCGCGGCCAGGTGGAGCTGCCCGAAAGAAACACTCGCAGTCACCCGGATCAACCCGTGAGGCTCGGGGTTGTCAGTGGCCAGCTCAGCGTGCAGCTCATCGCCGATCGCCAGCATCTGCCGGAAGCGAAGCAGCGCCGCTTCTCCCGGCCCGGTCAGGCTGATCCGGCGCGTGGTCCGGTGCAGCAGACGCGCGCCCAGCCAGCGCTCCACCTCGGCCAGATAGCGCGTCACCATCGCCCGCGACATCTCCAGCGCCTCGGCCGCAGCGGTCAGGCTGCCACGATCGGCCACCTCGACGAACACGTTCATCGCCGTCATCCGGTCCATTTGATCGATCCGTGCAACAAATTAGGCCGTTATACGCGGTTTTTCGTTCGATTCCAGGGGCATACGCTGGCCTTCCTTCCTCAACGGACCTTCCCCCATGAAAGTCGCTCTCGTTGGTGCCACCGGCAACATCGGCCGTGAAATCACCCGCCAGGCCCTCGCCCGCGGCCACCAGGTCACTGCCATCGTCCGCCGTGAAACCGACCTCCCGGCGGAACTGGACGGCGCCCAGCTGGCCGTGGCCGCGCTGGATGACACCGACGCACTGGCCGCCGTGATCGCCGGCCATGACGTCCTGGCCAGCGCCTTCGGCCCGCGCCCGGGCGATGCCCCGAGCAAGGTGACCACCACCAGTGCCGCCCTGGTCGCCGCCGCCCGCCAGGCCGGCGTGCCCCGCTTCATCATGGTCGGCGGTGCCGGCAGCCTGGAAGTCGCCCCCGGCGTGCAGCTGGTGGACACCGAGGGCTTCCCCGACGCCTACAAGCCGGTCGCCCTGGCCGCCCGCGAGACGCTGAAGCAGCTGCGCGCCGTCGACGACCTCGACTGGACCTTCTACTCCCCGGCCGCCGAAATCGGCCCCGGCCCGCAGCGCGGCGGCTTCCGCACCCAGGCGAAGAACTTCCTGGTCGGCGATGACGGCCACAGCCGGATCAGCTACCCCGACTACGCCGACGCCTTCGTCAGCGAGATCGAAACCCCGCAGTACCTGCGCCAGATCGCCACCGTCGCCTACTGAGCCCTGCCCGCCCCGGCGATCCCCGCCGGGGCCCTGGATGGAACCGCCCCCAATGCCCACGCTCTCCCGCACCACCCTGGCCCTCAGCCTGGCCCTGATCACCGGCCTCACCGCCCTCACCCCGGTCACCAGCCCTGCCCGCCCCGCCGCGAACGCACCCGCGCAGGACGCCCCCTTGGCAGTGCAGCCCTACCACCCCGGAGACGACGCCCTCTTCGCGGTTTCCTCCACCCTGATCACCGGCCGCCATGACGCCATGCTCGTGGATGCCCAGTTCGCCGCCACCGATGCCGCGCAGCTGGTCCAGCGCATCCGTGACTCGGGCAAACGCCTGACCACGATCTACATCAGCCACGGCGACCCCGACTACTACTTCGGCCTGGCCACCCTGCAGGACGCCTTCCCCGACGCCCGCATCCTCGCCACCCCCGCCACCGTCGCCCACATCAACGCCACCCAGGCCGCCAAACTCGCGTTCTGGGGCCCCCAGATGGGCGCAGGCAAGCCGAGCCGCATCGTCATCCCCGCCCCACTGGACGGCGACACCCTCACCCTCGAAGGCCAACCGATCAAGATCATCGGCCTCACCGGCCCCACCCCGGACCGCACCGTCCTGTGGATTCCCGCCCTGCGCACCCTCCTCGGCGGCATCCCCATCGTCGCCGGCGAACACGTCTGGATGGCCGACACCCAAAGCGCCCAATCGCACGCGCACTGGCTGCAGACACTGGCCACGATCAAAGCCCTGAACCCCACCCGCGTCATCCCGGGCCACTACGCAGCCGATGCCGCCCTGGACATCAGCGCCGTGGATTTCACCGCCAACTACATCCGCGCCTTCGACGAAGAAACCGCACGCAGCAAAGATGCCAACGCACTGATCGCCGCCATGAAAAAACGCTATCCGAACCTGGCCGGCGAGAGCTCATTGGAACTGAGCGCGAAAGTAGCCAAGGGAGAAATGCAGTGGCCGTAATCGCGCATTCGTAGAAGCCAAGTCATTGCGCACATTGAAAAGCGCGACGCGTTTCCTCTCTGCGCACCGACCTGTGTCGGAGGGACGGCGCGGGTGGGGTATCGGGACCGTGTGTTGCCATGGATGGCAACACACGAGCTTACAGGGACGTACTTGCAGCGGGTCCCGATACCCCACCCGCGTCGTCCCAAACCCTCACCACCCGCACACCAGCGCATCAGTTGTTGACGTTGCCGTTGCCGTTGCCGTTGCCGTTGCCGCAAACAGTAAAGCCGTCAGCCATCACCCAGATGATCAAACAACCCCGGCTGGCGAACCACCTCCCGCTCCCGGAATCCCCCCAACCCCACCCCCACCAACCGATACCGCGTCTCCAACGGCAACTCCACCCGCGCCCGCAACCCCAACGCAATATCGCGCAGCGCCTCCAACGAATCCGGCGGCGACTCCGGCGTAAAACTGCGCGTAATGATCCGGAACTGCGACGTCTTCAACTTCAACACCACCGTATGCCCCACGCGGTCCGTCCTGCGCGTCGCCAGCCACGTCTTCTCCGCCAACTGCACGATCGCCGGCGCCAGATCCTCCAGCAGCAGATCCTCGGCGAACGTATCCTCCGACGAGATCGACTGCACCGGCTGATCCGGCTCCACCGGCCGCTCATCCACACCGCGCGCACGATTGAACAACCGTCCCCCAAACGTCCCGAACCGCGCCTCCAGTTCCTCCAGCGGCAGCGCACGCAGATCACCCACCGTCGCCACGCCCAGCTCTGCCAGCTTCGCTGCCATCACCTTGCCCACGCCCGGCACACGGTTCACCGGCAACGGCGTCAGAAACTGCTCGATACGATGCGGTGGCACCACGAACTGCCCGTCCGGCTTGCGCCAATCCGAGGCGATCTTGGCCAGGAACTTGTTCGGCGCGATCCCCGCCGACGCCGTCAGCTGCGTCTCCTCGCGGATCTGCGCGCGGATGATCTGCGCGATCTCCGTCGCCACCGTCATCCCGCCCTTGTGCTCGGTCACATCCAGATAGGCCTCATCCAGCGACAACGGTTCCACCAGATCCGTATGCCGCAGGAAAATCTCGCGTACCTGGCGTGACACCGCCTTGTAGCGGGCGAAATCCGGCGGCACGAACACCGCATCCGGACACAGCCGCTCCGCACGCACCGCAGGCATCGCCGAACGCACGCCAAACACACGCGCCTCGTACGAGGCTGCGCACACCACCGAGCGCATGCCCCGCCACGCCACCACCACCGGTTTGCCCCGCAACGAAGGGTCGTCACGCTGCTCCACGGACGCGTAAAACGCATCCATGTCGACGTGAATGATCTTGCGGGGGCGGGACACGGGCGTTGGCACTCGAATTCAGATGAACAAGATTACAGCCACACGCCGCAGTATGGTTGTTGGATAACAACAACATGCGTTTTTGAACCTGAAAACACTACGGCGGCGTACGGTTAAAACGTTTGATTGAATCACTTTTTCTCATGCACTCTTGAGCACTTGCTTCATGCAAGAGCAGTCGACCTGTGGTCGGCTCACCCCGATGACAACTTCCTCAGGATTGCGTTTTCCATGACTCGTCTCAACGCGTTCTCGCGCGACCAGCTGCTGGCCAGCGCCCGCGGTGAACTGTTCGGCCCGGGCAGCGGCCGCCTGCCCAATGATCCGATGCTGATGTTCGATCGCATCACCGATATCCGCGAGGACGGCGGCCCACACGGCAAAGGCATGGTACGCGCGGAACTGGATATCCGCCCTGACCTGTGGTTCTTCGACTGCCACTTCCTCGGCGACCCGGTCATGCCTGGCTGCCTCGGCCTGGATGCCATGTGGCAGCTGACCGGCTTCTTCCTGACCTGGATCGGTGCGCCCGGCCGTGGCCGCGCCCTGGGCTGCGGCGAAGTCAAATTCACCGGCCAGGTACTGCCGAGCGCCAAGCGCGTTACCTACGAAATCGACATCTCGCGCGTCATCAACCGCAAGCTGGTGATGGCGCAGTCCGACGCCCGCATGCTCGTCGACGGTCGCGAAATCTACTCTGCCAAAGACCTGCGTGTAGGTCTGTTCACTTCCACTGAGAACTTCTGATGCGTCGCGTCGTCATTACCGGAATGGGCATCACCTCGTGCCTGGGCAACGATCTGGACACCGTGTCCTCGGCACTGCGTGAAGGCCGCGCCGGCATCCGCCACCTGCCTGATCACGCCGAAGCCGGCCTGCGCAGCCACGTTGGCGGCAACATCGAGCTGGACCTGGACGCGCAGATCGACCGCAAGGTGAAGCGCTTCATGAGCGATGCCTCGGCCTACGCCTACATCGCCATGCGCGATGCGATCGCCGATGCCGGTCTGGACGAGGCGCAGGTCGCCAACCCGCGGACCGGCCTGATCGCCGGCTCCGGCGGCGGCTCCAGCCAGTGGCAGGTGGAATCGGCCGACATCCTGCGCGCCCGTGGCGTGCGCAAGGTCGGCCCGTACATGGTGCCGCGCACGATGTGCTCCACC
The DNA here is from genome assembly GCF_056393115.1 of Stenotrophomonas sp. Steno-Z10-BAI. Lineage (NCBI taxonomy): Bacteria > Pseudomonadati > Pseudomonadota > Gammaproteobacteria > Lysobacterales > Lysobacteraceae > Stenotrophomonas > Stenotrophomonas sp. Steno-Z10-BAI. The sequence goes on along the minus strand of NZ_JBWJOZ010000003.1, from coordinate 59,960 downwards.
GTGTCGGCCTGCCTGGCCACCGCGTTCCAGATCAAGGGCCTGAGCTACTCGCTGTCGGCCGCCTGCGCCACCTCCGCCCACTGCATCGGCGCTGCCGCGGATCTGATCCGCCATGGCGCACAGGATGTGATGTTCGCCGGTGGCGGTGAAGACCTGCACTGGTCGATGAGCGTGATGTTCGATGCGATGGGCGCCCTGTCGACCCGCTTCAACGAGACCCCGGCCTCGGCCTCGCGCCCGTACGACAAGGACCGCGACGGCTTCGTCATCGCCGGTGGCGGCGGCATGCTGGTGCTGGAAGACTACGACCACGCCGTGGCCCGTGGCGCACGCATCTATGCCGAGCTGGTCGGTTACGGCGTCACCTCCGACGGTGCCGACATGGTCGCCCCCTCCGGTGAAGGCGCGGTGCGCTGCATGAACATGGCGATGGAGCACATCACCGCCCCGATCGACTACCTCAACACGCATGGCACCTCGACCCCGCTGGGCGACGTCACCGAGCTGAAGGCGGTGCGTGAAGTGTTCGGCGAGAGCATTCCGCCGCTGTCCTCGACCAAGGCGCTGTCGGGCCACTCGCTGGGTGCGGCGAGCGTGCACGAAGCGATCTACTGCCTGCTGATGATGCGCGATGGCTTCATTGCCGGCTCGGCCAACATCGGCGAGCTGGACCCGCTGGTGGAAGGCTTCCCGATCGTGCGCGAGACGCAGCCGGCACAGCTGAACACCGTGATGTCCAACAGCTTTGGCTTTGGCGGCACGAATGCGGCGCTGGTGTTCAGTCGCCTCTGACTGCAGCCCGTGTCCGCATGAAAAAGCCCGGCCATGTGCCGGGCTTTTTCGTGGTCCAAACGGGCAACGCCGTTCGTTACCGCGCGCCGGTCACCGGCAGCAGCGGCACCAACAACTGCCGTGCATCCAGCAGCGAATCCACGATGCGGTGCCCCAGCGCACGCAGTTCCTCATCCGGATGCACCAGGTCCGGCACCTGGATGGCGGTCATGCCCGCACCCACCGCCGCGCGGATGCCCGCCGGGGAGTCTTCCAGCGCCAGGCAGCGCGCCGGGTCCTTGCCCAGCTTCTGCGCGGCCAGCAGGTAGATGTCCGGGGCGGGCTTGGGATGGGACACATCGCTGCTGGTCACCACCACCTCGAAGAACGGCAGCAGCCCAGCGGCGGCCAGCTTGCGCGAGGCACGCGGCTGGCGGGTGGAGGTCGCCACCGCACGCGGAACGCCGTGCTCGTGCAGCAGCTGCAGGATCTCCAGGATGCCGGGGCGCAACGGCAGCCCCTGCTGCGTGCGCGCTTCGTACAGGTCGTGGCAGCGCGCGAACAGCGCGGCGACCTGCTCGGCATTCACCGTCTGCAGCAGCAGACGCTCGCAGTCGCGATCGCCCAGGCCCACCATGCGCAGCCAGAACCCCTCCGGGAACGGCAGCGCCAGTTCCTGTGCGGCCTGCGACCAGCACGCGATCGAGACCCGTTCGCTGTCGATCATCAGACCGTCCATGTCGAAGATGACGGCGTCGGGCAGGAACGGCAGCGCGGCGAAAGCACTCATGGGACGTTGAACAGCGTCTCGAGATCGGCCGCATCCAGCCTGCGCCACTCGCCTTCAGGCAGTTCGCCCAGCGACAGCCCGCCGATGCGGCTGCGGTGCAGCGCCTCGACGTGGTTGCCGACCGCCGCGAACATCCGGCGGGCCTGGTGGTAGCGGCCCTCGTGCAGGACCAGCTGCGCCTGGCGCGGGCCGTTCACGTGCAGCTCGGCCGGCAGCAACGGCTTGTCGTCCGATTCCAGCAGCAGACCGCCGCTGGCGAAGCGCGCGGCTTCATCACCGCGCAGGTCTTCGGCCAGGGTGACCTCGTAGGCCTTGTCCAGGCGCGACTTGGGCGACACGATCCGGTGCAGCAGCGCGCCATCGTCGGTCATCAGCAGCATGCCGCTGGTGTCGCGGTCCAGGCGGCCCACTGAAGACAACACCGGCGCGCGGTCGCGGTAACGTGGTGGCAGCAGGTCGTAGATCAGCCGGCCTTTGTCCTTGGTCGAACAGGTGTAGCCGCGCGGCTTGTGCAGCAGCAGGGTCAGCCCCTGCGGCGGGTCCAGCGGCTCGCCTTCGACCCGGATCGCCTCATGCGCGACCGCGTCATCGGCGTACAGCACCTCGCCCTCGGCATCGGTGATCAGGCCGGCACGGAACATCCCCTGCACCTGCTTGCGGCTGCCATAGCCCAGGTTGGCCAACAGCTTGACCAGCTTCATGCGCGGCCTCCGCGGCCCCACTTCGGCTCGGTGCTGCGCGGCGTGCGGACCGGCGTGGCGCTCTTGCTGGCCTTGGTGGCTTCGATCAGCTTGAAGCCATCGCGCTCGGCGGCCACGCGGACCTGGCCGAAGCTCTCGTTGAGGATCTGCTCGTACGGCAGGTGGCGGTTGGCCACCAGCCACATCCGGCCCCCGGGGCGCAGCGCCTGCGCGGCCACGGCGATGAAGCGCTGGCCGATGTCGGGGCGATCCGCGCGCGACGGGGTGTGGAACGGCGGGTTGGTCACGATGAAGTCGTACTCGCCCTCGATCCCGGCGGTGACGTCCTGCCAGTGATAGGCCAGCGCGGCCGGCTTGCCGAGCGCGGCGAGGTTCTCGCGGGCCAGCGCCAGCGCGCGGCCTTCGGCCTCATACAGGTCCAGCGCGGTCACGTTCGGGCAGCGCGCCAGCACTTCGGCCGAGAGATAACCGAAGCCAGCGCCCAGATCGGCGCCACGCCCGGCCAGATCGGCCGGCAGCTGCTCCACCAGCAGCGCCGAGGCGGGGTCGATGCGGTCCCAGGCGAAGATGCCCGGGCGGCTCTGGAAGCGGCCGCCAAGGATCGCGCGCGGCGCGTCCAGGGTTGCCCAGCGCTGCGCGAGCGCGGCGTCGTGCTGGCCGTTGAGCGGCGCCGTCCAGTAGGCACGGCAGTGGTTCTTGGTCAGCTTGCCGCCGAGGCCGGCCAGCTGCTGCAGGTCGCCTTCGCCGGAGCGGGCGCCTTCGTTGTTGTGCTGGCAGGCCACCACGATGCCGCCCGGGGCGGTCAGGGCCAGCGCACGGGCGAACAGGGCCTTGGCTTCCTCGCGCTGGCGCGGCGGCAGCACCAGCACCACGGCGTAGCGGGTGGCATCACCGGCCAGCTGCTGCTCGTCACGCACGGTCCAGCCGCTGGCTTCCAGGGCGTCGGCAAACGGACGGAAGCTCTGCTCGCAGACCAGCTGCGCCGGCTGGGCGTGCTCGCGCAGCGGTGCGCCATCGCGGGCGCGCAGGAACAGCACGGGGCCGGCCGGCCAGGCCAGTGCGCCACTGGCGAACGGCAGGAACAGGGTTTCCAGGGGAGCGTCGTGCTGGGCAGCCATGCGGGGGCACATCTTGAAAAGAGGCCGCCATTCTACCGGTTCGCCCCGCCCCACCCGGATTTGCGTTTATTCAACGTCCTGTTGATGCCCTGACAACATCCAAACCGGCAGGGTGGAGCCTCACTTCCCGTGGAGATGGCTCATGCGTGCATTGTTTGTCGGTGGCGTAGTCGACAACAGCGAGATGGACATGGAGGGCAGCCAGCCACCGGTGCATTACCCCGAAGACACCGGCGGCGGCCATTCCCGCTACCGCCTGCATCAGGTCGGCAAGACCGCCGATGGCAGCGTGGCCTATGCGGTGTATGGCGCCCCGGACCTGGCCGATGAAGAGGTAGCCCGGATCGCCGATGAACGGGCCTACGCGCGCCGCTTCGAGGCCGAACCCAGCGAATTCACCCACTGAGCCCTGCCCCACCCGCACCTGCCCGCCGCGATCACTCGCGGTAGGGCAGCTGCCGGATGGCGGTGATCTGGTCCAGCCACACCACGTGCTGCTGCACAGGGGTATCCAGATCGTCCAACCGCAGTTGGCCATTGCTCCCTTCGTTCTCCTCGGCGTCGCGGTACTGCTGCAGCGTCGGCTGCACCGCGACGGTGCCCAGCAGGCGGCTGCCATCCTCAAGCGTGAGTTCGACCTGGGTCTGGCCGTGCAGCTGTGGCAGCAGGGCTTCCAGCGCCGCGATGGCGGCCGGATCGGTATGGATGCGGGGGGCGTAACGGGACATGGCGACTCCTGTGGCGTACGCCCCAGTGTGCCCGCGGCGGCGTCAACACGCCGCCAACGCAGGACTCAGCGCGTACCGCTCAGGACACCGCGTACAGCGGCGACCAGCTGCGCCACCGAATACGGCTTGGCCACATGCTCCTGGAAGCCCGACGCCAACGCACGCTTGCGGTCGTCCGCACGTGCCAGCGCCGTCACCGCGACAGCAGGCAATGCCTCCGGCTCGACGCCCATGTTGTCGCGCAGGGTGCGTACCAGCCCGTAACCATCCATGCCGGGCATGCCGATATCGGTCAGCAGCGCATCGATGCCGTCATGGCCATTCTCATTGAGCAGCGCCAGCGCCTCGCCGGCGGAGGAGGCCGTGGTGACCGAGGCCCCCTGCTCTTCCAGCAGCCGCCGCAGGTACTCCAGCACTTCGGGCTGGTCTTCCACGGCCAGCAGATGCAGGCCCCTGAGCGGATACGGCTCGATGATCTGCTCGGTGATCGGGCCGCTGAATACTTCGCGCAACGGGCGGCCATCGGCCTGCGGCTGATAGCGCGGCAGGCGCACGTTGAAGCTGGCCCCGTGCCCGTGGCCGTCGCTGCTGGCCGCCACCGCGCCGCCGTGCAGTTCCACCAGCTGTTGCACGATCGCCAGCCCCAGCCCCAATCCGCCGTGGCGGCGTGTGGTGGTGCCGTCGGCCTGGCGGAACCGGCTGAACAGATGGCGCAGGAACTCCGGCGCAATGCCGTCACCGGAATCGGTCACGGTGATCGACCAATGCCCGCCATCGGCAGCCAGGGTCAGCACCACGCGCCCCTCGGCCGGGGTGAATTTGATCGCGTTGGAGAGCAGGTTCCACAGCACCTGCTGCAGGCGGGTGGCGTCGCCGAGCACCAGGCAGGGCTCGTCAGGCATCACCAGCTCCATCGACAACGCTTTGCCTTCGGCGACCAGCTCCTGCGCGCGCATCGCCTCTTCCAGCTGCGCACGCAGATCCAGCATTTCCACTTCCAGCTGCACCTTGCCCAGCAACATGCTGCTGAGGTCCAGCATGTCCGAGATCAGCCGCTTCTGCGCCATCGCACTGTTGGCGATCACGCCCAGGCCCTTGTACATCGGGCTGGTGTTGTCGATGCGCTGCAGCAGCAGTTCGCTCCAGCCCAGGATGGTGGTCAGCGGGGTACGCAGCTCGTGCGAGAGCGTGGCCAGGAATTCATCCTTCAACCGCGCCATGTTCTCGGCCGCGCTGCGCGCCGCACGTTCGGACTGCAGCAGTTCCTCGCGCGCCATTTCGATCTCGCGGCGCTCGGTCACATCCGGACTGCTGCCGGCCAGGCCGATGAAACGGCCCATCCGCGAGAAGCGCGGCCGCGCGTTCATTTCCAGCCAGCGCCATTGGCCATCGGCGCGGCGGCCGCGGACCAGCGCATGCATGGAGCGCTGCGATTTCAGCGCCTCCTGCAGTTCGTAATCGAACACCGAAGCATCGTCGGGATGCACCAGGCCACGCCAGACATCATCCGGCACGCGCTGCTCATCGCCTCCAAAAAACTCGCTGAAGGCACTATTGACGAAGCGCGAATGGCCGCGCTCATCCAGCACCCAGACCGGCATCGGCAGGCCATCGGCCAGCGCGCTGAAGCGCGCCTCGCTTTCGGCCAGTTCCACCTCGATGTGCTTGCGATTGGTGATGTCGAAGAACACCACGGCCACCAGAGGCTCGTCAGGCTCGCCCACGCTGACCGCTTCCACCGAGTACCACCGGTTCAGCGCGCGCGCTTCCATCTCGAACTGCCGTGCCTGCCCGCTACGCGCCACCTCGCCATAGGTGCGGTACCAGTCGGATTCATGGCCGGGTTGCAGGCTGCTCATCCGCTGTCCGCAGACGTTGCTCAGCCCGGTATTGCGTGAAAAGGCCTCGTTGACCTCGACAAACCGGTAGTCCACACCCACCCCGGCATCGTCGAAGATCACTTCGATGGTGCAGAACCCCGCATTCAGGCGCTCAAGTACCGTGCGATACAGGGCCGGATCCGGCGATGAAGCCAGGAAGGAGGCGCGTTCCAACGTAGAGGTGGGCAGGCTGGGCAAGGGCGTCAATGAGGCAACTGGCGAAACAGAGGAGGACAGGATCGGCCAACGCGCGTATTCGCAGCGTCAAGCGCCGTGGGTGGGGGGCGGCCTGGGTGAATTGGCGCCAACCGCAGAGGCGGAGCATACACGCGTGGATTGTCCCTCACCCGGATCAGGATCACACTGGGTGCCTGATCCCACTTGTGATCGCGACCCAGGAGTTGTCATGAACCGCACATCCCTGATCGCCGGGGCCCTGGCCGGCCTGCTGCTCATCGGCAGCGTCGCGGCGGCCCCGCGCACCGTGACCGACCCGCAGGCCCCGCGCGCCCTCAAGGCGGAGGGTCCTGTCCAGGTGACGTGGACCGACCCGGCCCAGTTCACCGAGATCCGCCTGAGCAACAACCGCTTTGAAGCCGAACGCGGTGACTGGGTGCAGCAGCTGGCCAAATACGTGCAGACCACCGCCAGCAAGGCGCTGCAGCCCGGCCAGACGCTGGAGGTGACCTTCACCGACATCAAGCGCGCCGGCGATTACGAGCCGTGGCACGGCCCGCGCGCCAATGACATCCGGGTGATGCGCGATATCTACCCCCCGCGCGTGACCCTGACCTACACCCTGAAGGATGCACAGGGCAAGGTGATCGGCGAAGGCGAGCGCAAGCTGCAGGACACCGGCTACCTGCACAACATCGGCCGGCAGAGCGACACCGATCCGCTGCGCTACGAGAAGCGCCTGCTGGATGATTGGATCCGGCGCGATCTGCGCAATGAGGCCACGGCGAGTACCTGAGCCATCCCTCAGCCGGTGTACTCGCGCACCACCCGCTTCACGCCGCACGGCAGCTGGTAGGCACTGACCCCGCACAGCGGCGCCAGGGCCTCGATGCGCGGCGCATCGCCCCACAGTGTCACCGTGCTGCCGATCCCGGCCTGCGGCAGGTGGGTGAGATCCACGGTGAGCATGTCCATCGAGACACGACCGATCACGATGCCGGACTGGCCGTCGATGCGCACCGGGGTGCCGTTGGGCGCGAACTGCGGGTAGCCATCGGCATAGCCGAGTGCCACGACGCCGACCCGGGTCGGCCGCTGCGCGACGAAGCGCGCGCCATAGCCGACCGGCTCGCCGACCGCGATGTCGCGCACGGCAAAGATTTTCGACCGCATGGTCATCACCGGGCGCAGCCGCTCGGTCAGCGTCGTATGCGCCGGCATCGGGTTGATCCCGTACAGCATCAGGCCCGGGCGCACCCAGTCACTGCGCACCTCCGGCCAGCCCAGCAGCGCCGGCGAGTTGCACAGGCTGGTCTGCCCGGCCAGGCCTTCGATGGCGGCGGCAAAGACGTCGGCCTGCTCGCGGGTGCGCGGGCTGTCCAGTTCGTCGGCACGCGCCATGTGGGTCATCAGCACCATCGGCCCGACATGCGCCAGCGCACTGAGCGTGGCGTGCGCGGCGCGGAACTCGTCAGGCCACAGGCCCAGGCGATGCATGCCACTGTCCAGCTTCAACCACACGGTGAGCGTGGCGGTGGTCTGGAACGCGGCGACCGCCTCGACCTGCCACGGTGCGCCAACGGCGAACCACAGGTCGTGCTCAACGATCAGCGGCAGTTCGCCGGCATCGAAGAAGCCCTCCAGCAGCAGGATCGGGCCGGTGATGCCGGCCGCCCGTAGTTCCAGCGCTTCCTCGATGCAGGCCACGCCGAACGCATCGGCATCGGCGTGCAGCGCGCGCGCGCAGCGCACTGCACCGTGCCCGTAGGCATCGGCCTTGATCACGGCCACGGCCTTGCCGCCTCCCAGTTCGCGTGCCAGCCGGTAATTGCTGCGCAGCGCGTCCAGATCAATCAACGCACGGGCTGGGCGCATGAACTCGGCTCACGGTGACGGACGGACGCGGCATGGTGGGTGTAGCGGAAGATATCCAGGCCCTCGGTGCTGATCTGCGGCTGGCGGGCATCCATCAGGTCGGCCAGGTAGCGGCCGGAGCCGCAGGCCATGGTCCAGCCCAGCGTGCCATGGCCGGTATTGAGGAACAGGTTGCGGTACGGCGTGGCGCCGACCACCGGGGTGCCGTCCGGCGTGGCGGGGCGCAGGCCGGTCCAGAACTCGGCGCGCGACAGGTCGCCGCCGTCCGGATAGAGGTCGCGCACGACCTTCTCCAGCGTGGCGCGGCGGCGCGGCGAGAGCGACAGGTCGAACCCGCCCACCTCGGCCATGCCACCCACGCGGATGCGGTCGTCGAAACGGGTCACGGCCACCTTGTAGCTTTCATCCAGGATGGTCGAGGTCGGGGCCATCGCAGGATCCGTGATCGGCAGCGTCAGCGAGTAGCCCTTGAGCGGGTACACCGGCAGCTGCAGGCCCAGCGGCGCAACCAGCGACGGCGAATAGCTGCCCAGCGCGACGACGTAGTGATCGGCGGTTTCCAGCTTGCCGTCGATGCGTACACCGGTGATGCGGTCGCCATCGCTCTGCAGGCCCGCGATGTCCTGGTCGAAACGGAATTCGACCCCGGCATCGACGCACATCTGCGCCAGGCGACGGGTGAACAGCTGGCAATCGCCGGTCTGGTCGCGCGGCAGGCGCAGCGCGCCGACCAGCTTGTCGGCCACGCCCGCCAGTGCCGGTTCGTAAGCGATGATGCCGTCGCGGTCGAGCACCTCATACGGCACGCCGTACTGGGCCAGCACTTCGATGTCCTGCGCGGAGGCATCCAGCTGCTGCTGGGTACGGAACAGCTGGGTCGTGCCCAGGTCGCGGCCTTCGAACGCGATACCGGTCTCTCGGCGCAGCTCGTTGAGGCAATCGCGGCTGTATTCGGACATGCGCACCATGCGCGCTTTGTTGATCGCATAACGCTCATGCGTGCAGTTGCGCAGCATCTGCGCCAGCCAGCGGTACTGGTGCCAGTCCAGGCCCGGGCGGATCGCCAGCGGGGCATGTTCGGAGAACAGCCACTTGACCGCCTTGAGCGGCACGCCGGGCGCGGCCCATGGCGAGGTATAGCCGAACGACAGCTGGCCTGCGTTGGCGAAACTGGTTTCCAGCGCCGGACCGGGCTGGCGGTCGACGACCGTGACTTCAAACCCGGCCTGCCGCAGGTACCAGGCACTGGTCGTGCCGATCACACCGCTGCCAAGGACTAGAACGCGCATGACACCCCTCCAACCCGATCATTCCCTGCGCAGGAGCACGCCGGGACCATAATTGAGGAAGTATAGTCAGCCGCAACCAATCAATTCGCCTGTTTTTCCAGCATCAGGCAGGGTATTGTCTCGCCAACATCCTCGAGAGGCTGACGCCGATGGCCACGCGCGCCCGCGAACTGGACAAGATCGACCGCAAGATCCTGCGCATCCTGCAGGCCGAGGGCCGGATCTCCTTCACCGAACTGGGCGAGCGGGTCGGGTTGTCGACCACGCCGTGCACCGAGCGCGTGCGCCGGCTGGAGCGCGACGGGGCCATCACCGGCTACTACGCCAAGCTCGATCCGCATTACCTCAAGGCCAGCCTGCTGGTGTTCGTGGAGATCAGCCTGGCCTACAAATCCGGCGACATCTTCGAAGAGTTCCGGCGCGCGGCGTTGAAGCTGCCCAACGTGCTGGAATGCCATCTGGTCTCGGGCGACTTCGACTACCTGCTCAAGGCGCGCATCAGCGAGATGGCCTCGTACCGCAAGCTGCTCGGCAGCACGCTGCTGACCCTGCCGCACGTGCGTGAATCCAAGAGCTACATCGTGATGGAAGAGGTCAAGGAAACCTTGACCCTGCCGATTCCCGATTGAGCCGGTCGCGTGCTGAGCTGCGTGGCTGAAACGCAAAAAGGCGGCGCGCATGTGCGCACCGCCTTCGTTCATTGTGCCAAGCGCATCAGCGCTGCTGTTTCTGGTCCTGATGCTTCTGGTCCTGCTGCTTGCCGCCCTTCTGATTCTGCTGGTCCCACTGCTGCTGGTTCTGCTGGCCGGGCTTCTGGTTCTGTTGCTGACTGCCCTGCTGCTCCTGCGGCGTCTTGCCGGGACTGCGGTTCTGCTGGTTAGCCATGATTGCACTCTTCTCGAAAAACCTCGGGGGATGCGCCTGTGTTGCGGCGCGTGTACAGGGTCCCGCCGATCCGGTTAATCACAGGCGAAAAAACAGTGAGGCCTTGCGTTGACGGGGATGACTGCGCGGGCAGCGATGTAAACCATTCATGTTGCCGGCCTGCCACTCCAACAGTCAGGGCTTGATCTGTTGACCGTCACCGCTGGGGACGGCGTCGTAATAGCGGCCGGTGCGGGTATCAAGCACGCGGTTCGGGCCTACCTGCTTGACCCCCGGAAGGATCCGGCCGTGGCGGTCGTAGACCTTGCTCTGCACGGCCGGACCCTGCATCGGTGCGGGCTGCGCCGGGCCTTTGCTTTGGATCGGGTGCGTGCGCAGTTGCTGCTGGGTCTGCGAGGACGACTTCACCGGGGCCATCCTGTCGGACAGGCTGTCGACCGGCACCGGTTGCACGGCCGGGGGCTGTGGCGCGCGCTGCGGCGTGACCACCGGCCGCGTCGCGGTGGGGGTGGGCGGCGGGCCGATCTGCGCGGCCGCGGTCAACGGCAGCAGCACCAGCAAGGCAGCGGCGAGGCGACGTGGGCGGTACATGGCGATCTCCCGGCGGCGGTTCAGGTCTTCACCATGCACCGCCACGGGTATCAGCACGATGAATGTCGCCCGCTTGGAACGCCCCGCCCACGACCCAATGTAGAGTGCATCCCCACGAGGACTGCCCATGACCGTTTTCGACCTTTCCCCGCCTACCGACGCCCAGCGCCAGGCCTTGGTGGCCGGCCTCAGCGCCGATGAGCAGCGCGTGCTGCTGCATCACGGCACCGAAGCACCGTTCTGCGGGGTCTTCCTGGACAACAAGCAGGACGGGGTCTACGGCTGCCGGTTGTGCGGCCTGCCGCTGTTCCGCTCCAGCACCAAGTTCGACTCCGGCACCGGCTGGCCGAGCTTCTTCGCGCCCTTCGATCCGGCCCATGTCCGCGAGATCCGCGACGCCAGCCATGGCATGGTCCGCACCGAGATCGTCTGTGCGCGGTGTGACAGCCATCTCGGCCATGTTTTCCCGGATGGCCCGCCGCCGACCCATGAACGCCACTGCCTGAACTCGGTCTCGCTATCGTTCACGCCCAACGGGCAGGCCTATCCGGATCCGTTGCAGCGCGGTGGTGCGGAAGCCGAGCCGGCCGCCTGAATCAGGAAAAGTGTGACATCGAGCGACCGCCCCCCTTCAGAAAAGGTGTGAAGGGGCCGACATGGAGGTATCCCCTTCCCGCGTCGGCCCCATGCTCATCATCGTTGGACTTCTCGTCGTCATCCTCAGCGTGCTGGGCGGCTATGTCGGCGCGCACGGCAAACTCGGCGCGCTGTGGCAGCCCTATGAACTGGTGATCATCGGCGGTGCGGCGCTGGGCGCGTTCCTCGTCGGCACCCCGGTCAAAACCGTGAAGCAGACCCTGCAGGCCACCGTGGGCGTGTTCAAGGGCCCGCGCTACAAGCAGCAGGACTACATCGACGTCCTCAGCCTGCTCTACGAACTGCTCAACAAGGCGCGGCGCGAAGGCTTCATGGCGCTGGAAGACCACGTCGAGCGCCCGGCCGAGAGCAGCATCTTCGCCAATTACCCCAAGGTGCAGGCCGACCACCACCTGGTCGACTTCATCACCGATTGCCTGCGCCTGATGATCGGCAGCAACATCGAGCCGCACGAGCTGGAACCGCTGCTGGAGCTGGAGCTGGAGAAGCACCACGGCGAGGCGATGCAGCCGGCCGCCGTGCTCAACAAGGTCGCCGACGGCCTGCCTGGCTTCGGCATCGTCGCCGCCGTGCTGGGCATCGTGATCACGATGGGTTCGATCGGCGGGGAAATCACCGAGGTCGGTGCGCACGTCGCCGGCGCGCTGGTCGGTACCTTCCTGGGCATCCTGCTGGCCTATGGCTTCGTCGGCCCGCTGGCCTCGGCCGTGGAAGCCCGTGCCGAACAGGACGCGCGCATCTACGAATCGGTCAAGACCGCCCTGCTGGCCTGCCTGCGCGGCTACAACCCGAAGATCGCCCTGGAATTCGCCCGCAAGACCCTGCCGTCCAACGTGCGCCCGGGCTTCAGCGAGTTCGAACAGCACCTCAAGACGGTCAAGTAAGGCAGCGCCATGGCCGAGACCAAACCCACCGTCATCGTCCGCCGGGTCAAGAAGGCCGGCCACGCCGCGCACCATGGCGGTGCCTGGAAGGTGGCCTATGCCGACTTCGTGACCGCGATGATGGCCTTCTTCCTGGTGCTGTGGCTGATGGCCGCCACCAGCAAGCCCGAGCGCGCAGCGATCTCCGAGTACTTCCGCAACCCCAGCCCGCTGGCCGGCAGCAGTTCCACCCCGGCCCCGGGCATGGCCGGCCCGGGCGGCGCCAGTACCTCGATGATCAAGCTGGGCGGCGCGACCGACATCTCGCGCGGCAACAGCAACGATCCCTTCCAGAACCAGCAGGCCTCCAGGCCGGTGCCGCAGGAAGACGAGCGCCAGCGCGAAAAACGCCAGCTGGAAGCGCTCAAGCAGGAGCTGGAAGAAGCGATCAGCAAGAGCCAGGCACTGGAGCCGTTCAAGGACCAGCTGCTGCTCGACCTCACTCCCGAAGGCCTGCGCATCCAGATCGTGGACAAGCAGAACCGCCCGATGTTCGACATGGGCAGCGCCTCGCTCAAGCCGTATACGCGCGAGATCCTGCGCGAGCTGTCGCAGTTCATCAATCACGTGCCGAACCGGATCAGCATCACCGGCCATACCGATATCACCGCCTACAACGCCGCCCACGGCTACAGCAACTGGGAGCTAAGTGCCGATCGCGCCAACGCCGCCCGGCGTGCACTGCTGGATGGCGGCATGACCGAAGACAAGGTGACCCGTGTGGTCGGCCTGTCCTCCTCGGTGCTGTTCGACAAGACCCAGCCGGACAACCCGATCAACCGCCGGATCAGCATCGTGGTGATGACCAAGGCGGCCGAAGCGGCGGCCCTGGCCGGTGCCGGGCAGGAAGTGGCGCTGTCGCCCACCGCTGCCGACGCCGATATCCAGGCGACGCTGGCGCCGGCTGTCGCGCCTTGAGCGGCGCGGCGGCAGCGGCAGAGGGAAATTCAGGGAATCCGTGGAGCCGGCCGGCGGCCGGCACTACAATGGGGTCTTCCTTTTGTAGATAGACCGCACCCATGTCCAAGCAGTCCAAGGCCAAGCGCGACAAGCGCAAGAAGCAGCAGCCCAAGCGCCCGATCAACCGCCTCAACGCCCAGCAGCCGGTGCAGAACCATGCCGTGCTGACCAACGAAGAAGGCCAGGTCGTCGCTGCGATCGGCCTGCAGGGCACCGAGTGGCTGCTGGCCATCGGCGGCCAGACCATGGGCAACGCCGACAACCCGGTCCCGATGCTGGCCATGCTCAAGCACCTGTCCAACGTCCAGGAAAAGGAAGGCCGCAAGGTCAACCTGGAGTACTCGACCCAGCTGCAGCAGCTGATCGACGACCTGGCCGCTGACGAAGGCAAGACCGCCGACGAGTACCTGTCGCAGCTGGTCTCCGAGTTCGAAGGCGTGGAAGGCGAAGGTGACGACGAGGCCGAAGACGCCGAGATCGTGACCGACGCTGCTGCCGAAGCCGATGGCGAGCCGGCCCCGGCCGCCAGCGACGACAAGCCGCAGGCCTGAGCCACGGCGATCCGGTGACGGTCTATATCGACGATGCGGTACATCCCTGGCGCGGCGAGCGCTGGGCGCATCTGATGGCCGACACCCTGCCCGAGCTGCACGCCATGGCGGCGCAGCTCGGGATTCCGCGGCGGGCGTTCCAGAACCGCCGCAGCGGGGCGCATTACGACGTGCCCGCCCCCTTGCGCCTGCAGGCGATTGCCCTGGGCGCACAGGCCATTTCACGGCATACGGACCGTGCGCTGGTCAAAGCCGTGATCTCAAACGCGCGCGGCCAGTATCAGGCGTAGGTGCCGACCGTTGGTCGGCACACGCAGACCGCAATCGCGCCCTCAGAACGGATCGCTGCCCGGCCGCACTTCCACGCCCAGCAGCGAGCACAGCGCCAGCATCGCATCGTCATCGCGGTTCAGCGCCATCCACCCGGCCAGGGTGTCATTGCCGGTATCCACGCTCCACAGCGCGTAGTTGTGCTCGCGCAGGCGGTCATGGGCGGTGCCCATCAGCATCGGGGCATCCACCCCGGCGGCGAAATCCTCATCGTCCAGGTCGCCGCCCCAGTCGATCTGCAGGTTCCAGCGCGCGGACAGCTCGTTGACCGCCGACATCAGCGCATCGGCATCGCTGCGCTCCACCTCGAACCCGGACTGCCAGGCAATCGCCGCCATCATCGGCGGCAGCCAGTCGGCGTCCTCATCGATGCCTTCGCCGCTCTCCAGCAGCGCCTCGCGCCAGCGGTTGAACTGCTGCAGGGCCAGTTCTTCATCGCCCGGGTTGATCAGCACGAACAGATTCCAGATCCGCGCCTCGAAATCGTCCTCGTCGAAATCGCGTTCCTCTTCTTCGAAGTCGAAATAATCGCTGTTGTCGGGCATGGCCGGTATTCCTGGAGACAGGGGCGCATTCTGCCGTGCAAGGGCGTTGGCAGGAAGCGAAATTCGGCGCAGGGCCCGCTGCGGTTTATCCTGTACGGCAGAAGGCGGCCTTGGTGGTCGTCAGCATCCTGTGACCATGAGCGATACCCCTCCCGATCACCTGGCGATCAACCCGGCCAGCCCCTTCCACGATGCCGCTGCGCTGGAGCGCGGCGTGGGCATCCGTTTCAACGATGTCGAGCGCGACAACGTTGAAGAGTATTCGGTCAGCGAAGGCTGGATCCGCGTGCAGGCCGGCAAGGCCCGCGACCGCCGCGGCAACCCGATGACGATCAAGATCAAGGGCACCGTGGTGGCCTACTTCCTGGATCAGAAGCCGGACGCCTGATCCACGTGTGCCGGGGTAGAGCCACCCCATGGGTGGCTGCCCTTCGTCCCGGACGCGTGGGTTCCAGTGGGTCCGCGCAGCCACCCATGGGGTGGCTCCACCCGTGGCACGGTGCGGCCTCAATCGCGTTGCCGCGTCTCCAGCAGATCCAGATTGCGGATCAGCCTGCGCGAGATCTCATCGGAGATCTTGCCGCGCCGGGTCAGGCGGAACAGCTCTTCGCGCTCGGCGGTGAGCCCGGCGGTGCGCAGCTGGCGGTAGCCCTGCTCCATCCGCTTCACCTTGTCCGGATCGGCATCCGGCCCGGCGTCCTTCTCCAGGTTGCGCTGGTACAGCAGGCTCACCCGTGAGGCGGCGTCGTTGTAGAGCTGCACGTTCTCGGTGGTCTGGTTCTGCACCAGCTGCTGGCGCGTGCGCTCCACACCGGCCAGCGCGGCCTTGGCGGCGAGCTTGCGGGCAAGATCCTCTTCCTTGCGTTCGCCCGAATCGGCCGGCAGTTCCAGCCCTTTGAGCAGGCGGGGCAGCGCGATGCTGGCGCCGACCAGCGAGATCAGGATCACCGCCGCGGCCAGGAAGATCACCAGATCGCGCGCCGGGAAGGCACTGCCATCGGGCAGGAACAGCGGCAGCGTCAGCACGCCGGCCAGGGTGATCGCACCGCGCACACCCGCCACCGAGGTGGCCACCACGATCCGCCAGGACGTGCCCTGCCGCGCCTCGCCACGATGGCGCGCGCGCAACAGGCTCCAGCGCAGCGACAGCCACACCCAGGCCAGGCGCAGCAGTACCAGCGCCAGATTGATCACCACCACGTAGACCAGCAGCCACCACGCGCTGTGATGCCCGCTTTCGCTGACCGTCTTGATCGCGCGCTCCACGATGCCCGGCAGCTGCTCGCCGAGCAGCACGAACATGATGCCGTTGAAGCTGAACTGCAGCATGTTCCACACGGCCGTGCGCTGCACGCGCATGCTGCCGGACACGCGGCCGCTCAGTTCCACATAGCTCATCGTGATGCCCGCAGCGACCGCCGAGAGGATGCCCGAGGCGTTGAACTCTTCGGCCAGCAGGTAGGCCGCGAAGGGAATCAACAGGTTGACCAGCAGCGCCGCGCCCGGCTCCTCGCCGAAGCGCCGCCACAGCCAGCGCTGGAAGGTGGACACGCCCAGCGTCACCGCGACACCGATCGCCAGCCCGGCCACGGCCACCCACAGGAACGTCAGCGAGGCGGTCGCCAGCGAGAACGAGCCGGTCATCACCGCCGCCACCGCGAAGCGGAAGCAGACCAGGCCGGAGGCATCGTTGAGCAACGACTCGCCTTCCAGGATGTGCATCAGCCGTTTGGGGATCGGCGCGCGCGAGGCGATCGAACTGACCGCCACCGGGTCCGTCGGCGAGATGATCGCGGCCAGCGCGAACGCCACCGCCAGCGGCATCACCGGGATCATCCAATGGATCAGGAAGCCGGCCCCGATCACGGTGAACACCACCAACCCGAAGGCCAGCTCCAGGATCACGCCTTTATCGCGGAACAGGCCCTGCTTGGGGATGCGCCAGCCATCCAGGAACAGCAGCGGCGGCAGGAACAGCAGGAAGAACATCTCCGGCTCCAGCGCGTGGCCGCGGTTGAACACCCCGGCTATGACCGCGCCCAGCCCGATCTGCACCAGCGGCAGCGGCAGCGACAACGGCAATACGCGGACCAGGTAGCCGCTGGCGACCACCGCCACCAGCATCGCCAGGACGACTTCAATGGTATGCATGCATTTTCCAGTAAGCAGCGCGGGGGAGGCTGCAGGCAGCCGGCGCCGGAAACAGGAAAAAACGTACCACACGTGCGCCGCCACGCGAATGCGCGGGGCGCGCCAGGCTCAGTTCGCGGACAGCACGGCACTCATGCGGCGCGCTGCTGCGCGTCGGCGCCGTCGAAGCGATAGATGTCCATCGCCAGGAAGCCGGCATCAATCCCGGCATCGATACGCTGCGCGCCGAGCGCATCGCCACCGGCCGCGCCCATCGCGACGTGCAGCGGTTGCAGGTGCTCGTCGCTCGGGTGCGCCTGCACGGCGTACGGGGCCTGACGGCGATAGTCCAGCAAGGCGGCACTGTCATCGGCCTGCAGGCGCTGTTCCACCCACTCGATGAAGGGCCGCACATACGGCGCTTCCTTGCCGTCCGGGTAGCTGCGCCAATCGTGCAGGTTGTGGGTGATGCTGCCTGAGCCGATCAACAGCACGCCCTGCTCGCGCAGCGGTGCCAGCGCGCGGCCCAGTGCGAACTGATGGGCCGGCCCAAGCAACGGCTGGATCGCCAGCGGCACGACCGGGATCTCCGCCTGCGGGTACAGAAAGCGCAGCGGCACCCAGGCACCGTGGTCGAGACCGCGCTGCGGGTCGATCGCGGTCGGCAGGCCGGCCGCGGTCAGCCGCTGCGCGATCTCCTGCGCCAGCGCGGGGTCGCCCGGCGCCGGGTACTGCAGATCGAACAGCGCCTGCGGAAAACCGCCGAAATCATGGAGGGTCGGCGGCTGGGCATGCCCGCCCACCGCCGGCTGATGGGTCAGCCAGTGCGCCGAGGCCATCACGATCGCGCGCGGACGCGGCAGGCGCGCCGCCAGCGCCGCCAGGCGCTCGCCGACCAGACCGGGGTTGAGCGCGGTCATCGGCGAGCCGTGGGAGATATACAGGGAGGGCAAGCGGGACATCACGGACTCCAATAGCGCGACGACGGCCCTGAGCTTATTGCGCGCAGCCTTGCCAATAAATACGATGCATCGACGCTATTTATTTCGGAAATAGAAACAATGGACACTCTGGATGCCATGCGTGTGTTTGTCGCCGTGGTCGAGCGCAACGGCTTCAGTGCCGCCGCGCAGGCCCTGGACCTGTCCACCGCGGGAGTGACCCGGCAGATCGCCGCGCTGGAAAAACGCCTCTCGACCCGGCTGCTCAACCGTACAACCCGCCGCGTGAGCCCGACGAGCACGGGCGCGGCCTATTACGCCGAGTGCGTGCGGCTGCTGGCCGAGTTCGATGCGCTGGAGGCCGGCATCAGCGCGCAGGCCCTGGAGCCCTCGGGGCGGCTGCGCATCAACGCGCCGGTCAGCTATGGCATCGCCCGGTTGGGCCCGCTGCTGGCCGGCTACCGCGCGCGCTACCCGCAGGTGGAGCTGGACCTGTCGCTGTCCGACCGCCTGGTGGACATGGTCGAAGAAGGCTACGACGTGGCGATCCGCATCACCCGCCAGCCCAGCCCGGCACTGATCGCCCGCAAGCTGGCCGACGCGCAGATCAGCCTGTGCGCGGCGCCGGCATATCTGGACGCGCATGGCCGGCCGCAGCAACCCGAAGATCTCGCCGCGCACGAGTGCCTGCAGTACAGCTACTGGGGCGGCGGGGATGCGTGGCAGCTGCAGGGGCCACGCGGGGAGGTCTCCGTGCCGGTACGTGGCGGTGTGCGTGCCAACAACGGCGATGTGCTGCGCGAGGCCGCGATCGCCGGGATGGGCATCATCGTGCAGCCGGATTTCCTGGTCGCCGACGCGCTCGCCGACGGGCGGCTGGAGCGCGTCCTGCCGGAGTGGACGGTGCCGGGCATCGGCATCCATGCGGTATACACCAGCCGCAGCCATCTGGCGCCGAAGGTGCGCAGCTTCATCGACTACCTGGTGGAAGCTCTGGGCGGATGATGCGTGGCGGCGGCCGGGCAACGCCCGGCGCACTACGCCTCCACCGCCTCCAACTGCGCGATGACGTTGGCCAGCGGCATCGGGCGGCCGAGCAGATAGCCCTGCACCTGGTCACAGCCGTGCGCAGCCAGCCACTGGTGCTGCCCGGGGGTCTCCACGCCTTCGGCGATGATGGTCAGGCCCATGCTGTGCCCCAGTGACAGCAGTGCACGGCAGATCGAGGCATTACGCGGATTGGTTTCCACGTCGGCCACGAAGCTGCGGTCGATCTTGAGGATGTCCAGTGGCAGGTGCTGCAGGTAGGACATATTGGAATAGCCGGTACCGAAGTCGTCCAGCGAGATGCAGATGCCCTGCTCGTGCAGCCGCTGCATGGTCTGCTTGGCCTGGCCGGGTTTGCGCATCAGGCTGCTCTCGGTCAGCTCGACCTGCAGCGCACCGCGGGCCAGCCCGTATTCCTGGCTGGCGCGGGTGAACTCGGCCACCAGGTCGCTGTTGAAGAACTGCACCGCCGAGACATTCACCGCGATCGGCAGGTCCCAGCCGGCATCGACCAGTTGCCGCTGTGCCTGCGCGGCGGCGCGGATCACCCAGCGGCCCAGCGCCAGGATCAGGCCGGTGTCTTCGCACAGCTGGATGAACTCACCCGGTGGAATGAAACTGCCGTCGGCCTGCGGCCAGCGCAGCAGGGCTTCCAGCGCGGCTGGACTGCTGTCGCCTGCGTGGCAGATCGGCTGGTAATACAGCTCGAACTCGGTGTCGATCGCGCTGTGGATGCGCCCGGCCAGGCGCAGGCGTTCGGACAAGCGCGAACTCACCGTGGCGTCATACCAGGCGATCACGTTGCCTTCGTCGCGCGCCGCATGCGCGGCCTGCGCGGCCATGCCGATCACCTGCTCGGCGGTGCTGATGTCGGCGTCGGCCTTGACCGCCACGCCAATGCGCGGCTCGAACTGATGCAGCCAGTCCTGCCCGCGCACCGGCTCTGAGACGGTCTGCACCAGCGTATCCAGCGCAGTCTGGTGTTGATGGTCGTCGCGGATGGCGAAGATGAAATCCTCGGCCGGCTGGAAGGCCAGCAGCCCATAGCGCACGCCGAGCCCGCCCAGGCGCTTGGCCATCGCCTGCAGCACTACGTCGCCGACCTCCCGGCCGAGCGTATCGGCGACCAGCTGCAGGCCACGGAACTGCACGTAGGCAATGGTGTACGCCCCGCCCTCCTCGTCCAGCTGCGCGGCCAGCGCACGCGTATTGAGCAGGCCGGTCGCCGGGTTGTGGGTGGCGTGATACGCCAGATCGCGCTCGTAGGCCAACCGCTCGCTGACATCCTCGGCCAGCACCAGGCAGGCCTGGCGCCCGTCGAAATCCAGCCGGGCCAGATGCGCGCGGACCTCGAACACGGTGCCGTCCTTGCGCTGGTGCAGGCGCACCTGCGCATCCTGCACGTCGCCGATGCGGGCCTGTGCAATCGCCCCGCGGATCTCCTCCCAGCCTTCGCGCGGGCGGATATCCAGGATGCTCATCGCCAGGAATTCATCGCGGCTGTAGCCGTACTGGCGCACCGCCGCTTCGTTGACTTCCAGGAAGCGCAGCGTGTCCGGATCGAACACCCAGAACGGCGCCGGGTTGCGGTCGAACAGCAGCCGGAACTGCCGCTCGGCCTGCTGCACCCTGGCCAGCGCATCGACCCGCTCGCTGACATCGGTCAATGCACCGATCATGCGGCGCTCACGGTCCACCACCGCCACCCGCTGGCCACGCGCGGACACCCAGCGGATCGCGCCCCCCGGCAACACCAGGCGGAACATTTCATCGAGCACGCCGCTGCCGGCAAACGCGGCGTCGAAGGCCTGCTGCATGCGTACGGTATCTTCGTGGTGCACGCGTGCGAAGAAATCGGCGACCGGCAGGCTCTCGATGTCGATGCCGAAAATCTCGCGCGCCAGCGGTGACCAGCGCAGCAGGCAGGCATCCTCATCCACGTACCAGGTGCAGACCTTGCCGACCTGGTGCGCCATGCGCAGTTCGGCATGGCCGGTGCGCAGCTCCTCGCTCAGCGTGTCCTGATCGCGGGTGGCACGGCGCAGGCTCACATACACCGCGCCGAACAGCGCCCAGTACAGCAGGTAGACGCCGATCGAGGCCTGCACATACGGCCACCATGCTGCCAGCACATCGCGCCGGCCCAACCCGGCGTAGACCGCCAGCGGGTACTGCGCCAGCGTGCTGAGGCTGGAAATCCGCTCGATGCCATCGACCGCGCTGATCTCGGTCCCCAGTGGGGTCAACGCGTCCCGGCGCAGCAGCTCGCGCTTGGCCAGGCCGAAACGACGCCCCACCACCCCGGCCGGGTCCGGACTGCGCGCCAGCACATAGCCATGCGGGTCGGTGATGGAGATCACGCCGGCATCGCCGGTGTCCATACCGCCGATGATCGACTGCAGTTCGGCCGTGCGCAGCCGCGCCAGCAGCCAGCGGTCGCCGCCCATGGGCAGCGCCAGCGGCAGGATCCACTGCGCGGCATCCAGCGCTTGGGGCGGGCCGAGGAACACCTGGCTGCCGTGGCCGCGGTTGTCATCCACCGCCCATAACGGCAGCTGCAGGTCGCCACTGCCACTGGTCAGGGCGCGCCCGTACTGGTCGACCACCACGATGCTGTGCAGTTCTGCATGCCGCTGCAGGGCGCCGGCGATGCTGGCATCGAGCAGATCGGGAGCCTGCGCCGGCACGCGCTGGAACAGCAGCGCACCATCCCGGGAAATGCCCTGCATCACCCGCTCCAGATTGCGCAGCTCCAGCCGCAGCAGGCGCTGGGCGCCGGTCGCCAGCGCCGAACTCTGGCGCTGCGCGGCTTCCTGTCGGCGCTGGCCATCATTGACCAGTGTCGCCACCAGCCCGCCAGCCAGCAGCGCGCCCAGGGAAACCCCCAGCCACACGAACGTCCGCAGTGGCCGCGCCAGGGCACGGTTCAACGCGGGCATCGCAACCCTTTTCCCGAACGACAGGCTGACTTCATCTGTACACGCTTCCTGGTTTCCCCAAACCTGAGCGGCCGCTGCCCGGGATTCTTGACGCCATGATCGTCACGCGGGCGCCGACGGGCGCGCGCGGAATCCGTGCCGTACCAGCATGCACGAGCACGCGCAGGACGGGAAGCACCGCAATAGGCCGTTCACCTCGGTGAATCCGGGGACGGGCAGATCCGGTACCCGATGCCGCCGAAGCCGGCATAACCGTGCGCCCGGGACAGGATTAGACTTGGATGTTTCCGTTGCAGAGAAGCTCAATGTCCAAGCTGCGCCGCCCCACCCTGATGCTCGCCATTGCCGCCAGCCTGTCGCTGAGCCTGGCCGCCTGTGACCGCCAGGCGACTGCGCCGGCCGCGGCCGCGCCCGACGCCGCTCCGGCCGAACCGGCCGCGCCCAAGCCGCAGCTCGGCAGTTTCGGCTTCGACGCCGCCGGCATGGACCGCAGCATCGCCGCCGGCGATGACTTCTTCGGCTTCGCCAACGGCACCTGGGTCAAGAACACCGAGATCCCGGCCGACCGTTCCAGCTACGGCAGCTTCAACGTCATTTCCGAAAAGACCCTGGCCGACACCCGCGCGATCCTCGAAGGCGCCGCGGCCGATACCACGGCCGAGGGCGAGACCAAGCTGATCGGCGATTACTACGCCGCCTTCATGGACGAGACCGGCATCGAGTCACGCGGTGCCGCCCCGGTCAAGCCAGCGCTGGACGCCATCGCGGGCATCGGCGACAAGGCCGCGCTGGCCACCGCGCTGGGCGGCACCCTGCGCGCCGATGTGGACCTGCTCAACGCCACCAACTTCTACACCGACCGCCTGTTCGGCGTGTGGGTCTCGGTGGATCTGCTGCAGCCGGACCGCACCGCGCCCTACCTGGTGCAGGGCGGCCTGGGCCTGCCGGACCGCGACTTCTACCTGCAGGGCGGCCGCATGGCCGAGATCCGCAAGCAGTACCAGGCGTATATCGCCCAGGTGCTGCAGCTGGCCGGCGTCGCCGATCCGGCGGCCAAGGCGCAGCGCATCCTCGCGCTGGAGACCAAGATCGCCCAGGCCCACGCCACCCAGGAAGACACCAACGACGTCGCCAAGGGCGCCAACGCCTGGAAGCAGGCCGACCTGAGCGCCAAGGCGCCGGGGATGGACTGGAGCGCCTTCCTGGCCTCGGCCGGCCTGGACGCCCAGCAGGACTTCATCGTGTGGCAGCCCAAGGCCGTGGCCGGCATTTCGCGCCTGGTCGCGACCGAGCCGCTGGAAGTCTGGAAGGACTACCTCGCCTTCCATGCTTTGGACCGCGCCGCCCCGTACCTGCCCAAGTCGTTCGCCGATGCGCGCTTCGCCTTCCACGGCACCACGCTCAACGGCACCCCGCAGCAGAGCGAGCGCTGGAAGCGTGCGGTGGATGACAGCAACCATGCCGTCGGTGAAGCGATCGGCAAGCTGTACGTCGAGCGTCATTTCGACCCGGCCACCAAGGCCCGTGCGGACGAGATGGCCAAGAACATCATTGCCGCCTTCGCCAAGCGCATCGATGCGCTGGCGTGGATGTCGCCGCAGACCAAGGCGCGTGCCAAGGCCAAGGTCGATGGCCTGACGGTGGGCATGGGCTACCCGGACAAGTGGCGCGATTACACGGGCCTGGAGATCAAGCGCGATGACGCGCTGGGCAATGCCGAGCGTGCAGAGCTGTTCGAGTACCGCCGCAACATCGCCAAGCTGGGCAAGCCGGTGGACCACAGCGAGTGGGCGATGCTGCCGCAGACCATCAATGCGATGAACGTGCCGCTGGAAAACCGCCTGGTGTTCCCCGCCGCGATCCTGCAGCCGCCGTTCTTCGACGGTGCGGCCGATGATGCGGTGAACTACGGTGCGATCGGTGCCGTGATCGGCCATGAGATCAGCCACGGCTTCGACAACGCCGGTGCGCTGTTCGATGAGACGGGCAAGCTGCAGAACTGGTGGACGGCGGAAGATCTGAAGAAGTTCAACGCGGCCGGGGATGCGCTGGCGGCGCAGTTCAGCAGCTACAGTCCGTTTCCGGGGGTGTCGGTGAATGGTCGTTTGACGCTGGGCGAGAACATTGCGGACGTGGCGGGTCTGTCGACGGCCTACGACGCGTATCAGTTGTCGTTGCAGGGCAAGCCGGGCCAGACGCTGGAGGGATTCACGCCGGATCAGCGGTTCTTCCTGGGCTTTGCGCAGGCGTGGCGCAGCAAGGCGCGCGAGCAGGCGTTGCGTAATTCGCTGTTGACCAATGTGCATGCGCCGGGGCAGTTCCGTGCGTTGACGGTGCGCAATCTGGATGCGTGGTATCCGGCCTTCGAGGTGAAGGAAGGCCAGAGGCTGTATCTGGCGCCGGAGAAGCGGGTCAAGGTGTGGTGAGGCTTTTCATCGCGCTTTGCTGAGATGAAAGAACGGGCGCTTCGGCGCCCGTTTTTTTTGCTGTAGAGCTACAGAGCTACGGAGCTGCAGAGCTGCAGAGCTGCAGAGCTGCAGAGCTGGAGCAGAGCCACGGCTGGGGTTTGCGTTTGCGCTGGTTTGGGCGGGCATGGGTGGGGTGTCGGGACCCGCTGCAAGTCCCGCTCCGCGGCCCGGCCCAGCCGCTGGCGGCTGTGCGTTCAGTCGCATGCGAGGCAGTGCCTCGCAAGCAATGCGCCTTCACCCAAATAAGCTCGTATGCCGCCATCCATGGCGGCATACGGTCCCGCCACCCCACCCATGCCCACCTTCTGACAGTGGGCTGGTGCGCGCGGGGAAAAGCTGGCGCTGGCTCCGCAGCTGCGACAGTGAGTACATTTGTTTTGCTACCCAGATTCGTTCTGTAGTTTTGCTGCTCGGCTTCGTCGAGCAACACAGCGCCGCTTTGCTGCTCCGCTTTGCTCCTCCGGGCTTCCGCACTTCTGCACTTCTGCACTTCTGTGCTGCTTCGCTGTTTAGCTGTTCAGCTGTTCAGCTGTTCAGCTGTTCAGCTGTTCAGCTGTTAGCCGTGTAGCCGTGTAGCCGTGTAGCCGTTTAGCTCTTTAGCTGCCCAGCATCGTCACTCTGATCCACTGGTTGGCACTGCTACTCAGTCTGCTGCTTAGCCCTACTTCTCCGCGTTTGTGCAGCGCTGCTACTCCGCGTTGCCGCGTGGTGCTGTTCGCTGGCTTTTGACCTCAGCATGGCCACCAGCCAATTGTCAGGGGGCGGGCATGGGTGGGGTGGCGGCATACGAGCTTACTTGGGTGAAGGCGCATTGCTTGCGAGGCACTGCCTCGCATGCGACTGAACGCACA
The DNA here is from genome assembly GCF_056393115.1 of Stenotrophomonas sp. Steno-Z10-BAI. Classification (NCBI taxonomy): domain Bacteria; kingdom Pseudomonadati; phylum Pseudomonadota; class Gammaproteobacteria; order Lysobacterales; family Lysobacteraceae; genus Stenotrophomonas; species Stenotrophomonas sp. Steno-Z10-BAI. The sequence continues at coordinate 34,813 of NZ_JBWJOZ010000003.1, read as the reverse complement.
GCCGCCAGCGGCTGGGCCGGGCCGCGGAGCGGGACTTGCAGCGAGTCCCGGAAGCCTGCACGTGCCCGACCCAACCAGCGGACACAGGCGCCTGCCGCTTCAAGGCCAATCAGCAAGCACCCCAGCCGACACGCCCATCCGCGTGCATGCCCGCGTCGCCAGGCCATCCTGCAGGGCACGTCGGAACAAAGGCGCCATGCCTCTCAACATCACCGTAGAGGCACGCGACTGCGCACGCTGCATCGGCGTGCGTGGCAGCATCGACGTCGCCCAGTCCGGCAACAGCGCCGCGCCCGCACCGAGGAACAGCTCGCGCGACAACCCCGCCATCGGTACCGGCAAGCGGATGCCGGACAACACCGCCAGTACTTCTTGCGAACGGGCATCGAACACCAGCCCGGATTGCTGGCGCGCGAAGTACGCGTCGACCTCCGCTTCCGAGGCGGGTACATCGGTGGCGCCGAGCGCCTCGGCCACGCGCTTGTACTCGCGGTAATACCGGTCGGCGACCGCCGTGGGCACGTCGCGGCAATAGCGTCGGCAGCCCTGCAGGAAGCCGTAGGCTTCGGTGACGTGCACCCAGGTGAGCAGCGCCGGATCGTCGGCGGAATACGCGCGGCCGTCGGCGGTGTGCCCGCGTACCTGTGCATGGATGCGGGTCACCTTGGCGATCAGCGCCTCCACTTCCGCGCTCGGTGCGTACGTGGTGCCGGCGACGAACGCGGTGGTGCGGCGCAGGCGGCCCACCAGGTCATCGCGGAAGTTCGAGTGGTCGTACACCCCGGCCAGTGCCAATGGATGCAGGGTCTGCAGCATCAGGGCACACAGGCCGCCGGCGAGCATGCCGGGAAACTCGGAGTGCACGCGCCAGGTGATGCTGTCCGGGCCGAACCAGCCGGGATCGCCCAGCGGATGGTCGTAATCGATCCCGCTCTGGCCGCGGGGGAAGGCGCCCAGCACCCAGCGGCGGATCGGGGCGGTGGCAGGGCGGGCAAGCGAACGCAGCAGGGAAGACATCAACAGTACCGAGGGCGGAGCGGACCGGCGTTTCGCGCGGATGCGTCAATTCTGCGTGATACCGCCGGGGCTGGCGAGGGCACGGTGGCGCTGGGCCTGCGCATTGTGCAACTGCAGCATGAGAACCGGCGTCCGCGGCCTATTTACCCGGTGATTTACGTGCCGCAGTGCGCAAATCCGCTGCGAGTTTGCCCATTCAGGCAGGAATGACGCCGGATCTTTGCGCTTTGCCCATTGCCAAGCGCCGTGAAAGTGCTAGAACTGGACGTGCCACAACGTCGTCCAATGCGCTGCCGCACGTTCCAGAAGGAGCTCGTCATGATCGCTTTGTTCAAAGGTTTGGGTTTGCTGTTGCAGGACAACGAGCTGTACAGCAGCCCGTTCGAAAAACAGGTCGCGCATTGGCGTAACAAGAGTGAACAGCAGATCCGCGAAGAAGTCGCGGTGCTCGCCAAGGCCAAGGGCCAATGGCTGATGGCCTCGATCGTCGGGTGGCAGGCGTCCTCGCTGCTGATCCTGGGCCTGATCAGCAACTACCTGTGGAAGGATGACTTCCATATCACCTTCACCCGCGTGGTGATCGTGTTCGGGTCATGGGTCTCGATCCTGTTCGTGATCTGGTTCATGGCCAACATGTTCGATCACACCGCCGGCTTCGAGCGCTGGATGAAGGCCTTCAACAGCCGCGCCCGGATCACCTCCGATGCCGATACGGTGGAATGCGTGGCCGAAGCGCTGGACATGGCCCATCACTATCCGGAAGTCCTGGATTACAAGCAGGCCGTGAGCGCCAAGCGCGAGCTGCGCCACGAGGACATCCGCATCATGCGCGAGATCGGCCGGATGAAGCAGCACACCGAACTGGTCGGGCAGCTCAACCACGTCGGCGAGCAGCCCAACGGTACCAACCTGCATCTGCAACCGGCGTTCTGACCCTACTGAAACGCGGGGGGAGCCACGATGCCACCGTGATCACTCACGGTGGCATTGTTCTTTCTGGACCGCGCTGACGCAGTGCCGGAAGCCGGCCGGCAGCCCGGCCATCTGCTCGGTCTTGCCGACCGCCACTGCCAACCGGTGCAGAGGCGGATAGGGGCAGTCGGTGTCCTTCCCGCAGCGCGCGTCCAGCACCAGGTAATGGCAGTGGCCGCTGCTGCTGGCGATGCAATCGAAGTTGGCCACCCCGTTGTCGACCGTGGTCTTGCTGTACAGCGTATCCACGCCATTGGCGCGGATGCGGGTGACGGAGGTGTTGCTCGATTGCTGGCAGGCAGCCAGCACCAGCACGCAGAGACTGACGAGAACGGCGATACGCATGGCAGGCTCCAGACGAAAGAAAAGGCGCGTTACATCCCGCGGAACAGACTCATGAAGGGCTGGCTGACATTGAGCACTTCGGCGCGGTGCTTCAAGCGCAGCTGGCCGCGGCCGGTGTCATCGCGGGTGACCGCGGCGACGGCTTTCATGTTGACGATGGTGGAGCGGTGGATCTGGCGGAACCGTTGCGGATCGAGCGCATCGAGCAGTTCGCGCAGTGAGGTACGCAGCAGGCTTTCGCCCTGCTCGGTGACCACGGTGGTGTATTTGCTGTCGGCACGGAAGTAGATCACGTCTTCGAGCATGATCAGCTGGGTGTCGCGCCCGTTGCTGGCGGTGATCCAGGCCAACGGCGGCGCGCTTGAGGCCGCGGCGGGCTGCTGGCCCAGGCGCTGCAGCAGCTGCTCGAGCATCCCGCTGTCCGGTCGGCCCAGCTGCATGCGGGCCAGGATCCGCTCGCGCGTGGCGAGCAGACGCTCATCGCTGACCGGCTTGAGCAGGTAGTCGATCGCGCCTTGTTCGAAGGCATCGATCGCATACTGGTCGTAAGCGGTGACGAACACCACCTGGGTGCGCGGGCTGATCTCGGGCAGCGCGCGGGCCACCTCGATGCCGGTGATGCCCGGCATGCGGATGTCGAGCAGGGCCAGGTCCGGCTTCAGCTCGGCCAAGCGCTCCAGCGCACTGGCGCCATCCTCGCATTCGGCCACCAGCCGCAGCTCGGGCCATAGCCGCTGCAGCTGGGCGACCAGCGACTGGCGCAGCAGGTCTTCGTCTTCGGCAATGAGTGCATCAAGCTGCATGGATCGCCTCCCGGGCATCGCGCGGCAGGGTGATCGTTGCCGCCACGCCGCTGGGGAAATTGGACACGATGGCCACGCCGGCGCGCTCACCGCAGGTCAGGCGCAGGCGCTCGCGCAGGTTCTTCAGGCCGATCCCGGTACCGCTGGTGCCCTGCCCGAAGCCGAGGCCGTCATCGGCCACGGTGAGGGTGACATGGTCCTCGAAGGCGCGCGCGATGATCCACACCGTGCCACCACCGGGCTTGGGTTCCAGCCCGTGTTTGATCGCATTCTCCACCAGGGTCTGCAGCGCCATCGACGGCAGCGGCAGGCTGGTCAGCGCCGGCGGCACATCCACCTGCAGGGCCAGGCGTGCACCCATGCGGATCTTGAGGATTTCCAGGTAGGCCTGGGTGCGCTCCAGCTCCACGCCCAGGGTGGACATCGATTCGTCCACGCTGGGCAGCGAACTGCGCAGGTACTGGATCAGGTGCCCGAGCATCTGATCCGCGCGCGGTGGATCGGTGCGAGTCAGCACCTGCGCGTTGGCCAGGGTGTTGTAGAGGAAGTGCGGCTCGACCTGGGCATGCAGCAGGTTGAGTTTGGCCACCGAGAGTTCCTTCTCGGTTGCGGTCTGCTCGGCGGCGGCCTGCTCATCGCGGCGCTGCTCGGCCACCCGACGGGTGATCGCACGGCCGACCGCTTCGGCGTTCTCATGGTTGCTGCCTTCGTCGACGGCGAGCAGATCGGCCCAGACCCCGGCATCGGGCTCGAACAGCAGCGTCACGCTGCTGGTGCCCTGCCCCGGCGTGACCGTGGCGAGCACGCTGTTGCGCTTGATCGCCAGCCGCGCAGGCAGGTTCCAGCGTGACGGTGGGCGGCCGTTGTAGGGATCCACGCGGCGTACGTAGGCACGGACCTGCAGGCTGCCCGGAGCGCTTTCGATGTCTTCCACCCGCGGCAGCTCGGCGATGGCGGCTTCGACCAAGGCGAAGGCGGGGCCCGCATCCATTGGGACCTCGATCTGGCGCCGCTGGCGGCTGGACAGGGTGGCCGCGTCCAGGCGCCCGGCCGCATGCTGGACCCGGCGAATATGGGCGATGCAGCTGCCCAGGGCCGTCACCATCACGAACAGGGCCAACAAGCCGAACACCCAGCCGGGGCCTTCGTCCATGCCATGGAAGAAGCCACTCCAGACAAACCCCGCCACCACGATGGCGGCGGCCCAGGCCAACAGAATGCGGAAGATCAGGGAGAGGCTGGCGAACACGGCGGCGTCATCACATAGGGAGTGAGGCGAGCATAGCCCTGCCGCCACGGGGAACAAGCGGCATGCGACGAAGGCGGCGTTTGGGGGATTGAAGCCGGCCGGTGGCCGGTGGTCGTGCCGGCCGCTGGTCGGCTGCGTTGTTTCCCGGCCGTGCTGCTGGGGAGGCCGGCCAGCGGCCGGCTCCCACATTTCCGATCATTCAAGCGAGGAGCCGGCCAGCGGCCGGCACTACTTCCGCTCGGCGGCGCTGGCGTCACGCGGGGCGCGGAACTGGGAGTCTTCGCTCCAGTTCGGCCAGGCGCGCGAGTTGGCCAGCTGGTTGCCCAGCGTGTACAGCACTTCCAGATCGCGCGAGGCACCGGCGAAGGTCCAGTCCGGCTGCCATTCGTCACCCTGCTGGTGATAGCGCTTGGCGGTGTAGTCATCCGACGCCGCCTTGCCCGCGGCGACGCCGCCTTCCACCCAATCCTGGCCCGCCGAGTACGACACCGCCGGCACGCCGCGCTTGGCGAACGGGAAGTGATCGGAGCGGAAGAACAGGCCGGCTTCCGGCTTCGGATCGGGGGTGTAGCGGATGTCCCAGCCCTTGGCGACGTCCTTGAGCTGGTCCAGCAGTTCCAGCTTGGCCGAGCCGTAGATGCCGAAATCACGCGACGGGCTGAAGGGCGCCATGCCATCCATGTTGATCAGCGCCACGGTCTTGCCGAGCGGATACAGCGGGTGGCTGGCGTAGTACTCCGAGCCGAGCAGGCCCTTTTCCTCGGCGGTGACGGCCAGGAACAGCACCGAACGCTCCGGACGCTTGGCCTTGGCGAAGCCGCGCGCCAGCTCGACCAGCGAGGCGGTGCCGCTGGCGTTGTCCAGCGCACCGTTGAAGATGGTGTCGCCGTTGGCGTCGGGCTTGCCCACGCCGATGTGATCCCAGTGCGCGCTGTAGATCACGGTCTCGTCGGGATGCTTGCTGCCTTCCAGGCGCGCGGCCACGTTGTGCGAGGTGATCACCTCGGTCTTGACCGCGTACTTGGCCGAGAAGGTCTCGCCCTTCAGCTCGACCGGCTTGAAGTCGCGGGTCTGCGCCTGCTTCTTCAGCGCCTCGAAATCCAGGCCCGAGCGCTTGAACAGTTCCACCGCCAGATCGCGCTGGATCCAGCCTTCCAGCAGCGGATGCGCTTCGGCCGGGTTGTCGCGGACCACGTCGAACATGGTGTTGGTGTTGGAGCCGGCCACGGTGGCCCAGCCATACGAGGCCGGTGCGGTCTCGTGCACGATCAGCACACCCAGGGCGCCCTGGCGCGCGCCTTCTTCGTACTTGTAGGTCCAACGGCCGTAGTAGGTCATGCCCTTGCCGTCGAAATCGCCCTGCCCGGTTTCGAAGTCCGGGTCGTTGATCAGCACGACCGCGATCTTGCCCTTCAGGTCCACGCCCTTGAAGTCGTCCCAGTTGCGCTCGCCGGCTTTGACGCCGTAGCCCAGGAAGACCAGCGGCGCGTTCTTGATGTCCACCTCGCTGGCACCGTTCATGGCGGCACGCACGGCGATTTCCTTGCCCTGGCTCAGCGTCTGCGGCGTGCCCTTGCTGCTCAGCGACAGGCTCGGGGTGCCGACGATATCGCCCTTGAGCAGCGGCACGGCCTGTGTCCACAGGCGCTTGCCGTCCTTGAGGTCGCCGCCCGGCTGCAGGCCGGCCGCGGCGAACTGCTTGCTCAGGAAGGCGATGGTCTTTTCTTCACCGGCCGTGGCCGGCGAGCGGCCTTCGTAGGCATCGGAGGCCAGCTCCTTGACGTCGGCGGAGATCCGCGCGCCGTCGAATTTGGGCGTCGCCGCCATCAGGGCGCCAGACACCGACAGGGCCAGCACGCTCAGTACTACTCGCTTCATCGCTCTCTCCACAACGGGACCAAACCTGGACCCCGAGTGTAGGCGATGCCGCGGCTGGACAGGCGCCGGGCCAAGGCCCGGCGCCATCGTTTACCAGTTCGGATCTTCTGCCGGCTTGGCCGCCGCGGCAGGCTTGGCGGCACGGACCGGTGCCTTGCCGCTACCCGACGGCGCCGCAGCGGTCGTGGCTGGCTTCACCGCACCCAATTGCTTGCGCAGTTCAATGGCACCCGGGCGGAAGCCTGCGCCGCCGAGATCCGCACCTTCTTCCAGCGTCCCGTACGAGGTCTGCGCGGCAACGCGATCAATGCGGATCGTGCAGCACGGGGTCTCATTGCGCCCCAGCGAGCGGCCGGTCTGCGGGTCCTTCAGGGCCTCGCCCAGCATCACCGCCTGCCAGCGCTGGCCGACCTGCAGCGCGTCGCCGCCCTGGCTCAGCACCACCTGGTCACCGCTCAACGATACGACCGAGACCGGGAAGATCTCGGTGATGATCGCGGTCCCGATCTGGCCGGACAGCGAATCCATCATCGTCGCGGCCATGCCTTTGCCGTCCACCACACGCGGCAGCGTGCTCGGCCCGGTCGAGGCCAACTGGTGGTCGAAACTGTCGGACATCACCACTTCACCGGTGGCCGCGTTTATCAGCCGCAACGTGATGCGACCGCCGCCGGAGTACGAGCTCACCTGGCGATCGGACATGCGCAGCTGACGCACGCTGCGCGGGTACTCGAAACGCTCGATGCTCGGAATCAGGATCAGATCCGTCGCCAGCTGCTGGCCCAGGCGTGCGGTGTCCTGCAGGCGCACGTTGCCGCTGTTGATGTGATCGATCTCGGCCTGCATTTCATCGCCGAACTCACGATCGAGCACGATGAAACGCTTGGTCTGGGTCAGCGTGTCGGACAGGCGTGCACGGATGGCACGCGCCACCTCTTCGCTGCTTACCCGGCCATCGCCGACGGCATAGCTACCCGACCGGACGTGCGGCAGGGCGACGACGATCTTCGGCCGGCCCTGCTCGTCCGGTGCGCGGTACTTGGCGATGTCGGCACGGATGCGGACCTTCCAGTAGCTGCGCATGGTGCGATGGCTGACGTCGGACTCGTACGAACTCGCCCCCCGCTTGGCATCGACCTTCGCGCTTTCCTTGTAGCTTTGCTTGACGCTGGCCGAAGCCGAACCGCCTTGTCCGCTCGCGTCGGCCTGCGCCTGTGCCGAGCCACTGGCCGACGCCGAGGCGGCGTACGTGAAGCCGGCATCGCTGGCCCGCACGCGTTCAATCACTTCCTCATCAATCTGACGGATTTCCTCCTGCGAGAGGATCTCGTAGCCCAGCACGGCTCCCTGCGACGCCGCGATCGCCTGCTGGGCGAAGGCATTGGCCTGGAGGCTGCCGACGTGGTGACCGTCGACATCGACATCCAGACCGGCGCGGAGCGTCTGCATCTGGCTGGCGACACGGACGCCGTTGACCTGCGCCACGGCCGACTGCAGCGCAGCCAGTACAGCCAGTTCCGGCGTGCTGCCGATACCGTCGGCTTCCCGCGCGACCTGGGTGGTGCCGCCGAAATCAGGCGTACCGCGCAACGGCTCGGTGTCGGCATTCGCAGCCGAAAGCACCTTGGATTCAGTCTTGCTGGCAACCTCGTCCACCGGCGCCTCCTGCTTGCCGCACGCGGCAAGCAGGGTAGCGGCGATGGCCAGGCTCAGCAGTCGGGTAGAAATCTGCATGCGTGGCCGTCCCGGATCAGTTCAGGCCGTCGAGCATCGCATCTGCATTGCCCGGCACCTTGATCTTGCTGGCGCGGGCGAACGTCATCGCCGACTTGGAGGTGTCGTACAGGCCCTTGAGGTAGCCCGGGGATTCCTTGGCGACCCACGCACCGGCGACCAGCTTGCGGCCCAGCGTGGCCATCTGCGCCGCGCCGAGGTTCTTCATGCCACCGGCGAAGTTGCTGGCTTCGCCACTCAGCTTCTGGCCTTCAGCCGCCGAGGCGATCAGCGAGACCAGGCCTTCGGTGTAGTACTGCTTGGATTCGGCGCTGAGTTCCGGCTGCGCGGCAACGCGCTCATCGATCGCCGCTTGGGCGGCTTCGCTGACAGACACGGACTTCTTCATTTTGCTCACGTCCACCGCACCGGACGACAGCGCCTGACGCTCGGCTTCCAGCAGCTGCACCTGCTCGGCCAGACCGAAGGCCTTGGCGAAGGAGGTCTGCGCGGCCAGCGAATGCGACTGCGACGCGACAAAACGGCGCACCAGTGCGTCCTGCGCGGCTTCGTCCGGGGCGCCGGCGGCGCTGGCTTCGGTGGCGGTCGCGCCGCCGACCAGACCCTTGAGCTTGCTCAACTGAGCATGCGCGGGCGCGGCGAAGGAGGCAGCGACGGCGAGTGCGATGACGGTAGTACGGATCATGGGATGGGTCCTGTGTGAGGGAAGAACGCCCGTGCAGGCATGGGCGAAAAAAACGATCTGGAGGCAATGGGGCGTGCGGCGCACCGATGTTCGCCGCACGGCGTCAACGAACGGCTTTGACGTTCAGCTCGTTGATCATCTGCTGGGCGGCCTGTTCGGCAGCCTCGCGCAACGCATTGGTACGGGCGACGGTTTCGTTCGGGCCCAGGCCGGCGTACTGCACCGGGCCGACCGAAGAGACGGTGCGCGGGAAGCGGCCGGTCACGTCCAGCACTTTGCCGGTCACCGTGACGTACACGCGGGTATTGCCCGAGGCCGGATCGCGGTCACGCATGCCGATATCCAGGGTGCCGACCGCGATGTACGGAATGTTCGCGGCGCGGATGCCGTTGGCGGTATCACGCAGGGTGGCGGCAGACAGGTCGTTGCCGGTGCTGAAATCCTTGCGGATGCGATCGATGCTGAGCAGGCCGCCGCTTTCGCCTTCGACGTACTCCGCTTCAACCACTTCGTAGCCGGCGCTGCTGAAGGCACCGGTCATCGCGGTGTTGACCTCGGCGGCGTTGGCCACCTTCCAGCTGATGGTGTCGCTGCGCGCAGTGGTGCTGCCGCCGCTGGTCACCGACACCGACGCGTTCTGGTTGACGCTGCCGTTGGTGCTGACCGAGTTGCCACGGAAGGAGTCGCCTTCGCGGGTGTTTTCGTCATAGCTGCGGCTGGCGTCAACGCGGCGGTATTCCTTGTCCTGGAACGACTGCACGGTGTCCTGCGAGCGCGCCATGAACAGGAAGGTCAGCAGCGAGCGTTCGTTGCTTCGTGCGCCGGCCACGGCCGAGCCGGCATCCAGCTTGGTCTGCAGCAGCGTGATGTTGATCTCGGCGCGAACGCTGATCGTGTAGGTCTTGGCCTTCTTGTCCTCGTTCTCCGACAGGGTCACGGTGGAGAGCACGAAGCGGTCGATCTCGCCGATGAACTCCGGACGGCGCGACTCGAACAGGCGCAGCTTGGCCGCGCCCGATTCGGCGATATAGGCTTCCAGTGCGTTGACCTTGGCTTTGTTCAGGGCCTGGGCACGGGTATCGGCGCTCAGGCGCAGACCATAGCTGGCCGAGCCCATGCCGCGGGAACTGGCGGTCTGCGCCGCGACCGGCGCGGTGACCATCAATGCAATGAGAATCAGCAGTACAGCACGAATCAACGACATGACTTGATCAACTCCTGGAGGGCCTGGATCTGTTGTTGCAGGGGGCGTCCGCCCGGCTTCTGCTCATCCAGCCAGGCGCGCGAATCCGCCCGTTTGGCAGCAGCGCCAGCGAACGCATCAAAGCCGGCCAACACGGTTTCGTAGTTGGCCGACCACTGGTCCACCCGCCACTGCGTGACCGGCACCACCTTGGTGGCACCCTTGCGCAGGGGCTGGTCGAAATACACCTTGCCGGAGAAGGGCTCGGTCACCTTTACCTGGAAGAACGCGCCGAACAGCATCGTCTTCATGGCCGCGGTTTCATTGACGACGCCGCTCTTCATTGCGTCGAGCGTCAGCGTGACCACGTAATCGGGTTCGGGAATCTTGAGCTGATACACCTTTCCGTCGGCAAAGCGCGCGGCCATCGCACCGCCGATCGCTTCCCCGGTGGCCGGTGGCAACAGGCCGATACCGGTGTTGGACGACAGCGTCTTGGACAGCTCATGGGCCAGCGTGGCGCGCAGGGTGCCTTCCATCGCAGGGTCGGGCAGCTTGACCCGGGCCGCATCGGACAACGTCACCCCACCCACCTGCAGCCGCCGCATCGAGGCGTTGGGAAGCTGCGCGTTGGCCAGGGTCTGTGCGAGTACCTGCGGCAGTGCGGTGGCAGCAGTGCCATAGAGCAGATCGGCGATGATCGCGTCGATATCCCCTTCGGACGGGCGGTCGTCCTGCAGGTCGATACGCTGCAGCGTCACCGGGTAGGAGGCGATGACCTGGCGCTCGCGGAAATCGAAGAACAGCGCCTGCAGTGCCACCTCCACCAGCACCTTGTACTGCTCGCCGATCGGCTCGACCGAGACCAGTTCACGGTCCAGCGCCGCGGCGAGCACGGTGGCGCTGGTGGTGCCATCCAGCTTGGCAAGCTGGTCGCTGATCAGCTGCAGGTGACTCGGCGGCTGGCGGCGCAGGGCACCGGCAAGCTGTTGGTTCAAGGCCTCCGCACCGCGCCGGTCGATGACCCGGGTGCTATGCGGCGCAACCTCGCTGCGGGCAGCCTGCTCGCCGGTATAGGCGAAGCCAGCCCAGTACGCCTGCTGTACCTTGTCGGCCGCATGCGCGAACGGGGTGATGAGGAACACGCACAGCAGCAACCACGCGCGCATCGCGCGTGGCGGTTTCTTCCCTGACGGCATCAGCCTTTGTCCCTGTGGTTGCTGACCGGGGGTCGGCCCCAGTCATGCTTGTGAAGGGCGCAACGATAGCCGCAACCATGCAGACCGACAAGATGAGATTGCGTCAGCCTTGTGCCAGAGCCTCCGCGCGCGCCTGCAACAGCGCGCGTTCGCGGCCGTTGGCGGTCAGCGCTGCTGCCCGCTCGAACGCCGCCCGTGCGTCGGCCGCACGGCCCAGCTGGGCCAGCAGGTCGCCCTGCACTACGGCCAGCGGCGCATAGTCGCGAAGGCGCGCATCAGCGCTGAGCTGCTCGACCAGCGGCCAGGCCGCCGCAGCTCCCTGCGCACGCGACACGGCAACGGCCCGATTGAGGTCCACCACCGGCGAAGGCTGCACCTGCGCAAGCCGCGCGTAAAGCGCCGCCATCCTTGCCCAATCGGTGTCTTCGGCGCGGCGTGCGCGTGCGTGGCACTCGGCGATGGCCGCCTGCAGTGCATAGGGATCGTCACCACCACCGAGCGCAATCGCCTGCTGCAGGGCCGCCTGGCCACGAGCGATCTGCAGCCAGTCCCAGCGCGTGCGGTCCTGGTCGGGCAGCAGGATCGGTGTGCCGGTCGCATCGGTGCGCGCGGCGGTGCGCGATGCCTGCAGTTCCATCAACGCGAGCAGCCCGTGCACCTGCGGCCAGGTCGGCAGGCGGCTGGCCAACACGCGGCCGAGCCGCAGCGCTTCATCGCACAAGGCCGGGCGCATCCAGTCGTCGCCGGCGCTGGCCGCATAGCCTTCGTTGAAGATCAGGTAGACCACCTCCAGTACCGAAGCCAACCGCTCCGGCAAGGCGGCCTGGCGCGGCACTTCGAACGGGACCTGCTTCTGCGCCAGGGTGCGTTTGGCACGCACGATGCGCTGGGCGATGGTCGGCTCCGAGGCGAGGAACGCGCGCGCGATCTCCTCGGTGGTCAGCCCGCCGAGCAGCCGCAGCGTCAACGCCACACGCGCATCGGCGGCCAGCACCGGATGGCAGGCGACGAACATCAACCGCAGCAGGTCATCGCCGATATCGTCTTCCAGCGCACCGCTGTCGTCAGGCGCCGGCAATGGCAGCGGCTCCAGCTCGCTGCCGTACTGCGCATGCTGGCCGGCGACGCGCTGGTGCTGGCGCAGCACATCGATGGCGCGGTTGCGCGCGGTGGTCATCAGCCACGCTCCGGGGTTGTCCGGCACGCCCTGGCTGGGCCAGCGCTCCAGCGCGGCCAGCCAGGTGTCCTGGACCAGCTCTTCGGCACGGCCGACATCGCCGCCAAGCAGGCGGGTCAGGCGGGCGGTCAACACTGGCGATTCCATGCGCCAGATCGTCTCCAGTCGTTGCGTCAGTGCCGTGTCCATGCGGCCGATCAGAGCACCGGTGCGGCCGGGGCACAAGCCGCACCGCGGCGTGCCGTCACCCGGGTTCGCCCTCCATGTGCGCGATCTCCCACAGGTGCCCATCCAGGTCCTGGAAGCCGCGCTGGTACATGAAACCGTAGTCACGCGCGGGCTGCGGCTCACGGGCACCTGCCTTCAGCGCCGTGTCCACCAGCACATCGACCGCCTTGCGGCTCTCGGCCGACAGGCAGGTGATCACCTCGGTCTGGCGGCGTGCATCGCTGATCGGTTGGGTCGTGAACTGCGCGAAGAAGGTCTCCACCAGCAACATCACGAAGATGCTGTCGCTGATGATCATGCAGGCCGCTTTCTCATCGGTGAAAGTCGGGTTGAAGGTGTAGCCGAGGGCGGCGAAGAATGCCTTGGAGGCCTCCAGATCACGCACCGGGAGATTGACGAAGATCATCTGCTGCGTCGCGTTGGACATGTGGACGGTTCCTGTTGAGCGGAAGAATCAAGGCTGCTTCATGCAGTTGACCATCCACGGCTTGCCGTAGCGGTCGATCAGAAAGCCCCAGCGATGGGCCCAGAAGGTTTCGGTCATCGGCATCTTGATCTCACCCCCGTCGGCCAGCGCCTTGAATACGCGCTCGGCCTCGTCGATCGAGTCGACCTCGATGTTGATCGTGGTGCTGCCCTGACCGTCCGGCGACGGGCCATCGGCGGCCATCAGCACCGCCGAGCCAACCTCCAGCTGGCTGTGGGCAACGTGGTCCAGCGTTTCCGGCGGCATCTCGCCACAGCCCTCCTTGCTCTCCATCGGTGGCATATCGCGGTACTTCATCTCCGAGGTGACCTTGCCGCCGAGCACCTGCGCGTAGAACGCCATGGCCTCATGGGTCTTGCCGTTGAAGCCGAGGAACGGAATCAGTTTCATGGGAATGCTCCAGGCATGCGGGATGGATCAATCGGCCGTGCCGATCTGGTCGCGCAGACGCTGTTCCTGCGCCTGTAATTCAGGAGTGAAGGCGGCGCCGAAATCCTCGGCACTGAGGATTGGCCGCAGCTCGACCACATCGCCAGCGGCGAACGGCGCGCGCTTGAGCCACCCGGTGGCCTCGTCCAGCGAGCGGACCTGCCAGAGCCAGAACCCGCAGACCAGCTCGCGGGTTTCGGCGAACGGGCCGTCGATCACCCGCGGCGGTTCGCTGCCGAAGGCCACCCGGCGTGCGCGCGAGGTCGGGTGCAGGCCCTCGCCCGCCAGCATGATCCCGGCCTGGACCAGCTGCTCGTTGTAGGCGCCCATGGCGCGGATCTCCTGCTCGGTGGGCAGCTGACCGGCCTCGGTGGCCGCCGTTGCCTTGACCAGTACCATGACTTTCACGGGGTGCTCCTGTGTGCCAGCCCGGACCCCGGGCCGTTCACTGGATACAACGTGCCGGCGAGGCGGAAATCGACAGGCCCGACCGATTTATTTTTCCATCGCTGAACAGGGCACCGCTGCGGCGTTGCAACACGCCACGGGCGCGGGCTGGGGCATCATGCGGATTCCCCCGCCCACCCCGGTCCGGCCATGCAATTTCTTCTGCTGATCTATATCGACGAGGGCCTGTTGCACGCCCTGCCCGGCGAAGAGTACGACCGCCTGATGCACGACTGCCTGCAGCACGCCGACCGGTTGCAGGCCGAGGGCACGCTGGTGCTCGCGCAGAAGCTGGAACCGGTCGACAGCGCGCGCACCGTACGTGTGCGTCAGGGCCAGACCCGGATCACCGATGGCCCGTTCGCCGAGACCCACGAACTGCTGGCCGGCTTCAACCTGATCAACGCGCCGGACCACACCGAGGCGATGCGCATCGCCCAGCAATTCCCGTGGTCGCGTTTCGGCAGCATCGAGGTGCGGCCCCTGGCCGACATGGACGCCGAGCGCGTGCGCGTCGGCGCCTGATGTCGCTCAGGGAAGCAGCGTGATCTTCAGATCGCGCGGGCCGACCGCCTCATTGCCACTGTAGTCGCGCGCACTGGCACGCAGGATGTACTCGCCGGCCGGCAACGCATCCGGCTGCCAGCGCCCGGTCTCGACCAATCCGTCACGCACGGTGTTGGTGACCAGATAGCGGAACCGGGTGACCGCGCTGCCATGCACGGTGATGCCACTGTCCGGCGCATAGGCCACGCGGGTGGCGCTGTCTTCGCGCGGCATCCGGTTGAACACGATGTTGAAGCGCGGCTGCTCGTAGCCGGCCAGCGGCTGGCCCTGTGCGTCCAGCACCTGGTAGCCGACCTGGTACAGCCCCAACCGCCGCCGTGGCAGGTTGCGATCCACTTGGTCCCATGCTTCCACCACGATCTGCACGCCCGGGCCCTGGCGGGGGATCGCAACGCGTCCGTCGGCACCGGCCTTGATCGGCTGGTCCAGATCGTCCAGCACGGCGACCTCGGTGATGCGCGGCGCGAACGTATCGGCATAGCCGGTGAAGCCCAGCGCCACCGCATTGCGCTCGAAGCCACTGGCGCCCACGCTCAGGTGGACATGCGCCATGCGGTTGATGCTGCCCAGCGCTTCGCCGGCGGCGAAACGGGTGCCGCGACGCACGCGGATGCGCTCCAACGTGCCGTCCTCACCGGACACCTGCTGCCAGCGCGGATCGAACGCACGATCGCGCGGGTCACGGCCGACCTTCATGTGGATGTACTTGAGCCGGCCCAGCGAAAGGCCTTCGGCCTGGCCGCCGACCGACCACGCCGCGAACGGCGTATCGACCTTGCCGTCGGCAATCGCCAGCACCGGCTGACCGACATCGCCGCGGATGTCGAAGCCACCGTGCAGGTGGTGGCGACTCTCGCCCTTGAAATCCCCGCGCACTTCACCCAGCGTGCCGACCACCTCATGCCACCCGTCCTGCGGGGCCAGTGGCCAACGGCCGGCGGTGTCGGGCAACGGCGCGTCCGGTGCCGGGCCGATCAGGGCCGGCGGCGCAGTCTGGCCCGCGGCCAGCGCACGCAGCCGGTGCACCCGGTAGGACGCGGCATCGGCCAGATACAGCCCGCCATCGGCATCCAGCGCGAGCGCGGTCGGCCGGGCGAAGCGCGGCTGCGGCGGCACACCGGCCAAGGCCAGCTGATGACCCTGCGCCGAGATCTGCACCACCTTGCCGTTGATGTCGCTGGCGTAGATCACCCCGTCGTGGGTTACTGCCACGGACAGGGGCCCACTGAGCAGACCACCGTCGGCCACGCGCGTGCTCAGCGTGCCATCCGGCGCAAGCTGGCGGATCGCGTTGTTGAACAGGTCGGCGATCAGCAGATTTCCCAGCGGATCCAGTGCCAGCGCGACCGGCGTATCCAGGCGGGTGCCCGCGCCGATGCCCTCCACCAGCCCTGGGCGCTCACCACCGGCGACGGTATGCACCCGTCCGTCGGGTTCGATGACGCGGATGCGGTCGTTGTAGGTATCGGCCACGTACACGCGGCCGCCGGCATCCACCGCCACGCCCATCGGCCCATCGAAGCGCGCCTGCGCGGCCGGGCCATCGACGAACCCCCGCTGGCCATCACCGGCCAGCGTGCTCACCGTGCCGTCCACCGCGATGCGGCGGATCACGTGATTGCCGGTATCGGCGACGAAGACGTTGCCGGCCGCATCCAACGCGATGCCGGACGGTGTATTGAACTGCGCCTGCAGCGCGGCGCCATCGCGCCAGCCCTCGCCGTGCCCGGCCAGCGTGTCCACGCGGCCGTCGGGGTGAACGCGGCGGATGCGGTTGTTGTCGCCGGCATCGGCGATGTAGACCACGCCGTGCGCGTCCACCGCCAGCCCGTAGGGATCGGCGAAGCGCGCCTGGGCGGCGGGGCCTTCGGCGCTGCCACCGACACCGTCGCCGGCCAGCACGCTGAACTGCGGCGTCCAGCCGAGCACGGTCGCCACCGGGCCCGGCGGCGGCGCGGGCGCGGCCGGTTCGCGCAGGAAAGTCCATGCCAGGGCCGCCGCCATCAGGGCTGCTATCAGCACCACCATTGCCCATCGTCCGCGCGTCATCGCTGTCCTTGCCTGCTGCTGTTCGGGACACGACCTTAGCCGCTCGTGGCGTGCCTGCAAACCCTGCGCGGCGACAGCGACCTGTGTGGATGCCTCGTTCCTGTTTCAATACGGGCTGACGCCATGGAAGGACGTACCGCATGAAACCAGTGATGTGCGGCACAGCGCGTGCCCAGCGCGGACGTTCCGCCCTGAAACGCCGCGCTATTTCGCCGGCGTTTCCACCTTGAACCCCATCGCTTCGCGGTAGCGCACGTACAGCGCACTGACCTTCTCCACGTAGGCCAGCGTTTCCGCATACGGCGGCACGCCCTTGTAGCGCGTCACCGCACCGATGCCGGCGTTGTACGCGGCGGCCGCCAGCACGCGGTCGCCCTTGTAGCGGCGCAGCAAGGCCTTCATGTAACGCGCGCCACCGCTGATCGACTGTTCGGCCGAGAGCGGATCGGCCACGCCGTATTCGGTGGCGGTATCGGGCATCAGCTGCATCACGCCCTGGGCGCCCTTGGGCGAGATCGCGCCCGCATCGAAGCCGCTCTCGGCATGGGCGATCGCGCGCAGCCAGGCATCGTCCACGCCGGTGGCCTTCGCGGCCGCCTTGAACTGCTTGGCATGCCGGTTCAACTGCGGCGTGCCGACCTTGCCCAGGCCTTCGTGCGCCGGCTCGCCCGGGGGCGTGGCCACGGTGAACTTCAGGAACACGCGCGAGCCGGGCAGGTTGCGGGTGGAGTAGACCAGCGCACCGTCCTGCTCACGCTCATACAGCGTGCCGCTGAAGACGCCCATGTTGCCCCACAGGTTGGGGGTCTGCACGGCGTTGTCGTCGATCTGCTGCGGCGTGCATCTGGAGCCCGGTTCCGGTGCGGTGGCCAGGCTGACCGTGTTGCTCTGCACGCAGCGATAGACCGTGCGCGCCGATGCCAGGCCAGGCAACAGCAACGACAACAGGGCCATCGCGGCAGGCAGGGTCGGATTCATCGGGCTCGGATCGGGGCACGGAAGGGTGCGGCGCGATGATCCGGCCGGGGGCGCGAACCGAAGGTGAATACCGGGTCGCTATGCCGGCAAGCGCCGGCGACCTGCCCAAGGGTGACGGATTCAACCCCTAATGGAGCGTCCCGCCTCCTATCCCGCCCGTCCCGGCGCGCGGCATTGTTTCAATCCCCGCGCACTGATGGTCATATAGCGGCTCGGGGCGGTGAGTCCCCTGGCCCGCCGGGCTGCCATGGAACCCCTTTTCGACTAGGCATCGAGGTCTGCTTGAACCGCGTCAGGATCATTGCCGTCACTGTAGTGCTCGCCCTGCTTGGCGCCCTGGTGCCGATCGCCACGGTGTTCTATTTCACCTGGAGCCGCGCCAGCGAGTTCGAACAGGTGCGGCTGCAGACCACCGCCGAGCGCACCCTGCAGCGCGCGCACCGCGCCTACGAGGGCGCGTTGAACACCCTGCGTGAACTCAACCGCAGCACCCTGGTGCCCTGCTCGCCCGAGCACCTGCAGGTGATGCGCGGACTGGTGATGCGCACCCACTCGGCCGAGCAGATCGGGTACTTCGAGAACGGCCGGCTGGCCTGCACCTCGTGGGGGCCGATGGACCCCGGGGTCGTGCAGCCCCCACCGACCTATGTCACCGCCGAGGGCGCCGGCATTACGCTGGACATCCGTCCGCTCGCCGGCACGCCGCAGCAGCCCTTGATGGCCCTGAGTTACGGCCACTACGACATCCTGATGGATCCGGCGCGGTTGATCGATGTGATCGTCGATCCCAACGTGCGGCTGGCCGTCGCCAGCCCCGACGGACGGCTGATCGCCCAGCAGGATATCCAGGACCAGGCCCTGCTGCAACGGCTGTTGCGCGAGCCGGCAAGCGGTATCGAAGGGCAGACGCTGTATGCCACCGCGCAGGACCAGGAATGGCTGGCCATCGCCACCGCCCCACGCACCGATCTGGTTGCCGCATTCCGCCACCAGATCGGGCAGTTCATTCCGCTGGGGGTGCTGGGCGCGCTGGCGGCGATCGGCGGCGTGGTGTGGCTGTCGCGGCGGCGGCTGTCGCTGCGAGGCGAACTGGCCACCGCCGTGCGCAGGCGTGAGTTCTTCATGCACTACCAGCCGATCATCGAGCTGGATACCGGCATCTGCGTGGGCGCCGAATCGCTGGTGCGCTGGCGCCGTCCCGACGGCAGCCTGGTGCGGCCGGATCTGTTCATCCCGCTGGCCGAGGAGGCCGGGCTGATCGAGGCGCTGACCGACCAGGTCATCGACCACGTGATCGCGGACATGCGCGCGTTGCTGGTGCAGGACCGCAGCGCGCACATCGCGATCAATCTGGCCGCCGAGGATGTCAGCAGCGGACGGGCACTGAAGGTGCTGAGCACCAAGCTGCACGGGACAGGCATCCATCCCCAGCAGATCTGGCTGGAGGCGACCGAGCGCGGTTTCATCGATATCCGCCGGGCGCGCACCAGCTTGGCCAATGCACGGCGGATGGGGCACTGCGTGGCGATCGACGACTTCGGTGTCGGCTATTCCAGCCTGCAATACCTCCAGCAACTGCCGCTGGATGCGCTGAAGATCGACAAGTCGTTCATTGATGCGATCGGGACCGACAGCGCCACCAGCCCGGTCACCTCGCACATCATCGACATGGCCAAGACCCTCGGGCTGTTCACCGTGGCGGAGGGCGTGGAAACCCCGGCCCAGCTTGCCTACCTGCAGGCGCGCCAGGTGGAGTTCGGGCAGGGCTGGCTGTTCTCCAAGGCCCTGGCGCCGGCCGAGTTCATCGCGTTCCACCAGCAGCGTCAGCAGCAGTACGGGCAGGCACCGGAGGACATGCAGAACCCCAACAGCGACACGCCGGCCTGAGCCGTTGCGTTATTCCGCCTCCAGGCCGGCCAGCGTCATCACCCACGCCGGTACCTGGGGCTCGCCTGCGTAGAAGGCGTTTGGTGCGTTCTCCGCCATCGCCCAGCGCTGGATCCAGCTGATGCCGCCGGCCCCGTTGTAGCCATCGGCATGCTGATACGCCGGATCCTGCAGGGCCACCTCCAGCGAGATGAAGCGATAGCCGCGCCGGCGCGTGGCTGCGACCAGTTCTTCCACACAGTCCGCGCTGAGCGCATTGGCGTGGATCAACCACACCTGTGCAGGCAGCCGGCCCAGCAGCTGCTGCCCCTGCTGCTCGTAGTAGTCCAGCTTGTTGAGCATGTAGGGCACATAGCCACGGCGCAGCTGGCGCAGGCGGGCCTCCCGCGCGATGGGATCGCTCTCGGTATCGCGCACGTGATCGTAGGCGAACGCCCAGATCCACTCGCTGTTGTCGACCGTCACCGGCGCGACCTGATAGCCGTGCTGCTGCAGAAACACGCCCAGCGCAGCACGTTCTTCCGGGGATTGCCCGGCACGCAGATAGGGATGCCGGAACCAGCGCGGTGCCTGCCCGGTTTCGGCCAGCAGTGGGCGCAGGGTAGCTTCACCGCGCAGGATGTCCTGCTCATACGCGGCCAAGCCGATCGCATGCAGATCGACATGGCCGAACGTATGGTTGCCCAGCTCGAACCCGGCATCGCGCCAGTCGCGCAGCATCTGCACGCGCGCAGGTTGCACCTGTCCATCCACCTCGAGTTTGACCTCATTGACGAACCCCACCACCGGCACGTCGGCCCGCTTCAGGGCTGCGATCAACTGTGCATGACGGGCGGCAAGCGCGGGCTCGGCGCGTTCGTCCAGACGCTGCCAGGGCAGATCATCGATCGTCAGCGCGATGCGTCGCTCCGGCTCGGCTGCGTGCGCACTGCCGGCCACGCACAGCAGTGCCAGCACACCCCATCGAACGAATCCCTTGCGCACCCGCTGCTCCCATCGCGATACCCGGCCCCAGCATAGCGCCGGGTATCGCGGCCCACCTTGCCGTGTGCGGAGGCTGGGCTCAGTGCGCGATCGGGGCCCACGCACGCGGCTGGCGCAGCACCACCACCAACGTGGCCAGCAGCAGCACCAGCAGGACCGCGGGCAGCCAGCGTTCACCGACGGTTTCCAGCATCACGCCGCCGACGATGCCCGCCAGCGCGATGGCCAGATTCCAGCCCGTCACCACGAACGACTGCGCGATGTCCCCGGCCTCGTCGGCACGACGCGCCACGGCAGTCTGGAACAGCGTGGGGACGCCACCGAAGGAGATTCCCCAGACCACCGTGCCGATCACCAGCACCCACGGCGAGCCCGGCCACAGGCCGAACGCCACGGCCGAGAGTGCAAAGGCTACCGTGCTGGCGACCACCAGCGCGCGCAGCCAGCGGTCCACCAGCAGCCCGGTGATCCAGATGCCGACCAGCGCGGCCACGCCGAACACCAGCAGCAGGCGATCCAGCCAGGCCGCCGCGCCGGACAGCGCCGCAAACGGTTCGATGTAGGTGTAGAGCACGTTGTGCGCCAGCACGTACAGGAACATCGTCAGCAACGCGGTGCGCATGCCGCGCAGCCGCAGTACGTTGCCCAGCGGCTGTTGGGCCGCCGCGCCCGGGGCCGGCAAGGGCGGCAGCACCAGCCGCGCCCACACCAGCAGGCCGACGCTGAGCAGCGACATCAACCCGAACGCCCAGCGCCAGCCGATGGTCTGGCCGAGCAGCGTGCCGGCGGGGATGCCCAACGACAGTGCCAGCGGCGTGCCGACCATCGCCACCGCGATCGCGCGGCCCTGCAGCTGCGGCACCACCATGCGGCTGGCATAACCGGCCACCAGCGACCACAGCAGGCCCGCGCTGATGCCCGCGCAGAAGCGCGCGACCAGCATCAGGCCGTAGTGGTGCGTCATCGCGGTGATGGTGTTGACCACCACGAAGCCGGCGATCGCGGTCAGCAGCAGCGGGCGGCGCGGCCAGCGCCGGGTCAGCGCGGTCATCGGCAGCGCGGCGACCAGCGAGCCCAGCGCGTAGATCGTGACCAGCTGGCCGACCAGCGCGCGGCTGACGCCGAGATCGGCGCTCATCGGCGAAAGCAGGCCGGCCGGAAGCGCCTCGGTGAGGATGGTGATGAAACCCGCGCAGGCCAGCGCCAGCAGCCCGCCGAACGGCAACCGGCTGGCGGCGTTGGGCTGGGGGATGGCGGTGGAACCGACCGCGTGCCCGCTCATGGGCGCGCCTGGGTGGGTAGCGCATCGAAGGAGGTGGGCTCGCGGAGCTCTGGTAGGGAGGACATGGGGGCACCAGCAGAAGGGGGAGCGCCACGGTAGGCGTTGAGCCGCCAGGGAAACAGCCGGTTGGCGCTCCGCACATTCCGGACCGGCCAGGCCGCAATCGGTGAAGTGCCCTCCCGCCAAGGTCTTCGGCCGGAACCAAGCACCGGCGCACCGCAGTGTTGCGGGCCGATGCCCCCGCCTCCCGCCCCGCCAGCGCTGCCGACCGCTACAGTTCCCCCCTTCCCCCCCCGTGCAACCGCCCATGTCAGCCTTGGACAATCTCGGCAACCTGCAGACCTTCGTGCAGGTCGCCGACACCCGCAGCTTCGTCGAGACCGGCCGCATGCTCGGCATCTCCGCCTCGGCGGCCGGCAAGACGGTGTCGCGGCTGGAGCAGGCACTCGGCGTGCGGCTGTTTCATCGCAGCACCCGCAGCGTCACCCTCACCGCCGAGGGCGAGCGCTTCCTGGTCCGGTGCCGGCGCATCCTCGATGAGCGTGACGCCGCCCGTGACGAGCTGGTCCAGCAGACCGAGGCGCCCACGGGGGTGCTGCGGGTCAGTCTGCCGCTGGTCGGCGACATCTCGCTGCCGCTGCTCACCGAGTTCATGGCCGCGTATCCCGGCATCCGCCTGGAGCTGGATTTCGATGACCGGCTGGTGGATGTGATCGAGGAAGGCTTCGACGCCGTGCTGCGGGTCAGCGAGCCGACCGACTCGCGCCTGAGCGCCCGACAGCTCGGCGTGTTTCCGCGCTATCTGGTCGCCTCCCCGGATTACCTGGCCCGCCGCGGCACCCCATGCGCGCCTGAGGATCTGTTGCACCACGACTGCCTGCACTACCGCTTCCCCAGCAGCGGCAAGCTGGAGCCGTGGCCGCTGCCGCAGACGCCGGGCGCCGCGCCGCTCGCACTGCCGGTCTCGATGGTCAGCAATACGATCGAAGCGCGGCTGGCCTTCGCGCTGGCCGGGCGCGGCATCGCCTACATCCCCGAGCACTCGGTGCGCGAGGCACTGGCCGACGGCCGCCTGCAGCGGGTGATGGCCGACCGTATCCATGCCTGCGGCACCTTCTACCTGCTGTGGCCCTCCGGCCGCCATGTGCTGCCCAAGCTGCGGGTCTTCATCGATTTCATCAGCGCCCGGCTGACCGGCGTCAGCTGCTGAGCAGGCGGCGTTCATCGCCCTGCCGCCGGGCGGTTTTATACTGGCCGCGCGGCAGTCAGCCGCCTTTGTTGCCGAGGTAGGCCTACATGCGCCATTGATGCCGCCGTCGTCTGACGGCCCGTCTCCACCCACCTGTTCCGCAGGAGGGGAGTCTTTGGCATCCAATGGAGGTCGCATGACCGCATTCGCTCTCACGCTCGATCGCGTGACGCATACCCTGCCCGACGGCCGGGTTCTGTTTTCCGAACTGTCCGCCGCGTTCGACGGCACCCCGACCGGCCTGGTCGGGCGCAACGGCGTGGGCAAAAGCCTGCTCGCGCACCTGCTCAGTGGCGATCTCACGCCCACGGCCGGCCGCATCGTGCGCAGCGGGCCGGTGCACCTGCTCACGCAGCACAGCGGCGTGCCCGCAGGCCGTATCGCCGATCTGGCCGGTGTCGGCGCAGTGCTCGACGCCCTGCACCGCATCGAAGCCGGCAGCGTCGATCCGGACGACTTCACCCGTGTGGGGAAGCGCTGGGACCTCCGCGAGCAGTTGCAGGCGCAATGGCAGCTGCTCGGGCTGCCCGCGCTGGATCCCCTGCGGCCGGCGGCCACGCTCAGTGGTGGCCAGGCGATGCAGGTCGCGCTGGCCGGTGCGTTCCTGTCCGGTGCCGAGGGCCTGATCCTGGATGAACCCAGCAACCACCTTGACGCCGCCCATCGCGCACGCCTGATCGAGGCGCTGCAGCGCTGGCACGGCGGCCTGATCGTGATCAGCCACGACCGCACGCTGCTGCGGCACATGGCGCGCACCGTCGAACTGTCGCCCGGCGGGCTGCGCCAGTACGGCGGCAACTACGATCTCTACACCGAACAGAAGCAGGACCAGCGGCGCAGCGCGGATGCCCAACTGGCCCTGCGCAAGCGCGAGCGCCGCCAGCAGCAGACCGAGCTGCGCGATCAGCGCGAGAAGATGGCGCATCGGCAGGCGCGCGCCACACGCGATGCACGCACCGCCAACCAGGCACCGATCCTGCTCGGTGGCATGAAGAACCGCAGCGAGCACAGCGCCGGCCGCTTGCAAACACAGCAGCACGAGCGCCGCACCGAACTGGATGCGCGCGTGCGCGAGGCTGCCGGCGAGGTGGAACAGGACATCGAGATCGCCCTGCTCGCCCCGGTGATCCACCAGCCCGGGCCCCAGCGCGTGGCCGAGCTCATCGCCGCCGAACTACCGTGGGTGCAGGCACCTTGGATGACGCTGGACCTCACGGTGCAGCGCGGCCAGCGGATCGGCGTGCAGGGCCGCAACGGCAGTGGCAAATCCACGCTGCTGCGGCTGCTGGCCGGCACGTTGGCGCCGGTGTCGGGGCACGTCGAGGTGGCGGCCAGCGTCGCCCTGCTCGATCAGTCGCTCACGATGCTGCCCGGCGACGCCTCGGCCCTGTCACTGCTGCAGCGCGCGCATCCGTTGGCCAGCGAAGGCACGCTGCGCACGCAGTTGGCCCTGCTCGGCCTGGATGCCGAGCGCAGCCTGCGGCCGTTGGACACGCTCAGTGGTGGCGAACGCCTGAAGGCGGCGCTGGCGTCGGTGCTGTACGCGCAGACGCCGCCGCAATTGCTGCTGCTCGTCGAACCCGGCAATCACCTCGACCTGCCCTCGCTGACCGCGCTGGAGCAGATGCTCAGCCAGTACACCGGCACGTTGATGATCGTGTCGCATGATGTCGCGCTACTGGAGGCGGTCGGCTTGAGCCATACCCTGCGCGCATCTGGTCAGGGGTGGCAGCTGACGCCGGTGTAAAGCGTTCGGCTCATGCGCGCGCCCACGCCGGGAACGCATCCGGCAACGACTGCCACAACAGCGGCCCGGCGCGCAGTTCCTCATCGTTGAGCAGGCAGGCATCCAGCTCGGCACGCACCGCGTGTTCGTCCATCGCAACGCCGATCACCGCGAGCTCCTGGCGGCGGTCGCCCCACCAGGGATGCCACAGCCGGCGCATCGCCTGGTACTCGCCCGCATCGCCGACCTGATCCACGGTGGGCAGCGGCGCGGTCCAGCACGACGCCTGCTGGCGTGCCCAGCCGATATCCGTGTAGGGCACGCGCGTGGGCGGCAGCTCGGGCACGGTGTTTTCCAGGCCCGCCTCCATGCGCTCGCGCGAGGCGTACCAGACCCCCGCGACCGAGGTCTGCGTGGCCGCACCGACACTGGAGAGCTCGCCCACCGAGTCCATGCGGTTGGCCAGCCAGAAGAAGCCCTTGCTGCGGATCACGCTGCCCAGCCCGGTCTCCAGCAAGCGCGCAAAGCGTTGCGGATGGAACGGCCGGCGCGAGCGGTAGACGAAACTGGTGATGCCGTATTCCTCGGTCTCCGGCGTGTGCTGGCCACGCAGCGCCTGCATCCAGCCCGGTGCCAGCTGCGCTTTGACGAAGTCGTAGCGGCCGGTATCGAGCACCTCGTGCAGCGGCACGTTGCCGTGTTCGGACAGCACCAGCCGCGCATCGCGGTTCATCGCGCGCAGCACGGCCAGCGTGGATTGCAGCGTGTCGTCGTCGATCAGATCGCACTTGCTCACCACGATCACGTTGGCGAACTCGATCTGTTCGGCAAGCAGATTGACCACGCCACGGTCGTCGTCCTCACCGGCCTGCTGGCCGCGGTCGATCAGCCGGTCGCTTGAGCCGAAATCCTGCAGAAACTGCGCGCCATCGACCACCGTCACCAGCGTATCCAGCCGCGCGATGTCGCTCAGACTGAAGCCATCCTCATCGCGTACCGAGAAGGTCGCCGCGACCGGCATCGGCTCGGCGATCCCGGTCGACTCGATCAGCAGGTAGTCATAGCGCCCCTCCGCCGCAAGCCTGCGCACCTCGTGCAGCAGGTCATCGCGCAGCGTGCAGCAGATGCAGCCGTTGCTGAACTCCACCAGCGTCTCC
This sequence comes from Stenotrophomonas sp. Steno-Z10-BAI, assembly GCF_056393115.1. Lineage (NCBI taxonomy): Bacteria > Pseudomonadati > Pseudomonadota > Gammaproteobacteria > Lysobacterales > Lysobacteraceae > Stenotrophomonas > Stenotrophomonas sp. Steno-Z10-BAI. The sequence continues at coordinate 9,101 of NZ_JBWJOZ010000003.1, read as the reverse complement.
TCGGTGCGGCTCAGCGCCGCGCCGCCATCGCGGACCAGCTGCGCATCGACATTGATCTCGCTCATGTCGTTGACGATCACCGCCACCCGGCGGCCCTCGCGGTTGCGCAGCAGCTGATTGAGCAGGGTGGTCTTGCCGGCACCGAGGAAGCCGGACAGCACCGTCACCGGAAGACGGGAATCATGAAGGGCAGCAGAGGCAGTCATGGCGGAGCAGGTCTGGAGGGGAAGTGAAATGTTACTATATAACATTCACAGACCAAGACCCCCACGCCCCATGAAGCGATCCTCTGCCCTGTTGGATGCCGGCGCCATCGCGCTGTCCGGCCTATGCCTGCTGCACTGCCTGGCCCTGCCGCTGCTCGCGGCGATGCTCCCGCTGATGGGGGTGTGGGCCGAAGCCGAGTGGGTGCATGCCCTGTTCGTAGCGATTGCCGCGCCGGTGACCGGCTTCGCGCTGTGGCGCGCGCACCGCCAGCACCGTCTGCCCGTGCTGGCGATGGCCGCCGCGTTGGTCGGGCTGCTGTTGCTGCTGGCCGGCGCCATGGGCTGGCCGAGCCACGAGGCCGAAACCCCGATGACCGTGGTCGGCAGCCTGCTGTTAGCCAGCACGCACGTGTGGAACGCCTGGCGGCGGCACCGGCACTGAGCCGGCGCGAGCGCTGCGTCGCCTACTTGCCGTAGGCGCGCAGCAGCTTGACCAGCACCTGGGCCTCGGCCGCGCGCTCGACCGGATCGTCTGGGCCGACCACGTGCTCCTGCAGGTGCTCATCGAGCAGCGCCATCAACAGTGCGTGTGCCGCCCCGCGCACGGCCGAGGCCTGCATCAGGACATCGGTGCAATCGGCCTCGGCCGACTGCAGGGAGGCTTCGAGTGCGGCGACCTGGCCCGCCATGCGGCGGACCCGGGCGAGCAAGGGTCTGCGGTGGTGTTGAACGTGCGACATGGGGCCGGAGCATATACCCTATGGGGGTATAGTCCAATGGTTGGATTGCCCCATGATCCTCAACGCTGCCGCCGACGCCCGCCGCCACACCCATCGCTTCGACGGTGGCAATCCCCTGGCCGAGCGCAGCACGCAGCGCGCGCTCTGGCTGACCACGGCGATGATGATCGTGGAGATCATCGGCGGGTGGTGGTTCAACTCCATGGCCGTGCTCGCCGACGGCTGGCACATGAGCTCGCACGCACTGGCGCTGGGGCTGTCTGTGTTCGCGTACGGTTTCGCACGCCGCCATGCACACGACCATCGCTTCACCTTCGGCACCTGGAAGGTCGAGATCCTGGCGGGTTACACCAGTGCCATTGCCCTGCTCGGCGTCGCGCTGCTGATGGCCGTGCAGTCCGGGCAGCGGCTGTTCGTGCCCAGTGCCATCCACTACAACGAGGCCATTGCGATCGCGGTGGTCGGGCTGGCGGTCAATCTGCTGTGCGCATGGTGGCTGCGCGACAACCATGACCACGGGCATCACCCGCATGGCCAACACCATGGGCATGGGCACCACCACGCGCATGAGCAGAGCGGTCACGGCGGTCACGCAGACCACCACGACCACGGTCATGGCGCCCATGGCACACAGGACCTCAACCTGCGCTCGGCCTACCTGCACGTCATCGCCGACGCCGCCACCTCGGTGCTCGCGATCGCCGCCCTGATCGGCGGCAAGGTCTGGGGGGCAGCGTGGCTGGACCCGGTGATGGGCCTGGTGGGCGCAGTACTGGTCACCGTCTGGGCGATCGGCCTGCTGCGCGACACCAGCCGCGTGTTGCTGGATGCGCAGATGGACGCGCCGGTGGTGGCGGAGGTACGCGAGGTGATCGAACAGGGGCCGTGGTCGGCGCAGCTGTCCGACCTGCACGTCTGGCAGGTAGGCCGCGGCAAGTACGCGGTCGTGGCCAGCCTGGTGAGCGCCGATCCGCTCAGTGCCGATCAGATCCGTGAGGCGCTGTCTGTGCATGAAGAGCTGGTGCACGTGACCGTGGAAGTACACCGCCTGGACGCAGCGCTGCCTGCTTGATCGACGCACCACCGCACGGAGTGGCCACGTCGGCAGCCGTGCCTCACTGGCTGCCTCAGTGCTTGAACATCATCCCGACCAGGAACAGCACCAGCGGCGCAGCACTGAGCACCGCGCCGATGATGCCCAGCCACGGCCAGCGCTCCTGACGGACGCGCGAGCCCACCGTGGCGATCAGACCCACGGCGGCCGAGGCGAGTACGCCGATGGAGACGCCTGTGGTGCTGGCCCCCGCGGTGACCCCGTGGTTGGCAGCGGTGGCGATGTGGGCGGCGGCGGCACCGACGGGGAGGCCGAGGAAGCTGACCAGGCCGAGCAGCGGCAGTCGCTGGGCCGAGATCGGCACCGTCGACGGTGAGCGCGGCGCTTGCGGAGAATCGGGCAGCACGGGGTGTCTCCTGAGAATCGCATCACCGTACACCATCGCCCGCGGTACACACAGACGGGATCTTTTCATGCCGTGTTGGACAATGCCGTCAACATCCGCCGACAGGAACCGCCATGCGCTTGTTGCCCAGCTTGTTCTCCAGCCTGCTCCTCCTGTCCCCGCTCTTGCTGACCGGTTGCGGCAACGACAACAGCGCCGGCGTGTTCTCCTCCGATCCAATGCTCGGCTGCTATGCCACCCACGCGCGCAAGCCCGCGGAGTTCCGTATCGAGCAGCAGCAGGGCCAGTACTACGTGTCCTTCAACCGCGATGAGCAATGGCAGCGCGACGCCACGCCGCTGCAGGAATCCAGCCGTGCCGAGATCGCCCAGTTCTTCCGCGACGAAGCCGACCAGATCAATAAGGCCCTGGTGCGCCCCGGTGGCGGCTTCGGCATCTTCAAGTTCAACCCGGGCGCCACACTCAAAGGCAAAGCAAAGGACAGCGACTACATGGCACTGGTCCTGATCGGCGCCGGGCCGGTCTTTCCGGTGAAGTGCCCCTGATGGCCAATGCCTGTTTCCCCCTCCCACCGAGCCACTGATACCGGCGGCGACCGACCGACCGCCCGCACCGGTGGCCCGGCCCGCAACACCCATCCCCTGCATCGCCCCACCCGCAACCCCACGCAGGCGGGGATCCCATCCCCGTACTTCAACATGGCTCTTCCGACTCGCGGCGGCCGCGATGGATCGAGCTGTACGGCCATTGCGTCGCGTCACGCACATGCCCGTGCTTGACCGGGTTGTGATGCACATACGCCACATGCCGCTGCAGGTCCTCGGCATCTACGATCCGATGCTCGCGAAAGGCGTTGTGCCAAAGCGGCCGCAGGCTGCGATCACGCCGGAGCTGCAGCCGTGGATCAGTCATCGGCAGCTGGCGGTCGAAGATCGCCTGGATCTGCGCCCAGCGGCGATGGCCCTCCTCGTCGCCCTCCGGCAGCGTCCACACGCCGTGCAGATGGTCTGGCAGCACCACGATCGCGTTGATCCGGAACGGCCGCGCCTGCTGCGCCACCCGGAACGCCAGCCGCAGGATCTGCGCCTGTTCCACCAGCAGGCTGCTGCTGCGATCGCGCAGGTGCGCGCTGAAGAAATAGGTGGTACCGGTCGGCCAGAGGATGTGGTCGTAGGACATGACCCAAGTATCCGAAGCGTCCCTGCGCAGTTCGATCAGCGCACTCCCCGCCGGCGCCTCGGATACCCGCCCACACGTGGGTCGGAATCCCCGCAGCTCGGGGCCCCATGACGGCCGGCCAGCGGCTTCTCAGGTACGATGCCCACCCCTGACTGCCATACCGTCTGGCGCTCGCGCCGCGGACTTAGATCCCGTGCCCCACTACACCGGCCCCCTGCTGACCCGCCCGCTCGCCGAGAGCCTGACCCGCGCCCGCGATGCCGGCACCGGGGAATGGACCGGCTCGCTCGACCTCGGCCGCTCCACCGGCACCGCCACGCTGGCGGCCGACCACTGGCAGTGGAAGGGGGAGACCTATGCCTATCCCGGCAAGACCAAGGACCGCACCCTGTACTACTGGGATGGCGAGGAGTTCCTGGCCATCTCGCGCTTCGGCTCGGCGTTGATCAAGCTGGTGCCGACCGACTGGGACGCGCCGACGTTCGAGATCGACGGCATCAAGATGCTGCCCAGCGCGCAGGTCTCCCCGTTCGAGGATGCCCGCCGCAAGGTCGCGCTGATCGCGCCGGCCGGCAAAACCGTTCTGGATACCTGTGGCGGCCTGGGCTACTTCGCCGCGTGTTGCCTGGAAGGTGGGGTGACCCGTATCCGCTCGTTCGAGAAGAATCCGGACGTGCTGTGGCTGCGCACGCTCAACCCGTGGTCGCCGGATCCGGACGCGGAAAGCAGCGGGGGTCGGCTGGCGCTGAGCCAAGGTGACGTGTCGCAGGAGATTGAAGGGCTGGAGACTGCCTCGGTCGATGCGATCCTGCACGATCCGCCGCGCTTCGGCATCGCCGGTGAGCTGTATTCACAGGTGTTCTATGACGAGCTCGCACGCGTCATCCGCAAGGGCGGCCGGATGTTCCACTACACCGGTGCGCCGAACAAGCTGACCAGCGGCCGCGATGTACCGCGCGAGGTCGCCAAGCGGCTGGAAAAAGCAGGCTTCAAGGCCGAGCTGGCGATGGATGGGGTGCTCGCGGTCAAGCGCTGAGCAGGGTGCTGATTAACTGCCGCGTGGCAGTTTGGCCGCCCACATGTTGTCGAGCAGATTGGGATTATCTTTACAACAGAAACAATAGATAGGTCTTAGTGCGTTACGTCTGTCTAATGCGTAGAGCAGCGCACAGTTCAAGAAAATGATAGTGGGCAGCATGATCTGACCGAGCTGAGCTCGTTCACCAGAGAACGCCGATGCCCATGTTTATTCTTCTACTTTCCGCAGCAGTCACCATGCCGGTCACGCCCCCGCCCGCTGCCTATCGTGATGAACACACCCAAGAGCGCGACGGCACCAAGCGCATCGTGCGCACCGCACAATGGTCTGATCTGGACGGCGGTTTACTCCCTGTGGAGCAGAAGCTTCGACCCAATCCAGATGGCTCCTTTTCCTATTTTTTCTCAGAGCAATCAATCGCGACCCAGTTGTACCACCACGCACTATGTGAGCAGGATGGAATGACAGCGGGCCAAGGCGAAGGCATTTTAAGCGGCCCCGATGCAATCGGAGGTTGGTCATGCGAACAAGACGACGACGAAGATCTCCCCGTGCCCCGACTGGAGCAGGATCCAGAGTCGACATCATCGTCAGAAGGAACGCTTTTGCATGACGACCGCTCAGCGGACTACGTGTTCGCCTACGCGCCGTCTGGCAACGTGGGAGTGAGTGAGAACTTCCGCGCTCACGGTAGCGTTCGTTTTCGCACAACCCGCGCCGGCAACGCGGAGGCCCTGATTGGCGTCGACAACAGGCGTTGTGTCTACAGAGTATCTCGATACTACTCGGCAGGTACAACCGGAAGCTTCGCACCTTGGGTGAATTGCATCGTACATGTACCCACTACTGTCCCCACAGAGACAGTCGGATGTATACCTTGGGGATGCGCCACCGACCGTGGACGGGTTGTCGCCTATTAGTCAGCTGTGCCACAACGAGAAAGCATAGAAGCGCGAGCGATCAACTGCCGCGTGGCAGTTTAGCCGCCCACATGTTGTCGACCAGATTAGGATAGCGCCGCCCGTTTTCCTCGGCGCGCTGACGGGCCGCGCTCTTCTGCGCCTCGGAGAGCGGCTGCGACTTCTTCTTCCCATTGGGACTGGGCTTCTTCCAGGGCGGTGTCTGGGACTGGCGCATGGACGATCTCGTATGGGCGGGCGCTGGATTCCAGCTCAGCGGGTACAGCGTACAAGAACGCCCGACACGTGATCTCAACGTGCCGGGTGCGCAGGGCGGAGAGCGACCTGCGACTTACTTCTTCAGGAAGTCCAACAGTGCCTTGTTGAACGCATCGGCATGGCTGGCATTGCAGCCGTGCGGCGCGTCCTTCAGGACCACCACTTCACTGCCCGCGATGGCCGCATGGGTGCGCTTGCCCGAGCCCTCGAACGGGACCGTGCCATCGCTGTCGCCGTGCAGCACCAGGGTCGGCACCGTGACCTTCTTGAGGTCGCCGCGGAAGTCGGTCGTGCCGTACGCCTTCATGCAGCCCAGCGCGGCGGTCTGGTCGGACTGCTGGCACAGCTTGATCGCGGCCTGGCGTTTTTCTTCGCTGACCTTGAGCTCGCCGTTGGCACTGAAGAAATCCTTGGTAAAGCCATCGAAGAAGGTGTCGCGGTCCTTCTCCAGGCCTTCGCGCATCTCATCGGCCTTTTCCTGGGTCAGCGGGCCCTCGGGGTTGTCGCTGGTCTTGAGCATGTAGGGCGGCACCGCCGAGGCGAACACCACGCTGTGCAGGCGCGATTCGCCGTGCTTGGCGACATAGCGCGCCACTTCACCACCGCCCATGGAGAAGCCGACCAGGGTGGCGTCCTTCAGATCCAGATCCTCGATCACACCGGCCAGATCATCGGCGAGCGTGTCGTACTCGTAACCATCGGACGGCTTGTCCGAGCGCCCGAAACCACGGCGGTCGTAAGCCACCACGCGGTACCCCGCCTCGCGCAGCGCGGGGACCTGGGCCTTCCACGATTCGGCCGACAGCGGCCAGCCATGGATCAGCACCACCGGGCGGCCGGTACCACCGGAATCTTCAACGTGCAGACGAACGCGGGAAGCAGCCATGGGAACTCCTTGGAGCGATGGGGAAGGAATGTTCGATCCTAGGGAGAGGGGGTTGGGTGAGCCGTGAAAGAAAGCGCGGTGTTGCTGACGTGGCGTGCACGGGGCTGACTGGTGCCGGCCGGAGCATTCAGGGGTCAGAGGGAGGAATCAGAGGACACTATCTCAGGATCTGCGAAACCCCAGGACGATAGTTGTCATGGGGCATCGTCGACACTGGGAACCGGTACATGGACTGTCGTGAGATCACGCCGGACACTGATGCGGGCGCAGGGCCCAGCCAGTCCGGGGTATCCTGCTGTGGGCTGGCCGTCACCTTGCTACTGCATGGATTCGGTGCGCACCCGGCATCGCGCAAAGCGTTGAGCGCTGCACTGCGGCGGATACCGGCGAGCGAGTGCTGTGCCAGCTGTCTGCTGTTGCGTGGACACCGCACGGTTTAGACCTCGCCGTCACTCAGGCAGATCTGTGCACACGGCTCAAGCCAGCGCGGTACCGGCCGATATGGCTGCGACACAACACGAGTCAGGCACGCCACCATGGAAGGTACCCTCCGCAGCTTTCTGCCCAGCAAGGGCTATGGCTTTATTCGCGGCGACGACGGCCGCGACTACTTCGCACATCAATCCCAGTTCGTCGGAACGCAGGCACCCATAGAGGGCCTGCGGGTAAGATTCGATGAAGCCGCATCTCCTAAGGGCTACCGCGCGATGGCCATCCGCACGTTGGAGGTGGTGGAAGCTGACCGGTGGACTACCCCTAATGAAATCCTGCATTCCCGTGGCCCCACGTTCCAAGATTGGGAAACGCTGGAGTCGTCGCTTTGGACGGTACACAGCAGCAGTCGCGAGTCACCTGATGCGGCGCGCTTGGAGGCACTGCTGCATGCAAAAGCACTAGGTGCCAGTGGTTTAGCGCTCATGAAGTACTACACCACCACCGGCAGCGAGCCGGCAAATGGCGGCAGCTGTGGCACGCATCGCTACACCATTCATCATTTTTGCGCCCATCCAGTCGTTCTAGGCCGACTAAGCGCAGAGGGTCAGTACCGAGCTGCGGAGCTGAAGGGCTTGGATGCACGCATCACTGCCGCGAAGACGGCCGCCGTGATGCGAACCGACGCGAGCACGCGAAAGGCGTGGCTGTCTTTTGGGATGTTGGGAGTTGCCCCTGCTTCCGTTATCGCACTCTGGGCGCTGATAAAGGGCATACCGATCTCCCTCACGGCCGGCATGCTCGGCTGCGGCTTAGCGCTGATGATGGGAATGGCTACGTTGGCAGCACGGAAGAACCATGACGCTTGGCTGCAACCGCCGTTGACGTAGAGATCGACAGCGGCCTAGCAGAGGGCCGCTTCGCAGCCCTCCCTCCGTCTCAAATCTGCAGCCCTGGCAATTCCTATCAGCGGCCGATTACTTCCGTAGGATCTCGCTTCGGTGATAGGCCATATAGAGCCGTTGCTGCTCGGACAGAGGCTTCGTAACCGCGACCTGACCCAGATCCCACTTGGATTTGACCTCCGCAGGCAGCTGAGCGCTAATCAAAGGTCACCAAGATCGTCGAAGGAGATATATCCCTTGTCGAACAGTCGATCAATGTGAGGCGAGAGCATCAGCCCGTTGTTGCCGTCAAGCCGCGCCTCATTGTCGCTCTTCGACCAAGGCCTGATGTGGCTCGCTGTCAGAAATCGCTCATCGTCTATACCGGTGACACGGCAACGAACCTCGGTGGCGCTCACACGGCGGCGAAATAGACCTTGTCCCCTACGGGCCTTGATCAGCTGCTCCTTCTCCGTGACCGTCAGATTCTTGTCCTGACAAATCATGGCCGCTGCTGCCTCGGCGAGCTTCTCCTCACCTTCTTCACCGATAAGTGAAAGGAGCGCTTTAGCCAACGAAGGAGAGATATGAGCCAGGTACACCTGGTTCGCGTCTCCGTTGGGCTGGAGGGGTGAGTACTTGTCTGGCAGCAGGGGGGCCAAGAGATCCATGCGATCACGAGGTCGGACCTTGTTCTCCAGCAAGGTGTAATCAACCTTGACGTACCAGCCCTTCTCCGTCCAATTGGGATCCGCCGTCTTGAACTCCGCGGGCTTATCTCGGCTCTTATGCGGCTCCACGACAACCGCCAGTGCTTGGATGTAGGTGTCCACGAACGAAAAGACGATGTCACCTGGCTGGACCTTCGTCATGTTGTCGTAGAACTCACTCCGGCCGCCGTCGCTCCGCTGCTTAGGTGACCACAAGTAGCCACCGTTCAGCGCGATCTTGAAGGTCTTATTCTGGTTAACCCACCAATAGTTCATCCCTGTTCCTATCTCTTTAGTCATTAGCCCGTCTATTGACGGGTCGACTTGCGATAGTAACTAGCTATTGTCGTATTTGGCACCATTTTGACCGTGGACACAGCGTTACTT
>NZ_JBWJOZ010000022.1:0-1158 GCF_056393115.1 Stenotrophomonas sp. Steno-Z10-BAI | reverse complement strand
TAGGGAAGGTCTGATCAAAGCGCCCTGAAGCTTGGATTTCAGCGTCGAGCGCTCGATCGACCTCGATTTGATCAAAATTGCGCCATTTCTGGCGGCTTTCGACGGGTTTCCCCGTCCACCAGACGGATTTACCCCGACGGCTGCAGCAAACGTCGCCGCGCCATCCACAGGTTCGACAGCGCGAACAACGTCAGCACCTGCGCCGTGTTCTTCGCCAGGCCGCGGTAACGCACCTTGGTGTAGCCGAACTGACGCTTCACCATCCGGAACGGGTGCTCCACCTTCGCCCGAATGCTGGCCTTGAAGTGCTCCCAGCGTTCGGCGTACTTGCGCTCGCGCGTGTTCTTCATCGAACGGAGCTTCGACGGCTTCTCGGCAATCCAGAACGCAGCCTCCACGCCTTGCAACTCCTCGCGCTTGTCCGCACCGGTGTAGCCGCTGTCGCCTGTAATCGTGTCTTCCTTGCCGTGCAGCAGCTTGTGCACCTGCGTCACGTCGTTCACGTTCGCCGCCGTGCATTCCACGTGGTGCACCAGGCCCGACTCTTCGTCCACGCCAATGTGCGCCTTCATCCCGAAGTGCCACTGGTTGCCCTTCTTCGTCTGGTGCATCTCCGGGTCACGCTCGCCGTCCTTGTTCTTCGTCGAGCTGGGCGCCGCGATGATCGTGGCATCCACGATCGTCCCTGCTTTCAGGCTCTGGCCCTTGCGTGCCAGGTGCCCGTTCACCCGCTCCAGGATCTGCGGCGCCAGATCATGCGTTTCCAGCAGCCGTCGGAAATTGAGGATCGTGGTCTCGTCGGGAATGTTGTCCAGTCCACCCAGGCGGGCGAAGCGGCGCATCACCGGCATCTCGTACAGCGCCTCTTCCATGCCCGGGTCGCTCAGCGCGTACCACTGCTGCAGGAAGTGAATGCGCAGCATCGTCGCCAGCGGATACGGCTGTCGGCCACGCTGGCCCATCTTCGGGTAGTGCGGAACGATCAACGCCAACAGCGCGTTCCAGGGCACCACCTGCTCCATCTCCGCCAGGAAGACCTCGCGCCGCGTCTTCTTGCGCTTGCCCGTGTGTTCCGCGTCCCCGAAGCTCAGCTGCATCGTCGTCATCCGTCGAACCTTGCGCTATTGTCGCCGAAGGATTTGTTCAGAGCATCCTTAG
>NZ_JBWJOZ010000021.1:0-1199 GCF_056393115.1 Stenotrophomonas sp. Steno-Z10-BAI | reverse complement strand
AAGACAGATTCGGTCGTGGATAGCAACCTGAAGCTGCTGGCGGACAAGGTTCCAATGACCCGGCAGGAATTTGACCTCTTGCTGGTCCCGACTGCGCACGTCACCGAATACGGCTATTGCGTCCACGATTTCGTCATGGCGCCGTGCCAGCGCTTCCGGGACTGCCTGAACTGCAGTGAGCAGATGTGCGTGAAGGGCGATCGGCGGTTGGCGAGAATGCAAGAGCGGCTGATGCAGGTGAACGCGCTGGTGGAGCGCGCTTCGTCCGAGATCGCCAATGGCACCGCGGGAGCGGATCGCTGGTTCGAGACGCACCAAATGACGCAGCAAAGGCTCGCGCAACTGATCGAGGTTATGCAGTCCGCGCAGGTTCCAGATGGCACCTTGATCAGGCTCAGGGCCAACCAGGAGTTCAGTCCTGTGCGCAGGGCGCTTCGAAAGCGCTCCCTCGCACTGCCTCCTGCAGACGGACAGACCGGGATGCTTGACAATGGGTAGACATCTGCGAGATCGCGATGTCCAGCGCGTTGTCGAGATTCTCGATGGGTGGAAATCGGGCCTGACCTGGGAGGCGTTGGTCGAGGCCTGCCAAAAGCGCCTAGGCCTTCAGCCGGTGCGCCAGACACTCTATCGTTCGATGAGAATCCGGGAAGCGTTTGAACTGGCCAAGGCGCGGGTGCGGTCAGATGCGTTGCCAGTGCCTTTGCCATCCTCGTTGCGCGCAGCAGGCGAACGGATTGTTCGCTTGGAGGCGGAAAACGGCCGCCTAAGGCGAGAGAATGAAGGACTGATGGGTCAGTTCGTCATCTGGCAGTACAACGCGCATCTGAAAGGAATGTCCGAGGCCGAACTGAATTGTCCGCTCCCGGAGGTTGACTTGGGGCTGACGCAGAAAAAGAAGAGTCCACACAAGGGCATCTAGAGTGGCCGGTGCAACCGCCGGAACTAGTGCGGGGCACGCTTCTAGATGACTGGCAACTGCCGGCACAGCAATCAGGATGATCCGACTGGCGGGCAGCCTTCACAGGCTGAAGCCCAAATCCTCGACTGAATGGCCGGAGAACCAATGCTGCAGCGTGGCGACTGCCGCCGGATCGAGCTTATGAGTGAAGAGAAGCGCAAGGCGCTTCCGCGGCCTTGAAACCGCCACGTAGAACAGATTCCTATAGCGCTCGTAGGCGACTTGGCGCGATGCGATC
>NZ_JBWJOZ010000020.1:0-1234 GCF_056393115.1 Stenotrophomonas sp. Steno-Z10-BAI | reverse complement strand
TGAATCGCCCAGGGTTCCGTAGACACCTCGCAGCCATAAACTATGGCTTAGGCGGAGGTGGTTATGAGCACGAAGCGGTACACCGATGAGTTCAAGATCGAGGCGGTACGGCAGATTGTTGAGTACGGCCGTCCGGTAGCGGAGGTTGCCGAGCGACTGGGCGTGTCGATCCACAGTCTTTACGGCTGGAAGCGGCAACAAGGCAAAGGCGATGTTGGCCGGCGTGTCGAGCAGGACCAGAACGCGGAAGTGCGCCGCCTCAAGGCTGAGCTACGCAGGGTCACTGAAGAGCGAGACATCCTAAAAAAAGCCGCCGCGTACTTTGCAAAGGGGTAAGAGCAAAGTACGCCTTCATGAAGCAACACGCAGATGAGTTCGGCCTCGCGGCGATGTGTCGGATGCTTGGCGTCCATCGCAGTGGCTACTACGCCTGGCTAAAAGAGCCGGCAAGCGCTCGCGACAAGGACGATCAGCGATTGCTCGGCCTAATCAAGCACAGCTGGCTGGAAAGCGGCTCTGTGTATGGCCACCGCAAAGTGACCACAGATCTGCGCGAGCTTGGCGAGACGTGTAGTCGTCATCGCGTGGCACGCTTGATGAAGAGCGAGGGGCTGCGGGCAATGGTCGGCTACGGTCGGCGACCACGCCCATTGAGCGGCCCTGTTGGATCAGTCGCCAAGAACGTTCTGGCTCGCGGCTTCAAAGTCAATGAGCCAAATCGCGCGTGGGTCACGGACATCACCTACATCCGCACGTACGACGGCTTCCTGTACTTGGCGGTAGTGCTTGATCTGTTTTCGCGTCAGGTCGTTGGATGGGCAACCCGACCAACTCAACATACGGACCTGGTTTTGCAGGCGCTATTGGCCGCAGTGTGGCGGCGCAAGCCAAGCCCCGGGCTTCTGCTTCACTCCGACCAGGGAACCCAGTTCACCAGCGAAGACTGGCAGAGCTTCCTGCGCGAGCACGACATCGTGTGCAGCATGAGTCGACGAGGAAACTGCCATGACAACGCAGCGATGGAGAGCTTCTTCCAGCTACTGAAGCGGGAGCGTATTAAGCGGAGGATCTACAGCAATCACGACGAGGCACGGGCCGACGTCTTCCAGTACATCGAGATGTTCTACAACCCAAAACGGCGGCACAGTTCCAACGACGGGCTGTCCCCGGTAGAGTTCGAGAAGCAGTACGCACTAAACGGCTGACGACTGTCTACAAAACCCTGGGCGATTCA